>DVKC01000008.1 GCA_018716295.1 Candidatus Avimuribaculum pullicola
GTTGCTGCGTGGAAGCGACTGCAAGTACAACCACAAGTTTTCCATTGCTGCTGATGCTTTCATATTCCCTCCAATCTTTATACTGCAAATTTACAACAAAATCCCCAACACACAAAGCATTAGTATATGTATGTCGGTCTATGGCACGGCTCTTTCATTTACCCACCCACCGAGCGGTCATTAGAAAATCATGTCAGATAGAACATAACGAGAGGCAGTCATTTCAGCGTATAGCCCCGGAGGGGCTGCACCATGCTTAACCGCTGGTGGAGTGAGTGCAGCGAATGGAACCTGCGGCAGTGCTCGTCTATTGAAATGCGGCTTCGGAGATGCCGTACTTTATTGCTGTCCATGTGCGGCATCTCCGAAGCCGCTTAGTATATACGTTTGTCTTTCTGCAGGTTGCGTTCGCTATCGCTCACTCCACCAGCAGTTATGCATAGTTTTGCCCCTCCGGGGCAATATTACTCCTAATGACCGCTTGAGGGCTTAAATGAAAGAGCCGTGGGGCTATGGCCAGAGCGGTTTTTGCGTGGGTTTTGTAGCAATTAAGATATCTATTTTATGGGTTGGTTTTTATTTTGGGTTTGTTTACATGAATTTAGAATAATGTGTATGTTGTAAAACATTGTTTCGTTGTAATGAGCTGTGTGATAGACGGCTGTTGTTAAATTTGTGGTAAATATGTGCTTTGCGATAATTTTTTTTTGCTTTTGTATGAAAAAATTTTGACTATTTCTTGCACTGCGTGAAAAAATTTGTGTAATTTTGGTTGCAAAGAATGTTGCCAAACGAGTCCATTGGGCTTGTGGCAAATATGCGAATTTGATATGAAAAGGCCGAAGATAAGGACATATATATAAGTTTATGTGTTGTTTCTTTGGATTTAGCCTTAAAGTCTTAAAACAATTTTATTATTAACAAAAACCATTTAGTCGTTTATGAAAGAAATTCACACGAAACGAGGATTGCGGCGACATCGTATCCTCATGCTGGCAGCAGCTGGCGCATTATTGTGTAGCGGAACAATGGTTGCAGAACCCGTCAGCACGGCCACCCCGGCAAGTGTAACTCAGCAGGTTGCACAGCGCACGGTGGGCGGTGTTGTGGTTGATGAGAATGGCACTCCCATCGTTGGAGCAAACGTTATCGAGAAAGGCCAGTCCAATGGCGTTGCAACCGATGTCCATGGACGCTTTTCGCTGCGTGTGCGTGGCGAGGCTTTGACCATTTCTTATGTGGGTTACGAACCGCAAGAAGTGGCCGCACGTGGCACTAACATGCGCATTGTCCTCAAGGAGAATGCCGAGGTGCTTGATGAGGTGGTAGTAGTGGGCTACGGCACACAGAAAAAAGTGAATGTGACTGGTGCCGTTTCGACTGTCGATGTCGAAAAGACTCTTGACGCAAAGCCTCAGATGGATGTTGCCAAGGCATTGCAAGGTGCTGTGCCAGGCTTGACCATCTTGAACACGCAAGGTGGTATCAACGAGCAACCGTCAATCCAAATTCGTGGTGTCGGTACGCTCAGTAACTCGGAAGTCAGCAACCCGCTCATCATCGTTGACGGTGTGCCTGTTGATGACCTGTCGATGATTAACGGTGCCGATATTGCTACCGTTTCGGTCCTCAAGGATGCCGCATCTACTTCTATCTACGGTTCGCGCGCTGCATTTGGTGTGATATTGATTACCACTAAAGCTGGTACCAAGGAAGACAAGTTTACCGTGAACTACTCAAACAACTTCGCATGGAGCACACCTACGACGCTGCCTGAGTATGCCGACGTGCCTTCGCAGCTCGAAGCTCTGCTCGAACTTAACAACCGTGCCGGTTCAGCTCCCGAGCTGTTCGGTATGTACATGGACACAATGCTCCCGTACGCACAAGCTTGGCAAGAACAGAACGGCCACAAGAAACGCGGCTATGGCGAAATGCGTCCGTTCGTGAGCATGGACAACGTGGGCGACTACTATGTTGACCCGACTTCGGGCGCAACGATGTACTATGCCGACTGGGACGTTAACGACATCATGTATAAGGACTGGTCGCCATCGCAAAGCCACAATGTGAATGTGCAAGGTACAAGCGGCCGTACTACATATTATCTGTCGTTTGGTTACAGCCGCAAGGATGGTGCGCTTAACTTCAATACCGACCAAGTGAAACGTTACAACGTGAGCGCAAACATTTCGTCGGACGTCACCGACTGGTTGCAAATCGGTACGCGCATCAGCTACTCGAAACGTAACTACACAAGGCCTAACACTCGCCGCTCGATTTACGAGTATATGTGGCGTTGGGGTAGCTTCTTCGAACCGCTCGGCACAATCGACGGCGTGGATATGCGTAACACAATTTCTTACTTGAAGCAAGCTGGTGATGCCGAAACAAGTTTCAACAACACTCGTGTGACAGGTTTCTTGAAGCTCACTCCGTTCAAGGGCTTGACTGTCAATGCCGACTTCACCTACAAGGTGCGCAACATATTTGTTGACACCGTTGGTCTGCCGGTTGAAGGCCATAACTCTTGGGGTGGTGACCCAACTCCGATCTCGGCATTTGCTTCCGACTCTTACTTGCAACAACAGAGCGAGCTTGAGAATGGTTATGCATTGAACGTGTATGCCAACTATGAGTTCACCCTCAACAAGAAGCACAATTTCAACATTATGCTTGGTGGTAATGCCGAAGGTGAAGACTACACTTGGCATCGTTCGCGTCGTAACGACCTGCTCAACTATGACCAACCCGAGTTTAACCTCGCAACTGGCACGCAGACTATCGAAGGCCGCCACGTGCACTCGGCTACTGCAGGTTACTTCGGACGTATCAACTATAACTTCAACGATATCTGGTTGCTCGAATTGAACGGCCGCTATGACGGTTCTTCTTCGTTCCCCGAGGACGACCGTTGGGCATTCTTCGCATCGGGTTCGGTAGGTTACCGCTTCACGCAAGAGAAGTATTTCGACAATTTGCGCCACATCGTTAACAACGGTAAGTTGCGTGCATCTTATGGTGAAATCGGTAACGAAGCTGTGGGCGAGAACATGTTCATCTCTACCATCGGGCTTGTTGACGACGTGTATTGGTTGAATTCCGATGGCACTATGATGATGATGTACGACCTGCCATCGCTCGTGTCAAGCTCTTTGACTTGGGAACGTATTCGCACCCTTGACCTCGGTATCGACCTCAGCTTCTTGAGCAACGAGTTGAATTTCTCGTTTGACTGGTATCAACGTAAGACTCTCGACATGCTTGCTCCTGGTGTAACTCTGCCTGGTGTGCTTGGTGCAACTGCTCCGTATGCCAACGAAGGTTCGCTGCGCACCCGTGGTTGGGAATTGACAGCAAGTTGGAGCCATCGCTTTGGCGAATTTGACGTTTACGTAAATGGTAACATTGGTGACTACAAGACTGTCGTAACCGAATGGAACAACCCGACAGGTGCCCTGGATGAATATTTCACGGGCAAAGTTTACGGTGACGTTTATGGCTTTGAAACCGATCGTTTCTTCACAAAAGACGACTTCACTTATGATGCCAATGGCAATATCACAGGTTATGCTCCTGGTGTAGCAGACCAGTCGGGCCTTGAAAGTGAAAACTTCGTATATGGCCCTGGCGACATCAAGTTTGTTGACCGTAACAACGACGGCGTGATTGATGGCGGTAAGGGTACTAAAAACGATATGGGTGACTTGACCGTTATCGGTAACACCACTCCTCGCTATCAATATGGTTTCCGCCTCGGTGGTTCGTGGCGCGGCATCGACATCGACCTCTACTTCCAGGGCGTAGGCAAGTGGCAACAATGGTCAACAGGTGCATTTGCCATTCCGTTCTCTCGTGGTGCCGATGGTATCTATGCTCACCAAATGGACTATTGGACCGAAGACAACCAAGACGCATTCTACCCACGCTACTATCCTGGGTGTGGTGCAGCAGGTACTGTACCTAACGTTGCAGCAGGTAAGTATAACTTCTATCCACAATCGCGCTACATGGTTGACCGCTCATACTTGCGCTTCAAGAACCTCACCGTGGGTTACACTATTCCGCAAGAATTCACTCGTCAATGGAAAGTCGAGAAGCTGCGTTTCTATATCGCTGCTGAGAACTTGTGCGAACTTATCAATAACAGCTATGTTCCAATCGACCCAGAAATCGACACCAGTGATAGCTCAACGCCTAACAACAATGGTACTTGGGGACGTGTAGCTCCTATGCAACGTACAATTTCATTTGGTTTACAGCTCACGTTATAATACTTAATCCAAAATTGATATTATGAAAAAGAATATATATTTATTTGGCATAATGTTGCTTGGAGGAGCAATGCTTTCAAGCTGTAATGATATGTTGGATAAAGAGCCGTTGGACAGCTTTACCAACAGCCCGACATTCTGGAACAATCCATCGTCGGTTGAAGGATATGCCGCAACGTTCTACAACCTGTTTGTAGGTTATGGCAATCCAGGTAATGGCGACTTCTATTTCGAGTCGCTCACTGACGACCAGGCAGGTGCCAGCTTCGAGAATTGGAAATATACCAATACGCCAGCTATCAATACCAACTGGACTGCTACATACACCGAAATACGTCGTGCAAATGCCATGATTGAGTCGCTCAACACGATGGCCACCGAGATGGACGAGGACACGAAGAACCACTGGCTCGGTGTGGCTCGGTTGATGCGTGGTTGGCAACACTGGGACTTAGTGCGCAAGTTTGGCGACTGCGTGTGGGTTGACCATGTGCCCAACGTTGACGACCCTATCTTGTATGCTGCTCGTGACGACCGTGATGCTGTGATGGATCATGTGCTTGAGGATTTGCAATTCGCTTGCAACAACATCAACGAGGAGGGTACTGGCGTGAAGACCACTTGGTCGCGCAACATGGCTCGCGCACTCGCTGCCGATGTTTGCCTGTGGGAAGGCACTTTCCGCAAATACCGCACTGCCGAAGAGAATGGCAAGGGTCCCGATGAGGCTGGGGCACAGAAGTTCTTGCAATATTGCGTTGAATTGTGTGAACCGTTGATGGCCGCTTATCAGCTCAGCGACGACTATCATGCAATTTATAACTCGACTTCGCTGGCCAGCAATTCAGAAATTATCTTCTGCAAGGAATATCTGCAAGACATCTTCGAACACTCCACAATCGACTACACTTGTACATCTACTCAACAAGATGGTATGACCAAGGATGCGTTCGACTCTTATCTGTTCCTTGACGGTCAGCTCAAGGCCAACACTTCGTATGACACATCGAACGACGTGCCGGTGTACAAGCTTTCGGCCAACGACAACTCTCAGCACCTTAACATCAAGCACATGCTCGAAATGCGCGACCGCCGCTTGGGCATCACTGTCGATACCATATTGTGCTACACTGGCACAGGTGGTGGTTGGCCACGTGTGGCTGGCGGCATGGCCATGACTTCATCTACTGGCTACACTATCAGCAAGTATGACAACGTGACCATTGACCCTGCTTATCGCCAGAATACTTTTAGCAACTACACTTGGTGTCCGCTCTACTGGGTATCGGTGGTTTACTTGAACTATGCCGAGGCTAAGGCCGAATTGGGCACAATCACCCAGACCGATCTCGACAACACCATCAATAAGTTGAAAACTCGTGCAGGATTGCCATCAATTACGCTCGGCGTGAACCTTAACGACCCCAAGAAGCCGGGCAATGTAAGCTCGCTCATCTGGGAAATCCGTCGTGAACGTCGTTGCGAGCTGATGTTTGACAATGACTTCCGTTATTGGGACTTGATTCGCTGGCACATGCTCGACAAGCTCGATACCACAAGGCCCGAAAATGTCGATATTACGCTTGGTGCAAACCTTGTGAATGACAATGGCATGTATGATGGTACACTTGTGCCGACCGAAGGCGGTGAGTATATCGATGCTTATACCATCGGTGGTACTAACTACGACCGTGTATATAATGTGAAGCATTACCTCTATCCGATTCCAACAAATGAAATCACATTGAATGGTAATCTTGGTCAAAACACAGGTTGGTCACTTACCTCTTCTGAAGAGTAAGAGAGAGTAGCATATAGCTAACTGCAAATTATAGCTCCGGGGGGACAAAACAAGCCTCTCGGGGCTTTTTTCATCTGGCGATTATTGGTATCTCCATTTCGGCAGCCTCCTTTGTTTATGGGTATGGTGTAGCAGTACGGGTTTGGTATGGGTGTTTCTGCCGAAATTCGGCGGATATTCCATGTATTTTCTGTAATTTTGCCACGACTGAACAGCATTATAAGATGGACAACAATACCCAGCAACTTTTCGAAGATACCATTTGTGCCATTTCCACACCGCCAGGACGCGGCGGAATAGCTGTGGCTCGCATAAGCGGACGCGATGCAATAACTATTACTGCCAAGTGTTGGCGTGGCATCGACCTGAACACAGCTGCAAGCCACACGGCGCATTTCGGTCGTATCATCGATACTACTGCAACTGATTGCCCGATACTCGATGAAGTGGTGTTGACAATCTTCCGCGGGCCACATTCGTTTACTGGCGAGAACGTGGTGGAAATATCTTGCCATGGCTCGACATACATACAGCAGCAACTCCTAAACGTGCTTATCGGTTGCGGTTGCCGCATTGCTACGGCGGGGGAGTTTACACGCAGGGCTTTTGCCAATGGGCGGCTCGACTTGTCGCAAGCCGAGGCTGTTGCCGATGTCATAGCTTCGTCGTCGCGGGCGGCGCACCGCATTGCCATCAGCCAGATGCGTGGCGCATTCAGCCAGCAACTGCAGCAGTTGCGCGACCAGTTGCTGCAATTTGTGTCGCTCATGGAACTTGAGCTTGACTTCAGCGAGGAAGAAGTGGAATTTGCCGACCGCAGCCGCCTGCTCCAACTCGCAACCGACATACAGCGTGTAATCGATCGCTTGGCTGGTTCTTTCGCTATGGGCAACGCAATCAAGAATGGTGTGCCTGTGGCAATAGTAGGGGAAACCAATGCAGGAAAATCGACCCTGCTAAACTTGTTGCTTGGCGACGACCGCGCTATCGTGAGCGACATACATGGCACTACGCGGGATGTAATCGAAGATACGATTACCATTGATGGAATATTGTACCGGTTCATCGATACCGCCGGCATACGCGACACTGCCGACACTATCGAGTCGATGGGCATTGAGCGCACTTTCCGCAAAATTGATGATGCCGCCATAGTGCTGTGGGTGATTGATGGCACAGCATCTGCCGATGACCTTGCTACATTGTCGGCTAAGATATTGGCGCATTGTTCAGCCGACAAGTCGCTGATAGCAGTGGTGAACAAAGATGATGCTATCGACAAGCCGCAACGTGACGCAATAAGCAGCACGTTGCACGAGATACTGCCACAAGGCGCACGCTTGATAAACATATCGGCACGTGCGCACGCCAACATCGACTCGCTGCTCGCCGCGTTGCGCCACGCCGCTTCGCTGCCCGACAACGACCTCGGCGAGGTAGTTGTCACCAATGCCCGCCACTACCAGGCATTGTGCCAAGCCAGCCAGGCCATATCCCGCGTCATCGACGGCCTGCGCCAGGGCATCAGTGGCGACTTCGTGAGCCAAGACATCCGCGAGTGCATGCACTACTTGGGCGAAATCACCGGCCGCATCACCACCACCGACATCCTCACCCAAATCTTCTCCCACTTCTGTATCGGCAAGTAAATACTTGATTATCAAATAGTTAAATTGATTATAATCGATTAATATGGCGCTCTTTACGGGCGCCTTTTTTGTTGCTCAAGTATCGTTGATAATCGTTGCTAAGCCTTTTTACGCCATTTTTTGTACCTCTTGTGTACCTCACCACGAAAATCTGAGGATTATCGTTGGCAAGGTCGTGGAGAATGTTGACTATGGTTGACAATAGTTTACGATGGTTGACAAAAAACGGGAGAAATGAAGGAGAATTAACCCCTAAATATTAAGTAAAATGGCAAAGAGCAACTTTAGAATTAAAAAGATTTGTGAGTGGTGCGGTAAAGAATTCGAGGCTCAGAAAGTTTCTACGAGGTTCTGTTCACACAAGTGTGCAAATTTGGCTTATAAACAGGCCATACGCAAAAAACGAGTGCAGACAACAGAGTCACAAACTCAAGTTCAGAAAACTGAACGCATCATTGAAGACATTAAGGAGAAGGAATATCTTTCCTTTTCAGAAACAGGACGTCTGTTAGGTCTATCTCGCCAAGCTATCTATACCATGGTAAAGGCAGGTCACCTTAAAGCGTCTAAAATTAGCAGTAGGCTTTCATTTATCAGGAGGACTGATATTGATGCTATGCTTCAAAATAAGCCTTATCAATATCGAATGCCCAAAGATACAATCCCTATCACAGACTTCTATACCACAAATGAGATTAAAGAGAAATTCGGTGTCAAAGATTCCTGGATATTTCATATAGCTAAAGAGCATAATATCCCCCGGACATTTAACCGTGGTAAAACCTATTGGAGTAAAAAGCACTTTGATGACTACTTTGCAAAGAAAGCTCCCAATCCTGAGATCAAGGAATGGTACAGCACGCAAGACATGCAGGAGAAGTTCGGCATGACACTAACGGCCATCTATTCTTTCGTATCAAAGAATGCCATTCCCAAAAAGAAAGTCGGAATCATGGTGTACTACTCCAAGAAGCATGTGGACATTGCCAAAGGTCTCATAGCTCTAGAAGAGCCCAAATACTACACCATTGCCGAAGCGATGGAGCGATTCAATCTGACACGGGACCAACTCTACCATTATGTGAAATACCATAATATTCCCCGCATCAAGGTCGGTAAATATACCAAGATCCTGCGGGCAGAGCTGGACAAGTTCTTTGAGCCTCCAAAAATAGAATGAGCCGAAAGTTATTTTCCGGTGATAAATACCACCATCATAACACCTTTTTAATTTGCAACAAAAACAAGTATTAATCAAAAAAACAATATAGCTATGACACTTACATGCACCAACGTAACTTTGAGACAAAAGCCATTGCGTAACGACCGCATATCTCTTTATCTGGATTATTATCCGGCCATCCGCAATCCTTACACGATGAAGATGAGCCGCCGGGAATTCCTCGGCATCTACATCTATGCCAAGCCCAAGAACGAGCAGCAAAGAATGTTCAATCAGGATATGCTGAACAAGGCAGAGGCAATCCGCTGTATCCGTGTCCAGTCGCTTATCAATGAAGAATTCGGGTTCCTGGATAAGAACAAACAAAAGGTAGATTTTCTCGCCTATTTCCGGACTAAAGCACGAGAAAAGTATGAGAAATGGGATTGCGTTTACAACCACTTCGAGAAATTTGTCGGTGGTAAATGCACCTTTGGTGATGTCACCGTGGAACTGTGCGAGAAGTTCAGGGATTACCTGCTCAAATGCAAACAAATCAATCATCCCAATGCTTATATCTCACGCAATTCGGCCGCTGGCTATTATTCAACTTTCCGAGCCTTGTTGAAGATTGCCTACAAAGAGAAGATGCTGCGTGAGAACTTGAACGACTTTCTGGAAAAGATAGAATGGAAAGAGGTCAAGAAAGAGTATCTGACACTTGATGAAGTCAAGAAACTGGCCGCTACACCCTGCAAAATTCCAGTCTTGAAACAGGCCTCCCTGTTTGCCTGCATGACAGGCCTCCGTATCAGTGATATTCTGAAACTGGACTGGCGTGATTTTGAGGTTGGCCCGGACCAAGGCTACTACATCCGTATTTGCACCGAAAAGACAGAAACCGAGGCCACCCTTCCCATCAGTCAGGAGGCACTGGAGTTGTGTGGCGAATGGGGTACCGGAAAAGTCTTCAAAGGCTTGACTCGCTCCATGACCCATCACCCCTTGAAACAATGGATCGCTGAAGCCGGAATCAGAAAACACATAACCTTCCACTGCTTTCGTCATTCATACGCCGTCATCCAAATCTCTTTAGGCACAGACATTTACACAGTATCGAAGATGCTAACGCATAAGAATGTCACCACTACTCAAATCTATGCTGATTTGGTTAATTCCAAGAAACGCGAGACAGCGAATAAGATTTCATTAAAATAAACAAACTTATTAAGGAGAGAGGAAACAGTAAACCTCTCTTCTTATATTTTCAAACTATTCTATTTTTAACGAATTAATGAATTGCTGAATATACATAGCTATATTAGATAAATTCACGATATACTCTTTTATAACTATTGCAAAAGAATTTTCAGATCGCCTAAGTTCCACATACGGAGTATTATTTTTTTCATACTGAACTACTCCTGTAGATAATGTTTCTATTACAGAATTAATAGTTTTCAGTTCTGCAGATAATTCATCTTTAATGTAGAACTTCACTTTTGGAGAAACATCTAAATTGGCTATTGTTGATTCTGCTAATCGTATAGCTCGTATATGTGTTTGTGCTATAATTGGAATTTGACTTTTAAGCTGTGTTTTGCAAATATCAATGGATACTTTCAAGGTATTAGCCTGTGTTCTAGCAACAGATTTTGGTTCCTGGAAAGATTGGCCAATACATTTAGATAATCGTTCTATTACTCTCTTATATTTCTCATCCAGCTGATAAAACAACCGAGTACCATTTGAAATAACTTCTGCACAGTTTTCTAATAGTTCTGACCAATATTCAGGAGTCTGAGTTTCCATATCATTTGATAGCTCAAAATCAGATTGATATGTATCGATTATATTATTAAATTCATCAAGTGATGCTCCATTCAATATATGAGTTCTTCGAATTAATATTTTATATTGGTTATTAGTTTTATCTATATTATATTGTTTCAATAATTCCCAATATATGACTTTTTTATCCAAATCACATAAAGCAAGAATTACCGGTATTGAGGATGATTTCCAATATTCGTAATGTACTTGTGAAATATAATATACATAATCGCCATCCTTATTTGTATACACATTCCCTAATCCAGTTTTTAATTGAACCGAAATATATTTAGCTGTAGGATTCCCATTAATCACTTGTTCAATAGTTAAATCGATTCCTACGTCTGATGACGATATAGATCGTGGAATCCAACCTATTTCACTCGAAATACATAGTGAAAAAAAAGACATACCAGCATTATCAATTGAATTATATCTATTCATGTTTTTATTCATCTTAAAAAACGAAACAAAGGTATATATAATTCAGAACATTAAGAATTTGTATCACTTTATTCCATTGTTCTTTATATCATAAATTTATTCTCAATTATAGAATTGTTCCTTAATATATTATTCCACTTTTAAGGAAGGTCTTATAAATCGATGACTTTAGATAGTTATTTTAAAAACCTTATAAAAGCAATAAGGTCTCATTCATAAAAAATAATGAGAACAAACAAAAACCACGTCAATGAGCCTTAATAAGTAGGAAATAAGTACCATATCGAGGACAAATGCTGCCACTTTCTTGGATTTATAACATGGTATCTATGAAATGACATATATTTGCGCACAAACAATTAGCAAATATCACTATGAATCAGAAAAGTATAGAACATATAGCACTCTATTCCCTTGTATTGGTAGGTACTCTTGTTGTTGGCGTTTTAGCTCGTCAGTTTGTTTTATCCAAAGGCGTTGACGATTTCAGTAGTAGTGTTGCATTTTTTGCAACAGTAATTGTCTTGATGGCAATCTATGCCAGCTTACAGACAACTTTCAATCAGTTTCTACTGCCACGCATAGAAGCTTTTCTATTGCGTTTCTCTGCTTTTCAAACGATGAAAAATTACAATGACACCGTTTCTGTTCCTGAAGCCCCTACAATCAAAGATTCAAACCAGGCTACGCCTGATGTCATTGAACCTGCTCCTACCACTGAAGAAGCAATCTCTGAACCTTCAGAATATGAAGTTATGCGAACCAACGCTATCGCAAAACAGAATCATGCGATTCAAACCAAATTGGAAAAGGTCATTAGCTATACGAAGCAAACAATGGTTGCCTATATGAGTGAAGAAGATCTCAAGCGTCTATGCACATACGTTGCAGAATATAGTATAAGCGATACCTTACAAAAGATATCGCCCGTAAAGGTTGACTCACAACTTAAAAGCATTGATATTATGCATTTTGGTTGGAACATTGGCAAGGCTTTTGGTATAAAGCGTATTCATACTGCAACTTTCATCAAGAATGTCTTTGCCCACACCCTCCGTGACCTGGAAATCTCTACGATTGAACGTAAAATGTCACATACGGAATCTGAATGTTACATTAAACTGCGACAACTAAAAGAGTAATATATGTCATTTATCATCTTCCATTGAGTCCCAATAATCACTATCCATTTTCATCACCTTAAAGGTCATTTCTGTCTGAAGCCCCAATCCAAAATCATATATATATTCTGTTAATTGATGGCCATTAATCAAAATAACAGTAGGCGAACCATTTAAGCTATCTACATAATCCATAGCTCCTTTTGTAAAATCTGAAGTAGTGATAAAAACCCCCTTTTTAGATGGAGTTCCTGCTACAGCTCCCACAAAACTCTGCACTTCATTACGTCCAACATTATTACCTAATGC
Organism: Candidatus Avimuribaculum pullicola; assembly: GCA_018716295.1. Taxonomy (GTDB): domain Bacteria; phylum Bacteroidota; class Bacteroidia; order Bacteroidales; family Muribaculaceae; genus Avimuribaculum; species Avimuribaculum pullicola. Next base: position 12,594 of record DVKC01000008.1, read on the forward strand.
ATATCGTTTAGCTTGAATAGAAATATGATTAAAGCCAAGAATATCTTCTTTTATAATGCCATCGATACCTCCATCATTTGAAAATTTTGTAACAAATCCTGAGTTCTTTACTTCACCTCCATATCCCATTGCTTGAAGTAATCTCACAACTAATCGTTCGAATTCTTGGGGCTTTTTACTAAGTATTGTCGTGAGAATTTCTGATTGAATGGATTGTTTTATATTATCATACGAATAATATAAACTTTCTTGAGGAGTCGGTTCATTCTCTCCGGTTGCTTCTGATGCTTCTTCTAATGTGTCTTTAATTTTAGATTCTTTCTTCGGAGTTCGTGAGTTGACAGTTGTCTTAATATACTCACTTATCTGTTCATCAGAACATGATTCAAGCATAGACAATCCTTTATCACTAATTTTATAGTCTCCTCTTTTAGGCTTTTCAACTAAGCCAGCAATGAATAGATAAGACAAAGCCCAGGAAATACGATCTAAAAATATTTCTCCATTACCTGATGGATACCATGCATTCATCTCTTCATCTGTCAAATGAAAATGTTCTGCTAAAGGAACTCTAAAATCTTTGGCTCTCATAACGGCCCCCGACTTTAGTGTTTTCAGCGCTTGTATCCTAATTTGATCAAATTGCGGTATCATTTTGGTATTCACTAAATTAAATTGATAACAAACAAAGTTACTGCTTTTTCCTCATATATTCTAATAATATATTTCTTTTATACACGAACTCTGTGTATCCAATCGCTTTCTATATTGATATTTAATTATTTACCGTCAACAATCATCATCAAAAGTTATCTCACAGTTATATTCCGGTGATGTTTTCCACCATCAAAACACCAATTTCCTTTGCCAGCGAACAATTAAAAACGAGTACGTATGGCAAACGAACAAATCACTTTTGATAAGCTGCCGCAGGCGGTAGGTTATCTCACAGAACAGATGGAACAAATCCGGCAAATGGTGGCAGCATTGCAACCGCAGGCTTCTTCCGACAAGCATCGTCTTGTTGAAATTGACGAAGCCTGTAAAATCACACGAAAGGCAAAACCTACCATTTACACGATTGCTCGTAAAGGACAGATTCCAGCCTATAAAAAAGGTAAGAAACTCTACTTCTATGAAGATGAGTTGTTACAATGGATTGAGTCCGGTCGCAAGCAGATGCGGGCCATGTCACTTCAGGAACAGGCAGCGGAGATAGTATATGGAGCGAAGCGCAAACCAAAGGGAGGCTATAACTTTTGATCTGCACGGCTATGGGAACCTCCAAATTAACAGCAGAAGGTATTATCGGCGAGGCTGTGCGCATCGGAGCCAAGATGTCCGGCGGTGAGTTCCCGATAGAAGTCTTTCCTATCAGGATTCAGCGTATCATCAGTAGTTTACACGATTGTCAGGGCTATCCCGTGGATTATGTTGCTGCGGCTATCCTTGCGGCCATTGCCGTGGGGATTGGCAACTCCCATCTGGTGCAGGTGAAGCGCAACTGGCTGGAAAGTCCCATCCTGTACATGGCACTGATTGGACGCCCTGGAGCCAATAAAAGTCATCCGCTGAGTTTCGCTTTCCAGCCATTCATTGAACACGATTATTGTCAGAATCAGGAATATCAGAAGCTGTATGCCGAGTATGAACGCACTATGTCCATGAGCAAAAAGGAACGCATGGAAGCTGGTTTGGATGAATTTCCGCAGGCTCCCGTGCGCAGACGCTTTCTTGTTTCGGATATTACTCCCGAAGGATTGAGCCTGATACATGCCCAAAATCCCAGAGGACTCTGCCTTTGGTCGGACGAGCTGTCGGCCTGGTTCAAGAACTTCAACCGTTACAATAACGGTTCGGAAGAACAGTTCTGGCTTTCGGTGTTCAATGCCAAGCCCACGATTTCCGACCGCAAGAGTACGCAAAGTTCCATTTTTATCAGACGTCCCTGTATCTCCGTTATCGGTACCATCCAAAAGAAAATTCTGGGCGAACTGGTCAAGGGCGAGCGTTCGAGTAACGGTTTCATAGACCGTATTCTTTTCGTGATGCCTGAATCTGTCTTGAAAAGCAGATGGAACGACTGGGAAACTCCAGAAGAACTGGAAATCCAGTGGCAACAGATTATCGACAAGCTGATCGCACAGGATTGTCCGCATGACGAGAATAATGAGTTGCAGCCTCAATGCCTGCCATTCGATGAAGATGCCAAGCAACGACTTTACGGTTGGCAACATGAAAATGCCCGCCAATGTGATATGGAAACCAATGATGCGTTGGTAGGTATTTACTGCAAACTGGAAATCTATATTATCCGGTTTTGTCTGATTATACAGCTTGCCCGATGGACTTGCGGAGAGTGCGATAAGACTACGATTGACCTTGAAAGCGTGAACCGTGCCATCCTGCTGGCCGAGTATTTTCGGACAACAGCTGTAAAAGTGCAGACCGCCGTCAGTCAGGAACAGTTGAGCGAATTGCACCGCAACATCTACCTGAACCTACCTCAGAGGTTTACAACGGCAGAAGGTATCGGCATTGCTGAAAGTTACGGGATGAAGGAGCATGCTTTCAAGATGTTTCTAAAACGCCACATCGGAACATTATTCAGAAAAGAGAATCATGGAGAATACAGTAAATAAACCTGTTACTATGCACATTTTCGCAACCGAGGGGTTTGTGAAGTTGCGAAAATGTGCATAGTAACATCCAAACAGAAAGAAAAATGAGCTACAGATTCACATTAGAACCATACAAAGGTGTCAGCACCCGGCACACATGCCCGAACTGCCACCGCAAAAGTTGTTTCGCCAAATACATCGATACGGAAAAGCAAATCAGCTTTCCTGATTATGTAGGGCGATGCAACCATGAACAGAAGTGCGGCTACAACTATACGCCTAAAATGTACTTTGACGAGAACCCGATTGCCAAAGAGCGATTGAGCGAAGAGTTTGTGCCAGTGTCAAAGCCCCGCATCAGTCTGCCTCCTGAGCCATCCTTCATTGAACCGGAAATCATGAGGCAGTCCCTAAAGCTGTATCACACGAACAAACGGTTTCAATTCCTGAGTTTCCATTTCGGACAGGAAGCTACCGAAGAGCTGATGTTGCGCTACCATGTAGGAACCTCGAAGCATTGGCCGGGAGCTACAGTCTTTTGGCAGGTCGATATTTCCGGACGGGTACGCGCCGGAAAAGTGATGCTCTACAATCCTGAAAACGGAAGACGGATTAAAGAGCCGCACAACTACATCACGTGGGTACATTCCATTTTGAAGAAAGAGAATTTCAACCTCCGGCAATGCCTGTTTGGTGCGCACCTTTTGTCCTCCGACCAGCAACGTCCGGTTGCCCTTGTGGAGAGTGAGAAAAGTGCTTTGATATCCAGCTTATATCTGCCGCAATACCTCTGGATTGCTTCGGGCGGAAAGAACGGTGCGTTCAATCGGGATGCCATGAGCGTATTAAGAAACCGACGTGTTCTGCTCTTCCCCGATCTGGGTGCAACCGACTATTGGAATAGTAAAATGGAGATGATCCGGAGCCTGGGAATAGAAGTTTCTCTCTTCGATTTTATGGAAAGAAATGCGACAAAAGAAGAACGGGATGCAGGTTATGACATTGCAGATTTTCTGCTGAGAGAAGAGACAAAGGAAGCAATTTTCAATCGTCTTATCACGTTGAATCCGGCCTTGAAAACGCTGGTCAAGACCTTCGATTTACGGCTTGTCAATGTGGAGAAAGCACCGCTTTCAGCAACGGTTCAACATACTCGGAAAGGACTTTTCAAACAATGACTTTCAGATGTCTGATTCTCTTCTTTTTCACTGGAGCAAGTTTATGCCGGTGTATTACATTTCCCGGCCACTTGCTCACCTCAAAAGAAGGTGAGACGGCTCCCGATGGTCACAATTATTAATCTCAAAAGCAAATATTATGGACAAGAAAAATACAGTTACAATCCGTCTTACAGACGAACAATTCGGCTGGCTCAGAGCACTTAGCCGACGCAGTAAACGCAGCCAAAGCGAAGTAGTGCGTTCACTCATCGAACACGGTACGGTGCGCGAACGAATTACGAGAGAAAATCTAGACATCATCCGAAAACTGATTGGCGAAAGCACGAACCTGAACCAGCTTGCCAGACGAGCCAATGCTTACGGTTTTTATCGTGTGGCCGATGAGTGCCAGACCGCCGTTCAACAGATTTCACAACTCATAAAACAGCTCAAAGATGATCGGTAAAATTGTAAAGGGCACATCGTTTTCCGGGTGCGTAAACTATGTGCTGAAAGAAGATAAATCGCGCCTGTTGAAAGCGGTTGGTGTCTACGGTTCGCCTGAAGAAATAGCGGAGCAATTCGAGTTGCAGACTTTACTGAACGACAAGGTCAAGAACAAGGTCGGCCATATATCATTGAGTTTCTCCGCAGAAGACGGTGACCGCATCCGTGACGATGATGGGCTGATGCTGAAAATCGCGCACGACTATATGAAACTGATGGGAATTGAGAACACGCAGTTCATCATCGCCCGGCATACCGACCGTGATCATCCGCATTGTCACATCGTTTACAACCGGGTGGATAATGACGGGCGCACCATCAGTGACAAGAACGACCGCTACCGGAACGAAAAGGTCTGCAAGATGCTGACAGCCCGTTACCGTTTGCATTTTGCCGAAGGAAAAGAGCATGTGAATTTCATGCGGTTGCGCCATCACGACAGGGTTAAGTATTTTATCTATCATGCCTTGAAACGAGAAGTTTCGAATGCCCGAAGCTGGAGTGAGCTACGACTGGCCTTACGGAAGTACGGAATTGATACGCAATGGAAGCAAAGTCGCACGACCGGAGAGATGCAAGGTGTCAAGTTCACATGCAACCAACTGACCTTTAGCGGTTCCAAGATTGACCGTCAGTTCAGTTTTCTGAACATTGACCAGGAGCTGAGATATAACGCTCTTTCTGCTACCGTGAGCCTGCGTCAGGCACAGGCAGAAACCATACGCGAGGAACTTCGGCATGAATATCAGCAGGAGAATCATTCCGGCATCAGTCTGGGGTTGTTCACGCCCTCTCCTACGGATTATAATACAGAGGAAGCGATACAGGCCAACCGGCTTAAAAAGAAGAAAAAGAAACCGAAACGCAAGCGAGGTTTCAGTCTATAATCAATTTTTTATTAACCATCAAAATTCAAATTATTATGAACTATTCCGATTTTATTTACGATTTCAATCTCTATTTGTGTGAGAGATTCGGTTACAGAAACTGCTGTTCCGTCATGCACAACGCCAACGGCATATGTGTTTCCGTCCATGTAGGCGAAATGGATTTATATATCCGTTTCTGGGAATACAGTTGTGGTGTTGGCAGCATCCCCGACTGGAGCATTATCATTGTACGCAGCAACTTCAAACGAAACCAGCAGGAAAACCTGAAAGACCTTGCCCGCTTCTTCAAGGAGTACGCCCCGCGCTATGGTTATAAATACCTCTGCACCGAAGATGATGATTACAAGTATTATCAGACTCTTGGTTTGAAACTTATCCACAGAGGATTTTTCAGACAATATAATTATGGTTTGCCGTTGAAGGAGTTGGAGGTGTAACGTTGATTTCTTTATGAAGGAGAGGATTTTCCTCTCCTTTTTATCTTTTTATAGCATTATGTTTTATATCTTTGTAAAATAATAAAGGATTAAACAATGGACAAACCCATGAACCGAATAAAAGAGGTGCTTGAGGAAAAAGGCATCAAACAGACCTGGTTGGCAGAGAAACTTGGCAAAAGCTTCTGTATTGTTAATTCCTATGTCTGTAACCGTAGACAACCTAGTTTAGAGGTCTTGTTTGAAATTGCCCACATTCTTCAAGTAGATCCAAAAGATTTAATAGATAGTAAAAATTAATACATTTCAATATATGGCTAAGACACAAGACGAAATAAACGAATTATTGGCTTCGGATCTTTTTCAAAAAGGTATCCAAGACAAACATATCATTATCAATGAGGGAAATTCAATAATTCGTTACAACTGTAAAAATCAAACAAAACGCCGGCTACAGAATCCAGAAGAATTTGTTCAGGCTGAAACATACTTGAAATTGATCTATGAGTATAATTATCCTGCTACAAACATATCAGTTAATGAATCTGTGCAAATAGGTTCAGAAACTCGAGAGGCAGATATTCTTGTGTACAATGATTCTCACAATAAAATTCTAATAGTTGTTGAGTGTAAAGAAGAAAATATTAACGAACGCCAATTTCAAATTGCCGTTGATCAGGCATATAGTTATGCTCATGCATCAGCCGCCCGATATGTTTGGGTTACATCTGGAATTAAAGATGAGTATTTTGAAATAACTAATATTTCTCCTGTTACTCGTATCAGTATCAGTGATATTCCAAAAAGAGATGGTGAAGTTAAACGATTCAAATATATCAAAGGAGTAAACGAACCTCCTAAAGGAACGCAGAGTGAATTAATTCAGAAATTTAAATCAGCTCATGATGCTTTGTGGGGAGGTGGCGCTTTAGCTCCAACTACAGCATTCGATGAATTGGATAAACTCATATTCTGTAAAATATGGGATGAACGCTGGCGTGATAACGATCCAAAAAGCAAAGGGCAACCTTTCAATTTTCAAATAATACATTATCCTGAAGATCAACAAAACAATAAGGCTAAAGTTGAGCTTGAAAAACGCATACGTGATCTTTATGAGCATGGACGAAAAAAAGATCCCGAAGTGTTCAAGGATGATATAAAACTGGACAAGCACAAAATTTATACGGTTGTTCAATATCTTCAGGATATAAATCTCTCCAAAACGGATCTAGATGCTAAAGGTTTGGCATTTCAAAGTTTTATGGGAGAATTCTTCCGTGGTGATTTTGGCCAATTCTTTACACCGAAACCTATTGTCGAGTTTATTGTAACAGCTATTGGTGTTAACAAAGACTGGAAAATACTCGATACATCTTGTGGAAGCGGAGGATTTTTATTACACGCTTTAAAAACTGTACGAGACGACGCAAATGAAATTTTTAGTGATGAAATTGGTAGCGCCTCCTGGCGTGACTATTGGCATGTATTTGCCGAGAAGCATTTGTTCGGCATTGAAATCAATGAGCAAATTTCTCGTGTGGCAAAAATGAATATGATTATTCATGACGATGGTCATACCAACATCATCACCAATGATGGATTAAAAAACAACCGTACTTTGGAAATTGAAAATCGGAATCTCAACTTCCAAGATGGAACCTTTGATCTGATAATGACTAACCCACCTTTTGGTTCAACGATAAAAGCGGATGAGGTTGGATATTATAAAGAGTATGAATTGTTCGAGAAAAATCTCGGATTTACAGAGATTAAGGATCGAATTGCTGACGATAATAATAAAAACAAATGGAGGACTTCACAAAGTACTGAAGTACTATTCTTGGAAAGATGCTATAAATATTTGAACGAGGAGAATGGTTATCTTGCGATCGTTGTTCCTGACGGAATCTTGACTAATTCGTCAAGTCAATACGTTCGAGATTGGTTGATTGAAAAGTTTAGAATCTTAGCTGTCGTATCTTTACCACAACATACATTTGCTCATGTTAAGGCAGGTGTAAAATCGTCCGTTTTGTTCTTGAAAAAACATCCGAAAGCACTGACTCAAAAGTTAGAGCAAACTTTGAGTGATGTTAAAACTATTGTTCGAAAAGAGAAAGGGCTGGATAAGGAGCAACGGGCAGAGCGGATGCTTGAATTATATAAAGAACGCATCTTTAAGTATTCCGAAAACTATGAGGTATTAATGGTAGAAGTTAATAA
>DVKC01000043.1 GCA_018716295.1 Candidatus Avimuribaculum pullicola
GGTTGTTATTGGCAGCCAAACGTTTCAAGAAATCCAATATTTCCGGTATATTCATGTCTTTCCTTTTTTTGGTCACACAAATATATGAAAATATTTGGAGAAAAATAAATTAAAACAGAAGTATTTTACAACTTGCCAATAATATCCAGCAAATCAGCGTGTAATTTCCCATTCGAAGCCAATACTTGTGCTCCCGAATAAAAAGAATTGCCTCCTTTGAAATCAGAGACTTTGCCTCCTGCATTTTCCAGAATAAGTGTTCCTGCAGCGATATCCCACGGTCCTAAAAAAGCTTCAATGCGGGCTTCGAAACGGCCTGCGGCTACATAGCATAATTCTACAGCTGCAGCCCCCATTAACCGCAATCCGCCCACATTGCCGTATAATGTGTTTACCAAATGAACCGCCATGGGTCTGTATGCTTCTGCATTATATGGAAAACCCAATTCGATAAAAGCGTCATCCAATGCCGAAACCGAAGAAACATGTATTTTTGTTCCGTTCAAGTAAGAGGCTGAACCTTTATAAGTCCAAAAACATTCATCACGTGTAATTTCATATACTACCCCTATCAACAATCCGGTTTTTCCCCGTAATGCGATACTAACACAATAAGGAGCATTGTCATGGATAAAGTTCGTTGTTCCGTCCAGCGGGTCTACTATCCAGCAATAGTCCGCTTTCTCGTTGCGGGCTATACTTTCCTCTTCAGTAATAAAGCCCGCTTCTGGAAGCAACTCTTTCAGGCGTGTAACGATGCGGCATTCTGATTCTTTATCAACGTATGACACATAATCGTGGGCATGTTTTTTCTCTACAACGTTCCGGTCAAACTTTTTCCGTTCTTCCCGGATAAAAGTTCCAGCCTCTTTGGCTGTGATTCGTACCTGTTCGGTCAGAAATGCTAAGTCTAACATGTTATTTTTTCTCCTCCAACAGTCTTCCGTTGCGGAATGTTCCTTGACGGGTTATTTTGCCATTGGCATCTGTTTCGATAAAAGCGCCGTCTTTTTTTCCTTGCTTGAAAAATCCTTCGAAACGCGAACCGTCTTTGTTTACGATAGTTCCTTTGCCGTGTTCTTTCCCTCCGGCAAATTTACCTGTATATACCGAGCCGTCCTGCATACGCAAAACTCCGTCTCCTTCCGCTACATTGTTTTTCCATTCTCCTTCATATTCGTCACCGTTGCCCCATTTATAGTGCCCGTGTCCCGAACGTTGGTTGTTTTTCCATTCCCCTTCATACACCGCGCCGTTTTGCCAGGTGAATGTGCCGGTTCCTTCTTGTTTGCCATTCTTGAATTGGCCCACGTATTTATCCCCGTTCGGATACGTGTAAATGCCTTCCCCGGTACGTTCTCCGTCGGCATAATCCCCTTCATAGCGTTCTCCGTTTTGGAAATAATAAGTGCCTTTGCCATGCTGTACGTCATGTACCCAATCACCTACATATTTATCTCCATTGGTATAATAGAAAGTGCCTTTTCCGTCACGTTCGCCGTTTTTCCATTCACCTTCATACTTTGATTCGTCTTCCCAAATCATGACTCCCGTCCCGTTCTTCAGGTCATTTTTCCATTCACCTTCATAACGGGCACCTCCGTTCCAGGTATATGTTCCTTTCCCGTTCCGTTTGTCTTGATGCCACGAACCGATGTATTTATCACCGTTATAATAATACATTGTACCCTCGCCTTCTTGAAAGTCTTGATACCACATGCCTTCATAACGGTTGTTGTTCATGAAATAATAAGTGCCTTTGCCATGCTGCTGGTCCTCAAACCATTCTCCAACGTATTTTTCTCCGTCGGCAAAAGTATATGTGCCTTGTCCCTGGCGCATCCCTTTTATGTATTCACCTTCGTAAATATCTCCGTTTTTGAATACGGTCCTTCCTTTTCCGTTCGGGCGTTTCCCTTTCAGTTCACCCGTATATTCTGATCCGTCTTTGAATTTATAATACCCTAACGACATTTGGGCAGAAGCGGAAAGGCTTCCCAGCCCCATAAATGCCCATATTAATAATGTATATTTGTTCATTCTTTTCAATGCTGTTTTTTTAAAGCCGTCCAAAATTAGTTCTTTTACTTAAGCTACGGCAATTTCATTACACTTTTTTACCTGCCACTACGGCTATTAAGTTTTCTTTGCAGAAATACGTTTGCGCCAAGGTCAGAATTTCATCGGCAGTTACTTCTCTGATAGCTTCCAACGAGCGTTCAAAGAAATCTGTTCCCAGCCCGGTTGTTTCTATAAATATCCATGCGTCAGATAGTGAGAAGGCACTTTCATACGAACGGCACATGTCACCCAACATATAGTTGCGCACCATTTCCAATTCTTGTTCGGATACTTTCTCCGAACACAGCCGGTCCATTTCCTTTCCTATTTCGGTAATAATGGGCTGAATGTATTCATTGGCAGCTTCGGTGCTGATTCCCAATACTCCTGTTTTAGGATAATTCACCAGCCCGGCACATATTCCATACGTATAGCCTTTTTCTTCGCGGATATTCGACATCAACCGGCTTCCGAAATATCCGCCGAATAAAGTAACCAATACGCGGAATTTCAGATAATCGGGATGCTGTTGGGGAAGAGAAAAGCAGCCCATTTTCAACGAACTTTGTAAAGCGTCTTCTTTCTCGACAAAGATGTATTTTCCGGTCTCAGTCTGAGGTGTATACTCCTTGAAAGAAGCCTTTAGAGATGTATCTCCCCATTCCGACTCACCGAAATGCTGTTCTACGTACCTTATGATTGCAGGAGTGACTTTTCCCGATATATAAACCGAACTGTTTCCCGAATGATAATAAGTCCGGTAGTATTTTTGCAATACTTCGCGGTCAATGCGATCATAATCTTCCAATTCGGCATACCTGCCCAGCGGATGCTGAATGCCGAAAAGAGCACGGTTCAGCCTTTTGCGTGCCATAACGTCTACTCTTCGGGCATTTACTTGAAACTGCTGCTTGTTCACATTCAGGATAACATCCAATTCTTTTTCCGGGAATATCGGCTCTTTTACCATCGAGGCTACAACTTCAAGTGTTTTCGGGAAATACTTGCTCAGCGAATATAGAGTGATAAAACCGTAATTCACTGCCGAAGACAAATCCAACCATGCACCATAGTAATCCAGTTTTTCAGCAATTTGCGCTGAAGTCAGGCTGGAAGTACCTTCCCGTAGCATGCGGTTGGTAAACATGGCTTGCAGCGGCTGGCTTTGATTCCATTGCCCTCCTTTCACCAACAAGTCGAAACGCACTACATCTTCATCACCGACTTGGATAATATTCAGCGGAACACCGTTTCGCATCACGCGCCGCTCCGGTTCCACTATCGAAAAATGTTCTATCTGACGGATTTCGGGAGCTGTTGTTCTGTCTAAAATCATTCTTTCATTATCTGTTCTTGCAAGAATTTTTCGGCACGCGCCAAGTCTTGCGGTGTATCTATTCCGATTGTTTCCACTTCACTGATTCCTACTTTTACGGTATAGCCATTCTCCAGCCAGCGCAACTGTTCCAGCGATTCTGCCAGTTCCAAAGAAGATTGTGGCAAAGCTGTAATTTCCTCCAGCACCGAAGCACGGTATGCATAAAGCCCGATATGCTTATAATATGTATGTCCTGCCAGCCATTCCGCTTTGTCTTTATTCCGCATGTAGGGGATAATGGAACGGCTGAAATACAAGGCGTTCCCGTTTTTCCCTATTACGACTTTAGGCGAATTAACATTTTCCAGTGCATCCCAACCGTCTGCCGGAGTAAAAGGCTTTACCAAAGTAGCTATTTGAGTGTCTGGAGCATCAAAACATGCCTTGATAGCCTCTAATTGTGAAGGTTGTATAAAAGGTTCATCACCTTGGACATTAACCACTACGTCAAAGCCTTTCCCCACTTTATGGTAGGCTTCACAACAACGGTCGGTTCCGCTTTTATGATTAGGCGAAGTCATGACTACCTTGCCTCCGAAAGCTTTTACAGCCGTTTCGATACGTTCGTCGTCAGTAGCCACACACACATCGTCCAACACGTTGCATACTTGTTCATACACTCGCTGAATGACCGGTTTTCCCCCTAATAAAGCCAACGGTTTGGCAGGGAAACGGGTCGATGCATATCTTGCAGGAATGATTCCGATAAATTTCATGGTATTCATTTTTGATTAGTAGCGTGCAAATTTACGAAAAAAATCTATTTTTGCATCCAAAACTTCATCAATATGAAAAATATGCATCAATGTATCCTTTGTATCGGGTCAAATTACCGGGCAGAAACCTATATGGGAATGGCTGAGATGCTGCTCAACCAGCGTTTCCCTTCCATCCGTTGGGGAAAAACAGTAAAGACCTCGCCCGAAGGAACAACCTGCCCCACTCCCTACCTGAACCGTGCTGCCCGTTTAGATACAAACTGGGATGCCGATACTTTGCGGCATTATTTCAAAAGCATCGAAAAAGCCTGTGGGCGTACTTCCCTAAGCAAACAGACCGGTATCATCCCCCTCGACATTGACTTGCTGATGATAGACAACACCGTCCTCAAGCCCGAAGACATGCAAAAGCATTATGTCCGTCAGGCGTTGGAAGGGTTGGAAGAAAAATAGAACCGGAAAAACATCGTGCCTAGTATCATTGCTTCTATGCCCAAGTATCATTGCATACTTTGCCATTTATCATTGCTTCTATGGCGGTTGAAGCATAGCTTCATTACAAATATATAATTGCATAGACTATTCCGTAGCTATTTTGCTTATTGCTTATCTCTATTTAAATTCTTTCAAGCTCGTCTTGAAAGAGTTCCCATGCCATTAAATCCTCGTGCCAGCTTTCAAATTCTTCCAAATCGTCCATAATCCTTTATTCTATAATTTGCCAATATCCTTGTTTCCTGCCTCCTATACGTTTCAGTAAGCCAAGCTCTTGAAGCCGGGAAAGATTATGAATGACACCTCCCATTGTCGCATCAGGAATCTTCTCACATAATTCTTTTCGTGTGGCATTAGGGTGTTCATTCAGATAGATTAATATGGCTCGTTGTTGCTCCGTTAGCTTTTGTATGGTCTTTTGTATGGTCTTTTGTATGGTCTTTTGTATGGTTTGTTGGGTAGTGTTTTGTCCGTTTTGGGTAGTTGCCCTTTCCGGATATTCAAACTTGAATGTTGTCCAGATACCCGAAGCATCATAACGGAACTCCGGCGTGGAGAAACCATCATTCTTACAAGCCGTGATGATACGCTCAATGCCGCGTCCCCATGCCTCAATCTCACCGGCACGGAAGAATGTGTTGGCAATATCCGGGTTGTAAGGCATACTCCGATGCGAGGACAATAAGGTTTCCACCGTCCACCCTTCAGGCAATACACCACCGTTTATAATCTCCAACTTATTCTCATACACACGGATCTGGATGGGAGAAGGTTCTGCATAGTCTTTGTTGATACAGGCATTCAATAGCGCCTCACGCAGTGCCTCACGAGGTATAGGAAGTGTTTCTATCCGTTGGATGCCTTCGTAAGTAATGATGGCTTTCATGTACTTGGTACACAGCAAGTCCATCAGTTTCACAATTTGCTGGAACAGATTACCATGCACTTCGTCCTGATACACCAAATCCATGCCTTCACGGAAAAAGCCGACCTTTACAAACGCTCCAGTCACATACTTTTCCGGGTCGGGATGGAACAACAAGGCGGCAGCACGCTTCAGATAACTGCCCTCATAAAGCCGGAGCTTCTCCAACAAACCGTGATTGTCGTCCATCAAGTCCGCTTCCTCCATTCGTCCGCTCCGCTTGGCATACTTACGGAACAAATTAAACGTAGCATTGTCCAAGTCCTCCGCTTTCAGATAAGGCACAGGCACACCGTCCCAAGTCTTGCCCTGTTTGCGAAGCATGAAGCGGTCAAGTGCCGCCCCTTTCAATTCCTGATTGGTTGCACCGCTCCGTTGGTAATACTTTCCACGGAAGCTAACAGGATAAGGATAAGCCTCCGTCACAATCTCCAGATATTGCTTTCCGTCTTTCTCTTTCAGATTGACATCCACCAAGATGCCCATCATGTCACGTACCTTGTTCGGAATATCCTCCATAAGCTTCTTGGCATCCTGCACACCGTACACCTCGCCATTATCCTTTACACCCACATAAAGGATACCACCTTGTGCATTGGCAAAGCCACAAATCCATTTCTGGTATTCGTCGCGCCAAGATTCTTTGAATTCTATGTTTTGGGATTCGGTGACCATATCGTTTTATTTTAAGCGAACCACCTTGCCTAAAGCGCTTTCTTTTAGTGTAGCATTAGGAGCATATTTATCAATCAACGCCTGAATAATAAGCCTTTGTGATTCTGTCGCGGATGGACTTAGTGTAATCTCTAAATTATCAAAAACATCATCCTTTAACTTCATATCATAATAATGGAATGGCAATGATTTATTTCCTAAAAGACTTTGCACTACAATAGATGAAATTTCAGGGTTTACTCCTTCTAACAAGGGATTCATAGGAAGAGAATAGAGGACAAATCTAACTTCGTCTTGAAATTCCCATCGTTTATTCTTATAATAGCCAAAAGGTTTCATGTCCACATGCATATTGCCACGATTCCCTTGAACATTTGTTATTTGAATAGCATCCTTAGTGAATACATAGATGTCATCCACGTATTTTACATGTCTATAAAATAAATCGTTTTTATAATCTAACATGGGAAAGAAAAAGAAATTTGGATTTACCATGTCCTGAGGTGGAATTTTAGATATTATAGCTCCTTGAGATTTTAAGTTTCCAAAATTTAAATTAGAAACGAAGTATTCTTTAAACATCTCTTGTTCAAGAGAAATTCGTATTCCTCCGCTATCACCACCATACATTTTCCACAAGGGAATGCTTTCTTCTGTTGTTTCAGTCCAACAGGAGACAAAAACATATTTACAGAATTTCACTCCTAAAGATTCCGCATTACCTTCTTCTAAATCATCCACTTTGTCCAAGCGGTTGAAACGAATTGTTTTATTTTTAAGTATAAGTGCGAGTGATTCTATATTTGTATAATGGTATATTCTCATATTAGTACATATTTATTTTCCTCCTTTAATCCTATTACAATTCTTACAAAGCATTTGGCAATTCTCCGCCACCGTCGTACCACCTTCTTTCCAAGGCGTAATATGGTCAGCCTCCATTTCCTCCAACTCAAAGTGCTTGCCGCAATGAACGCAGATACCCTGTTGCCGCTCGTAGGCTTCACGCTTCTGCTTTTTGTCGAAAGTTCGGAAACTGAGGTCGCGCAGGTCACCGCTTAAAACATAACGATAGATACCCGACTTCTTCATGATTTCATCATCCTCCATTAAGTCGTGTATCTGCTTTTCGAGGGCAACAGTATCATATACATTTTCACTAAACTCATCATACATGGCTCCCCAATCCAAACCTTTCATCTCACGGCGGTATTTGGTAAAGGTAGAACGTATCCAAGTGATGATAGATACAAAGTAAGCCCACAGCTTATTGGCATTCGGGTCAAATTGATGCAGAGCCATGTATTTGTCCACGCTTTCCACACCGTCATGACGAGCTGCCCATTTCAAGATAGTAGCTAGGTATGCCTGTTCTATGGCATTGCCATTCAGAAAATCGGCTCCCATCTTATAAGCAGGGCACCCGTTCTTTGAGAAATGCCTGCGTGCGTCTGTTACGAAAGGTCCAGCATAAACAGCATTCAACAGTTCTTGGTCAAGAAGTTTTTCTCCTGCGATATTGATTACCCGGAACCAATCAAGCTTTTCTTTGTCTGTACCCTCACAGAAATACACAGTCAGTTCATAGTTGAGAAACTTGGCTTTTTCTTCTTCTGTAAGTGTGGAAAAATAAAGTGTGCCTCTATCCGAGTCAACGATATGAAAGTCGTGGGTATAGAATCCGCATATTGAGAGGGTACGCTGTTGCCCGTCAATCATTTCAAAATTGCCGCTCTCATCCACGCTCCAATACATGATGTTGAGCGGAAAACCTTTGAGAATGGTTTCTACAACGGCTTGTTGCTGCTTTTCGTCATAACGGAACTCACGCTGATAAGGCGGGCGTATATCCAACTTGCCATGATAGCCTTTTACTCCGGTATCGGGGTCGTTGATATATCCGTCAATCAAATCTTGGATTTTTATGGATTTCAATTCTATTTGCATAGTTGTTACTTTTTGATTTTGCGGATTAATACTCTTGTATATTGAGACTTTAGGCTTCCGTTGATTCTTAATACACTACACCTATTTAAATCACTATAGTGAGGAGAATCGGCTATTGTATATTTTTTAGTGCAATATGGAGAATCTCTGTCTGTCAATCCCAAAATTTCAAATTGTTCTGGATTATATTTGTCCATAAAAGTTATAGGAACACCCATTATTCCGTCATAATCCATTGGTATTAACTCTGTTTTTGCAATCTCTATTGCGTTGTAGTTTTCGTAAGTTGGATATTCTTCTGGAGTATAATTCTTATATAGAATAATATCTTCATGCCGTTTCTTTATTTCCAGATTGGTAAACCATGTAACCCCAGATACTCGAATCATACCTTCACGATGGTCTCCAGCGGTAGCCTTGTCCTCATAATGTGAGATGAAATGTCCGGCTCCACCCTTAAAGCCATACCCTAACCATAATTTGTTTTCTTTGATAAGAGGGAATATCTCCTTGTATTTAATAGCATTCTGATGTCCTATAATCAAGAACTTCTTATCATACTCCATAAGTTGAGCCACATACTCCCGAAACAAAGAGAACGGCGGGTTAGTCACCACAATATCCGCTTCTTTGAGTAATTCGATACATTCTTTACTGCGGAAATCTCCGTCACCTTTCAACGGCTTTACGCCTATCTCTTCGGCGTTGGGTATATGGTCACCGTTCTTGTCACCTTCGTAAACCAAGTAAACGGCTTGTTCGCTCTTGTTTTGGCTGAACAAGTCTATATTCTGATTCTTATAGCAGGTGGTAATCAGTTTTTTCAGTCCAAGAAACTCAAAGTTATAAGCAAAATAGGTGAAGAAGTTGCTTACACGTGGATCATCACAATTGCATAACACGGTCTTACCGCGAAAATGTTCGCGGTAATGCCGCAACTCGTTATTGATGTCTTCCAGTTGCGTATAGAACTCGTCTTTCTTGGCTTCTTTTGCTTTGTTCAAATTTCTGTTTGCCATATAAAACTATTATGAATCTATGCTTTTTGCAAAGGTAAGAAATATTTGATTGTAATATGCAATTGTTAGACTTCAATTATTCCTATTAATCAGATTTACCACCACTTTTACCATTACATCTTTCTCTTCTGTACGGCTTTCGGCAATCATCAACGTAAGGGCGACAAGGGTGTTGTCGGCAATCCGTTTACTTCCATCCGGATTATAGAGAATGCCATTCCCTGCCATGAACCACAAGAAGAGCGTGGCGGCAATACGCTTATTTCCATCGCTGAACGAGTGGTTCTTCGTTACGAGATAAAGCAACATGGCGGCTTTCTCTTCTACAGATGGATAAAGGTCTTGTCCTGCGAAAGTCTGATAAATCTGCCCAATGGAACTTTTAAACGAATCATCTTTCTCGTGAGCAAACCATTGGCTTCCACCAAACTTTGCTTTCAACTCTTCGATAGCTTGCATAGCTCCTTCATAAGTGGCACGGAACTTCTCTTCGTTGGTAGTTTGCTCTACCGCAAGTTGCTGGTAATCATACTTATCCAAGGTGTCGAGGGCGTAAGCATAGTCGGAAACCACTTCCACTAAATTCAGTGCATCGTCAGAAGTCAATGTCTCTTGTGCCTTAACCGTTCTGCCCAAAACAGCTACCAATTGTTTCAATTCCGTATAGCGTTGTTCCGTCAAGGCTTTATTGACGGCATAGCCTTTCACCAAATATTCTTTCAGCACCTTGTTTGCCCAAATACGGAATTGTGTGCCACGCTGGCTTTTTACACGATAGCCTACGGAGATGATGACATCCAAGTTGTAAAATACAATATTTTTAGTCTGCGTAAATCCCTCTCTACGACCATAATCCTTGGTATGTGCAAAATTTGCACATACCAAGCTTTCATCCAGTTCACCTTCCTTAAAAATATTACTTATATGTCTCCCAATAACACTTCTATCCTTTTGAAACAGTTCTGCCATCTGTGCCTGTGAAAGCCACACTGTATCTCCATCCATTCTGACATCTACGGCAGTTTGCCCATCGGCAGTATAATAAATTACAATCTTATCATTTAAATCCATGGTCCAAATTTTTATGCTGATTCAACAAATGTCCTTACTTGCAAATTTACTAATAAAATCCAATGCTTTTCCTAAAGTAATAAACGAAAAAATTCGGAAATGTTCAGATAAAAAACTTCTGCCAAATATGCATGCGGGTGCGTAGGCTGATGAAGCAGGGTTCATCGGGGAATGAAGCCGGATGAATCGGGCGATGAAGCAGGGTTCGTTTGGAGATGCAGAAAAATGAAAGAAACGAAAGGTTTATTTATGTAGCTTGACATAGCCTAAGCGGGTATAGCGCACACCACGGCTTTCGTAATGCGACATGACACGGGCAGACGAAAGATGAAGCATCTCGTGAGGGGTGATTTTCCGGCTATGGCAACTCAGGGCATTAGGCGAAAGGCTTCTGCCTCCGGCTTTCACGGTGAAGACAAAGCGGTTTCCGTCGCGGTCGGCGGCAAGAACGGACTGGTCGACATAGAAATCGGGCTTATAGGTATCTACTTGGAGACGCACACCGAGGACGGTAAGGAAGAGTTCTTTTAAGGTCTCGCCCACCCGCCCTACATTGTGGCTAACCGAAGAAATGCGGCGTTTCTGAATCGTAAGTTCAAAATGAACACGGGCGAATTGTTTGGCTATCTCTACCACAGATTCGTATCGTTTTTGTTCCGGCTGGAACTTATTTGCCAGCCACAATACATACGAAGGGTCGATGTAATAGATTTCGGACATACGTTTCCCACGGTATTTGCCAAAAGGAATCATATCGTCTGCCGAGCCATAATAAGACTCGAAGTTACGGTTATCGAGCACCTCCAGCCGGATGTTGCAATTCTGAAGCAAGGCAAAGGCACGTTCCGAAGCGGTATCAAAGGTTACGGCAAGCGTGCGGATAAACAAAGGAGCCTGTACATTGGGGAAAATGCGCCAAAAGCCATAGTAAGGGCGGTATGCCGTAGCCATGCTGATAGCATAATAGCCGTTGGTAGCGGTACGTCCCCGATTAAATTCATCAATGCTATTGAATACTTTCTCAGCCAGCCGGGGCGCAACTTGATACAAAGTAAGGTTGCGGTCCATACATCATCTCCTTTCTTTTTTCTGATTGGGCAAGATAAGAAAAAGAAAGGAAATATGCAAGAGAAGGAAATAAAAAATGGAACACAGAGGCACTTACTGGAAGAAAACATCATCCAGACGGCTGGCGTTTTCTTCTTCCATTTCGGTCAGCTTGTCTTTGCAGGGGTCGAAATCTTCAGGGATATCGAAATGCTCTTCTTCGGAATAACCAAGCGTTTTGTCGGCATAGACTTTTTGCATATAAAGCCCCCATACGGGCAACGCCATAGAAGCACCTTGTCCGTCGCGCATGGTATCGAAATGGATATCACGCTCTTCTCCGCCTACCCAGCATCCCGAAACTAACGAAGGCGTAAAGCCCATGAACCAACCGTCTGAGTTGCGGTTAGTAGTTCCCGTCTTACCTCCCATATCGGCTTTGATGCCATACAAACGGCGCACACGTCCGCCCGTACCTTCATTGATAACGGCACGGAGCATCACCAACATCTTATAGGCACTCGATTCGCTGATTACTTCATCCACTTGCGGAGAGAAAGTCGCTATCACGTTTCCTTCGTTATCTTCGATTCGGGAAACGAAGAGAGGAGCGGTGCGGATGCCCCGGTTGGCAAATGCGGTATAAGCGCTGACCATTTCACCCACCGATATTTCGCACGGACCCAAGCAGAGGGAAACCGTAGGCTGGATATCCTTATTCAATACCCCGAAAGAATGAATCAGGCGTGCCAAGGCATACGGGCTGAGCTTGCTCATGAGGTATGCCGAAATCCAGTTGTTCGAATTGGCAAGTCCCCACTTCAGGGTAACGATTTCGCCATAACGCGATTTGGAAGAATTGCGGGGCGACCATGCTTTCCCGTTTTCATCAAAAAGAGTTTGCTCGACATTACGCACTTCATCGCAGGGCGAGAAACCGTTTTCCATTGCCAAGGCATACAGGTAAGGCTTAATGGTAGAACCTACCTGACGGCGTCCCACCATTGCCATATCATATTGGAAATAATTGTAATTCGGACCGCCTACATACGCTTTTACATAGCCCGTCACCGGGTCCATCGACATAAATCCGGCACGCAGGAAATACTTGTAATACCGGATAGAGTCCATCGGGGTCATAATGGTATCTTTCTCCCCTTCGTAAGAGAATACCGACATTTCATGCTTCGTATTGAACGCCTTGCGGATTTCCTCTTCCGAACATCCGGCAGCTTTCATTTGCCGGTAACGGTCGGTAAGGCGCATCGAGCGGTCCATAATTGCGTCCACTTCTTCTTGTGTCAGCTCATTCGTATAAGGTGCGGTCTTCCGCCCACGCTTTTCTTTGAAGAAACGAGGCTGGAGGTATTTCGCCACATGCTCGTAAACCGCTTCTTCGGCATAGCGTTGCATCCGTGAATTAATGGTGGTATAAATCTTCAAACCGTCGTTATAAATGTTATAGTTCGAACCATCCTTTTTCTTGTTTTTCGCGCACCAGCCGTAAAGCGGATTGGTTTTCCATGCCAACGAATCTTCGTAATATTGCTGCATCTGCCAGCCCCGGTATTTGCTCTTCACCGGCTCTTTAGCTGTCATGATACGGCGCAGGTATTCACGGAAATAAGTGGCAAGCCCGTCCTTATGGTCTACCGGCTGGAACTTCAGTTTGAGCGGAAGCGCCTGAAGCGAATCGCATTCGGCTTGCGTGATGTAATCTGCCTTACGCATTTGGTCGAGCACCGTGTTCCGGCGTCCGCGTGAACGTTCGTTGAAACGGCGCGGATTGTAGAGCGAAGGGTTCTTGCACATCCCTACCAATGTAGCCGCTTCTTCAATGGAAAGGTCTTTCGGGTCTTTCGAGAAATAAGTCTTAGCTGCGGTCTTGATTCCTACGGCGTTATTCAAGAAGTCGAACTTATTGAGGTACATCGTCAGGATTTCCTCTTTCGTGTAATACCGCTCTAACTTGACGGCTATCACCCACTCAATCGGCTTCTGAAGCAGACGCTCCATGACATTATCTGCCGTAGGCGAATAGAATTGCTTGGCAAGCTGCTGGGTAATAGTACTTCCTCCTCCGGCATTCTTTTGCATCAGGATGCCCCGCTTTACCACCGCACGAACAAATGCACGGAAGTCGATGCCCGAATGTTCGCTGAACCGCACATCTTCTGTAGCAATCAGGGCGTTGACCAGATTAGGCGACAAGTCATTATAACCTACATAAACGCGGTTTTCTTTGCTATACGACCATGTGCCAAGCAGTTCCCCGTCATCGGATATGATTTGAGTGGCAAACTTCAAGTTCGGATTTTCCAGCTCTTCTACCGGAGGCACATAGCCTATCCACCCTTTAGCGATAGCCGTAAAGACCATTGCCACCGCTAAAATACCTAAAACGACCAAGACCCACAACGTGTATATGAATTTCTTTCTCATATTTTCCTCTCCTTATTATATTATATAAAAACCCGTACGCAGATACATGCATGCGCCGCCCCATATACTTGAGAAACGCACCGCATATACATGCCTCTGTGTCCTATATTCTTCTTTTAATGTGCAAAAGTATAAAAAATGCGGGAATAAAAGCCGTTCATTCTATTTTTTTGACTATCTTTGAACTCCGGTATTTATAAACAACGACCAATAAAAACCGAAAATATGGAAAATAGAAGTTTAGTTACTATCGCCAACCACTCGAAAGAACGCATTCTTTACCTGTTGGAAATGGCACAAGAGTTTGAAAAGAGACCGAACCGTCATTTGCTGGACCAGAAAATCGTAGCCACCCTTTTCTTCGAACCTTCTACCCGTACCCGCTTGAGCTTTGAAACAGCAGCCAACCGGTTAGGAGCAAAGGTAATCGGGTTTACCGACCCGAAAGTGACCAGTTCATCGAAAGGAGAGACTTTGAAAGATACGATTATGATGGTAAGCAACTATGCCGACATCATCGTGATGCGCCACTATTTGGAAGGGGCAGCACGCTATGCCAGCGAGATTGCTCCGGTACCTATTGTCAATGCAGGAGACGGAGCCAACCAGCATCCTTCTCAAACCATGCTCGACCTCTATTCGATATATAAAACCCAAGGCACATTAGAGAACTTGAACATTTACTTAGTTGGCGACTTGAAATACGGACGTACGGTACATTCTTTATTAATGGCAATGCGGCACTTTAACCCGACTTTCCATTTCATTGCGCCGAATGAACTCCGGATGCCGGAAGAATACAAGCTGTATTGCAAAGAGCATAACATCCGCTACGAAGAGCATACCGACTTTAGCGAAGAAACGATAGCCGATGCAGATATTCTATATATGACCCGTGTGCAACGCGAACGCTTTACCGACCTGATGGAATACGAACGGGTAAAAGACGTATATATCTTGCACAACAAGATGTTGGAACATACCCGTCCGAACTTACGCATCCTGCATCCCCTGCCCCGCGTGAACGAAATCGCTTACGATGTGGACAGCAATCCGAAAGCCTATTATTTCCAGCAGGCACAAAACGGGCTGTATGCACGCGAAGCTATCCTTTGCGATGTGTTGGGCATCACCCTTGATGAAGTAAAAGCGGATACCGAACGATTAATGAACATTTAAACCTTACACGTTATGAGCAATAAGAAAGAATTACAGGTAGCCGCTTTGGAGAACGGCACTGTCATCGACCATATACCTTCAGACAAATTGTTTACCGTAGTATCCTTGCTCGACCTGCAACATTTGGACAGCAACATCACTATCGGAAACAATTTTGAAAGCAAGAAATTGGGGAAGAAAGGCATCATCAAAATAGCCAACCGTTTCTTTTCTGATGAAGAGATAAGCCGCCTTTCGGTAGTTGCCCCGAACATGAAACTGAACATCATCCGCAACTATGAAGTGGTGGAAAAGAAAGAAGTCGTAATGCCCGATGAACTGAAAGGCATCGTGCGGTGCAATAATCCCAAATGCATCACCAATAACGAACCGATGCAGACATGGTTTCATCTGATAGACAAGGAACACGGCGTATTGAAATGCCACTATTGCGAGAAAGAACAACAAGTAGACAACATCAAACTGATTTAAAGGCTTTTTTTATGAAACAAGACTGGAAACCGGGAACCATGATTTACCCTCTGCCGGCTGTGTTAGTAAGTTGCGGAAGTACGGAAGAAGAATACAACGTCCTGACCGTGGCATGGGTAGGGACAATCTGCAGCAACCCGCCTATGTGTTATATTTCAGTCCGTCCGGAACGTCATTCATATCCGATACTGAAGAAGAATATGGAATTTGTCATCAACCTGACGACTAAAGATATGGCATACGCAACAGACTGGTGCGGCGTGCGCTCGGGCAAAGACTATAACAAGTTTAAGGAAATGCACCTGACTCCGGGAAAAGCATCGATGGTAAAGGCTCCGATTATCGAAGAGTCTCCCCTCTGCATCGAATGTCGGGTGAAAGAAATCATCAGCCTCGGTTCGCATGACATGTTCATAGCCGATGTGGTCAATGTAAAGGCAGACGATAAATACTTGGACGCGGAAACCGGCAAGTTCGATATGGCAAAGGCGAACCTGTTGGTCTACGAGCACGGAGGGTATTACGAAACGGGAGCGAAAATAGGAAAGTTCGGCTGGTCGGTCGAAAAGAAAAAATAACTATTGAATCATGAAAATGAAAGCCTTGATATTGCTGTTCTGTTCGTTGGCTGCTGGATTTTCCGGAAAGGCCCAAGCCGCTTCACGGGATACTGAGAGCAGTCAGAAAGTCAATATAGGCATCAAGGTTGGATTTAATTCATCCATGTTTTTCATTGACCGTTTTTCGCTGGGGAATACGGAACTAAAGAATCTGCAGAACAATTATAAAGTGGGCTATTTGGGCGCATTCTTTTGCCGGTTCAACATGAAGAAGCACCACTTTTTTCAGACCGAGTTTTCGTATAATATATCAAAAGGAAGCATCTCCATACCCAATACCGCGGAGAATATTCCTTTGCTTCAAGAGAATGCACTGGTAAAGACCGATATTCACTCGATAGACGTGCCTTTGCTTTATGGATATAAGTTTATAGATAAATATCCGTATGGAATGGCATTTTTCATCGGACCTAAAGCGGCATATATCTGGGACAAGCACAGTGATAGCGAATATTCCGGATTCTACCAGCAATACATCAATGAAGAAATGAGACCGTTCAGCTTCAGCGGAGTCGTGGGATTGTCGGTCAATGTGTCGAACATCTTTTTTGATTTCCGTTATGAAGTCGGACTGCACAATATGGTAAAATCCGTATCTTATAACAAAGACTTGACAGATGCCCCTTATAATACGCAAGACATCTCATTAAAACGCCGCCACAATGTGTTGAGCTTTTCGGTAGGCGTAATATTTTGATTTATAGAATTATTAATTAAAAACAATACAAATATGAAAAGAGACGATTTAATTTTCGACATTATCGAAAAAGAACATCAACGTCAGTTGAAAGGCATTGAACTGATTGCTTCCGAAAACTTCGTAAGCGACGAGGTAATGCAGGCAATGGGGTCATGCCTGACCAACAAATATGCAGAAGGTTATCCTGGCAAACGCTATTACGGCGGATGTGAGGTGGTAGACCAAAGCGAACAAATTGCCATTGACCGGATAAAGAAAATATTCGGTGCTGAATGGGCAAACGTACAACCCCACTCTGGAGCGCAAGCCAATGCAGCCGTATTCCTCGCTGTATTGAATCCGGGAGATAAGTTCATGGGCTTGAACTTGGCACATGGAGGACACTTGTCTCACGGGTCTGCCGTAAATACTTCAGGCATCATTTATACACCGTGCGAATACAATCTGAACAAAGAAACCGGACGTGTAGATTACGACCAAATGGAGGAAATCGCTCTACGTGAACATCCGAAGATGATTATCGGCGGCGGTTCGGCTTATTCACGCGAATGGGACTATAAGCGGATGCGTGAAATTGCAGATAAAGTCGGCGCTATCTTTATGGTCGATATGGCTCATCCTGCCGGACTGATTGCAGCTGGATTGCTGGATAATCCGTTGAAATATGCTCACATTGTGACTTCTACCACTCACAAGACCTTGCGTGGTCCGCGTGGAGGTATCATCCTGATGGGAAAAGACTTCCCTAACCCTTGGGGCAAGAAAACGCCAAAGGGCGAAATCAAGATGATGTCGCAATTATTGGATTCAGCTGTATTCCCCGGAATCCAAGGCGGTCCGTTGGAACATGTCATTGCAGCCAAAGCCGTTGCATTCGGCGAAATTCTGCAACCGGAATGGAAAGACTATGCTATGCAAGTGAAGAAAAATGCAGCAGTATTAGCTCAAGCCTTGATAGACCGCGGTTTCTCTATCGTATCGGGAGGCACAGACAACCACTCGATGCTGGTAGACCTGCGTACCAAATATCCTGACCTCACCGGTAAGGTAGCAGAAAAAGCATTGGTAGCTGCCGATATTACGGTAAATAAGAACATGGTGCCGTTTGATACTCGTTCGGCATTCCAGACTTCGGGTATCCGCTTGGGAACTCCTGCTATTACAACCCGTGGAGCAAAAGAAGACTTGATGTACGAAATCGCCGAAATGATAGAAACGGTATTGTCGAATGTAGAGAACGAAGAAGTGATAGCATCGGTACGTGCCCGTGTAAACGACACGATGAAGAACTATCCGCTCTTCGCCTATTAATTGATACACGAACGAGGTTGTCTCAAAATAACAATTAACTTTCATTTTGAGGCATCCTCTTATATTTATTAACAACATAAAAACATAATGGTATGAAAAAGACTAATTGTATGGCTATTCTATTAAGCGGATGCTTGATACTTAGCGGATGCGGAAGTTTGAACAACACTGCCAAAGGCGGTATGATTGGCGGTGGCAGTGGTGCAGCGTTAGGTGCACTTATCGGAGGTATTGCCGGACATGGAAAAGGTGCTGCAATTGGCGCAGCTGTAGGTGCAGCCGTAGGTACGGGAGCCGGTGTATTGATTGGCAGAAAAATGGATAAGGCTGCTGAACAAGCTGCTGCAATTGAAGGTGCTGAAGTGGAACAAGTAACAGATAATAACGGATTGCAAGCCGTAAAAGTGACATTTGATTCTGGTATTTTATTCCAAACCAGCAGTTCCGATTTAAGCACATCTGCCAAATCAGCTTTAAGTAAATTCGCTAACAATGTCTTGATTCAAAATCCGGATATGGATGTGGCTATTTACGGATATACCGATAATACAGGCTGGAAAAACAGTACAGCAGAACAAAGCGTACAGAAGAATTTGGAATTGTCTCAATCGCGTGCACAAAGCGTATCCAATTATTTACGTGCATGTGGAACAACGACTTCGCAAATCAAGACTGTAGAAGGTTTGGGCGAAAGCAATCCGGTAGCTGATAACAGCACCGAAGCCGGACGTCAGGAAAACCGTCGTGTAGAAGTGTATATGTATGCCAGCCAGCAAATGATTCAACAAGCTGAAGCCGGAACATTGCAATAAATTAAGGAATTAAAGAAGGAGGCTGTCTCAAAATAAAAATAGGTTTTCATTTTGTCATTCTGAACATCGTGAAGAATCTCGAAAACACAAGCTGATGCACACGATATCCTTCGCTTTGCTCAGGATGACATTACTTTTTGATACTCAATTACCGTTTTGAGACAGCCTCTTTTTCTTTGCTCATTTTTCGTTAGCAGGATCTCCTTTCAGTATGGGCAAGGTAATCTGATATTTCACGGCTAGAATACGGACCAGCAACACAGTAACGAAACCGATAATCTGCGAAATATAGGCTTCTAATCCTATCTGAAGGCATATCCAATAGAAAAGTCCGCCAATCACACATGCCATTGCATAAATCTCTTTACGGAAAATCAACGGAATTTCGTTGATGAATACATCGCGGATAACACCGCCTGCCGCACCCGTAATGCTTCCCATGATAATCGCTACCCAAAACGGGAAACCTAAAGCTATCGTCTTATCAAAACCTACTACGGTAAACAAGGCAAGACCGATACTGTCAAAGAAGAAGAAAGTATTATTCAGATGAATCAGGTATTTGCCGAATATAATAACGAAAAACATGGCAAACGCCGTACATATCAAATAAATCGGGTCGGTCATCCATACCGGAGTCACATTCAGCATTACATCACGCAACGTTCCTCCACCAATAGCCGTAGCCAATCCTACAATGTATGCGCCAAACCAATCGAATCGTTTAGCCGAAGCCAAACGGATGCCACTGATGGCAAAAGCGAATGTCCCGATGAAATCAAGGACCTGAACAAATGAAATCATATTTGAGTTTATAAGTTTTTTGAGTTTTTAGGTTTATGGTTCATTATAGCCTGTAGTCTTTTAAAGATTTACCATGAATAATTAAATCCTAAGCTCAGCAATTCCTGAAGCTGGAAATAGCTATGGTCGTCCGGCTCAAGCGTTACAGAGTCATCGAAACGGGCATGTACGAATAATTTTGTAGAGAAATATTTGTTGAAGGCAAAAGTAAATGTGTTTTCCCATTCAGCTAATACTTTCTCATAATTTGTAGTATACGATAAACGCGATTCCCACAACAAGTTAGTGATGATATTCCATTTTAACGTTGTTTCCAGTCGGGAACCCCATTGGTTTTCCACTTTATGTCCGGCTTCAATATTAAACTTAGTCGGGTCTACCCTATCGCTTGCTACGCTATACCGTGAATAGTTAAAAGGATTTATCAGTACAGACAGATTGCATACTCCATCCTTTACGTATTTATAATCCATACCAAGACCGATATTCAATTCGGCTGGCGAAAGCAATCCTGAAACCAGGTTGTCCGAGTTCGTATCATATTTTGAAAAGAACTGGGTTTTAAATTCACCAGACAAAGTATAATACCAATTATGGAATGCTTTATATCCCAATTTAGTACTGAGGCGTAACATATCTTCGCTCGTTTTATATTGGTGCACCGTATCGGAAGGTGCTGTGATGAATCCCAATTTCCATTCGATTTTATTCTCAAACTGAATTTTTTGCTTATCATCATAATTGAATTGCCATGTCATACCCGACAAAAGCGAAACCGTACTTTCACCACCTTTATACCAGTTATCCGAAATGTAATTTTGCGAAAACTGCATATAGCCGTTTCCTGAAATCGTCCAAAAGTTCGGCTTAATTACCAAGAGGTCTTTCTCGTTCATCGGACGTTTTCTTTCCGGAGTAAGTAACGGCAGAACTTTATTTTTCCGGGGTCTTCGTATTACCATTTTATCTGATAGCGGTTCCAACCCTGCCAAATCATTCTCATTTTTCCTCACCAAATTGGGATATTGCACATAAAAGCTCAAAAGTTGTTTGTTTATCGCACGGTCTACATCTTCTGTATGAGTCAGGTGAGGCACTTGAAAGACTGAATCGCAGACTGGATTTTTAGCGATATAAGGATTCTTCGGTTCCCAATCCTCAATGGACATGGCTTGCTCGATCGCCGCAGAATAATACGTAGCAGGCATAGAAAGTTTGTAATAATCAGGATTGGAACGAATCCATGACGGAGCATGCGGTATAAAAATATCATTCCAACGGTCGGACATTATCTGCCTTTCCTTACGATATTGAGCAAGGAAGTCCATAAAGCGGTTTATCACTTTTGTATTGACCGGATTGACAACTGGTTTAGAAATAACAGGAGTAAGGGTATTTTTCGTAGAAATCGCAAGGTTCACTAACGAATCAGATACCGGAACCAATACCGAATCATTCTTTATTTCTTCGGTAACATATACACTATCTATTTTTACTGAATCTGCACTTGTCTGTGCAAATCCCTTTACACCTATTAATAATAACAACGTAAGAATACCTATCGTTTTCATCTCTTCTTTTGAATCATCTAATTAAGTTTCTGCAAAAATACAATTTTTTTCATTCATACGGCAAAATATCCAAATCATTGAAGGAATTATAGGATAATTTCGCTTTGATAGTGCTAGATTCGGTATTTTTTTGTAATTTTGCCACTTTGAAATAGAAGTGCTAAATCAAAAACATTAAAACGAACATATTGTGGCAGAAACTAAGTACATTTTCGTAACAGGTGGTGTTGCCTCTTCCTTGGGCAAAGGCATTATCTCATCATCTATCGGTAAGTTGCTGCAAGCCAGAGGCTACAGCGTAACTATTCAGAAGTTTGACCCCTACATCAACATTGACCCCGGAACGCTGAACCCCTACGAGCACGGAGAGTGTTATGTAACCGTAGACGGACACGAGGCCGACCTCGACTTGGGACATTATGAACGCTTCTTGGGCATACAGACGACCAAAGCGAACAACATCACGACAGGACGCATCTACAAGAGTGTAATCGACAAAGAACGCCGTGGCGACTATCTGGGCAAGACTATTCAGATTGTCCCCCACATCACCGATGAAATCAAGCGCAACATCAAGTTGCTGGGCAACAAGTATAAGTTCGATTTCGTCATTACCGAAATCGGAGGAACAGTGGGCGATATCGAATCACTCCCCTATTTGGAAAGCATCCGTCAGCTGAAATGGGAATTGGGACGGAACGCTGTATGCGTACACCTCACTTACGTGCCTTATTTGGCAGCGGCAGGTGAACTGAAGACCAAGCCTACCCAGCATTCTGTAAAAGAACTGCAGTCGGTAGGTATCCAGCCTGATATTCTGGTATTGCGTGCAGAACACGAATTAAGCATGAACCTGAAAAAGAAAGTTGCGCTGTTCTGCAACGTTGATGAAACCGCCGTGGTGCAATCCATTGATATGCCGACTATTTACGAAGTTCCTCTTCGTATGCAGGAGCAAGGGCTTGATGTGACGATTCTGAAGAAAATGGGACTTCCCATCGGTGAAACGCCTACATTGGGGCCGTGGCGTGAATTTTTGGAACGCCGTCATCATGCTACCGAGAAAGTACGCATCGGCTTGGTGGGCAAATACGACCTGCAAGATGCTTACAAGTCTATCCTTGAAGCCCTTTCACAGTCTGCTACTTACAACGACCGCAAGGCAGACATCCACTTTATCAATAGCGAAAAGCTGAACGAAGGCAACGTGGAAGAAATGCTGAAGGACATGGACGGTGTCATTATCTGTCCGGGATTCGGCCAGCGCGGTATTGAAGGGAAATTTGTAGCTGTCAAGTATTGCCGTACCCACGATGTACCGACCTTCGGTATCTGCTTGGGTATGCAATGTATGGCTATCGAATTTGCACGCAACGTATTGGGATATGCTGATGCCAATAGCCGCGAAATGGACGAGAAGACCCCGCACAATGTCATCGATATCATGGAAGAACAGAAGTCCATTACCAACATGGGCGGAACAATGCGTTTGGGTGCCTACGAATGTGTGCTCGACCCGAATTCGAAAGTTTACCAGGCATACGGCACCGAACACATTCAGGAACGCCACCGCCACCGCTATGAGTTCAACAACGACTACAAAGCCGAATTTGAAAAGGCAGGCATGAAATGTGTGGGCATCAATCCCGAATCAGACTTGGTGGAAATTGTAGAAATCCCGACCTTGCGCTGGTTCATCGGTACGCAATTCCACCCGGAATACAGCAGTACCGTGCTGAAGCCGCATCCGCTGTTCTTGTCGTTCATCAAAGCGGCGATTAACAAGTAATTTTCTCACCACAGATTACACAGATTCAATGAATAATTAATAGTGAATAATAACTACATCTATTTTCGCTTTTGTTCTGTTAACTATTAATTAATGAAATCTGTGTAATCTGTGGTGAATATATAAACTCAAAAACTTAAAAGCAAATGGATAAAAACACGTTAGTGGGATTTGTCCTGATTGGAGCGGTCATCGTGGGCTTCAGCATCTACAGCCGTCCCAGCCAGGAAGAAATGGAACGTGCGCAGCACTATCAAGACTCTATCGAGACTGTCATACAGCAACAGGAACAAGTGCGGAAAGCACAAGAAGCTGAAGCCGTGCAGACTCTCCGCGTAGACTCCACCTCGCAATTCTTCGCACATACACAAGGAACCGAAGAATTTACTGTACTGGAGAACAACGTGGTGCAACTCACCTTCTCGAACAAAGGCGGACGGGTAAGCAAGGCGATGCTGAAAGAATACAACGACCAGCAGAAACAGCCGTTAGTATTGTTCGACAGTGAAGACGCTTCGCTCAACCTCGGATTCGAAGGAAAAACCGAAAACATTCTGAGCAGCGACCTTTATTTCGAGCCGGTTAATGTGACCGACAGCACCGTAACTATGCGCCTGAATGCACAGAACGGAGGTCATCTGGACTTCATCTACCGCCTGTTGCCCGACTCGTATATGCTTGACTTCACCGTACAGGCAAGCGGATTGCAGAACTTCTTCCCGCCCTCGGTCAAGACGATGACCATCGACTGGAACCAGCGTGCCCGCCAGATGGAAAAAGGATACAATTTCGAACAACGCTATACTTCGCTCACCTATAAGCCGACAGGCGAAAGTTTCGACTATCTGAGCGAGACGAAAGACGAACACGAAACGATTCCCGAAGCCCTCGACTGGGTAGCTTTCAAGAACCAATACTTCTCGTGCGTCTTTATGGCAGAGAAGAATTTCGAAAACGCTACACTCGACTCGAAAATGGAGCAAAAGGAAAGCGGCTACATGAAACGCTACCACGCCGATATGCAAACAGCATTCGATCCTACAGGAGCACAGCCCAGCCATTTCCAATTCTATTTCGGACCAAACCACTTCAAGACTCTGCTTGCCAGCAATAAGCTGAGCTTCGAAGACAAAGACCAAGAACTGGAAGACCTCGTCTACTTGGGCTGGCCTATCATCCGGCTCATCAACCGCTGGTTCACTATCAACCTTTTCGACTGGCTTTCGAACATGGGATTGAGCATGGGTATCGTCATTTTGCTGATGACTATCATCGTGAAGATTTTAGTACTCCCCACCACATGGAAATCGTTCATTTCGTCTGCTAAGATGCGTGCACTGAAACCTTACGTAGACAAAATCAACGAGAAATATCCCAAGCAAGAAGATGCGCTGAAGAAACAGCAGGAAACGATGTCGCTCTACAGCCAGTATGGTGTAAGTCCCATGGGAGGCTGTTTGCCAATGCTGATTCAAACTCCTGTCTTCATGGCGTTGTTCTTCTTCGTACCGAACGCTATCGAGCTTCGTCAGCAAAGTTTCCTTTGGGCGGACGACCTTTCGGCATACGATGACCTTATTCATTGGAGCACCAGCATCCCGCTATTGGGCAATCACCTCAGCTTGTTCTGCTTGCTCTTTAGTGCGACAACGGTCATCAACCAAATCGTGATGATGAAACAACAAGATATGGGTAACAACCCGCAAATGGCAGCCATGAAATGGATGATGTACATCATGCCCGTGATGTTCTTCTTCATCTTCAACGAATACGCTTCGGGACTGAGTTACTACTACTTTATCTCTGGTCTGATCGGTATCCTTACCCTGTGGATTATGCGCCGTATGACCGACGAAAAGAAGTTGTTAGCACAACTGGAAGCCAACAAGAAAGCCCCGTCTTCGCGTAAGCCCACAGGCTTAATGGCAAAATTGGAAGCTCTGCAAAAAGAGCAGGAACGTCTTCAGAAAGAACGTGAAGAGCGGATGAACAAAATGAACAAGAAACATTAATTCGTTTATCGCCATATAAAAAAGCTCCGACGCCGCCATGGGTCGGAGCTTTTTTGCTTCATTTTGCGTTGAACTTTAAGAAGAAATTTGTATATTTGTTTTCACGATAACAGCAAAACACATGAACATACAAGAATTCATCTGCAAATATCAAGAAGCATTTGGCAAGAACACGCCCCTTCCCATTGCCTTCGGCTATCACCATAAGGCAGCCGAAGAAGTGAAAAAAATACCACGTTGTATGATAGGCGCGATACGCAAAGTCTGCAACGGAAAACCCTTAACACTTTCAGCAGACAATGTGCTATGCGGCGGAGGCAGCCTTTACACGGCTTTTGCACCTATGCCCGACCGTGTGCCGGTATTCGTCTCGGAAGTGGAGCACTACAAGCAAAACCAAGAACAAGTAAAAGCATACATCAACCGGTTGGATATTCGGCTTACGAAAAAGCCTTACCTCAACTTTATACGCATTGACCAGTTGGAAAGCTTGGAAGAAATGGAAGGCATTCTCTTCTTCGCCACGCCCGATGTGCTTTCCGGTTTGTGTTCGTGGGCGTTTTACGACAATAACGACAATGATGCCGTCTGCACCCGGTTTGCTTCAGGCTGTTGCAGCATCGTGACTTTCGCTACAAAAGAAAATGCAGCAGGAGGCTATCGTTGCTTCATCGGTATGCTTGACCCCTCGGCGCGTCCGTTAGTTCCTAAGAACGAACTGACATTCACCATACCGATGTGCAGGTTTAAGGAAATGCTGGATACCATGGAACAATCGGCATTGTTTCAAAAAGCTTATTCCATCGTACGAAAACGCATCAATGGGGAAATACAAAAAGAAACGGAATGAAAAGCAGAACATTCATCACAAACGATGTATATGGCTTTATACATGAAGGTCTCGAATTTCCTTTTGCAGGTTTTCCAAGAAGCGTGCAGCATGTGCGCCATCCATCTGTGTATGGTGAAACTGAAAAGAGACAGTCAATGTACGCTTCCACAACCTTCGTTTATATTTACCCCAGATTAAAAACGGATTATTGAACACACCGCTGTACATACCTACTGCCCCATCTATCTCATATTGAGCAAGAGCAGATGTACCAATGACCATGCTGTCCGTTAGGTCATAATTTTGGCAACTTTCAGCAACTAGCTTCGTCAGTCTCAGATAATCAGTATTGAACTGCTGCAAATTATCGGAAAAAGGAATATCGCAGGAACTAACTTCGCCCTCTCGATTGGCTACAATGGTGCAGACGGCAAGGTTGTCATATTGCATCAGCTTCCCGCCGACAGGCAGCATATAGAACTCTTTGATGTTGCTTGCTGCTTTTCCGACACACCAGCACATCAGCATATTGAACTTTAATCCAGTCCGCTTGCTGATGCGGACAAGGCGGGTTACATCTACCGTCTTGAAAAAGGTAAGCATAGGCATGGGCGCATTCATCCACATTTCAAATGCGTAGGCACGGGGCGTTTCTTTGGGATTTACTTCTTTCATTCTATCGTTCATTTTTAAGTTAAATAAGCGCAAAGGTAAGCTCATCATTAAACTATGGATAGAATAAAAGGGACATTATGCAGGGTCGTTGAATAAATCGGAATAGGGTTTGCATACATTCAACAAAGACAAAGGCGTATAGCCGCTGAATTGTTTAAACTCCCGGATAAAATGCGACTGGTCAGCATAGCCGCATTGGTATGCCAATTGAGCCTGATTTGCATCTTCAGAGCAATGCTGCAACAGCTTCAATGATTTCTGGAAACGAACTACTCTTGCGTATTCCTTGGGATTTGCGCCTACCAGTTCATTAAACAGGCGTTCAAACTGTTTCTTGCTTAAACAGGTGATGGAAGCCAGTTCAGTAACAGAGATAGCGGGCATTACGAACAACCGTTTTATTGCAGCGGTTATTCTTTTGATGTTGTATGCCGTTTTTGAAACCAATACATCTACGATTTGCGATAACAGCCATTGCTCTATTAGGCTGATACATAAATTTGTATTTTCACAATCAAAGATTTGTGTAGCCAGTTGTTTCAGATTCTTGTTTTCAAGGTCATAACCAGAAACCTCCTGATTGTGCAACAAGGATATGGGCAAGTTCAAGAAGGCTTTTAGAGTGTATGGCTGGAATACGACTACAATCATTTCCACATTCCCATCCGCATATAAATGGGAAGGATAGTTTACCTGACCACTAACAGTAAATTCTGATTGAGCAGTTTTCAATTCCGGGATATAAAGCGGTGTTTGTTTATGGAAAATGATTTGAGGACAGCCAATAGGAAAAGTAAGGGTATTCAACGGTTGGTTGCTTTTGAATACCCAATAATACCTTACGTAAGGTTGCAATAACTTACATGGCTTATAAAATTGGAATTTATCTTGAGCCATATTGCAAAATTAAAGATTTTAATCCTAATGCACATATTATAAGGTTGTTTTTATTTATTAGCCTTGGTACTTTATACTAATCTTATTGCATTATTTTTTATAATCCATAAACACTTTGCAAGGTGTGTCGAACTGCAACTTGATACTCCCTGTTTTTTGTTCCAAACTTCAGAACTGTGAAAATTCTGAAGAAACTATATAACCGATTTTACTAATTACCAACAGCGGAATTACTGAACGTCCCTGCAATAAAAAGAAAGTGTACCAAATTAGATAAATACGGCAACTTTACTTACGATTTATAAGTTACAACATCTTCATTTGACGATATAGAATTGCTCCAGAGGGACTTATAGCTGTATTAACCAATCTAATGGCTGTGTCGCTATCACATCCATTTTGCCAAGATTTTCAATGGCCAATTTGGATCAAATTATAATGCAATTACTGCAACTTACATTTTGTAAGTAGTGTACGCCCATTTATCTAATTTGGCATACCCTCTTGTATTTTTCTACTGTCCGTTAATATCAATCCCAAGCTACCAGCATATTCTGATTGGCGTTATAACCATTGAATCCAATATGGGCGGCCGTTACACATCATTGCATTTTTCTGTATCACACTTTAGCAAGCAAAAAAATAGGTACTGGTATCGAACGACCCAGTACCTATAACTATAATATTTAAATTATTATCAGTTCAGCAAACCAAACATCGTTGTGCCGTCTTGTGCGGTTTCCACAAGGAATGTATAGATGCAGCTGGCAATACCTACGAGGATAATACCCAATGCACATACAATCAGTGCTACCCTCTCGCCGCAGCTTGAGCGGAAGTTAGCTATGGCACACTCATCGGGGCTGATGAACATTGCCTTGACAACAAGCAAGTAGTAGTAAAGTGAGATGATAGTGTTGATCAATGCAATCAGCACAAGGATATAAATCGACACTTCTCCACATTCAAGTGCGCCAAGGAATATGAAGAACTTGCTGAAGAACCCTGCAAACGGCGGGATACCACCGAGCGAGAACATAGCGAGCATCATCGTGAACGACAACCATGGGTTGGTCTTATATAATCCATTGTAATCATCAATAGATACTTTTCCACTTTGTTGTTCAATGGCAAATGCCACACCGAATGCAGCAAGGTTGGAAACTATGTAAACCAACACGTAATACATGAGCGAAGCCAAACCAATCTCGTTGCCACCTATGACACCAAGCATGATGTAACCAGCTTGCGAAATCGACGAGAATGCAAGGAAACGCTTGATGTTGCGCTGGCGAATTGCAAAGAGGTTACCAAGTGTAATGGTAAGTATGATGATTGCATAGAGCATCCATTCCCATACTTTGGAATAAGCCGCACCAAACACTTGCACCAAAAGTACCATGAACGCAAATGCTGCAGCACCCTTTGAAATTACCGAAAGGTAAGAGGTAACAGGTGTCGGAGCTCCCTGGTAAACATCGGCAGTCCACAAGTGGAACGGCACAAGCGAGAGCTTGAACCCTATGCCTGCTATCACAAATGCTATCGACACCACGAGCAACGCCGATGTGCCATTGATCACTTGGTAAGCGATGTCGCTGAAATAAAGCGAACCGTAAAGCCCATACACAAACGACAAGCCCATCAAGAAGATTGCCGACGAGAATATAGCTGTGAACATATACTTGGCAGCAGCCTCGTGCGACTCGTAACGCTTCTTGTGGAATGCCACCAATGCGGCAAGAGGCAAAGACGCTGTTTCAAGACCAATGACAAACAGCAAGAAGTGACGCGCCGAAATCATGAGATACATACCAAACACCGTCAACAAAAGCAATTCATAAAATTCGCCACGGCGTATTGCCATATCTTCACTGTTGGCCCACTTTATCGACTGTATAAACACAATCAGCACACCTACATTGAGTATCGCTTTCATGACAAACGTTGCCGCAGTACTCTCAAACATACCGCTGAACGCCGTGCCACGCACCATCATGAAATAGTTGCACACCGTGAAGATGCCAAACAGCACGACAGTCAGCACTGGCAGTGACGACTGACAGCGGCGAGGGGCAAAAGTGTCGAACAAAAACACAAGCAAGAATACGACCAACAATCCTAATTCTTGCGGCATATATAAAAATTGTGAATAATCCATTGTTTCTAATTTCTATTTATCAAGATTCAACACTTCGGTGAGTTATGCAAACAATTTCATTATCGGCTCGGCTGCCTCGGTTATTATTGAACTGAAGAAGTTAGGGAAGCAACCTATTGCAGCTACCGCAAGAATCAGCGTCACCGTCGAGAGGCGTTCATGCCACTCGGCATCGGTGAGCGTGCGGTGATGCTCGTCTTGTACTGCACCAAAAAGGAGCTTGCCTACAACACGCAAGATGTAAACTGCCGTTATCACTATTGAGCAGCAAGCAACGATAGTAAACACGCGGTGGAACATATCGGCATGCTGGAACGAACCGACGAATATCGTCATTTCGGCAACGAAACCGCTCAAGCCTGGCAAACCAAGCGAAGCAAGACCTGCAATCACATAGCCAACGCCCAAGAAAGGCATTATCTGCATCAAGCCGCCCATCTTGCGTATGTCGCGAGTGTGGGTACGGCCATATATCATACCAATCAAGGCAAAGAACAATGCCGTCATCAAGCCGTGCGAGAGCATTTGCAACACGGCACCAGTCATGGCTGTAGTGTTAAGCATCAAGATTGCAAAAAGCACCATACCACAGTGGCTCACCGACGAATAAGCGTTGATATACTTGAGGTCGGTCTGCACACATGCACTGAAAGCACCGTAAACGACACTGATACCAGTCAATGTGAGGAATATCCACGCAAGTTCGTTGGCTGCATACGGCATCAAGAAAATGGCGATGCGGAAGCAACCATAACCACCAAGCTTCATAAGCACGCCAGCGTGGAGCATCGACACAGCCGTCGGGGCTGATGCGTGACCATCGGGCGACCAAGTATGGAACGGGAACATTGCGCCAAGCACACCGAAGCCAACAAACGTCATCGGGAACAAGAAATATTGCCACGAATGAGGCACGGCGTTGTTGCTCGCAATTTCAAGTATGTTCATCGTCAACGGTTCCCCCGCGGGTGCCGAGTGGAAATATATACCCAAGATGCCAAGCATCAAGAATGCCGAACCACCCATAAGCATGAGCGTCAATTTCATCGCCGAATACATCTTGTTGCCACTGCCCCAAACACCGATAAGCAGGTACATCGGGATAAGTGCCACTTCATAGAACATGAACATTGTGAACATGTCAATCGAAATGAAGAAGCCAAACACACCCGTTGACAACAGGCAGAACCACATGAAAAATTCCTTTGGTAGCGGATCCATCTTCCATGAGGCAAATACGCCAGCAAACACGATGAATGCCGACAAGAGAATCATCACCACCGATATACCGTCAACACCGAGCGCAAGGTGAATGTTAAGTGGTTCAAACCACATCATAGCACCCTCGGTGAATAACATCTCGGCATCATTCCCTGCGGCTCGAAGCCCAAGGAATTCCACTACAAGATAGATGGCAAGAGCCATCAACGCTGTTGCTCCTACAGTTGCAACGGCACGTACTTGCTTAATGTTCTTGCAAAAAGCCAACCCACCCAGCATCAAGAGCGGGATTATAACAAAATAGATTAATATATTAGACCAAATCATATTCGTTGTTTATCTGGATCGTAACCGTTGCACGATTAAATTAGACATATAATGGTTATCACAGCCACTGCAACTGCACCAACGAGGTAGAACCACACATAGGTCTGCACACTGCCACTCTGCATACGGCGAACAGCAAACGATGCCGAATTGGTGACGTTGGCCAGCAAATCCATGGTTCCGTCGATGATGCGGCGGTCAAACCAAGCAATAGGCTTGCTGATGCGGGCGAAAATTATCTTATGCGTGATGAACTGGTAAAGTTCGTCCATGTAGAATCGATGATAAGCAGCAGTCCACAAGCCGCGGAACTGGTTGGCAAGACGCTCGGGGATGTCGTTCTCCTTGCGGTACATAACCGTGGCGAGCCCGATACCTACAAGTGCTATGACCACGCTTGTCCCAGCAACAGTCCAATCCATTTCGATTGGGTGATTGCCACGATCCAAAGTCACCAAGCTACCGAATGGGATGAAACCTGCCACAATCGATACCAGTCCGAGGAATATCAACGGGAATGTCATCGTCATCGGGGCTTCGTGCGGAGCATGGTGCCCATAATCGGGATTGTTCCACCAGAAAATTTTATAATAGAGGCGGAACATATAGAATGCCGTCATACCAGCAACAACCGACAACCAAACACCCCATAATGGGCTGTTGCCGTATGCGGCTACAAGAATCTCGTCCTTACTGAAGAATCCGGCAAACGGCGGGATACCTGCAATTGCCAAGCAACCTATGAGGAATGCAATGTGGCAAATCGGCATATACTTGCGCAAGCCACCCATAGCCGACATCTCATTGCTGTGCACGGCATGTATTATAGCACCTGCACACAAGAAGAGCAATGCCTTGAACATAGCGTGGGTGAACAAGTGGAACATCGAAGCCATATACCCAACACCGTGGTGGAACTCGGGGCTTGCGACACCCAGCGAAGTTATCATGAATGCGATCTGCGAAATGGTCGAGAATGCAAGCACACGCTTGATATCGCTCTGTACACATGCCACAGCCGCAGCATAAAACGCAGTGAACGCACCGACCACAGTGATTATATCAAGAGCCACGCCGTCAACAGCATAAACTGGGAACATGCGTGCCACAAGGTAAACACCTGCCACAACCATCGTGGCGGCATGGATAAGTGCCGACACTGGCGTAGGGCCTTCCATTGCATCGGGAAGCCAAATGTGCAATGGGAACATTGCCGACTTACCTGCGCCACCCATGAAGATGAGTGTCAATGCCCATGTCATGACCGAACAGCCAAGGAACGTAGCACCTCCGGCAGTAGAAATGGCTGCTTGCGGATCGCTCGTAAGCGTAATGAAGTCGAATGTGTCGGTATAGAACGACAAAATCAAAATACCCACCAAGAAACCGAGGTCGGCAAAACGAGTGACGATAAACGCCTTTTTCGACGCCGAAACGGCAGCAGGCAATGTATAATAAAATCCGATAAGCAAATAGGACGACACACCCACAAGCTCCCAGAAGATATACATCTGGAAAATGTTGGTGGCGAGTACAAGCCCAAGCATCGAGAAGGTGAACAACGACAAGAAAGCATAATAACGCTGGAAGCCTTTTTCACCGTCCATATAACCAAGGCTGTAAAGATGCACCATAAACGATACCGTGGAAATGACAATAAGCATCATTGCCGAAATCGGGTCGAGAAGGACACCAATCTTTATCACCAAGTTTTTGGTAAACTCAAGCCAAGTGATGTCGAGCACCGTCAATTGTTGGCGCACCCCGTCAACCACTTGGTCTTGACCTGTGCCGAAGAAATAAGTGAGAGCCGCAGCATAGGCAATTACCGTGGTAACACCCATCGCCAACGTACCCAACAGCCCGGCGGTCTTCTTACTTAACTTAACCCCTACAATTCCCAAGAACAGGAACATGAACACGGGGATTATCAAAACGAGAACTGTATATGATAATTCCATAGAACTTAAAATTTCATTTTAGTAAGTTGTCGAATATCCACATTCCTCACGGCACGGTAAACATTGATGACAATGGCTATGGCGAGAGCCGTCTCGGCAGCAGCCAAGCCAATGGCAAACAGCGAAAAGAACATGCCTTCCATCTGCCCAGGGAACAAGAAGCGGTTAAACACTGCAAAATTGATATCTACCGCATTGAGCATCAATTCGAGCGAAATCAATATTGCTATCATATTCTTACGGGTGATGAACCCATAAATTCCACAGCCAAACATTATCATGGCTGGAACCAAATACATCAAAACTGTAAATTCCATAATTCGCTTCCTCCTGTGTTATCGTTTACGGGCGATTACCACACCGCCGATTATACATGCCAACAACAGGATGCTGATAGCCTCGAACGGCAACAGGTATCCAAACTTGTCGGTGCTAAGCAACGCCTGGCCAATCTGGTGAATGTTGATGTCGAAATCGCTCGGCATCTTGCTCATCATCATCGAGCCGTATTCAAACAATGAATAAAGGCACACACCAGCACCAAGCAGTGCCGCGCTCAATCCCAGCCACCGCTTGTGGCTTTCCAAGCGCGGAGCGTTGGCTCCTGGCTTGTGTGTCAGTAAAATGGAGAATACAAACAGCACCATGATGCCGCCAGCATACACAGCTATCTGCACTGCACCGAGAAATTCGTAGCCAATCTGGAAATAAATGCCAGCTGTGGCAAACAGCACAAATAACAGATACGTTGCCGCACGCAAAATCTTGCCCGAGGTGACTGCCAGTACCGAGAACACGATAATTGCAATTGCAATTATGAAATACGCAATTATACTTCCTAATGATTCCATAATTTATTTAGTTCTATTTATTTTTCTATTTTGGTAGCGTCACCATTAGCGGCCGCCGCAGGAGCTGGAGCTGGCTCTTTCTCGGGCAGGTAATTCAATTGCTGCACAAGTTTGTCGCGCGTGAAGACGGCTTGCTCAAAGTCGTTGCTGAACTCTATCGCGCCATGCGGACACGACAACACGCACAACTGGCAGAACGTGCAGCTTCCCAAGTCATACATATATTTGTCCAGTTTCCTTTTTTTCTTCCCGTCGGGCATTTCCACCATCTTGGTGTCTATGTGGATTGTGCCGTTGGGACAATTCATTTGACATAACCCACAAGCTATACACTTGTGATTGCCTTCTGAATCATAAACGAACTTCAATGTGGCCCTGAACCGCTCGGGGATTACCAAGCTATCG
The DNA here is from genome assembly GCA_018716295.1 of Candidatus Avimuribaculum pullicola. Classification (GTDB taxonomy): domain Bacteria; phylum Bacteroidota; class Bacteroidia; order Bacteroidales; family Muribaculaceae; genus Avimuribaculum; species Avimuribaculum pullicola. The sequence continues at coordinate 34,379 of DVKC01000043.1, forward strand.
CGATTCTCGGGGTATTGTTTCGTTATTTTCGGGGTCACAAGCTCCTTTCCCGTCACTTGCATGCCTTGCAGCAGACTCCAGGTCCCTTTGAAGAGAGATGAGAAATAATCTTTGATAGTCATAGATAAGTCAAATCATATATAAAATGATACCGGAACAAAATTATGTTATTTGTTTAGAGCATGAATCAGGAAGCCCGGTATGTTTACTTCCTTTCTTCGCTTAATATCTTTTTAAAGTAATTGCCTTGGCTTGCACGACAGATTTTGCGCCGCTACATGCTGGCAATTTCCCATTTTTGCCTCAAGAGGTTTTTAACAAGCTGCCCCTCGGAGGCACACAATACAAGTGCGCCTCCGCGTTGCAGCATTGCAGTTTGTTTATCTTTCTACCTGTCCGCCCAATATGTCAAGCAGCTCGGTGGTGATGCCTTGCTGACGCAACTTGTTATATTCAAGTTGCAATTCTTCGAGCAACTTCTGTGCATTGTCGTTGGCGGTTTGCATCGCCATGACACGTGCCGCAGCTTCCGATGCATTATTCTCGGTACAAACCTCTTGGATTACCGAGTTGATATAGAGCGGTAGGACGGCGTTGAAAATAGAGTTGGCATCGGGCTCGAAGATGCACGGTGCATTGGCATTCTTCGGCTTCGTGCCGGCGGCCTCCCCGCTTGCGGCGGCTAATGCCTCTTGGCTAACGGGTAGCAACTGGTCGATTTTCATCACTTGGCGACTCGGAGTCACGTAGTGCATATACAAAATCTCCACCTTGTCGGCTTGGTCGCGCAAGAAGAGGTTTTTCATCTTCTCGGTGAAATCGCTTATTTCGGCCGAATTGCTGCGAGTATTGATACCCGCATCGGCTGCCGCCAGATGGCTGTCGCCATCGGCCAGCTTTTTCACAGCACGCGCCATCTTCTTACCGACGGGATAGATAGTGATTTCCACTCCCTGGCCATACTGTGCGCGGCTATCGGCGATAAGCTTCACAAGCCCCTTGAAAGTGTTGATGTTGTACGCACCACACAATCCATCATCCGAACCAAAAACAACAATCGACAGTCGCTTAACATCACGAACTTCAATCAGTGGCGAACTATATTCACCACCGGCTTCGAGCAAGTGCCCCATAACCGTCTGTATCTGGCTACGGAACGGCACGAGCCGCTTGAGTGCCTGCTCGCTTTTATGCATCTTGGCCGATGAAATCATCTTCATCGCGCTGGTGACTTTCTCGGTCGATGCTACCGAGCCGATTCTACCTTTTAATTCTCGTAATGTTGCCATTTGCCGTTATTTTCAAACACTGTACTTACTTGTAATATCTCGGGCAGCAGCAGTCAACTTGGCTTTCACATCATCGTTGATTACGCCACTCTTCAACACGTCGAGCACGTCGGCTTGGTGCTTCGTCTTGAGCAACTGCAAGAACAGCTTCTCAAATTCGGCCACCTTGTCCATCGGCACTTTCTCAAGCAAGCCCTGGGTACCGCAATAGATTACTGCCACCTGCTCCTCAACGCTCATTGGCGAATACTGGGGCTGGATAAGCAATTGCTCATTCTTGCGTCCTTTATCAATAGTGCGGGCCGTAACTGCATCGAGGTCGCCGCCAAACTTGGTGAACGATTCCAACTCGCGGAACTGCGCCTGGTCAATCTTGAGCGTACCAGCCACTTTCTTCATCGACTTGATTTGGGCATTACCACCAACACGCGACACCGATATACCCACGTTGATGGCAGGTCGTATGCCTCGGTTGAACAAGCCTGTTTCAAGGAATATCTGCCCGTCGGTGATAGAAATCACGTTTGTCGGGATATAGGCCGACACGTCGCCTGCTTGCGTTTCAATGATAGGAAGCGCCGTGAGCGAACCACCACCTTTCACCAATGGCTTCATCACCTCAGGAAGGTCGTTCATGTCCTTTGCCACCTCGTCGTTTTCAATAATCTTGGCTGCACGTTCGAGCAAACGGCTGTGCAGATAGAAAATATCACCAGGGTAAGCTTCACGTCCCGAGGGGCGTTTCAAGATAAGCGATATTTCGCGGTAGGCGACAGCTTGCTTCGACAAGTCGTCATAAATGATAAGGGCATCACGTCCCGAGTCGCGGAAATATTCACCGATGGCCACGCCAGCAAACGGCGCGTAATAGCGCATGGCAGCCGAGTCGGCAGCCGTGGCTGCAACCACCACAGTATAGTCGAGGGCGTTATGCTCACGCAGCTCGTTGACAGTCTGAGCAACGGTCGAAGCCTTCTGCCCTATTGCAACATAGATGCAATATACCGGGCGTCCAGCCTCATACTCCGAACGCTGGTTGATGATGGTATCGATGGCAATGGCAGTCTTGCCTATCTGGCGGTCGCCAATGATAAGCTCACGCTGGCCACGACCTATTGGCACCATCGAGTCGATGGCCTTGATACCAGTCTGCAATGGCTGCTTCACCGGCTGGCGGAATATGACACCCGGAGCCTTGCGCTCAAGCGGCATCCTTATCATGTCACCCTCGATGGGGCCACGACCGTCAACAGGTTCGCCAAGTATATTGATTACACGGCCCAGCAACCCCTCGCCGACAGGAATCGACGCGATGTTGCCCGTGCGGCGCACCGTCATGTTTTCGGAAATCGAGTTGACATTATCAAGCAAGATAACGCCCACGTTGCTTTCCTCAAGGTTCATGGCAACGCCACTGGTACCGTTCTCAAATTCCACCAACTCGTTGGCTTTGACATTGTCCAAGCCATACACGTGTGCAACTCCATCTCCTACCTCAAGCACGGTTCCCACCTCCTCAAAGTCCATTTTGCCTTGGACTTCTTCGAGCTGGCTCTTCAATATTTCTGATATTTCACTTGGGTCTATCATATTTAATTTTTAAGGAGTTTTAATCGCAATTTCTTCAGTTCGTTCTTAATCGACGCATCAAGCTGCACGGTATCCACGCGAATCACAAACCCGCCAATCAGGCTCGGGTCGATGCGGTGTGTTTCCTCTATTTGCTTCCCGGCAAGCTTGTCTTTCACCACGTCGGTCAATCTCTTCAGGGTGGCGGCGGGCATTTCCGCAGCCGTAACTATTTCAATTTGCACGATGTTGTTGGCTTCACGGTACAATCCCTGGTAAGCCTTCGACATCTCACGCATGAAACCCTCGCGGTTGTGACTTATAACAAGTTTTATGAACTTTGCCAAGCAATCGCCTGGCTTAGCCCCCGCAGCGACAAGCAGCAGACGCTCCTTGTCGGCATTGGAGATAAAACGGTTGCCCACCGCCTTCTTCAGCTTAGCCTGTGCGGCATAAGCCTCATCGAGCTGCCTCATTTGGCCGTAAGCCTGCTCTGCCGCATTTTTTTCTTCGGCATATTTCAAGAAAGCCTTGGCATATCGGCGTGCAATTAATCCGTCGTTCATAACCTGTTAGTTTTTATTTTCAACCTCGTTCAACAATTTGTTCACCAATTCGGCTTGCGCCTTGTCGCCTTCCATGTTCTTCTTAATCATCTTTTCGGCGATGGAAAGTGCAAAGCTGCTCACCTCGTTGCGGAACTGCAATTCCGACTCTTTGCGTGCTTGCTCGATTGCAAGTTTGGCAGCGTCCATTACTTTTTTAGCCTCTTCCTGAGCGGCCGCCTTGGCCTCTTCGATGATTTGGCTCTTCATCTTGGCTGCGTCACGCAATATGTCGGCTTGTTGCTTTTGGGCTTCAGCAACATACTTCTGGGCTTCGGCTTTGGCATTGTCCAATTGCTCCTTTGCATTCCTGGCATAAAGCACACCCTTGTCGATCAAGTCGCCTCGTTCTTCAAGACTCTTGATGATATAAGGCCATGCAAACTTTGCCAATATGAAAAACAGGATGGCAAAGAAAACGAACATCCAAAACACCAAGCCCAATTCGGGCGTGAACAGTTCCATCTATCACGAGTTTTTAGAGGAACAATGAAAGGATACAAACGATCACAGCAAACAGGGCAACACCTTCAACGAGGGCTGCGATTACAATCATGTTACTGCGGATGTCGCCAGTCGATTCTGGTTGACGGGCAATAGCTTCCATTGCCGATGCGCCGATCTTACCGATACCGATACCTGCTCCGATTGCTGCTACTGCGGCGCCGATGCAAGCGCCAAGACCAACCAATCCTTCCAACGCTAAAATCATTCCTAACATAGTTATAAGTTTTTTAAGTTAATGTTTTTATTTTTCTTTTTTCTGTTTTTCGGGTTCTGCTCTTGACAGATACTATAATTAATGTCATTAGCCGAACCCATTGGTTTATAAGTGATTATTTTGCCTCGGTCACCGCTTCTTCATGCTCGCCTCCAGCCTGGGCCAATGAGATGAACAGCGTGGAAAGCATAGTGAACACATAGGCTTGGATAAAGCTCACAAGTGTGTCGATCAACAGCATGAACACTGAGAAAGCCATCGACACAACTGTCGTAACTCCACCTATTGCAAGACCGCCGATTGCGGTAAATATGAATATCAACAATGTCAACACTATCACTATCATGTGACCACCCATCATGTTGGCAAACAGACGCACCGTCAATGCAGCTGGCTTGGTGAATATACCGAAGAGCTCGATTACGGGCATCATCGGCACTGGCACCTTAAGCCACCAAGGCACATCGGGCCAAAAGATGTCTTTCCAATAATGCTTGGTGCCAAACAAGTTGGTCAACAAGAAAGTGAAAATCGACAATACCAGTGTCACGGCAAGGTTGCCCGTCAGGTTGGCACCGCCGGGGAATATAACTATCAGCCCGAGCAAGTTCATCGTGAGGATAAAAAAGAACACGGTGAGCAGGTAAGGGGCAAATTTCTTTGCCTTTGCGCCAAGTGTGGGCTTTATCACTCCATCATAGATGTAAGCCACAGTCACTTCAAACGCACCCAACCCTCTGCGCGGAGCTTTCATTCCATTGCGTTTGTACCACCCCACAAGCCAAAAAGCCATCAGGGCCACCACAAGTGCCGATATTATCAAGGCTGCTACGTTCTTGGTTATCGACAGGTCGAGCGGACGGTATTGAACCACGCCGCCATTGCCATCGGGACGCTCGCCAACGACCTTGCCGTTGTAATCGCCACCCTCGGCAATCTTAAACCCTTCGTATTCGCCACCGTGCATGAGCCTCGAAGAACTGAACAAGTGCCAGCCACCCTCATAATCGCGCACAATCACCGGCAACGGGATACGGTGCGAATGAGAAAACGGCACTTCCCAGCCATAACCGTCGCCAAGGTGTTCGAAGATAATCTCCTTGGGATTGATGGCACTCGACTCGCCGCCATCGCCACCTTCCTGCGCCAACGCTACAGGCGCGCTTGTGACGAAAAACAGCAGTACGAGCGACAATATGGTTAGTACCTTCTTCATAGTTCAAAGCATGGAATTAATATATGCACACCGACACAACATTATTGTTGATATCCGCAATACCGCCCTTGATGTCGCGTGATTCCTTCTCACCATTGACAGCACCATACAGGAGCTTGCCAGCAGCGAGTGCCGAAATCATCGCGGCGTGGTGGTCGAGCACGGTAAACAAGCCTTGCACACCTGGCATGGTCACGGCCTCTACCTCGCCCGTGTATTCCACCTTCTCAGCCGATATTATCTTCAGTGTCATAATAATCGTTTGTTAATTGGTTAACTCATATATTGCATGAAGACTTCTACCCTACCTCGGCAAGCAGCTTCTTACCCTTTTCGATAGCCTCGTCAATCGTACCGACGTTGAGGAAAGCTTGTTCGGGATATTCGTCCACTTCGCCATTGAGTATCATCTTGAAGCCGCGTATGGTTTCGCTAAGCGGCACCATTACGCCAGGAAGCCCGGTGAACTGCTCGGCCACAAAGAATGGCTGCGAGAGAAAACGCTGGGCACGACGGGCACGAGCTACAACGAGCTTGTCGTCGTCGGACAATTCATCTACGCCCAAGATTGCGATGATGTCTTGCAATTCATTGTACTTCTGCAACAACTGTTTTACAGCTTGGGCCACTTGGTAGTGTTCTTCACCTATGATATGCGGGTCAAGAATACGTGAAGTGGAATCAAGCGGGTCAACAGCCGGATAAATACCAAGTTCGGCAATCTTACGGCTAAGTACCGTGGTCGCATCAAGGAAGCTGAACGTTGTGGCAGGTGCCGGGTCGGTCAAGTCGTCGGCTGGCACGTAGATAGCCTGTACCGATGTGATACTACCCTGCTTGGTCGAGGTGATACGCTCTTGCAAAGCACCCATCTCCGATGCCAGCGTCGGCTGGTAACCCACTGCCGAAGGCATACGTCCAAGCAACGCCGAAACCTCCGAACCTGCTTGGGTAAAACGGAAAATGTTGTCGATGAAAAGCAAGATTTCCTTGCCACCGCCATCTTGGTCGCGGAATTGCTCGGCTACCGTCAATCCTGCAAGTCCCACGCGCAGACGCGCGCCCGGTGGTTCATTCATCTGCCCAAACACGAGTGTTGCCTGTGAAGAGTTGACCTCGTTCATGTCAACGTCGGCAAGGTTCCATTCGCCTTTTTCAAGGCCTTCCTTGAACTTGTCGCCATACTTGATAACTCCGCTTTCAATCATTTCGCGCAGCAAGTCGTTGCCCTCGCGGGTACGTTCACCAACACCAGTGAACACCGAAAAGCCATTGTGGCCGTGCGCGATGTTGTGAATCATCTCCATGATGAGCACAGTCTTTCCTACTCCCGCGCCACCAAACAAACCGATTTTACCGCCCTTGGAATAAGGCTCAAGCAAGTCGATAACCTTGATACCAGTGTAGAGTATCTCACTGGAAATCGACAGGTCGGCAAATTCCGGAGCAGGTTGGTGGATTGGGCGGCGGGCTTCACCCGTTAAGGGTGCAAGGTGGTCGATAGGGCTGCCCATTACATTCAACAAGCGACCCTTGACCTGGCTACCTGTGGGTACCGAGAGCGACGAACCAGTGTCTTCCACTTTCATCCCTCTTTGTAATCCGTCGGTACTGTCCATAGCTACACAGCGGGCAGTGTCCTCCCCTATGTGCTGTTCGATCTCAAGCAACAAGTCGCTGCCATCATCACGCTTCACTTTGAGTGCCGTGTAGATGGGGGGGACGTTGTTGCCTTCGCCTTCAAAGGTAACGTCCACCACTGGACCTATTACTTGCGCTATTTTTCCACAATATCCGCTCATAAGTAATTAATTTAGGTCTAAATTTAAGTCTCTAATATTTTAAAGGTTAGGTAATTTCTTTATTAGAAATGCAGCCCATAAACTACCAGCAAGGTCATCAACACGAGGTTGAACAAGCCTATCGGCATGAGGTATTTCCATTCCAATGCCAGCAACTGGTCGATGCGCACACGCGGGAACGACCACTTGAACCAAATGATGATGAACGAGATGAAGAATGCCTTGCCAAGGAACCACACAACCGATGGAATATAATCCATAACCATGTTGAACCCATCCCAGCCTGGCACATGCAACGGCATCCAGCCGCCAAGGAACATGAGCGAAGCTATGCCCGAAACGATAAACAGGTTAAGATACTCGGCAAGATAGAAGAAGCCGAAGTGGATACCCGAATACTCGGTGTGGTAACCTGCCGTCAACTCATGCTCAGCTTCGGGAAGGTCAAACGGGCCACGGTTGGTTTCACCCGTAGCTGCTATGAGATATATGATAAATGCAATCACTGCCGATATATGCCCCTTGAACAGAAACCAGCCGTCGGCCTGGGCGGCTACCAGTTCAGTAACCGACATCGTGCCAGCAAGCACCACAATTGTCATTATCGACAAACCTACCGACAACTCGTAGCTAATCATCTGTGCGCCACTACGCATTGCACCGATAAGGGTGTACTTGTTGTTACTCGACCAGCCGGCAAGCAAGATGCCAAGCACGCCAAGCGACGAAGCGGCAATCATGAAGAACACACCTATGTTGAAGTCAATGACTTGCAACCCGTTGCCCCATGGCAATACCGAGAAACTTACAACCGAAGCAATTATCACCAAATAAGGTGCAAGGGCAAACAAGAAACGGTCGATATTTTCAAGACGTATAAGCTCCTTGATAAGGATCTTAAACATGTCGGCAAACACTTGCAAGATACCCCACGGGCCTACACGCATAGGGCCAAGGCGGCACTGGAACCAAGCACACAACTTGCGCTCATAGAAAATATAGAATATCGCCAACAAAGCATAGACCAGCAACAGTACCACGCCAATTATGACACATTCAATCACTGTGGCTGCCCATGATGGCATCACGCTCTCCAACAGATTGTCAAACCATGTTGTTATTGAACCAAAGTCGAACATAATAATATCTCGTGTGTTTTAATTTCGTGAATAATATTGTTAACGGTCAATGTCGGGGATTACATAGTCAAGCGATGCTGTGATAGTAATCAAGTCGGCAATCTTATATCCGCTGCACGCCTTGTCAACCGACCCTACAAGGTTCAAGCACGGGCTGTTGAAGTGCATACGATAAGGATTTTTCTCTCCTGTGCTTTCAATATACACGCCGAATGCGCCACGGCTTGCCTCGACTTGCTGGAACCAGCTTCCTGCGGGCAACTTGATAATCTTCGGCACTTTCGGGGCGATATAGTCGTTACCAGGCTCTTTTTCAAGCATGTCGCACAACTGTTCAAGCAATTTGACGCACTGCTCAATCTCGCGCATTCTCACCATGTAGCGGGCAAAGCTGTCGCCAGCAGTTTCGGTGATTTCCTCAAAGTCGAGTTCATTATATATCGAGTAGGGGGCAGTTTTACGCACGTCGCAATGCCATCCTGTTGCACGTCCCGACGGGCCTGTAACCGCGTAACTGATAGCATCTTCCTTGGTGAGCACGCCTACGCCCTTGGTACGGTTCTGCGCAATCACATTGCCAGTGAATAGTTTGTGGTACTCTTTCAGACGCTCTGGCATGATGCTGCATATTGCACGGACATCCTTTACAAAATCGGGATGAACATCGGCAACAACGCCGCCAATCACATTGTAATGCAACGACATGCGTGCGCCACACGTCTTTTCAAATATATCAAGTATTTCTTCACGTTCACGGAAACCATAGAAGAATGCTGTCGTAGCACCCATATCCATAGTCATACAGCCATACGACAGCAAGTGTGACGAAAGGCGCATCAACTCATCCATCATCACGCGGATAATCTGTGCGCGGCGGGGCACCTCGATACCCAGTGCCTTTTCAATACACAAGCACAAGCAATGGCGGTTCTGATGTGCCGACATATAGTCCATACGGTCGGTAAACATCAGTGTCTGCGGATAGGTCTTCGACTCACACAGTTTTTCTATGCCTCGGTGGATATAGCCACACATCGGGTCAACCTTTAAGATGGTTTCGCCATCGATGCTTGCACGCAAGCGCATCACACCGTGGGTGGATGGGTGCTGCGGGCCGAAGTTCACCACATATTCTTCATCGGCAAACACTCTGCCGTCGATTTTCTTCACTTTCCCGTCGGCCTCTTCCACATAAGTGGCAGTGGCATCTTCATCGGGTTCCTGGTTAAGCCGCACTGGGTTCAACTCGGGATTGGCATCATAATCCTTGCGCAATGGGTATCCCACCCAGTCGGTACGCAAGAAAAGGCGACGCATATCTGGGTGACCTATGAATACAATGCCATAGAAGTCATACACTTCCCTTTCGTGGAACAAAGCCACTTTCCACAAGTCACTCACGCTATGCAACATGGGGTGTTCGCGGTCGGTAGTGGCCACTTTCACCATCAAGTGCTCTTGTGTCTTTGTCGAAGTGAAATAGTAAATGCACCCCAACGACTCTTTCCAATCGCAACCGATGATGCCCACGAGATAATCAAATCCCAAATCAGCATTCTCTTTCAACTGCGTGGCGAGCCCATGCCACTGCTTGTCATCGACCGTCACACGCAATTCCTCGCCCTGCTCGAATGTCGCCGTAGGGCAAAGTTGGCTGATTGTTTCTTGTATATTTGCCATTATATATAATGTGTAATATATTCGTTATACTTTTATAATTCCTTTCTTCTTCCAACAGCCCATGCGATTATCTCATAGACTCTGATTTCTCGGGATGCTCGGCAAGGAAATCATTTAATTTTTCCTGGCGATTGACACCGCCGAAGAAACGTTCAACCTTGATCTTGCGCTGCAACTGCATCAGGCCATAGAACATGGCCTCGGGACGCGGCGGACAACCCGGGATATAAACGTCGATAGGTATCAACTTGTCAACACCGTCAACCACGCAATACGACCCCTTGAACGGACCGCCCGAAACAGCGCAACCGCCGCAAGCTATTGCATACTTTGGTTCGGCAAGCTGTTCCCACAAGCGAACAAGTGCCGGTGCCATGCGGTGTACTATGGTACCTTGCACCATTATATAATCGGCCTGGCGAGCCGAGTTGCGTGCCACCTCAAAGCCGAAACGTGCCATGTCGTGGCGGGCTGCACCGAGGTGCATGAACTCGATAGCGCAGCAACTGGTGCCAAAGCACAACGGCCATAGCGAATTGGCACGTCCCCAGTTGATGAGCTTGTCAAACTGGCCAACTACCACATTCGTTCCGCTGGCATTGAGTTCTTCGACAAGTTTATCAATATATTCGTTATCCTTGAAGTCTTCACGCTTCATGCTTTTTATATTCACTTCCATTGCAATGCTCCTTTCCGCCAAGCGTATGCAAGGCCCAAAATCAATACTACCAAAAATACCAATACGCTCAACAGTCCATTAGGGCCAAGGCTACGGCAAACAGCAGCCCAAGGGAAGAGGAAGACGGTCTCCACGTCAAACATAAGGAACAAGATTGCAAACAGGTAATACCCTACCTTGAATTGCACCATGCTTTCACCTCGTGTTTCCACACCACACTCATATGGCTCACCTTTTTGCAATGAGAATGAACGAGGCGAAATCAACCGCGCTATTATTAATGCCGCGGCGACAAGCCCTATTCCCGTCAACAGTGCTACGACCATCAACGTCGTACTTTGAATACCGAATACTGATAATTCCATATTTATATATTACTTTCAATATTTATATTTCACTTTTCTCTTGACACTACAGAAAAAACACAAAAAGATGAGCACCTGATTGCACATCGCCCGACTTGTGTGGCGACTGTGACTATTGCTGCCCATCTCGTCTTTCCACTTTAGTGCCGGCCTCATACGCTGCTTGCCGAGGCTCATTTGGCATATACCGATGCCCATGTCGATTGCGGCATGTATTGGATAGTGATATGTCATTCCTTTTTTGCACAGGTATAAGTCATTTAAGTGTATTTTCACAATACAACACGTTAAAAAACACTCAAGTGCAGTAGTGACACATCGAGCGATCACGAACGCGGTATTTTTGATGTGCAAATATACTAATGTTTTTCTATTTACCCGAAAAATATCAACCTTAATATTTGTCAATTTTTCACACACAATGCACCTTATGCCCCGAAATCGCAGCCAAATATCGCCTTTCTGCAAATTCGTGGTAAACGTAAATGTAAATGGAAGAATTATTATTGCCCCTATCGACCGATTACACTCAACACGAAAGCAAACACTATTAACAGCAAAAGCACGATGAGAATCACCACCATGCACATTTGCCAAGCACCTCGACGCGGCACTTCCACCGACGATCCCGCCACTGCCTGCATCTTGCCGGCATCCGCCACAGCATCATCGTCGCACTGCACATCAGTTATGCGCACCAGGCATTCGCAACGACAGGCACTGCCAACCGAAGCATAGACCAACCGCTGCAATTTTTCACCATCGCCAATGGCCGCATCGCCCAACAGCGACACAATCTCCTCATCGGCCATAATGCCAGCACGCCCCTTGCTCAAATATATGTAATCGCCAGCCTGTAAATCGGTGAGATTTTTAAGCGACGCATCTTGCAAATGCACTTTGCCGCCATCGCCAAGCACCGAACTTCCGCAACTACCGGGCGAACGGTACACAATTCCGCTACCAGGCCTTACGAGCATTGCTTGCGCCCCGCCAGTAGAGGCAAAAAAACACCCACCGCGATGCAGCAACGCTACTGCAAGCGAAACGCCACCGCCACATTGCCCGCCAGCCACGCCCAACGAATCAAGCACATCGCCAGCCGAATGCAAAGCCTCGTCGAACACCTTGCAATCAAACGGCTTGTCGGCATCAAATCCCGCACTTACCGTGTCGCACACAGCATGATACACAGCCCTTGTCGCCACCTCGTCGGCTCCATGGCAGCCACACACATCACACACGGCAAAAAAGCGGCTATCCTCACTCGCCGTATCGGGCGACGGATAGACACAACCGCCACCGCCATCGGCAGCAGCCACTGTGCAATTCAACAAAGGTGTGGCAATCTTGAACTTCATTAATACAAGGATTGAACAATTAAACAGGTCGCCATATATCACACGCCGCGCCATCGCGCCGGGAATCTCTCAAATACCACAAAAGCCAATTTAAATTTGCCAGCACAAAACAAGCTATTTTGAACATTGATTCAATGCACCCTGCTACAATACCTTTACTCCGCACCAAAGCAGGATAAGCATCTTCACAAAACATTCTTGGCAAAATCCAAACAACTTCTAAAAAAATTAGGGCTGCCTCATATTATAAGGTAGCCTTAATATCAATTTCGTGGGCGTTGACGGATTCGAACCGCCGACCCTCTGCTTGTAAGGCAGATGCTCTGAACCAGCTGAGCTAAACGCCCTGCAATTTCTGTTTTTGCACTGCAAAGTTACTACAATTTTCTAAATCTCCAAAATTTTCTTCCACAATTCTCCACCGCAAGATTAATTCATTGATTTTCACACATTTGTAACAATTATCGTCTTCCTTCACCACACCAAACATGCATTTCCGGCACAGCACCGGCAGAGCGATGAATGCTAAAAACCACTGTAATACAAATAATTGAAACAAAATTAGTATCTTCGCATCAGATTAAGAACAAAAGACGCTATGATTACAAATCGTGAAGAAGTAATTGACCGAGCATTCGAGGTATTTCTCAAAATGAACTATGAGAAAGCAAGCATTAACACGCTTGCCAAAGCCTGCGGGCTAACCAAAACGGGCATCGTCTATTATTTCCCACATAAATTAGACTTATTCATGGCTGTGGCCGACAAATATGTGCTGCGAATGCACGAACCAGGAAACAAGTTCCCTGCTCCCGCCGATACGCTGGCTGAATTTATCGGGCAATACGTGGCTGGGGTGAACGCTTCCATGAAAAGGATAGTCGGACTGGTTGGCGACAGCCTCAACCCAAACGATTGCTGCCCAAACTTCTATTATTTTCATTTCCTGTCACAGGTGCGCATGTATTATCCGGGCATCAGACAGAAAATCGAGAGGATTTTCTGCCAAGACCATGAGCTGTGGGAGAAAGTCATACGGAAAGCAAAAGAAAGCGGTGAAATCAAGAGCGACACCGACGTGAAGAAAACAGCGACCATGTTCAGACAAATGTTTTTCGGACTGTCCTACGAGCAAGCGTTCCTTAATGGTTTGAACGTGGACAAACTTGAAGAAAACTTCCGCTACATTTATTCGTTACTGAAAGCCTGAAAACATTTTAGCTTTTTATCACATTATTTTTTGCCCTATTTTTTTGAACGGTCGTTCAAAAATAAATGTTTTTATCTTATCTTTGTGCACGTGAAGTAACATTCAGCAGCATGGATAAGGTTCAGAAACAACGAGGCAGCATCGTTCTGTTCAAGGAAATAAGGAATGGTGCGGATTATATCTGGATAAACTATTCGGGCAACCCGTCTGTCGCCTTATTACTCTCCCAAGCCGCTCAAGTGGAAATGGCTGGCAACGGTCCTGCCTACATAGCGGCGGAATACCACAAAGAACCATACTCGGCAAGCGCATTGGTGAAAGTGCTGAAAGAAGCCGCACAACGTGCGGGCATCAAGCATCGGGTACATGTACACATGTTGCGCCATTCATTTGCGACCCATCTGCTGGAACAAGGGACAGACCTACATACGATACAGGAACTGCTTGGACACAATGATATAAAGACCACAGCCATATATCTTCATACCTCGAATGCACATAAAACTAAAATTCCAAACCCGCTTGATTCGTTGGATGATTCGTATGGTGCAGCTATTAGAGATTAGGAAACACACCTGCCGGGTGTCGGTTATCGAAATATCCTATACCTACAGGTGTATTTATAAACAAATTACCGACAACGAATAAAGTTATAAAATGAAGCATATACAAATGATAATAACAATAGTGTGCATACTTTATGTAACCGTAAGTTGTACAACGCAAAAGGTTGCATATAGAGAACGGCTTGAAGAAGCAAAAGGATATGCCCTTTATGCTTGTATCACACACATGAACAAGTCTGTTGATAGTACATCAGTTATCAACAAAGATTATTCCGGCGAGTATTTTGTTCAATTAAGCAGTTTATCGCTGGAAGAAATTATCAGAATTAAGGAATATGTGGATAAAGAATGTATGAATTATTGGAGTGTATCTCAAAATCCGGAAGGTAATATGATAGCATATTCATCATGGAAATTCTATAACTCCAAAGGTTTGGATAACTTTATCCGTAAGACATTAAGGAAAAATATCGGTAACAACGAAAGATAGCATCTGACGATGCTCCTTTCTAACCATTAGGTATCATTAAATCTCAAGTCATGATAGAAATTAGAGAACAAGATATTACTGAATTAAGAAGCCTTATACCGGAGACAGAACTTTGTTTCCCATGTAAGCAAGGTTATCAGAAAATCCAATTGGAAGCTATCAATGAATTACTTTCAACAAAGGATTTTAGGATTGTTCTGTATTGTGATTTTAGCGACTTCTGCAAAAATGAGAAGTTGATTTATAATCTTGATATTATTACTTACTTGCCTAATATAAAACAACTTCTTGTGGTAAACTATGAACAACCTTATCAGGTAATAAAATCTTTGGATTTTTTGGCAAATACAAAATTGCTAACTCACTTTAGTATTTTGGGATATTTTGCTAAAACCATATCATTAGAGGCTGTCAGCAATTTACCTAATTTACGTTTTCTCAGACTTGGGGATAGCGTTGGATTGAATAAGAGACAAACAGATATAATCAATACATTACCCAAATTAGAAGTGCTGTCTGTCAAAGAACTGGACGCTTCATTATTGAAGTACAATGCTAATATTAGAATGTTAGAGATACATTCTAAACTAATCAATGGAAAGGTATTACCCGATAAATTTCCTAACATAGAATACCTTTATCTGAAAAGGCAGAATAAATGCTCTGACTTCTCATATATTTCTCGTTTTATTTATTTGAAAGCATTGATATTACATTGGATATATGACATACAAGCACTTCCTAATCTGACTATATTAAAAGACTTAGAAGCATTAGATTTGTATGGTTGTCCTAATTTACAATATGGTATTGAACAAATCTTTGAATTGAATAATTTAGTTTGTTTCCGTGCAACGGAATTGCAGAGACTAACAACTGAGAGTTTTGAAAGGCTCCTTCAATTACCTAAGATACAATCAGTCCATATCCATTTCAGAAAGAATAATGTCGAAAATGAAAAAATGGATAGAATGCTACAAAAATGTAATTTGAACAAAGGTTTTAATTACAGATACCTAACAAGAAAAGATAACCCCTAAACGGAGTTCCTTTTCAAACCATTACCGATAATAACAAATAAATTAATTTCATTATGGGACTATTTTTAAGAATTACATATCAATCGCAAGGAGGTAGAACACCTGAAACAGCATTTAAAAATCAAAAAATTTTAGACTATATTATAGATGGCCTAAACGATTTTGATTGGCAAGAATCAAATTCGACCAAACTAACGACTCTTGATCCCCAATATAGTCATATTGCAATCGACGCAATTCTTAGATTTTTCCTTTCAGAAAATATAGAAGGTGGCAACTTAAAATCATTTTACAGATACCTTAAAAAAGATGATAAACTTATAATAGACCAAATGCTTACAATAGATAAATACGAGGATTTATCTGAAGATGAGACGAGAAAAGCACTTTGTAATGATATATTCCTATATTTCAAAGAGGTTATCTTAAAATATAAAGACCGCTTTCTTGATTTTAATGCCGTTGCTTTTATCCCATTGCTTGAAGAAAGGTTTGGGGACATAAAAAATGGTAAGCTCGTAAGTACAAGAAAATATGAACAATGGTAACTATAGGCTATCAGAGAGTGCGGGTAAATTGCTTTCTCTCATTTCTTCATCGAAATTTTATAATATCAAAATAAGTAAAAAATATCGGTAACGAAGCGTGATAACGCTTACAGCGTTCCCCGCTTAGCCATTAGTCATAACTTAAATACGCAAGATATGAAAGATTATTTCAAATTACTGCAAATTGACACTTCTGTTTTAACAACAGATGAAATACGAATAGTCAATGACTGGTATAACAATAATAAAACAGAAGATTGTAGTATCTCTTTGCGCTCTCTTAATACACAGGAGGCATACCATGCTTTTTCCAAGGAGAATAAAGAATTGCTAAGTGATTTTTGTATCCTGTGGGAAGATGAAGAAAGCAATTATGCAGGCATTTGTATAAACGGAATAATGAGAGGAAAAATCGTCTTCATCTCCCATGATAACCAGCATCCTATTCCCGTTTTTAGAAATATTGATAGCTTCTTGAAAGCGGTAAAAAACAATAGAATTACGGACTTATATCCGCCACAAGTAGAGTACCTTTCTGCTACCAATAATCCTTTTGATTATCCGTCCATAAACCGCACTTCCTTAGAGTTGGAACAAGATAGTTCGGTTGCTGATATGCTGTGGAATAAAGCTGCAATGGAAAAAGACGATGCAATGATAGACACAATATTATCCTTTATACAAATAGCCACTCTGCAACAGATACCAAAACTCAAGCAATATATCTTTGACGATACGCTTATGGGTGATATATTGGGCATTTATAAATTTTATGGCTATAAAGAAGATCCAAACGTATTATTGCAAATCGGCAAAGAGAATAAACATTTCCGTAAAATTTTAAAAGAATTAGGTGCTACACCTCAAAAAATTCTATGGATAGAAAAATGGTAATTTGAAATATATGACTAACAAACCGGGATAATGGACTAACGTCGTTCCTCACCAAACCATTATAAACAGTAATGCAAAATATGAAACAGAAAATACACCATATCAGTATCTTTCTATTCTTTTGGTTTTGCGGAGTAGCCTATTCACAAAATCACAAAGCGGATATTTTGCAGCAAGACATTTCTGGCTTGTTTGACAATTCAAGCATGATTGGCATATTAGGAGAAGATTGCAGCCGAATTGATATTCATTTTACCGAAGTTCTGAAAATAGATGATAGAGAATATGAGATAAAAGGTGTCAGTCGTACCCGATTGTCTTTAATTTGTCCGTTTGAAGGAAATATTTTCATAGATACTAACAATATGCTTTGTGACAGGTCTGTATATTTTATTACAAATAATTATGTTGTTATATTTCTTCTTAGGCGATTTCTCAGCAGAAGAATTATGGTAAAAATATCACTAACAACGCAGGACAACGGCAAGCCGTTCCCCGCTTAGCCATTAATAACAAATAAATAATCAGAATTATGAACTACAAAACTATGCTCGCAAAAGTTCTTAGTGAAAAAGAACTTACAGAAATGGACATAAAGGCTATTAAAGACGATGAAAGCCTGTTCAATAAATTGGTAGATAAAAATTTTCTCCTAATAGTAGATTGGAGTGGAGAAGATAGGCAAGGAATGCTGTATAAGTTCTTCAACAACCGACTGCAATCCATGTTGGGGGTACAATTAGGCGTTCCCGAAGATGAAATCTATCAAAAATATAATCAAGAAATAGAAGAACCCCAACGTGGTGATTTCATCCCCTTTGCATTATCCTATTTTGATAAGCAATTGGAAAAACTTGGTGCAAGAGTTGTATTGCTTGACTTAGGAAATGACACTTATAACATATTGGTGTCTTATAAAAAAGATGCTAAGAAACTAAAGTCTATAAAATCTGATTTTTGGGAACTATCCACTTTAGAGCAAAAGAAAGGTAGAGTGGTTATTTACATAATATGCCCTAATTGTAAAGATACTGCATATTATGACATGTCGATTGAAGAAGAAAGCCATCAGGCAAATGTAAAATGCGAGAAATGTGGGACACTATTTTGGGATGAAAATGCAAATGAAGTCGTAAAAATGGAAAAGACTTATTATTAATTGCTGTTGCCAACAATGTCGAGCCAGCAGCTAAACGCCACACTTCGCCAAACTATTATCAACTTAAAATATACAAATCATGAATAAAGATACATTATTTGAGAGCTTTTATGCAAAAGCAGAAAAGGCAATTAAGAAAATAGGGAAACAAGATATCAAGGATATTTATGCTATTTCCTTTTGGAAAGACAACCTTGAAGATGATCCACGATGCCCTGTCATTACAATTGGCTACAACACTTTAACTCAAGTGGAAGCAGCAAAAAAGAATGCCAGCAGTCCGATGGAAGCCAAATGGAACTATGCTTTTTGGCTACAAAATGAAATTGGCACTATTGGCGGCAATGACAAAAATCTCCGTCAATATTTCAAGGAAACCAACCTATTCTATACCCAACAAGAGTATTCAAGAGCCGAAAAGAGAGGAGAAGAAAATAAGTTGGACGAACAAGACAACCAAATGCAGTCAGCATTTATGGATATTATCATTTCGGTTATTCAAGAACTCCATAAAAGAGGTGTCGTAAAAGAGCATTTAGGTAAAGAAGTCCCTGTCATTGTTCACGAATTGGAATATTACGACTTACCTATTGAGTGGACTACAAGAAGTAATCCCGAGCCGTTGATTGCTGAGTTCTTAAAATCCTATAACGATGGATGCCTATAAAAAGTCAATATCAAGCGAATAAACCACCCCAACGACCAGCTATTCACATCACGCTGGCAACAATAAAAATTAAAACAACATGAAAAGAGCCTTTGTATATAAAGACGGAAAATCCCACAAATTTTGGTGGATAGATTATAGCGATTGCAGTTTTGCTGTAAACTACGGCAAATACGGCAGCATAGGAAAATTTGAGTTAAAAGAATTTGACACAGAAGAAGATTGTCAGAAAGAAGCCGAGAAATTAATCCGTTCAAAGTTGAAAAAAGGATATGCCGAAGACAAAAACTTCAATTTCCTGAATCGGCTTTATATCGACAGTGATGAATATGGTCTTAATCCCAAGACATCACACCCGAGGTTTTCCGAACACTTCAGTGATGAGATATATTATTCAGAAGGCGATGAAGAAGCTCCATTCGGAAGTGATGAAGGGCACGATGCTTTGCTTTCTATTTTTGAAGCTGTTAGGAAAAATCCCAATCTTGACTTCCTCGATTTTCCACGAAAGCTGATAGAACAAGACTGGGACATGGAGTATATTCCTGTCGATACTCTTGATGCCGACGAAGTGAAAAGAATGGCAGCAGATAAAGAAATGGACATGATTCAAAGTGATATGGTTACCTATGCCACTGCCTTTGCGCAAATAAAAATAACTGGCTCTATTTCATCTGAATTAAAGGAACGCGGAATTAAAGCTATCAAGAGATTGGCTTTGATAGAGGGTATGCCTTGGAGTGAAAATGAAATCCAATGCAAAATGATAGAAGACCTGCAATCCTTTAACTTCACTGTTGAAAATAGTATGTTGCCAACAGATTGCGAATAACAAGCGTTTAAATCGCCCTTGAATAGAAATTACCAACAAATTAAAATCAAAAAGAAATATGACAGGCTTAGAAAACAACTGGATTGAAAAATGGAAATCGGTGAAAGAAAAAACCGCTTGCCCCGTTGACCTCAACACCTATTTTGAACAAGAAGAAATTGCAGGCAAATCGTTAACTACGATTAATATCGGCCCTTGCGATTTGCCAAGCGGAAACATTTTGGTAAGAGATCCATTGGTATTTCTCACCAACCGAAACGAACGTCCATATTTCCAGAAAGCACCAGCTGGCAGATATGAAACAGAACTTTGCATAATCAAGTCGGATGGCAAGGATTGCGACCGTTATGCAGCAGTGCGCTTGCGCTTCAACGACAAACGGGCAGTCAGCTTCTATGAAGCACTAATCGGGAATGAAAACCTTGAAACACTGGAAAATGCAGGTGATTACTTCGGATTTTGTGTAGATGCCGGCTTGGGGTGCATTTGTGATGAAATGGTACATCGCATTTATTGCGACTGGGACGAACAATGGTGCAAAGATAATCCCGACGACAACACTTATGATGGATATTTCGCTGCTCTGTTTGACGAAAACTATCACCGACACCCCGAGTATCAACGTGCAGGTGGCGACTGGCTAAACTGGCAAGTACCAGGAACTGAGTACCATATACCAATCTTCCAGTCGGGGTTCGGCGATGGCACGTACCCGGTATATTGGGGCATCGACGAAAATGGCGAAATATGCCAGTTGGTAATCCAGTTCATTGATATCCAATTGGAATACGGCACCGATGAAAATTAACATACATAACAACCATTAAATAGCAAAGACATGGATTATATCAACAGACTTTTAGACGAGAATTACGATTGGGGTGATGAACGCATCGACGAGGATACTTACGATGAACTGTCGGCCGACCTCATCATTGATTATTTGAAAAAACACGACCCCGAAACACGGCAAATGCTGGTGCTAAGTTGGAACTTCGACAACCCCAAGAAAGTCATCCAATGGATTGTTGACCAGCCCGACACCGACAAAGGAACTATCTTGCTACTTTATTGGCTCATGGCTCCCGATTTCAGCAAGCAATATGCCACACGTGAGGATTGCGAAAGTGCCGCCAGCTGGTATCTCGAAGATTATGACATCATTCAATCGATTGAACGAAACTACCTGTCGGGCTTTTACAAAGACCAACGCTATGCTTTCGACCCTCGCCATGATGTGTACCAAAATGGGCACGACTGGACAGCCGACTTGACAACCGAAAATTTCAAAGTGCCTATCCCTCAAGAAATGTTCACCGCTCTGAATGGTATCACATTAGATGCTCCTGCATCTTGGGACGAAGGCATTCCCGAAGACTTGCAACCTGCAATGAATCGCTTATGCGATTTAGTCGATGAATAGCACCCGCGCAATCTTCGCTATTCGTTACTATCACCCTGAACCACCGCAAATGCTACAATGCAAAACGTAGGGACACACGGCTTCGGAGATTACACACACGGGTAGTATTTAGTAGAATATTGAAAAACAAATAAGGCTGCCATTTTCATGACAGCCTTATTTGCTGGTCTGCGGAAAGACAGGACTTGGTTGCTGGGATTAACGGGGTTAAGTGGGGCAAATTGGGAAATCGTGGTAAAGCGTTTTTAGTCCCTGTTTCCACCATTCGGGGACTACGTGCGTTTCTTGTCTGCGCGGTTGGAATAAATTACGCCGACAATGGCTATCACGGAAACAAGCCCGAACATCACCAGTGCTCCCATTTTTACTCTCCTTCCTTTTTGTCTTTGACAAGTTCCAAACGCTGGCGGCGTTCAAGCGTCAAAGCACCGCGACCGCCTTGCGGATGTTTTCAAGCACGGTGGCAAGTTTGTTGTTGCGCCGCGCCGTCTGCAAGTTGTAATCGGTCTGCAAGCCTATCCAAATGTTTGCGGATATGCCCGTTGCCGCCTCGATTTTCAATGCCGTATCGGTAGTTATCGGGCGTTTGCCGTTGATTATCTCGTTAAATGCCGTGTAAGGCATGCCAATCAGCCCCGCAAACTTCCTTTGCGACATTCCGCGTGCGTCTAATTCGTCTTTAAGCATTTCGCCGGGGTGTATGGGCTCTGACGGTTGCAACTCGTCTGGCCTGTAAATCCTCTTTGCTGTTTCCATACCCGAAATTATTTGTAATGGTTGCTAATATCCAACAGACGGCATACTGTTACTATTTGTTCGCCCAATACTTCCCTTACGGTAAATTCAAGTCGGTACTGAAGGTTTATGCGCACGGACGAAGTGCCATTTTTGTCGCCCTGCAAAACCTCGTAATTCAGGGAGTGTATAGGTAAAGTTGCTCCACGTTGTTTGCGCGTTTGAGATACATCACACACTTCTTATAGCCCTTTATTATTTCGGGCTGGTAGCGGTGTTTCTTGTCGCTTGTGCGCCCTTGCTCGAACAATTCACGCAGATAGTCTTTATCAAACTCTATTAACATGATGCCCTGTTGTTACGTGTGCAAAGATAACTCTTTTCCTTGGAATATCCACAAAAAAAGTGAATACACTTCCGCATCTGGTACAAATTCATACCCATTAAACCCGTTGTAATCCTCATCTCTATAAAACACTTCAATTTCTCCAAGTCTGCGGAGCTTATCTTGCAGACTTTTCGTAAGACCACCTCGATAATAACAACACACGAGTTGTTTTATTGCGTTGAGTTCGCTAATCCGCAAAGCCATGTCCCAGTTCAACAAAAAAAAGACTAAGGGTATTGCCCTTAGTCCCCAATTCAGTCCCTATCGCTTGCAACTGGTTGAAATCCAGCGAGGGTTGCGGAAAGACAGGGATTCGAACCCTGGATACAGTTACCTGTATAACGGTTTTCGAGACCGCCCCGTTCGGCCACTCCGGCATCTTTCCATTGCTCTTTCGCAATTGCGAGTGCAAAGTTAACAACCTTTTTGCAAAAAAACAATAGATACCCATTATTTTTCGACGCATAGTGGCAATTATCCTACAATACCTGTTATAAACCAGCACATTGCACAGCAAAAAAAAACTTTGCCACGACGGCTTGTGGCTATAATTCCACCTGTGCCGCACGTGGCAAAGCATTATGCGAAATCATATATGCCCCGGTTGGGCATACGATACCATTATTCCTTTACATTCGGTTCTTCCAACCCAAGCCCTTTCTTGCGGTCAACTACCTTGAGCACCAACCCGAGCACCAAAGCGGCTACGCCCAAACATGCAAGCATCACCAATGGGGCTGTATAGTCATACGACACTGCTGCCTCCTCGGCCGTAATCACACCGGCAGTCAAGTCCGACACAAGTTGAGGGTTGGTCTGGTCAAGCACCTTCCCTATCAAAAGCGGGAAGAGCCACAAACCTATATTCTGAATCCAGAAAATCAGCGCGTAGGCACTACCTATAATCTTTGCATCAACCAGTTTGGGCACACTTGGCCACAACGACGCCGGAACGAGCGAGAAGCTTGCGCCAAGCACGAGAATGGTCACATAAGCCACAATCACACCACCCACAGCATTGCTGCTAAACATAGGCAGGACAAACGCAAATGTCAAGTGGCAGAAGATGAGGAGCAACGACCCAAGCACAAGCATCGATGCGGCTTTACCCTTGTGATCGACATAATTGCCAAGTATGGGTGTTATGCCCACTGCAAGCAGCGGGAACACGGCAAACACGGTTTCGGCACTCTGGCGCATGTAGCCCATGTAGCAAAATACCACCAGTGCCACCACGGCAAGCACAAGCATTCCATATTTCAGCCCTTTATTCTTCTTGATGAAATTGCTGGCAAATGATGCCGCTGCCACTACCAACATTATGCAATATTGTATGACAGTAACAGTGTTGGTAGCCCAGAACGAGTCGGCAGGGACTTTTTCAAACACAAGGTTGCACTGCAACATGTTCACTGCATACTTCTGGAACGGGAATATAGCCGAATAGTACAACACACACAGCAATGCCACAAGCCAAAAACCGCTGCTCTTGAGAATTGCGCCAATGTCACTTATCTTGAACGGATCATCTTTCTCCTCGGCCTCGCCAGTCTGCGCATCGAGCTTCTTGTCCATGAAGAAGTACACAATGAACATTATCAAAGCTATCATGAGCAGCACCACGCCGAATGCCACCGAACGCGATACATCGATGTCGCCACCGAGCCGTGCAAACATTGGCGAGAATATCATGCACGTTGCCACGCCAAGGCGAGCCAGTGCCATCTCCGAGCCCATGGCAAGAGCCATTTCACGCCCTTTGAACCACTTCACAATGCCTCGCGAAACGGTTATACCTGCCATCTCCACGCCGCAACCAAATATCATGAAGCCTACTGCCGAGAACTTGGCCGATGACGGCATACCCTCATAGAAAGGTGATATGCCCAACTCGTCAAATCCTGGAATGTAGTTAAGGTTATCGGTAAACCACTGGTCAAGTGCCGAGCCTTGAAACATATCGGTGACGGCATACCAGTTGATAGTTGCGCCAACCAACATTACCGCGCCCGACAACACAGCTGTAAAGCGTACACCCATCTTGTCGAGGATTATACCGGCAAATATCAAGAAGAACACAAATACATTGAGGAAAGTTTCTGAGCCCTGCATCGTGCCAAAAGCAGTAGAGTCCCACCCACGGGTCGATTGCATCAAATCCTTGATGGGCGAAAGGATATCCATGAAGATGTAGGAGCAAAACATTGCAAATGCGAGGAATAGCAGCACTATCCAGCGCATGGCCGCCGAATCTCTCAGCGTCGGTTGATTGAGTGTTGTTGATGTCATTTCTTGTATATAGTTTACATTATTCTTTCCTTTCAGCTTTTCAAGTTGCAAAAGTACACAATTATCGTTCAACTGTGGTACACTTTGCCCTAAAAAATCACCATTCATGCAATATCGAGCCATCAAGCCCCCACGTTCTGCCAGTCATGATTGCCTAACGACCGATTATGCCAAAAGGCGACGTGCCGCATCTACACCTTGGCCATTTGTAACCAAGCAAAATGCGGCACATCACCTTTTGGCGAGATATCCCCCTTGAACGCAAATTCAAGAGTCAATCTTGTCTTTTTCTTTTACTGGATTGCGGAAAACGAGCTTGTGTTCTATGTATTCCTGAGCTGCAATAAGCGTCGGCTTGGGCAGCTTTTCATAATAGCGTGAAATCTCTATTTGCTCGCGGTTTTCAGAAATTTCTTCCAGATTATCGTTCATCGATGCAAATTCCTGGAGCTTCTTTTCCAAGTCCTGCTTCATTTCCACCGAAATCTGGTTGGCCCGCTTTGCTATGATACATACGGTTTCATACACGTTGCCGGTATCTTCCGACAACTTAATCATGTCGCGCGTTATCGTGCTGAGCGGTGCATTGGTTTTCTTATAATCCATCATGTTATATGTGTAATGAAAATGTATTTTATTTCGCGTTTTAATCTTTCACATAGCGGCTTGCTATGGCATAGATGTTGTCGGCCTCCTTGCGGTTTTCGCTGTCGGGATAGTTGTTTATGAACGAGAAGTACTCATCTATTACCGTCCTGAAACGGTCAACTTTCTTTTCGTCAACACTCTGCGAAGCCTCTTGGTAACGAGCTTTCAATATGAGCAGTTCGAGTTGTTCCTTATACTTGCTGTAGGGATAATCCTTTATGGCATTGCGCGCCACTATCACTGCCGACTCGTAATTGTTGCCCAGGTAATTGCCCAGGTTGTAGTAAAGCTGCGCATTCTGCAACTCCTTGTACACGAGTTTGTCCTGCAACTCAAATATAGCATTTTGCGCTATCGACACCTTGTCGCTCTTCGGGAAATAATCAAGGAATGATTGCAACTCTTCTATAGCCTTGTATGTGTCGGTCTGGTCGAGTTGCGAATCGGGCGAATCAAGATAATAGCCATAACCTGCATAATAGCGGGCAAGCTCGGCATACTGCCCCTTGGGATAATGCGTGTAATAGGTCTTGAAATACGACCCTGCGCTCGTATAGTCTTGGTTCTCGTAATATGCCAAGGCAAGCAGGTAGAGCGACTCTTCGGCCTTGTCGGTGCCCTTGAACACTGTCACCAGGTCGGTGAGTATCGTTGTCACCTGCCCATATTTTTTCTGCTCGAATGCTTTCTTTGCATACTCATATTTGTAGCTGTAGTCATTGCTCTTAAGCACTTTGTTATACTCGCCACAACTGGTGAGCAGCATGAGCGAAAGCATCGACATCAATAATACTTGCTTCATAATTCCTTAAAGATTGCCTAAAATCCTTTTTAGTGTGCAAATTTACGCATTATTCCACACTCTGCAAACAGTTTAGATTAAAATAATATTTACATACACAAAAACACATAATTAACCCACCTGTGCCCAAACCGTGGGGCATCACTTTTTATGGGGTCTTCTGTCGGTGTCGTTGAATATTCGTTCTTCATCTACAATCCTCTGCTCCACAAGGCGCGAATCGACAAAGACAAATGCCGCCGTGACCGTGTACCAACAGCTACGATACACATCTTCCTTGTAATACAGCACCTCTTCCTTCTCGCCACTGCGGGTGTAAGACATTTCCTTGTTGTAGGGCTGTCCGAATCGGCCAACAAACTCGTCGCGGCTCATTCCCAGTTCCACCTCGGTCGCAGCAAATTTGCTCGAATTGTTCACCACACTGCAGCCGCCGAGCATAGTCACGCAGACGAGCGTTAACGATATCACCAAGAGTCTATTTATTATCTTCATAATGTGATGTTTGATGTTTTTAGTGTACAAATTGGCTGCCGCACCGCAATCACTTTATCGAAGCGGCAAAAGCCCGCCATTTCTCTATCAGCAATTGCATATCCTGCGGAATCGTGCTGTCGAAGTCCATCTGCTCTCCCGTGCGCGGGTGTACAAACCCGAGCGTCTTGGCATGGAGGGCTTGGCGTGGACATATCTCGAAACAATTGTGAATGAATTGCATATACTTGCCCGAGTTGTTGCCACGCAGCACCACGTCGCCGCCATACCGGGCATCGTTGAACAGCGGGTGACCGATATGCTTCATGTGCACGCGTATCTGGTGTGTGCGCCCGGTTTCGAGCTGGCACCGCACCACCGCCACATGCGCCAGGTTTTCGAGCGTGTGGAAGTGCGTCACCGCATGTTTCCCCTCCGACCCATCGGGGAATACGGCCATTTGCAAGCGGTCTTTGGGATTGCGCCCTATGTTTCCCTCTATCGTGCCATCGCTTTCCCGCATCTCGCCCCACACCACGGCGATGTATTGCCGCTTGGTGGTCTTGTTGAAAAATTGCTTGCCAAGCGCGGTTTTCGCGTCGGGTGTCTTGGCTATCACCAGCAGCCCCGAAGTGTCCTTGTCGATGCGATGCACAAGCCCCATGCGCGGGTCGTTGACATCATAGTCGGGATTATCCTTGAAATGGTAGGCCAGCGCGTTGACAAGTGTGCCCGAGTAGTTGCCATGCCCAGGGTGCACAACCAACCCTGCCGGCTTGTTCACCACAAGCAGGTCGGCATCTTCATACACTATGTCGAGCGGTATGTCTTCGGGAATGATTTCATTTTCATAGCGCGGGCGATCCATCACTATGCTCACCACGTCGAGCGGCTTCACGCGGTAATTCGACTTCACCGCCTTGCCGTTTACGATTATGCACCCGGCATCGGCAGCCTGTTGCACACGGTTGCGCGACGTGCCCGATATGCGGGCGACAAGGAACTTGTCAACACGCAGCAACTCCTGCCCCTTGTCGGCTACAAAACGGTAATGTTCCCATAGCTCACGGTCGCCGTCAATAAAGTCGGGCCCGCCGCAAGCCCCATCAATAAGTTCGTCGTCAATCTCCTTTTCTTCCATCAGCGTAATCTTCAGAGGAAAATATCGGCATCATTGCCGGCATACGGATCTATGAAATCTTCCATTGCAGTCGAGTCGGGCAATTCATTGCCGTCACCCACGCGCAACGTTATCGACACCGACGGCAACACCCGTGTGCCAGGTTCCATCTGCCGTCCATCGACAAGCACTCCCAGTATCAATCCGCGGTAGGGCGATGCGACATACTCCACTTCCACCCTACCGAACCCAAGTCCCTGCAACATCGACAGCCCTTGGCGTTCGGAATAATCGGCAAGGTTGGGCAACATTATCGTGCGGGGCGACGAATAATTCACAGTCACATATATCGTGCGGTGCGACTTCACCTCGGCACCAGCCTTGGGCGTTTGCTCCACCACCGCGCCAAGGTCGTAACGGTCGTTATACAGCGAGTCGGTGACTTCGCAATTAAACCCGGCATTATGCAGCACCCTTGCGGCCTCGACGGCAGACATGTTCCTCACATCGGGCACAGCCACAGTCTTGCCATGCTCGGTGAAAATATCAAGTCCGAACAATGCCGCATAACACACGGCAAAAAAAGCCACAACCACCAACACCAAGTTGACGATAATAGGATGCCGTTTAACGAACGCTATAAATTTATTCTGTTTTTCCACCATGCCACTAATTTGTCTTCGCAATGCAAAGATAGTGCAAGGCGAGAGAAGAAAAAACAAATTCATTTGATTTTTTCTTCCGAGCCGCCACCTATCTTATGCGGGTGTATCAAAATGGATAAATGCGGCAACTTTACTTGCAAAATGTAAGTTACAGTGATTGCACTATGAATTTAGCCCAAATTGGCTATTGAAAATTTTGACAGAATAGATGGTCATAGCGACACAGCCATTAGATTGATTAGTACAGCTATAAGCCCCGGAGGGGCTGCACCATGCTTAACCGACTGGTGGAGTGAGCGACAGCGAACGAAACCTGCGGGAAAGCAGATATATCCACTAAGCGGCTTCGGAGATGCCGCACTAAAGTAGCAAC
>DVKC01000044.1 GCA_018716295.1 Candidatus Avimuribaculum pullicola
ATAATTTTATCGTCAACCTATTGGGTGCAATTGCTGCATACTGTTGCTTTCCGAAAAAGCCGTGTATCAATGTTACGAGAACTCTTGACACACAGCTCGCTTTGTTTTGAATTCGTCGAACTCACGTTAAACTAAGAAAAACCATCATGACATAACAATTAAATATCCGACAAGCAATAAGTATTATTATACGAGATAAATGAATTTATTATTAATCTGAAAACACTCTCTGTTTTCTCCCATGTATTAACCATAAGAGTTTGGATTTAAGTATTTAATTGATATACAACAATTTCATTGCTTATTAATTTATTACTGAAAATCCTTGTGTCCCCGGTTCGATTCCTGGTGGTACCACGTTGAAAAGGAGTTACATCACTGTAACTCCTTTTTTGTTATTCTCCCACCCCAGCTTTATGGCTAAGTCTTTATTCGTTTTCTTCTTTAATCATTATCTTTGCAAATATCATCAATCTATTATCGCATTTTTGTAATACAGGAAAACATGGGGTTGGTTTGACAGTTGTGGAAAAAATGAAGCGACCGTTTCACGTTGGTGTTCCAATGCGACACAACCCTCATTGGAAATGCTGACGAAGATAGCAGCCTTATTGAATGCGAAAAGATTGATTAGCAACTGAATAGAAATATAAAGCCATGGTAAAAAAACAACTGAAAGAGAAAAGCATAGAAGAAACCCTTTGGGAGTCCGCCAATAAATTACGTGGTTCGGTAGAGCCGTCGGAATACAAGCATGTCGTGTTGAGCCTTATATTCTTGAAATACGCCTATGACCGTTTTGTGGAGCGGCGCAATGAATTGATTGCAGACGGCAAAGATGCATTTGTAAACCAGCCAGTGTTTTATAATGCCAAGAACATATTTTACTTAAATGAAATCAGTCGTTGGGATTACCTGATGGAGAATGCCAAGCAGAATGACATCGCCATCAAGATTGATGCTGCTTTGGCACAGGTGGAGAATGACAACCCTTCGTTGAAAGGAGCTTTGCCGAGTAATTACTACTCTGGATTAGGACTTGACCGTACCAAACTGGCGAGCCTGTTGGATGTAATCGGCAACATTGATACGCAGAAAGACAAGGAGCACGACTTGATAGGCCGTGTCTATGAATACTTCTTAGGTAAGTTTGCGATAGCCGAAGGCAAGGGCAAAGGCGAATATTACACGCCCAAGACAATTGTCAACCTCATTGCGGAGATGATACAGCCATATCGGGGCAAGATATACGACCCCTGCTGCGGTTCGGGCGGTATGTTCGTTCAGAGCATGAAGTTTATCGAGGCGCACCACGGCAACAAGAAAGACATTTCCGTCTATGGACAGGAATATACCAACACCACTTACAAGTTGGCAAAAATGAACTTGGCCATTCGAGGTATAGCCTGCAACTTGGGCGAACGTGCCGCCGATACTTTTCATGACGACCAACACAAGGACTTGAAGGCTGACTTCATCATGGCCAATCCTCCTTTCAATCAGAAGTCTTGGCGTGCGGAGAATGAACTGGCTAACGATCCACGTTGGCAGGGATATGAAGTGCCTCCTACGAGCAATGCCAACTACGGCTGGATTTTGAATATCGTTTCCAAATTATCGGTCAACGGCATGGCGGGTTTCTTGCTTGCCAACGGTGCGTTGAGCGGCGACGGCACAGAACTGAACATCCGCCGTCAGTTGTTGAAGAACCATCTGGTGGAAGCCATCGTCGTCCTTCCGCGCAATATGTTTTATTCTACGGATATCAGCGTGACGCTATGGATATTGGCTGGCAACCGCAAAACCCGCACCGTAGAGCAGAACGGTGAGCTGGTGAAATACCGCAACCGGGAAAACGAGGTGCTTTTCATCGATTTGCGCCAATGGGGAGAACCTTTCGAGAAGAAATACATCCAGTTCTCACCGGAACAAATCGCCAAAATAGCTGAAAACTTTCATAATTGGCAACGCGAAGGTCATGAACAAACCTATCGCAATGTTCCCGAATACTGTTATTCTGCCACGCTGGAAGAAATCGAAACAAAAGGATGGTCACTTGTACCCAGCAAATACATTGAGTTCAAGAACCTGGATGAAGGCATTGACTTCGACACAAAGATGAAGCAACTTCAAAGCGAAATGCAAGAACTGCTCCGTAAGGAAGAGGAAAGCAAAAAGGAATTGTTGAACTTGTTTAAAGAGTTGGGGTATGGGCTTGAATAAGGCAGAATATAAACGGCTGGGTGATTACATCCGCGAGGTGGATGTAAGAAATCGAGATTTGGAAGTGACGAAACTGATGGGAATAAACATCGGTAAGTATTTTATGCCCTCTGTAGCCAATGTTATAGGGACGGATTTATCAAATTATAAGATTGTAGGAAAGGGACAATTTGCTTGTAATCTTATGCATGTAGGACGAGATGAGAAGATACCTATTGCCTTACTTGACACAAATGAACGAATCATAGTATCTCCAGCTTATTGGGTCTTTGAGGTTTCTGGTACGACTCAACTACTTCCAGCGTATTTGATGCTTTGGTTTCGCCGCAATGAATTTGATAGAAATGCATGGTTCTATACAGATAGTGATGTTCGAGGAGGAATGTCGAAAGAAGCACTTATGGATATGACTTTACCCATCCCTATCATAGAACAGCAACAAAAGATTGTATCCGAATTCGAAGCTATTACCCACCGCATTCGCCTTAATGAGCAAATCATTGTCAAGCTGGAAGAAACAGCACAAGCCCACTACCGCAAGATGTTTGTGGATGGCATCGACAAGGAGAATCTGCCGGATGGGTGGAGAATGGGAACGCTTGGAGAGGTCGCGGAAATAAATACAGATAAGATTTCTGCCAAGGATAATTTTGTCGAAATTAGATATTTGGATAGTAGTAGTGTGACCCAGAATGTTTTTGATGAATATCAGATTATTAATGTTCTGCAAGATGAAATTCCAAGTAGAGCAAAAAGAAAAATCAAACGCAATGATATAGTGTATTCAACAGTTCGGCCGAATTTAAAACATTACGGGATTATAAAAGATACTGTTGAAAACATAATCGTTTCTACGGCATTTGCTGTTGTACGTTCTTGCTGTAGTCCTATTTCAAATGAATTACTCTATTTGATACTTACAGACGAGAAGAATACAGAGTATTTACAAGGCATAGCAGAAATGAGCAAGGCAACTTATCCATCAATCACGCCGGAAGATATTTCGGCATTAAAGATTGTTATTCCTATTGAATCTGTAAGCATATCCAATATGAACCAAAGTATAAAATATTGCTTTGATTTTATGTACTATAAACATCAAGAAAATAAGAAATTAAAAGAATTACAGTCTTTACTTTTGGCAAAGATGGGGCAATAATAAAATATAAAATGAATATGGATACTACAACTGTAATAGCTATAGTTGGCTGGATCATTGCCATATGTAGCTTATACTTAAATTTTAAATTTAAAAAAGAGGACCGATCACTTAATTGGAAAAAAGAATCTTATTCACAGTATTTGAAAAAATCAGACGAAATAATTGAGTCTATTCGTAGAAGTCCGAATATGACATGGAATATGATAACGGAACTTAATCAATTTGCTGTAGAATCTGATCCTGATAAATTAATTGAAATAGCATGTTCCATCAATGAGAAGATCATTGAACTAATTAAAACGAGTATATTATCGCTGTCTATTTTGCGACAAGAATTAAGATCTGTATTATTGGTTGCTTCAGACGAAATGTCTGAACATATTAATAAATTAATCGATTTAATTACTAAATATAATTCAAACATGGAATCATGCTTGTCAAAAATTTCTCCACAAAATATGGAGTCTTTTAAGTGTTTTGAATCAATAGTACAAAATATTGATTTGAGTTCATTTGAAAAATATAATAAAGATATTTTAAATCAAATGCGAAAAGAATTACAAATAACAAAATAGTTATGCCACATTTCAACGAACATGCCCTCGAACTCTCCATTATGGAACTGTTTCGGCAAGAGGTTACACGTACACAAGCGGAGAAGAAATCCATAAGGTGGTAAGCGATGTCTTGCTTCGGAAGAATATAAGTTTCATATATGATAAATAAAAATTAGATGCTATGGCACTACCTATAAATATAGAAGACTTGCTCAATAAGCGAAAGATTGAGTCTAATCGTATAGAGTTCAAGGCAGGTTGGAATCCGGATAAGATTTACCACACCATTTGTGCCTTTGCTACTGATTTGGATAACATCGGTGGTGGGTATATCCTTGTGGGTGTTGAAGAGGAAAACGGAATCGCAAAACGACCTGTAAAAGGTTTGGCAGAAAACGAAATTGACCGTATTCTGAAAGATATGGTGGGCTATGATGCAAAAATCTCTCCACCCTACCTTACTAAAGTGTCTCCAGAAGAAGTGGACGGTAAAATCATTCTTGCCATTTGGGTGCCTGCCGGAATAAACCGACCTTATTCGGTGACAGAGAGTGTAGTTGCCAAGAAATCAATACCGAAATTTTATGTGCGAAGCAAATCCTCTACGATTGAGGCTAAAGGTGAAATCTTAGACGAAGTACGCGAGTTAGCCAATCGTGTACCGTTTGATGAACGGGGAAATGTGGCAGCCCAAATCGATGATATATCAAGTGTGCTTGTCTATGAACATCTCAAGAAAGTAGGGAGCAAGCTGGCAGAAGACTTTACATCAAAACCTCTGGTTGATATTCTTGATGAAATGGATTTATTGACAGGTCCGACAGAGGACAGACAGATAAAGAACTGTGCAATCATGATGTTTTGTGAACATCCTGAACGATTCTTTCCTGTTACGCAAGTCGATATTGTACTGTTTCCTGAAGGCAGTATCAATAATCCTGATTTGATGATAGAAGTGCCCAAAATAGTTGGGCCAATCCCTAAAATTATCAATGATACCCTATCGTATCTTCGTACCAATGTTATCAAGAAGAAAATCATCAAACCAGCGGATACCGAAATATCGGATAAGATATTCAATTATCCTTATCAAGCATTTGAAGAAGCTGTGGTCAATGCCTTGTATCATCGCGATTATCAAGAACGCGAACCTGTGGAGATTACAGTAGAACCTACCCATGTGGATATATTAAGCTATGCCGGACCTGACAGGTCTATTAGTTCGGAAGCAATAAAGGCTGCGCGAAAGTTGAAGGCACGAAGATACCGTAACCGTAGATTAGGTGATTTCTTGAAAGAACTGGATTTGACAGAAGGTAGAGCAACCGGAATTCCTACAATTCAAAAAGCCCTAAGAGATAATGGTTCTATGGCAGCAACTATTGAAACTGATGAAGACAGGACATACTTTCTGCTAACTATTCCATGTCGGCATGGATTTGATGAAGAAATGCCCAATGCATCTAATGAACAACAGAATATTCATGATAATGAACTTAGACACAGACTTGGACAAATATCCGTCCAAGTTGAAGAAGCAGTAAATCAATGTGTTATTAAAGAGAAGATGGAACTTGGACAGATACTTGGACAAATGTTTATCCAAGTCTGGGAGAAGTCACGTTCTGGAAATAATGTTCAAGGACTAATATCAAGCACTATTGATTTATTATGTCTTTTAAAGGAAAATGATTTGTCAGCCAACACTTTAAGCAGAAATCTTTCTTTTGAATCTACTAAAGAATTAAAACGAAAAATCATTCTTCCACTTATTAAACTTGGTTATGTTGCTATGACATATCCAGACAAGCCAACCAGTGCAAAACAAACTTATAAATTAACAGAAAAAGGCAAGACTCTTTTTTAGTATATATTATGCCACACTTCAACGAACACGCCCTCGAACTATCCATCATAGAACTGTTTCAGCAAGAGGGCTATACATACACAAGCGGAGAAGAAATCCATAAGGAAGTGAGCGATGTCTTGCTTCTGGATGATATGCGCCTGTATCTGCACAACCGATACAGAGCAGAAAGCATTACACCGTTAGAAATAGAGCAAACCCTCGCCGTGCTGACCGCCAATGTAGGCTTCTCTCTGTATGAACAGAATCGTCATACCTATCGGCTGATGACGGAAGGTTTTTCGTTGAAGCGTGATGATACGACTTTACCTGATTTGTTTATCGAGCCGATAGATTTCAGCAAAGACGGCATAAAAAACAATCTGTTCCGTATCGTCAATCAGTTGGAGATACAGGGTGCGGAGCGACGTATTCCCGATGGCATTGTTTATGTGAATGGTCTGCCTGTAGTGGTATTGGAGTTCAAAAGTGCCGTAAAAGAGGAAACAACTATTATGGATGCCTATACCCAACTCACAGTACGCTACCGCCGTGATATTCCCGACCTGTTCAAATACAACGCTTTTGCTGTAATTAGTGACGGTGTGAACAACAAGTATGGCTCTTTGTTTTCTCCTTACGATTTCTTTTATGTGTGGCGAAAAGTAGAAGCAGACGATAAGGCAACAGACGGCATCAATTCTCTCTTGACAATGGTAAAAGGGTTGTTCCGGAAAGAAAGGCTGTTGAGCGTGATAAAAGATTTTGTATTCTTCCCCGATTCATCGAAGAATGAGAAGAAGGTGGTTTGCCGCTATCCGCAATTCTTTGCCACACACAAGCTGTTTGATAATATTCGCTTGCACTCCAAACTTCAAGAAGGTGGCGATGGGAAAGGAGGTACTTACTTTGGGGCAACGGGTTGCGGCAAGAGCATCACGATGCTGTTTCTCAGTCGTATGTTGATGCGGAGCAAGGAATTTGCCAGCCCAACGATTGTATTGATAACCGACCGTACCGACTTGGACGACCAACTTTCCAAACTGTTTGGTACGGCCAAGAAGTTCATCGGTGATGAATGCGTGGTGGAAGTAGAAAGCCGAGACAAGTTGCGCGAGCATTTGGCCGGACGAACCAGCGGAGGCGTGTTCCTGACAACCATTCATAAGTTCACGGAAGACACGCGGCTTTTGTCGGAACGAGCCAATATCATTTGCATATCCGACGAGGCGCACCGTTCACAGACCAACCTTTCCTTGCAGGTCAAGCAGACAGATAAGGGTGTAAAGCGCAATTATGGCTTTGCCAAGTATCTGCACGATTCGTTGCCCAACGCCACGTATGTAGGTTTTACAGGCACACCGATTGATGCCACGATTGACGTGTTTGGCGAAGTGGTGGATGCCTATACGATGACCGAATCAGTGACAGATGACATTACGCGGCGCATTGTGTATGAAGGACGTGCCGCCAAAGTGTTACTCGACAACAATAAGTTGCAGGAAATAGAGCAGTATTACAAGCAATGCGCCGAAGAAGGAGCGAATGAATACCAGATAGAAGAGAGTAAAAAAGCTGTGACCAAGATGGAGCGCATCTTAGGTGACTCCGACCGTCTGCAAGCCGTAGCCGAAGACTTTATTGCTCACTATGAGAAACGAGTAGAAGAAGGGAGCACGGTAGAGGGCAAGGTTATGTTTGTTTGCTCAAACCGAACCATCGCTTTCAACCTTTATAAACAGATTATCGCTTTGCGTCCAGAGTGGGCAAAGATGCCCGGCGAAGAAGCGCATGAATACCATTATATGATGGCGGCAGAACCGCGTATTCCTTATGGAAATCAAGAACTCCCTATCGAGAAAATAAAGCTGATAATGACCCGAAGCAAGGACGATGAACCAGAACTTTACAACTTGCTGGGGACAGATGAAGACCGCCGTGCTTGGGCAGAGGAGTTTAAAAAGCCGAAATCAAACTTCAAGATTGCCATTGTGGTCGATATGTGGACAACCGGTTTTGATGTGGATTGTCTGGATACGATGTACATTGACAAGCCTTTGCAACAACACACATTGGTGCAGACCATTTCACGGGTTAACCGTGTTTATCCAGGAAAGGAAAAAGGCTTGGTGGTGGATTATATCGGTATCAAAAGCAACATGAATGTGGCATTGAAACGCTATGCACAAGGTGATGCCAACTTAGATTCGGTAGAAAGCATTGAGCAGTCCGTTGCTATGGTGAAAGATGTGTTGGATGTTATCCGACGGATGTTCGGTGGATTTGATTACTCGGTGTTTACGACTGGAACACCCTTGGAACAACTGGATTGCTTGAACAAAGGAGCCGAGTTCATGCAACGCACCAAGGAACAGGAAAACTTGTTCATGAGACACGCCAAGAAGTTGAAATCGGCGTTTAACTTGTGCAGCAACAATGAAGAAATCAGTGAGGCTGAACGCGAGGAAATCCATTATTTCACGGGTGTACGTTCCATTATCTATAAATTGACTATTGGTGACACACCAGATGCTTCGCAGATGAACCGCCGTGTCAGCGAGATGATAGAAGAAGCGATACAATCAGAAGGCGTAGAAGAAATCATCCAAATAGGCAACGACAAAGAAAATTTGGATGTGTTGAGCGAGGAATATATGGAACGCCTCAATAAATTGAAGTTGCCCAACACCAAGGTAAAACTAATGGAACGCCTGTTGAAAACCGTTATCACGGAATTCAAGAAAGTAAACAAGGTAAAAGGCATGGACTTCTCCAAACGGCTGAATGCCTTGGTGGACAAATACAACGACCGTCGGGACAGTGTCATTTTTGCGGATGAAGTGTTGACCGAAGTAGCCAATCAGATGGCAGACTTGTTGAAGGAGTTGAACAAGGAAAAGAAATCTTTCCTTGATTTAGGCATTAGCTATGAAGAAAAAGCCTTTTACGATATTCTTAAATCCATAGCCAAGCAATTTGGATTTGAATATCCCGAAGACAAGCTCTTGAAACTTGCTACAGAAATTAAGAAAATAGTGGCGGATAAGTCCAAATACACAGACTGGTCCACCCGTGACGACATAAAGGCAGAATTGAAAATGGATTTGATTTTGGTTTTAGCAGAATATGGTTATCCTCCTGTGACGAATGACGAGGTGTTCAAAGAGATTCTGGAACAGGCGGAGAATTTCAAGAAATATAATGGATAACAATATAATGAATACTGAATCCCAAAACATAGAATTCAAAGAATCTTGGCGTGACGAATACCAGAAATGGATTTGTGGTTTTGCCAATGCACAAGGCGGTGTCCTTTATGTGGGTGTAAAGGATAATGGCGAGGTATGCGGTGTGCAGGATGCCAAGAAGCTGATGGAGGACATTCCTAACAAGGTGCGCGACATGATGGGTATCTTGGTGGAAGTCAATCTGAGAGAGAAAGACGGGAAGCAATATCTGGAGATTGTGACGGAGGCTTATCCTTATCCCGTCAGTTTTCGTGGCAAGTATTACCAACGGAGCGGTGCTACCAATCAGGAATTGAAAGGGGCGGCACTTGACCGCTTCATGCTTCGCAAGCAGGGCAAGACATGGGACAGTGTGCCTGTGCCTTATCTGAAAGCGGAGGACTTGGATAACGCTACGTTTGACATGTTTCGCAAGTATGCCAAACGGAGCGGGCGCATGGAGGAAGCAGATTTGATAGACGACAATCACGGATTGCTGGAAAAGCTTCGACTTTATGAGGGCAGTTATCTAAAGCGTGCTGCCGCCTTGTTGTTCCATCCCGACCCGGAAAAGTATGTGACCGGAGCGTTTGTAAAGATTGGCTTCTTCCGTGAAGGCATGGATTTGGTGTATCAGGACGAAGTGCATGGCAATCTGTTCCAGCAAATCGTGAAACTGATGGACTTGCTGTGCACCAAATACATGAAAGCCATCATCACCTACGAAGGCATCCAACGAATAGAAACTTTACCCATGCCTCGTGAGGCTCTGCGTGAGGCTTTATTGAATGCCTGTATCAACAAAGACTACGCAGAACCTTCTCCCATTCAAATCCGTGTGTATGAGAACAAGCTGGAGATAATAAACGGTGGGGTATTGCCCGAAGGATGGACTGTGGAAACCTTATTGTCTTCACATCGGAGTATGCCTTACAATCCGGATATAGCCAATACGTTCTTCCGTGCAGGTGAGATTGAAGCATGGGGACGCGGTATTGAGCGCATTATCACGGCTTGCAAGAATGACGGATTCTCCACGCCGGAATTCCGTTATGATGCTTCGGGTATTTGGACAACATTCAAGTTTGAGTACCCGGAAAGGGCTACTACCCAAAGCGACCAGAAAACTACCCAAAAGACCATACAAAAGACCATACAAAAGACCATACAAAAGCTAACGGAACAACAACAAGCCATATTGGTCTATCTGAATGAACACCCTAATGCCACACGAAAAGAATTATGTGAAAAGATTCCTGATGCGACAATGGGAGGTATCATTCACAACCTTTCCCGGCTTCAAGAGCTTGGCTTGCTGAAACGCATAGGAGGCAGGAAGCAAGGATATTGGCAAATTATAGAATAAATCCCTGAAATGCAAAGATTTTGAGCCTACACATCTTGTTAAACGGAATTTCTTTTATGTGAAAAAAAGCGGACTGGCACGTTGCCAATCCGCTTTTTGTGACCCATACAGGATTCAAACCTGTAACCTTCTGATCCGTAGTCAGATACTCTATTCAGTTGAGCTAATGGGCCTAATTGCGAGTACAAAGGTAGCTATATTTTTTTGTAATTGCAATGATTTTTTGAAAAAACTGCAAAAAAACTTTCCGATACGGGCCGTAAAACAAGCATTCAATCCCTGCCTGTGATAATTTTCTTTATATCATTGAGTTTGTTAAGTGCTTGCATCGGAGTTAGGTTGTCGATATCAACATGCAAAATCTCATCGCGCACTTGACACAAAACAGGGTCATCGAGTTGGAAAAACGAAAGTTGCATGCCACCTGTTGCGGGAGCTTCGCCAATATTTAGCGGTTGTTTTTCGCCACGATTGTTTTCTTCGAGCTGATGAAGCACCTCATTGGCCCGTTCAACTATCGATTGCGGCATACCGGCAAGTTTTGCCACATGGATACCAAAACTGTGTTCACTGCCACCACGCACAAGCTTGCGCACAAATACAACTTTCCCACCAATCTCCCTTACCGACACATTATAATTAGCAATGCGCTTGTAGGTCTTTTCCATTTCATTAAGTTCATGGTAATGTGTGGCAAATAATGTTTTTGGATGGGCTTTACCATTTTCGTGCAAATATTCCACGATCGACCATGCAATAGATATGCCATCGTAGGTGCTTGTGCCTCGCCCAAGTTCATCAAACAATATCAGACTCCGCTCACTTATGTTGTTGAGTATTGAGGCTGCCTCGGTCATTTCCACCATAAAGGTTGATTCGCCCAATGAAATATTATCGCTCGCCCCTACCCGAGTGAAAATCTTGTCAACAATCCCAATTTTGGCAGCATCGGCAGGAACAAAGCATCCTATTTGAGCCATCAGCACAATTAGTGCCGTCTGGCGCAACAAGGCTGACTTACCAGCCATATTTGGGCCAGTTATCATGATTATTTGCTGATCGTCATTGTTCAGCTTGATATTGTTTGACACATATTTTTCACCTACTGGCAACTGGCATTCTATCACAGGGTGCCGCCCCTCGGTGATATCGATGTCGAGCGAGTCGTCAAGTACTGGTCGCACATAACGGTTGTCGGCAGCAGCCTTGGTGAAAGCGAGCAGACAATCGAGCCGAGCAATAAGACTCGAATCCACTTGTATGGCAGGGATATAATCGGCTACGGCGGCAACTATTTCGTTGAACAGCCTCATTTCGATTGAAATGATTTTCTCCTCCGCGCCAAGTATTTTTTCCTCATATTCTTTCAATTCCTGTGTTACATACCGCTCGGCGTTTACCAACGTCTGCTTGCGTATCCACTCTGGCGGAACCTTGTCTTTATGAGTGTTGCGTACTTCGATATAATATCCAAATACATTGTTATAGCTAATCTTCAAGCTGGGAATTCCTGTGCGCTCGCTTTCATGCTGTTGCAGTTTCATCAGATAGTCTTTGCTTGAATGCGATATTTCACGCAATTCGTCAAGCTCGGCATTTACACCGCAGTTAATCACATTGCCACGGTTTGCCATGTTTGACGCATCGGGATTTATCTCACGTTCGATGCGGTCACGCACGGTTCTGCAAGGGTTAAGCTGCTCGCCTATATGGTGCAACACTTCGTTGTCGGCTTTTAAGCACAGGTCTTTTACTGGCTCAACGGCTACCAGGGCGTTTTTCAACTGTACAAGTTCGCGAGGAGTAATTCGTCCTACCGCGACTTTCGACACAAGACGTTCAATGTCGCCAATCATCTCGAATTGCCGCTTCATCATATCGCGGGCTACAGTGTCGCGGAAAAAATATTCTACCACGTCAAGGCGGTTATTGATTTGACGTACATCTTTCAGTGGAAATAGTATCCATCGCCGCAACATGCGTGCCCCCATAGGAGTGAGAGTGCCGTCAATCACCGACAACAGGCTTTTGCCATCTTCGCTCATCGAGCCGATAAGTTCAAGGTTGCGCACCGTGAATTTGTCGAGTCTGACGTAACGTTCTTCTTCGATGCGCGACAATGTGGTGATATGGCTCACATGTGTGTGTTGCGTGATATCGAGGTAATACAGCACTGCACCCGATGCAACTATAGCATTGTGCATCGTGTCGATTCCAAATCCCTTCAGGTTCTTTGTTTCAAAATGTTTCAACAACTTGTCGGTGGCGGCTTCCTCGGTAAAAATCCAGTCATCAAGGTCGAAAGTGAGATATTTTGCCGAAAATGTTTCGGCAAACCGTTTGCGATTGCTACGCTCCACAAGCACTTCCTTGGGCGAGAAATTGCCCAACAGTTTATCGATATAATCGGTAGTTCCTTCAGCTGTAAGAAATTCACCCGTGCTTATGTCGAGGAATGCCACGCCACAAGTGCGTTTGCCAAAATGGACAGCTGCAAGAAAATTATTTTCACGATTGTTGAGAATATTGTCGTTAATCGACACACCCGGCGTCACAAGTTCGGTAATACCACGCTTTACCAATTTTTTTGTGAGTTTTGGATCTTCGAGCTGTTCACATATTGCCACCCGTTTACCAGCCCTTACCAATTTTGGCAAGTATGTGTCGAGGGCATGGTGTGGAAATCCAGCAAGCTCCACATATTGTGCAGCTCCATTGGCACGGCGGGTGAGTGTTATGCCAAGTATCTCGGAACTGGCTATAGCATCATCCGAAAATGTTTCATAAAAGTCACCCACACGAAACAACAAAATAGCATCGGGATGCTTCTGCTTCATCTCGAAATATTGCTTCATGAGTGGTGTTTCGACTATCTCTTTTGCCACGGTTTATCTTATTTTTCAAGACTTCAAAATTACAAAATTTCATTTAATCGGTAAAATAACATTTGCATCGACAACCCATAAGGCACAAAACGGTGTGATAGCACACTGGAGCAACTACATCGTTTTTAAGGACTGCTTTTGTGCCAATTTCATGTTTTTTGTGTATGTTTGCGGGCGTTTAAGTATCGATTAGTGGAATGGATAAGATAAAGGATTTTGTAGCCAAGTTGTGGCAATCGTTATTGAGTGTTGTCAAGGTGGTATTGTTGTCGAAATGGGGCATCAAGTGGCCCGACATTGGCAACGAACGGCAGCAACGCGGCATTGTAATTCTTGGTAACGGGCCATCGCTGAACGACACAGTGGCATCGGCTACCGACTTTCTTGCCACCCACGACTTGCTGGCAGTGAATTTTGCTGCTTCCACTCCACTGTTCAACCAGTTACGTCCAAACTATTACTTGCTTGCCGATCCACATTTCTTCAAGGCACTCGACCAGCCCAACGTCGCAAAGATGTGGGAGGCAATTGCCAACGTTGACTGGGACATGCACCTCTTTGTACCAGTTAATGCAGTGATGCCGCCGTTGCCAGCCAATTCCAAACTTACGATATCGAGATATAACACCACGCCAGTCGAAGGATTCGCATCGATTGAAAACCTGCTGTATAGGTCGGCAACAGGAATGCCTCGCCCACGCAATGTGCTAATTCCGTCGATAATGGCTGCAATAGGAATGGGGTACAAACATATATACCTTGCCGGTGCCGACCACTCATGGACACGTACACTGTCGGTAGATGACAATAACAATGTGGTATCAATACAGCCGCATTTTTACAAAGAAGACGACCGTGAGGTGCAGCGCAGCCGCACCGAATACATGCACTATCCGTTGCACACCATCATGTATAGTTTTTATGTGGCATTCAAGTCATATTTCACTATTGCCCGCTATGCCAGCCACCGTGGCATTGAGGTGATAAATATTACACCCGGAAGTTTCATCGATGCTTTCCCCCGCCAAAAGGTGTGATGCCTCAAATTTTTTCGTTTAAAACCCAGGTATCAAAATGCCATTCAGTAAAATCGGTTACTGCTACTGTAATTTATATACTTGGCAATAGCTGGTATATAGATAATTTTGCACTATGTAACAACGCATGTATTAAATGACAACAATAAGGAACATATTGGCGATAGCACTTGCTATCATTACAGGATTGGCTGCCGGCAATGCGCAGACCGATTCATTGCGCAACGTGACGATGAGCGATGTGGTTGTGACTGGCACCCGTAATGAAACAGACATACGGCACTTGCCAATGACAGTTTCGGTAGTTGACCGTGCCGAAATCGAATTACAGCACCAGTCATCAATTTTACCTGTGCTTAACACACAAGTGCCAGGCTTCTTTTCCACCTCGCGGGGAATACTCGGTTATGGAGTATCGACGGGCGGAGCTGGACAAATGTCGATGCGTGGCATTGGCGGACCAGCACAAAGTGGACTGCCGACGACAGGATTATTGGTACTCATCGATGGACACCCGCAATACATGGGATTGATGGGTCACCCCATAGCCGATGCCTACCAATCGATGATGGTGGAACGTGTGGAAGTGGTACGCGGCCCTGCATCGGTGCTTTATGGGTCAAATGCCATGGGAGGCGTGGTAAATATAGTTACGCGCCGCATGAAACAAGATGGCATACACACCGATGTCGATGTGGCTGGAGGCTCATACGGCACATTCAAAGCCGAGGCAAGCAACCAAGTGCGGCATGGCGGCTTTTCAAGCACAGTGACAGCATCGTATAGCCGCACTGACGGGCATCGCGACAACATGGGATTTGAACAATTTAGTGGTTATGTGAAAGTGGGATATGACTTTTCGCAACGCTGGAAGCTATGGGGCGATGTAAACATCACACACTTTAATGCTTCTAATCCTGGTGCGACCAATGAACCATATATCGACAATGACCAACGCATCACACGTGGCATGGCATCAATGGCATTGGAAAACAATTACGACCGTTCATCGGGTGCATTAAGTTTGTTTGCCAACTGGGGCGACCATTGGATAAACGATGGTTACCAACCAGATGAAGAGCCGCTTGATTATCGTTTCAATAGTAATGATGTAATGTTGGGCATTTCGTGGTATCAAAGTGCACGATTGTTCCACGGCAACCGTTTGACAGTGGGATTTGACTATTTCCACTTTGGCGGCAAGGCATGGAAACAAAGCCTTGGTGACAATTCGCGCAGTTACCTTGCCGACCAGAAACAAGACGAAGTGGCCGCATACGCCGATTTCCGCCAAGACATCGCAACATGGCTCACACTCGATGCTGGCATACGTTTCGACCACCACTCACAAACTGGCTGGGAAGTTGTCCCGCAAGCTGGAATGGCTTTCCGTATGCCTAATAATGCCGAAATCAAGGCAATGGCAAGCCGCGGGTTTCGCAATCCCACAATACGAGAAAT
Source organism: Candidatus Avimuribaculum pullicola (assembly GCA_018716295.1). Lineage (GTDB taxonomy): Bacteria > Bacteroidota > Bacteroidia > Bacteroidales > Muribaculaceae > Avimuribaculum > Avimuribaculum pullicola. The sequence continues at coordinate 15,765 of DVKC01000044.1, forward strand.
GTATATGTTTCCACCACAAAACCCCAATCTAAAACCCGAAAGCCTGTGGAATTATGAACTATCGTACAACGGACGCTCACTTTACGACCGCCTGACGTATAGCGCAAACGTGTTTTATATCAATGGCGACAACCTGATAATGCGTATGCCAAACCCCAATGGCAGTGGCATGCTGAATCAAAACTCAGGCCCGATCGAGAACTGGGGTATAGAAGTTGCGGTCAATTATACAATCGACAGCCATTGGAGCGTGACAGCCAATTACAGTTGGTTACACATGGAAAACCCTGTGCTTGCTTCGCCACAGCATAAATTGTATGGTGGTGCAAACTTCAGCAGTGGCAAGTGGCAAGCCTCTACAGGGTTGCAATATGTAAAAGGAATTTATACCGATCTTGAAAATTTGTCGCAAGAAGAATTTGTGCTATGGGATGCCTCGATAAGTTTCCAAGCCACAAGATGGCTGTCAATTTATGCACGAGGCGAGAATCTATTGGCACAGCGTTATGAAATAATGGCTGGTTACCCAATGCCGCGAGCAACGTGCATGGGCGGCATGCACATCTCTTTTTAACCACAAGGCCAGGTCTAAACAACAGAAGATAAAATATAAAATAGTTGAAAAAATTTGCAAGATAGTCACATTTTTTCTACTTTTGACAACAAATAAAGCCACGCATTAGAGAATGCGCGGTGAGCAAGATGAATATTGGTAAACCGAAAATATTACCCGCATTCATCAAAGCGCAAATTCAAAAACTCAACTTCTCAGACTCAACATCATAATACACAGATGAATTTGCATTAAACTTGATGAAACGCCGACTGCCAACATCGAAGTGATTTCGGGATTGGCAGTCTTTTTTTATGGTTGAAAAAATTGCATGTCATCTGCCCACAGCTTCTGATAATCATCATTGTGCCAAGGCATAACACATAAAGGGTGAACCATTTTGCTTGTGGCTCACCCCCCGTTTTTAAGGTTGTATTAGGTTGATTTTTTAGTGGTTAATTGAAAGCGATCACTGCTTGAGCCTTATTTGGCTTAGACTTGAATCTTGTTCTTTTATCAGACCAGTATGGAATGCGTGCAACAGAGCCTTGAGGTCGGCGATTTGCGTCCTCAATTCTTTGCCCTTGTCGGTGTCACGCACAAGCATTCGCTGGCTGCTCATTTCCACTATTTGCGTGGTTGATTTTATATCTTTACCTTCTTTTACGGCTTCTTCAATAGAAGTAAACGGTTCATGTTGCACCAATTGGAATCCACGTGAATGGAACACGAGTGTATATCCGGCAATACCAGTTTCAGACCAGTATGCTTTGGAGAAACCACCATCGATTACCATCAGTTTTCCGTTGGCACGTATGGGTTGCTCACCCATCTTCGTGCGCACTGGTACATGCCCATTGATGATGTGGCGATGCTTCCCTTCCACACCGAAAGCATCAAGCAGACGGTCGCACACAGCCTCATCATTGCGCAACTGGTAATACCACCCTTTTACCTCTTTGTGCGCCTCCTTGTCTTTTATGAAATAACGTTCAAAAGTTGCCATTTTGTCCTTGTCAAATGCAGGCGAGTTTTTGCCGCACCACAAGTACCAAATGTAATCGAGAGCAAACGCATGTTCCTCGGGATCGTCGCAACCGAAATATGCCTCACGCATCAAGTTGCCCACTTGGTTAAGCAAGTCTTTTCCACTATACTTTTTACCGCGAATTTCCACCTCTTTCAGTGTGCCGTCTTCGTTGAGCGGTACTGATGCATGAAATAGCAGGTTGCTATTGGAGATGGTGAAAATGCAACCATTACGAAACAGCCAGTTAACATGCTTTTGTAATTTCTCGCTGTGCGTGAATGAATTGCGCAATTTGTCTATTACGTCTTGTTCCTCGGGCGTGAGCCTGTAGGGGTCGGCAGGGTCGATAGTTGGGAAATTGGTATCGGTAAGTTCATATTCTTTGCCACCGATGGTGATTATGCCACGTGCCGCATCTATGCCTTGCAGCAGCAGCCGGTCGTCCATCTCGAAATCGGGACGGCGCTTGATGATTTCCCCTTCGGTCTTAAACTGTATTATAGCAATTGCCTTGTGCATTTGTGCAGCAAGCCGCATTGATTTTGAGCTGTAATTGCGCTCCTCATTCTCCTTGGGCATGAAAATAGCGCAATCATCATTGCCGTATATTTCAATGGCAAGCGTTGCAAGTGGCAACAAGTTGATGCCATATCCGTCTTCAAGCACCGACTGGTTGTCATATCTCAAAGCCAACCTCAACACATTGGCAATGCAGCTCTTGTTTCCAGCGGCTGCCCCCATCCACAGAATGTCGTGGTTGCCCCACTGTATATCACAATTATGGTACCGGCACAGCAGTTCCATTATCTTGTCGGGATTTGGGCCACGGTCAAATACATCGCCGAGTATGTGCAGCGAATCGATGGCAAGGCGTTGCACAAGGTTGCATAGTGCTATGATAAACTTGTCGGCCATGTGGGTCGAGATAATAGTTTTCACAATCACATCCACATAGGCCTGCTTGTTGGGATCGACAGTGCTTTCGTGCAACAATTCTTGCAAAATATAAGCAAAATCGGCGGGCATGGCTTTGCGCACTTTTGAGCGGGTATATTTCGACGACACATTGCGGCATACCATCACCAAACGGTTGATGGTTATAAAATTCCAGTCATCAATGTCTTCGGCAATTTCCTGCCTCACCAATTCGAGTTTCTGTTCGGGGTAATATATAAGTGTGCACAGTTCTTTTTGCTCGCGTTGCGTAAGAGTTTCGCCAAATATTTCGCGCACTTTGCGCTTGATATTTCCCGATGCGTTGCGCAACACATGTTGAAACGCCTCATACTCGCCATGCAAGTCGGCAAGAAAGTGTTCAGTGCCCTTGGGCAAGTTCAATATCGCCTCAAGGTTTATAATTTCGGTGCTGGCAACAGCAGCATTAGGGAAGTTGCGAGCGAGCAACTGCAAATAATGCACGTTATTATCGATGTCTTTGTGTGTATAATTGTTGGCATCCATTTTCCTTAAAACTTGGACGAGTATAAAGGTAGTCACAATTTCGATAACCGCAAAATAAAAATAAATTCTTATACTATAAATGATAGTACAATCTGATTAAATTTTTCTCTTTTTCAACTATGAGGCTAAGCTACAACGGAAGAATATTTCAAATTTTTCATAACTTTGTAAAATAGTCGATATAGTGTCCTAAAACATTCCAAATTATGGCATTGAAACATCTCGAAATATATAATTTTGGACCTATACGCGAAGTAAAGTTGGATTTTACTCGTGTCAATGTTTTCATAGGCCCGCAAAGCGTTGGTAAAAGTTGCATTTTAAAAATAGCATGCCATTGCGCATGGGTCGAAAAGCGGTTAATGGTATCTCGTGATGTCACTTTTTTCAAAACTGGCAATTACTTTTTTGAACAACTTATTGCTTTTCACAAACTACAAGGATATGACACTAATCCCAATCTGAGAATCGTATATAAAACTTCATTCCTTACACTTGAATATATTCATTCACAAAAATCATTTACTTGTAAGTTCACAAGCCAAGGCAGGTTTTATAAACGAGCCAAATTATCATATATCCCCGCTGAACGTAATGTAATTGCCACAATTCCTAATTGGATGGAATTATCATACGAAGACACCAACACTCGCAGTTTTATGGCCGATTGGGCCGAATCACGCAAGAAATTCGCCCGTAAGCAACTTAAAATACTATCGTTAGGTGCCGAATATTATTATGATGAAATCAACGATAGGGACATGGTAAAACTTGACGGCATAGACAAAAAGTTGCCCATGTCGAATGCTTCAAGTGGGTTGCAATCGCTAATACCAATAATGCTTTATGTACATTATCTGACACAAAGTGTATTTAAAGATAAAACGGTGAGTGTTACACGAGGTCGAGATAATGAAAAACTTATGCACCGATTGTACAAAGAACTAACAGATAAAATAAAGTTGGACAAATCAAATTTTGAGAAATCATACGACTTGAAATTAAACAGCGAATTTCTTTCTTTTTCATCTGAAGAAGAAAGAGATAATTTCTTACAACGCTACAATAACTATACACTCTACCAACATAGTGAGATATATCTCGAAGAACCTGAAGAAAATTTATTCCCACAAACCCAAGCCGAAGTCGTATATCATCTGCTTAAAGCTGTATTTTCTTCATCAACAGAAAATATATTGTTCATGACAACCCATAGCCCATACATATTGTATGCGCTGAATAATGCTATTTTATCTAACATAGTACGCAAAAATATGCCTGCTGAAGATTTCTCCAACCTTAAATGCGCCTCTACCGTATTTAAGACAAAAGATATATCTGTTTGGCAGATTCAAGATGGTGGGGTCGAATATTATGCCAATGCAAAGGAGCGACATAATAATACTATTCAAGACAAAAGCGGTCTTATTCGCCAGAACTATTTTGACAACGTTATGAAAGAAGTAATGACAGATTTCAATAATATGTTGAGCTATCGGGATTTATGAATAAAAGATTATTGCCATATAAAAATTTTAACGCCGACATATTTGTTGGTGATTATACTGAATATGCAAAATTACACCCCGAATATGTCAACGTTGGGGTCATTTTCAATGATAAACCTTTTCACAATTTAAGAGCATTACACATAATCAACCGCAATAAGCTAACTGTCGGGGTTGTAAATTTCGAAAAATGTCAATCCCTTTTTAAAAGTGAAAATGGCGAATTAGTAAAACAATGCGAAGGTTTATGCTTTGCTGTTAATGCGAAAAAGCATGGTTGGGTATTACTTATCGAAATGAAATATTGCAAGGGCAAGAACATTGGAAAAAATGTTGATGCTGCAATATCCCAGTTAGAAAAGTCATTAGAATATATTCGTAATACAAAAAAAATTATCGAAAGCAAAGACCGCGTTTATTGGGTCGTTGCAATACCCGAACATGACGAATTAGAACCTTTCAGTAGTTTTGTATTTTCGCAAAACGACCTTTTAGATTTGCAAGAGAGATTAAATGTTGTGATGTTTTTCAGACAAAATAAATTAGAGGTGCGAACTAATTCACACCTTGGAATACCTAAAGCTTAATAATTGCTAACGATTATGAGGGGAATTGGAAAGACCAACGCAGCCCGGCTGCTCGACAAGGCCAAGATTAAATATGAACTGGTGCCATACGTAGTGGACGAGAATGACCTGGCTGCCACGCATATAGCTTCGCAGTTGGGCGAGAATATAAAACAGGTGTTCAAGACGCTTGTGCTTCATGGCGACAAGACGGGGCACTTCGTGTGTGTTGTGCCAGGAGATGCCGAGGTTGACCTGAAAAAAGCTGCCCGCGTGTCGGGCAACAAAAAGGCCGACCTTATTCCCATGAAGGAATTGTTGCCCACGACCGGGTACATACGCGGCGGGTGCTCACCTGTCGGGATGAAAAAAATGTTTCCAACTTTTTTTGATGCCTCGTGCGAGCAATTTGATTATATATATGTCAGTGCAGGCGTGCGCGGATTACAATTCAAACTTAACCCTGCCGAATTGGTGAAATATGTGCGCGGCACAGTTGCCGACTTGGTAGCTACTAACGATTAAAAAGAATTATGGGCAATACAATAGGAAAAATTTTCAGGCTGACGACTTTCGGCGAATCACATGGAGTGGCGTTAGGAGGCATTATCGATGGAATGCCCGCAGGTGTCGAGATTGACCTTGATGCCGTCCAGCACGACCTTGACCGCCGTCGTCCAGGACAATCGGCAATAACCACCAGTCGCAGCGAAAACGACCGAGTACAAGTGCTCTCGGGATTGTTCGAGGGACGCACTACCGGCACACCGATTGGCTTTGTTATTGAAAATGGCAACCATCGGTCGGGCGATTATGACAACATGCGCGATGTGTTCCGTCCATCGCATGCCGATTACACCTATACCGAAAAATATGGCTTGCGCGACCACCGTGGCGGGGGCAGGTCGTCGGCTCGGGAAACTGCCGCACGTGTGGTAGCTGGAGCCATGGCTCGGCAAGTGCTTGCACACGTAGGCATAAAAATATATGCCTATACATCACAAGTAGGCAATATATGCCTTGACAAGGATTACAAGCATTATGACCCAGCCGAGATTGAACGCAACATCGTGCGTTGCCCCGATGCCGAAGCAGCACGTCGCATGATAGAACTCATCGAGCAAGTGAAACGCGAGGGTGATACCATAGGCGGCGTCATTACAGGTGTGATCACTGGCGTGCCTGTCGGGCTTGGCGAGCCTGTTTTCGACAAGTTGCATGCAGCACTTGGTGCTGCAATGCTGGGAATAAATGCAGCCAAAGGATTTGAATACGGACTCGGATTTGATTTTGCCAACCGCCGAGGCAGCGAAGTTACCGACAACTTCAGCATCTCACAAAATGGCTCGATAAATATCGAAACCAACAATTCGGGAGGCATACAGGGCGGTATTTCCAACGGTAAAGACATATACTTCCGTGTGGCATTCAAGCCTGTTGCAACCCTGTTGCGCGATGTGGCAACGGTAAATGCCCGTGGAGAAAATGTGACCTTAAAGGCCAAAGGTCGCCATGACCCATGCGTGTTGCCTCGTGCCGTGCCCATAGTTGAAGCTATGTCGGCAATAGTCATGCTCGACTTCTTACTCCAAAACCGTTGTGCCAAGTTATGAATGCAGGATACAGGGATTTCGGCGTTTTCCTGCGAGAACATTTCAATGGCAAGGTTCAGAAGATTTCCATAAATGCAGGGTTCACATGCCCCAATCGTGACGGCACAAAGGGACGGGGAGGTTGCACATATTGCAACAACCACACATTCAACCCAGAGTATTGCAACCCAGTGAAGAGCGTTACCGAACAGCTCGAAGAGGGTCGCCAATTCTTTGCCCGAAAATATCCCGACATGCGTTATCTTGCATATTTTCAAGCCTATACCAACACGTATGGCGACATCGACAGGCTGTGCAAGCTGTATGAAGAGGCTCTTGCAACTCCAGGTGTTGTCGGCTTGGTGATAGGAACTCGTCCCGACTGTATGCCCGATGAACTGCTTGGATACTTGTCGTCACTCAAGCTCAATGGTACGTTTGTGCTGGTTGAATATGGTGTGGAAACTTCACGCAACGACACCTTAAGGCTTATCAACCGATGCCACACATGGGAAGAAAGTGTCGATGCCATAACACGCACAGCAGCCGCAGGGATATTGACTGGAGCGCATGTGATTGCCGGACTCCCTGGCGAAAACAGCAGTGACGTGGCCGAAACAGCTCGCAAGCTATCGCAACTGCCACTTGATACTGTGAAGTTGCACCAGTTGCAATTGATACGAGGCACACGGCTGGCCCACCAGGTCGAAAATGGAGAACTACAAGTGCCGCAGTGGACTGTGGAAGAATATATCGATGTATGCATCGGCTTCATCACCCACCTTGCCCCTACCGTGGCAATCGAGCGGTTCACATCACAGTCGCCCGATAGCTTGCTTATTTCGCCACGCTGGGGATTGAAAAATTATCAATTCACAGCCTTGCTTCACCGTGCCATTGCCAACCAAAGAGTGACGCAAGGGGCGGCCTTGTTGTGACGCGAGTGTTGTGAAATTGAGGGTTTTGAAGTAATTTTGCGATGTTTAAATTTTATTTCACTTTATGACCCACAGATTTTTCTCTCACATTGTCTTGCTCATGATTACCATGGCCACTGCGGCTTCGTTTCCAGCATGGGCAGCCGATGGTATCAATTTCAAGTTTTATGGACAGGTTCGCGCCGACTTGTTTTACAACAGCCGTTCCAACTCTGAAACGGTTGATGGACTATTTTACATGTACCCGCGCGACCATGATTATGACGATTATGGCAACGACTTGAATGCCAAGCCCGATGGTAGCCTATATACCATGTATTCGCGGCTTGGAGTGAATATTGCAGGGCCAAGCCTTGCTGATGGCAAGATTGCAACATCGGGGTGTGTCGAAGTCGATTTCAGGGGAGGCGGCACTAATTACTATATGATACGTTTACGCCAAGCCTATTTGAACTTGGCTTGGAACAAGTCGCAGTTGTTGGTGGGACAGACGTGGCACCCGTTTTATGGCGATGTGGCACCCGAAATTTTAAACTTGAACATGGGAGCACCATACCAGCCATTCAGCCGCGCTCCACAAATACGCTACCGATTCACAGACCAATCGTTCAGGCTCACGGCTACATTGTTGTGGCAGTCGCAATACTTGTCGGTAGGCCCTGCAAGCAACGAACCATTAGCAACCGGCACAACTAAGAGCCAAAATTTCATAAAAAACAGTTGTGTACCAGAGATTGCTGTCGGCATTGATTACATAAATGGCAAATGGACTGCTGGCGTAGGTGCCGACATCACATCGATTGTGCCCCGCACTCAAGCATTGAACGACGAGGGAAAAGTTGCCAAGGTAACCGAGCGCATTACTTCGCTCTCGGCCGAGGCCCATTTCAAATATAAGTCGGCCGAATGGCTTGTGGCCGGCAAAACAGTACTTGGCAACAATTTCACCCAAGCAAGTGGTGTAGGTGGGTATGCCATTACTGGCATCAATGAAACGACTGGCGAGCAGCAGTATGCGCCAGTGAAGGTGTCTTCAACGTGGCTCAATGTGGCATACGGCAAAAAGTTGCGCCCGGCATTGTTTCTTGGATACCTGAAAAACCTTGGGGCAGGAAAGCCTGTGTTGGGGCTTATCGGCACGGGCATCGGCGACGGACTTGACCAACTTGTCACTGCCACGGCTGAACTAACTTACAACTTGCCCCACTGGAAGTTTGGTGTTGAATACATGTTGTGCAACGCATGGTATGGCACTGTGGGCGAAGAAGGTCGCGTAGCCGACACTCATGGCGTTATGAACCATCGTGTGGTAATGACGGCAATTTTCCAATTTTAAAGTTTCGACCCATTGAAAAATATAGCAATAGCATGTGCGGCAATATTTGCCGCAGTGCCGACAATTGTCGTTTGTGCCGACGATAGCAAGGTAAAATACTCGTGGAATGTGACTGCCGACAATGAAGGCTTATGGAACATGACCACGGGAAAAGGCGCGTACAACGGACTGCTTACCGTTGAGGGAGGCGTGTCGCCATGGCAAGGTGGCACAGTCGAAGCATCGGCAATAGCAAGCTACACAACAGGTGCCGTGGCCGACGACATACAGGGGGTGAGCAATCTCGATGCTGGAGAAAACCGTTCTTTCAGATTGTTGAAACTCGGTATTGGGCAACAATTTGGCAACTGGACATTGTTTGCAGGACTGCGAAATATCGATTTCGACTACTTCACTACAGATTACACATCGTTTTTCACCGGATCGTCATACGGCAATTTCCCTACCCTTTCACTCAATCACCCGCTGCCTACCTATCCGCTGTCGGCACTGGGTGTGCATGTCGAGTATGCGCCCAGTGAAAATATTGTCATAAAAGAAAGTTTATATGCAGGTTCGGCATCTGACCGTTTCAAACGGCAGTTTCGAGTACGTCCCGTCGATGATGGGTTCTTCAACATCGGCAGCGTGACCTACACTGCCGAAAGCGATGATGACGATTTTTCGCCAGCTTCATACATGTTGAGCTATTCCATTGCGCGAATGCCCGAAGAGTATGGCGACATGGAATTGCATTATGCCATGTTTGGCAACGTGGAACAACCTGTGGCTACCGTGCATGATGAAGTACAATTGGGCATATTGGCACAAGGCAGCTGGTGCCCTGTCGAAGGAATGTGTCGCGGCTATGCAGCCGTGGCCATGCTTGGCCAATGGCGCAATGGCATGATGGCTGGCGTGGCTTGCAACAGGGTATTTGCCACCAATGGCGATGAATCAGACCTTGAATTTACTTTCAGCTATCCGTTACTGCGCTATTTCACCCTTACCCCGTCGCTGCACTGCATCTTCACCGAGGGGAGCAAATGCAATGTGGTGGGAATGCTGCGCGTATCATTCACGATAGGCCAATAACGACAAGATTGCCCCGACAACTTTCCTTACGGCATTGTGACTATGTTGTATGTGGTGCTGAAAGATTGCTGAGGTGCAAGACGTTGCACCCAATCTTTATCGGCAAAGTCGCCATTGAACTCCTCACGGTCACAACGGCCATACCAAGGCTCTATACAAACAAACGGAGCATAACTGTCGTGTGTCGGTGACCATAACCCTACTACTGGAGCATCAAATGTGACACTCAAATAGGGTTGCTGCTGGCGGTCGAGCAATGTGACTTGATGCACCTGCCCATTTTCAAGAACCAGAGCATCCCCGTTGAAACTGCTGCGAGTTATCGGCAATATTCCATTATGTGCCTCCAGTACCGACTTTTCATTTTTCAGGCACCCCTTGCGCCCAATCAGCGACAAGGCAAATGAGTCTTGTCCACGGTCAAATTTGAAATATCCTTGCACGGCGGCATCAGGATCATAATCCATGTAGTTGAATGCAGGGTGCGCACCTATCTGGAAAGGCATTTCGACATCTGTCGATGTGTTGCACACAGTCCAAGACACTTCAATCGACCGACCGTGCAACCTGTAACCTATTTCAAGTGAAAATTCACGCGGATATAATTTCAATGTTTCCTCGTTGCTATCGAGGCGGAAAATGGCTTGTGTACCATCATTTGAAATGAGTGTGAAATCCATGTCGCGAGCAAATCCATGCTGCGACAAGGCATATTCCCGACCATCGATGCGATAGCGTCCCTCCCACACACTGCCAACGATAGGGAACAGCACTGGCGAACGGCGTTTCCAATAGGCAGGGTCGCCATGCCACAAATATTCATGCTGGTCGCTGTTGCGTATAATATTTTTCAATTCTGCGCCATGGCAATCGATGTTCACTGTCAAATATTCGTTGCTGATAGTTTCCATAGTTTATTTCTAATTGGTAAGGCAAGTGCAAATTTAACCCAAAATCATCATTATCACAATACGCGGCTCTTTCATTTAAACTCAAATCGTCTTTAGAATAAGAGGGTGTTGCAAAACTAAATATTAAATTCAAAAAAACTTATAAATTGAAATTTGGCAAAAAATCAATGCAAAACAGCTTATATCTATACATTATTTTCTGGTTTTGCTGCGATTTTTAATATGTAATGTTTCAATCTGCAACTTTTTAAAATACTCGTTTGAGTTTGCAACGCTCTCTTGCTGGTTGAAATTTCCAGAATAGGTCAATAGCGGAAACTAATGTAGAAGCGTAGCGAACTGGTTTTCCACTTCATGCTCGGAGCTTCGTCATACAACCTGTCGTAGGTTTCATCATCGATGGTGTCCCAATCGATGCCGTCATAGCCACTCACGTCCTTGCCAAAGCGTGAAGTGCCCCACCGCCACTCGACACCCACCGAAATCACCTTATATGAAACCGCGCCACCCACCGAGAGGAATGTGGCATAGCTGCAATTAAAGTCCTCATCGGCATACAATGCCGAGAACGAAGGCTCGACGCGGAAATAAGCGTTGACCTTGAGATGGTTATACGGGTTTACCGTCACCGACGGGCCGATAGCCGTGCCAATCTCGGCTTGGTACATATCTACACTCTCAATATCATAATAAGGGTAGTAATAATCATCGCCATAGAAAAAATTTTGCTTATCCTGGAACTTCGCAAAGTTAATGTCAATGTAGCTCCAGTCAATACCGAATTTTATCATGTTCAATATCGGTTTGCGGTGCAAGTAGAATGTCTTTCCGAAAGCCAATGCCACGCCAAAGTCGCTATCCCACTTGTAATCGAAGTTCTTGACCTTGAGATCTTGCATAACGTATGCTATGTTGAAATACTTGGCTCGGTCGCCCCAAATCGCATCATCGGTGTATCTTTCCTCGGTGGTGCTCACCGAAGTCTGTAACTCCTCGACCACCTGCCGCAGCGAATCGAGTTCGGCATCACGTTCGTCGTCATACAAATCCTCTTCATTAAATTCCTCACCGCCAACATGCGTGTCAGCGACAGTGCCTTGTGCGAATATCTGACTCGCTGTCAAGCACATAATCCATAATAACAGTAATGTACCAATAGTCTTCATAACACAATATCTCTACAAATTTTAAGGTTGATAAATGTATGCCATAAAGATACTCATATTTTGCAAAACATTAACCATTAAGACATAAAAAGACCCGGGAGAAAATCATCTGCCGGGTTTTTCCTACTAATTTACTAATACTTTTAAACTATTCTTATGGATAACGATAATGTCTGCGATTCACATCGCCATGCATTATGTCTGATCAAATAAGTTATTGCAAAGTAAATGCTTTTATCTGAAAATGCAACCATTCAAATGGTTAAATGAAATTTAAAATAGTTTAGCAATGCAAGCAATTGTTATTATCATCATTAATGTTAATAAACAAGTGTAAAAGCATTAGTAGATACAATTCCACGTTAATTACTAAATATCAAACAAATACACAACACTTGCGGCTTTACATACCTCATAATCTGAATGCGATTTGCAAATATGTAATCATTACAGATTATTTCTTGGCCGTGCGACGGCTGGTTGTGCGCTTTTTAGGAGCATTGGCTTCATCGACAATTATGGCCTTGCAATCCTCGTATGTGAGCGATGCGATATCAGTACCTTTAGGTATTTTGTAATTCTGCTTTTTATAGCATATATACACGCCATAACGTCCATTAAGCACCTCAAGGTCGGGGTCTTCGGGGAACGACTTCACTACTTTTTGCGCTTCACTCAATCGTTTCGCTTCGATAAGGGCAACAGCCTCTTCAAGAGTGATTTGCTGCGGAGTGTATTCTTTGGGTATCGACACATATTTGCCCGTGTGTTTCACATAAGGGCCAAATCGACCAACACCCACGCTCACCTCGCTATCCTCGAAGCTGCCCAGTGTACGAGGCAATTCAAACAGTTTTAATGCCTCTTCGAGTGTTATCGTACCCATTGACTGGTTTTTCTGCAATGATGCGAATTGCGGTTTGTTGTCGCCATCGGCGGTGCCTATCTGCACCAACGGCCCGAACCTGCCGATTTTCACCGACACTGGTTGTCCGCTTTTGGGGTCTATGCCGAGCTGGCGTTCGCCCACCTTGTGTTCAAGCCTCAATTTCGACACATTCTCGACATTAGGATGGAATTGGTCGTAAAACTTGCTTATTCCCTCGTTCCATTTTACGTCACCCGCAGCTATTTCGTCAAATTCACGTTCGATTTTAGCTGTGAAGTTATAGTCCATGATTTGCGGGAAATAGTCTTCAAGGAAGTCGTTCACCACCATCCCGACATCGGTAGGAATGAGTTTTCCCTTGTCGGCACCTGTTGTTTCGGTTTTTTGCTTCGATGTTATTTTCCCGCTTTTCAGTTCTATCACTTCATATTTCCGTTCCACACCTTTCTTCTCGCCTTTCTCCACATAATCACGATTTTGTATTGTTGAGATGGTAGGAGCGTAAGTTGATGGGCGACCAATACCCAGTTCTTCGAGCTTTTTCACCAACGAAGCCTCGGTATATCGTGGCGGTTGCTGGGTGAAACGCTGTGTTGCCACGATGCTATTGGCTTCCACCACGTCGCCACTGTGCATTTTTGGCAACATGGTTTCATCGGCAGCCGTTTGCTGCTCGTTGTCGTCATCGTGGTCTTCAATATATACCTTTAAAAATCCGTCAAACTTTATCACTTCGCCCGTTGCCACGAATTTTTCTTCACGCCCGGGTATGATGATGTCAACGGTCGTCTTTTCTATTTGCGCATCGGCCATTTGAGAAGCAATTGTACGTTTCCATATCAGTTCATACAACCGTTTCTCTTGTGCCGTACCGGCAATTTCATGTTTGCTTATGTAGGTCGGGCGTATGGCTTCGTGGGCCTCTTGCGCACCTTTGGTGGCTGTGTGGTAATGGCGCACTTTCAAGTATTGCTCGCCTATATTGGCCGTAATCTCGTCACTGATTGTGCCAATGGCAAGAGCCGAAAGATTTACCGAATCGGTACGCATGTATGTGATGTGTCCCGATTCATAAAGTTTTTGTGCCACCATCATGGTCTGCGCCACGGTGAAACCGAGCTTGCGCGCAGCCTCCTGTTGCAACGTAGATGTTGTGAATGGCGGTGCCGGCGACCGTTTTACAGGTTTCACACTAATTTCCCCAACGGAGAATTGTGCACCACGGCACACATCAAGCAACTTCGTGGCGGCGGCATGGTCGGGCAACCGATGGTTCAGTTCGGCATTGAAAGCCGTTTTGCTGTCGGCACAGTGCATCTGTGCCACCACGCGGTAATATTGTTCACTTTTGAATGCTTCAATCTCTTTTTCACGCTCCACTATAAGGCGCACTGCCACACTCTGCACTCGCCCAGCCGACAGTGCGGGCTTAATTTTTTTCCACAACACTGGCGAAAGTTCAAAACCCACAATGCGGTCGAGGACGCGTCGAGCCTGCTGGGCATCGACCAGGTTGTAGTCAATGTCGCGCGGGTGCTCAATGGCATACAATATGGCAGGCTTGGTGATTTCGTGGAACACTATGCGGCGTGTTTTCTCGGGAGTAAGCCCCAACACTTCATACAAGTGCCAAGCAATAGCTTCACCTTCGCGGTCTTCATCGGAAGCAAGCCACACCATGTCGGCTTCGCTGGCTGCCTTCTTGAGTTCCTTCACCAAGTCTTTTTTCTCGGCCGGTATTTCATAGATGGGTTTGAAATCATTGGCAGTGTCGATGCTGAAAGTCTTCTTGTGTAAGTCACGGATATGACCGTAACTTGACATTACCTTGTAGTCCTTGCCCAGGAACTTCTCTATCGTCTTGGCTTTAGCCGGAGATTCGACTATTACTAAATTATTTGGCATAAGAGTTATGTAGTGCGCACCACGCAGTGTGAGTGCAAGTGTGTTTAAGAAAATAGCGTAATTGCCGCCTGTATGTATATAGATTATCGCAACCACTTGCGCCATGCAAGCGTAAAATCGCCGCAAAATTAGACAAAAACCTTCGTATTTCAACAATCAATTCCAAAATAAATCTCCAAAACGACCAATAGTGACGACTATTAGCGGCAAAACAACCCACACTCTGAACCTTAATTGGCCATTAGATTTTATGTCTGCGCGGACATTGGTTGTCGTGCCGGCTTGCAAGATTGCGTGAAAGAATGTAAATTTGCGGCTCAATTTGAGAAAAGTTAACGAATGTTGTAATAATGTAATTAGGCTTTCTCGTGTGGAGCGAGCCGTTGCAAAAGGTAAAAAAGAACAAGTATGAACTTTAGCAAAAAGATTGTATTTAGGCCCAAGGTGCTTGATGCGTTGAAGCATTACAGCATGACTAAATTTAAAGACGACTTGGTAGCTGGCATAGTAGTGGGCATAGTGGCATTGCCACTTGCCATTGCATTCGGTATTGCCAGCGGCGTTACACCTACAATAGGACTTGTAACTGCAATTATCGGTGGATTTTGTGTGTCGGCATTTGGCGGCAATAGTGTGCAGATAGGCGGCCCGACTGGGGCGTTTATCGTGATAGTTTATAACATTATCCAACTTTACGGGCTTCAAGGGCTCGCCATTGCCACGTTCTTGGCAGGGCTTATTCTCGTGCTTATGGGAGTATTCAAGCTGGGCACAATCATTAAGTTTATACCCTACCCCATTGTAGTGGGATTTACAAGCGGTATCGCACTGACGATTTTCTCGACGCAGATTGTTGACCTCTTCGGATTGAAAATCGATGGCGGCGTACCGGGCGACTTTATCTCGAAATGGGTGGTCTATTTCCATAATTTCGATACCATGCACATCGGTACCCTCTGCGTAGGGCTTATAACCATCTGCATCGTGGCACTCACACCACGCGTTTCAAAGAAACTGCCTGGCGCACTGATTGCAATTGTCGTGATGACAGTGGCTGTGTATCTGCTGAACCGTTTTGCTGGGGTGACTGGCATCGAAACCATCGGCGACCGTTTCGGCAAGTTGCCAGCGCAAATGCCCATGCCACATTGGTTGGGATTTAACATGACCACTGTCAACGTGTTGCTGCCATCGGCATTCACCATTGCCATGCTTTGTGCCATCGAATCGCTGCTGTCGGCCACGGTGGCTGATGGTGCTACTGGCGGACGCACCGACAATAATACCGAACTCATAGGCCAAGGCATTGCCAACATTGCCGTACCGTTTTTCGGCGGGATACCTGTCACTGGTGCCATAGCACGCACCATGACCAATATCACCAACGGCGGCCGCACACCAGTAGCCGGCATCGTCCATGCCGTGGTGTTGCTGTTAATCATGTTGCTGCTGATGCCACTCATCAACTATGTGCCAATGGCTTGCCTTGCCGGCGTATTGGTAATGGTGGCCTATGGGATGAGTGGCTGGCGCACTGTGGTGGGAATATTGAAAAATCCCAAGTCGGACATCGCTGTGCTGGCTGTGACATTCCTGCTGACAGTAATTTTCGACCTAACCATAGCCATTGAAATAGGCCTACTACTCGCCATTGTGATGTTCCTGAAACGTGTGATGGAAAACACTCAAATAAAGGTGTTCAGCGACCAAATCGACATAGCTGATGGCAGCGAGGTGTCGCAACACGAAGTGCTGACAGTGCCCGAGGGTGTGGAAATTTATGAAATCGATGGACCGTTCTTCTTCGGCGTTGCAACGAAATTTGACGACTTGATGCGCCGATTCGGCGACAAACCAGTCGTGAGGATAATAAGAATGCGCAAAGTCCCATTCATTGATTCTACAGGCATTCACAACCTTGAAATCCTCATTACGTCGTCGCAGCGCGAGGGGATACACGTGGTGTTGTCGGGAGTAAATCCCAAAGTGAAGAAAGTGTTGCTACATGCTGGCATTGACCGAATGATCGGAGCCGACCACATCTGTGACCACATAACCAAGGCTCTGGCCACTGCCAACACTTTCATAGAAAACCATACTCCGGTAAAGAGCGTTGACTGGTAACACGGCTCATCACTTTGCCAAGGAGGCAATGAGCGCACATGCACTGTCGAGGCTTGTAGTGGCAGTGTTCACCACAAGGTCATAGTTGTGCATTTCGCGCCATTTTTTACCTGTGTAATGTTCATAATGAGTTTCGCGGGCACGGTTGATGCGGCGCACTTCGTCGCGAGCCTTGTCACGCGGAACTCCATATTCTTCGACGCATCGATTCATCTCACTATCAAAGTCGCTGTAACAGAACACTTTTTTCACATTATGGAAATCTTTCAAGGCAAAGTCGGCGCAACGACCTACGATGACACAAGCACCACGAGAAGCCAAGTCGCGTATCACCTTGCACTCTGCCACAAACAGGGCATCGCGTGACGACAGGCTGTGTTCGAGCGACGACTCGTAGTTCTGAAAAATAAGGTTGTTAATCCACAGTGGCGACATATCTTGCTCATTGTCCGACACATATCGTTCGGTCAATCCACTTTGTTGTGCGGTAAGTTCTATGATTTTTTTGTCGTAACATGGAATGCCAAGCTTCCCGGCAACCATTTGTCCCAGTTTGCGCCCACCACTGCCAAATTCTCGGGCGATAGTGATAACGACTGGACTGATGCCATTATCGGCAGGTGCAACCACTTTAGTTTCAGATGCAGGTGTTATCCACTTGTCGAGTACCTTGAACGCTGGAGTTATAAAATGTACCAATGGGCCTACAGCGATCGCAGCTACCACAGTGCCTTCGCGCACACCATATATGCCATCAAGGAAGAACCATGATAGCGCACAAGCTATGACAAGAAGCGTAATATCAAAACCAAGTTTGACAAAGCCAAATTCCTTGCGTATCCTCCTCGAAATAGCACCGACAAAAAATTCTCCGGCAACGAGGGCGATATTGGCTTTCACTTCAAGTGAAATGCCTATGGCGAGTATCACGCACCCCACCACAAGACTCGCTATTTGCCAAATGTACATCGACGGAGCCAGCCATTCAAGTATGCCCATCGACAGGTCGATAGACCACCCAAAGAACAATGTTATAGGCACTTGCAAAAAATACATGCGTTTCGATTCTTTGAAATATTGCCGCGTCATGAATGGCAACTCAAGCAGCATGAAAAGCAAGTTGAGCAAGATAGTCCATTGTCCCATAGTCAACACTGTGAACATGCTAAGTACATACGTAACACTTGTAATGGGCGATGTCCCCAACAGGGCTTTGGTGATGAATACAATGCCAAATGCGTTGATAAACAAGGATATAAAAAACAAGATATAGCGGCGTAATGTATATTTATCCATATATTACCAATAATTATTCCATAAAATTACATCGGTGCAAAGTTCCCAAAAAAGCATAAAGAAAACAAGTGAAATGAACATGTATCTGCGTCTATTCTACATTTATTAAACTCGTTTAATTGTTGTTTTGCCATTTTTAAGCCCTTTTAAGTTGCTATGATTTTACAAAAGGGTACATTTGCAGCAAACAGGTATTTATTAACCAGCAAATGAACTAAAGACCTATTGTTATGAAAAAATTTTTCTTTACTGTATTAATGGCCGTTGTAGGTTTAGTGGCATTCAATGCCCAAGCAGATGACAAGCCTATCGCTGCATCGGAACTTCCTGCGCCGGCAACAGAGTTTATCAAGCAATTTGCTCCTGCCACTGTGACAGCCGCAGCTGTTGACGACGACTTCTTCCGTCCCGACTACAAAGTGTATTTGTCAGATGGCACAGCCATCGAATTCAGGCATAATGGGACATGGGAAGAGGTAAAAAACTACAATGGCGTTCCTACCAAGGTACTCCCGGCAGCTATTGCCAAGTATCTTGAAACTAACTATAAAGGCGTAGCCGTCACCAACATCAGCTATGATGCCGACGACCTCGACAGCTATGAAGTGAAACTTGCTTCACGCATTGAATTGAAATTTGACCGTAACGGCAACTTCCTCACAATGGAATACGACGATTAAATTCTGCGAGCAATGATATGCATGGGCAGAGGCATGGTTAAATTCCATGTTTCTGCCTTTTTGTTGCAGTTGGCCGAAGGGCTTAATTTGCCAGTGCGGTTACAATGCAGTATCTTTGTGCCATAAATTACAGTAAGATATGGCAGGAGGGTCTAATTTTATCGATTACGTGAAGATATTTTGTCGCTCGGGGCGTGGCGGTGCTGGTTCGCTGCACTTCCACCGGGCAAAGTATGTGCCTAAGGGTGGTCCCGACGGCGGCGACGGCGGGCGCGGCGGACATGTGATATTGCGAGGCAATCGCAACTTGTGGACGCTGTTGCACCTGAAATACAAGCGGCACGTATTTGCCACAAACGGACAGGCCGGCGGAGCAAACCGCAGCACAGGACGCGATGGCGAAGACCAAGTGGTTGAAGTGCCTTGCGGGACTGCTGTCTATGATGCCGACACAGGCGAATTCCTGTGTGATGTTACCGAAGACGGCGAAGAAGTAAAATTGCTCAAAGGTGGGCGTGGAGGACTTGGCAACTGGCAGTTCAAGAGTGCCACAAACCGCACTCCGCGCTATGCACAGCCTGGGGAACCTGGAATCGAAAAGGCCATAGTTCTTGAATTGAAGTTGCTCGCCGATGTCGGGCTTGTGGGATTTCCCAATGCTGGCAAATCTACATTGCTGTCATCGGTATCGGCAGCAAAACCCAAGATTGCCAATTACCCATTCACGACGCTTGAACCCAACCTCGGCATTGTGAGCTACCGCGACCAGCGTTCTTTTGTAATGGCCGATATTCCTGGAATTATCGAGGGCGCAAGTGAAGGACGTGGGTTGGGATTACGTTTTTTGCGGCATATTGAGCGTAATGCAGTGTTGCTGTTCATGATTCCAGCCGATAGCGACGACATAAGGCATGAATATGATGTACTATGCAATGAATTGGCAACCTTCAACCCCGACCTTGCCGACAAGCCTCGCGTGCTTGCCATTACTAAATGTGACTTGCTCGATGACGAGTTACTCGAAGATATTCGCCATAACCAGTTGCCCGAGGGGGTGAAATGTGTCTTTATATCGGCAGTGGCTGGAATGGGCCTGCTTGAACTTAAAGACCTGCTATGGCGTGAAATCAATGATGAGAACAATCGCATTCCATCTAAAATAACACACCGCGACCTCGATGAACGCCACCGCGTGAAAGAAGAGGATGCATTCATTTTTGAAGTTGCTCCCGATGAGGCATTTGACGAAGAAGATGCACCCGACATGGGTGGAAGAATGCAAGATGAAGACCCTTGGGATGATGGGGAATACTGGCCCGACGACAAACATTAAACGTGGCCCACTATGCTCGCTGTTTCCTGGCAAAGTGCTTGATTTCACCACATTGCGCGGAAATTACGACAATAGCGACCCTTACAGCGGGTTTTCGATATGCGGCTATACTGGCGATGTTCCTCAACACTATGACAAATGTCTGCATCAACTCGCCGACGCCCTTAACGTGGATATCAACAATATTATCCAGCCTCGGCAGACACATGGTTCACAAGTGGTGATGTTGAATGACAACTTTTTCAGCATGGACTTGGACGAACGCAGCAAGCTGCTTGATGGGGTAGATGGATTAATCACCTCTTGCAAGCGCGTAGTAGTTGGTGTCAACACGGCCGATTGCGTACCTGTATTGTTGTGTGCATGCGGGCAAGTACCAATGGTGGCGGCTGTCCATGCCGGCTGGCGTGGCACACTTGCAGGAATTGCGGCCAAAACTGCAAGAATGATGCTTGAAACATGCCGTGCCGAAGATATTGCAGCATATATAGGTGTGTCGATTTGTTGTGATTGTTTTGAAGTTGGTGACGAAGTAGCCGATGCTTTCTTTACGGCAGGCTACACTGAAATACACCATAATACCATCACTGGCAAAGCACATATCAACTTGCAAGAAATCAATCGCCGTCAATTGATCGATTGCGGTATTGCTCCCGAAAAGATATTTATTGACGGACGCTGCTCACGCCACGACAAATCGGGCAATTATTTCTCAGCTCGCCGTATGGGCATACATTCAGGCCGCACTTTTACAGGAATAATGCTTGAAACTGTTTAGGATTGCAACCAGTCAATGCAAACTAAAGTTAAAACCAACAACACATTTTGCGCTATTGTAACAAATTGGCTACCTTTGCACCCACAATTGGAAAGTTTCCTTTTACAATAAGGCCGAAGCAGTAACGACATATCGTTGCTGGCGATTACAAGGGTTCAATTCCCTTACGTGCCACAAGTGGAGAGAGGAGAATGAGCAACGAGGCTTTCGGGTCGATATGTTGCTCATTTTTTCATGCCTTTTACACGCTATGCGGTGTTTGCTTCCAAAAACATTTGTTAAGGTATTGCTACACTTCTTTTTTTGCTGTAAACATCGTATATTTGCATAGGTAAAACAATCTTATTTCAACCATTTATGATGCGTTCCCATAGTTATGACGAAAATGACCTGAAGCAGACGGTTGTCGAGCTTGCCGACCAGGACAGCTTGTGCCGCATGTGCCATCTTCGCCTGGGATTTGAGCCTCTGCCACAGGAGCCTATGATACATGAGTTAGTGATGCTATGCCGCTCGGTGCTTTTCCCTGGCTTCTTTGGCAAAGAAGAAGTGAACGCTTTCAATATGGAATACCTGCTGGGATTGCAAGTGGAACGGCTCAAGTGCTTGCTTGAGAACCAGATTGTGGCAGGACTTGTGTTCAAGGACAAGCATGATTGCAAGGGAGGCAAAGACTTGTCGCCGCTGTTGGATACAGCCCGAAAGGTGACAATGCGTTTCCTGCACAGGCTTCCCGAGTTGCGACGTATCCTGCACACCGATGTAGAAGCAATATATTTGGGCGACCCAGCCGCAACGAGCCACGAAGAAGTAATATATTGCTATCCAGCCATAAAGGCTATAATCAACCACCGCATCGCACATGAACTATTGCTCGAAGGAATACCCATCATTCCGCGAATGATAAGCGAGATGGCACATTCCGAAACAGGCATTGACATACATCCGGGCGCACAAATCGGTCACCACTTTGCCATCGACCATGGCACAGGTGTGGTGATTGGTGCAACAGCAATAATCGGCAACAACGTAAAGTTATACCAAGGTGTCACTCTTGGTGCCAAGAGTTTCGACCTCGACGAAGATAACAATCCTATAAAAGGCATTCCACGCCACCCGATTATAGGGAACAATGTTATAATATATTCCAATGCCTCGATATTGGGGCGCATTACCATAGGCGACAATGCCGTAATCGGCGGTAACATCTGGGTAACTGCCGATGTGCCAGCAGGCGAACGGCTGACGCAAGCCAAGGCAAGCAATAACAATAAAAATACACATATTTCCACAGACAAGAGTGATGATAAGTAAATTTGAAATGGTAGCCAAAACGTTCAAAGGGCTTGAAAACGTGTTGGCTGATGAATTAAAGCAATTAGGAGCCGAGAATGTCGAGCCAGGCAACCGCATGGTGTCTTTTATGGGCGACTTGGCCATGCTATATCGTGCCAACATTGGCTGCCGCACCGCTCTTAGAATATTGAAGCCTATTTACAAGTTCTATGCGCAAGATGCCGATGAGTTGTACGAAGCTGTAAAGAAATTCAAATGGGACGATTATATGACCCCATTGCAGACATTTTCGATTGATGCCACAGTGTTCAGCGAAAATTTCCGCCACAGCCGTTTTGTT
Source organism: Candidatus Avimuribaculum pullicola (assembly GCA_018716295.1). Classification (GTDB taxonomy): domain Bacteria; phylum Bacteroidota; class Bacteroidia; order Bacteroidales; family Muribaculaceae; genus Avimuribaculum; species Avimuribaculum pullicola. The sequence continues at coordinate 38,541 of DVKC01000044.1, forward strand.
ACTTACCGGGTAAAAGATGCCATTGCCGACTATTTCATGGAAAAGTGTGGCAAGCGCCCGTCTATAAGGCTAAACAACCCAGATTTCACGTTCGACGTGCACATATCCGACAACCAAGTGACACTCTCGCTTGACAGTTCGGGCGAATCGCTTCATAAACGGGGATACCGCGAAGCCCAAACCGAAGCACCTATCAACGAAGTGCTTGCGGCTGGCATAATCTTGCTTACAGGCTGGCATGGTGAAACCGATTTCTACGACCCAATGTGCGGCTCGGGTACTTTCCTCATCGAAGCAGCACTTATTGCCGCCAATATCAATCCAGGCATTTTCCGCTCAAATTTTGCATTTGAACGCTGGCCCGATTTCGACCAGGACTTGTTTGATGAAATCTACAACGATGACAGCCGCGAACGCCCATTCACACACAAGATATACGGTTCAGACATATCACCCAAGGCTATCGATATAGCCCTGCGCAACATTAAGAGCGCAGCTGTAGGCCGATATATCGAGGTAAAAGCCCAACCGTTGAAAAACATCGAAGAAATACCCAACGAGGGGGGAATACTTGTCACAAATCCACCTTACGGAGAACGCATCTCGGTGGAAGATATGGAAGAGCTGTACCGAACTTTAGGCGATAAATTGAAAAAAGTATTCAAGGGATTCAAAGCATGGGTGATAGGTTACAACACCGATTTGCTTGATACGATAGGGTTGAAACCATCATTGAAATTCCCGCTGCTGAACGGCTCGCTTGAATGTGAGTTACGGGAGTATGTGATTTTTGATGGCACTTATGCCGAATTTCGCAAGGAAGGGCGCAGCGTAAAAAACGAAGATTTCAAAGGCGAACGCCGACCACAATTTAAACGTCGCAACTTCGAACCTACCGACAACAAGGAGAAACCTCGTTACAACAAGTGGCACAAACAAGATGACGAGGAGGGCAAAGGAAATAGTGACAAGGAAAGACCTCGTCGCAAACCGCGCTTCCAAGCCGATGGCTCACCGAAGAACGCGCTTGAAGAAAAAATACGCCGCCCATACCACGAACGCCGCCGTGACGAAGATTCACGCCGCAGGTCGGCTGACAGTGGCAGCAAAGACCAATATTCTACCACCGAAGATACAGAGCGTAGCCAACAACGCCCAACTTCAGAACACAGTGAAGCTCGCACAAACCGCATTATAAAGTTCAAGCAACCTCAATTGTCGGCCGATAAAGAACAGCCCATAATCCGAGGCCGCCGTAATAGTTGGCGTCGCAATGACCTTCCTGAGAATAACGAAAATAACGATTAATAATAACGTAGCCATAAAAAACAATGAAAAAATACACTATACTGCTCTTGGGTTCAGGTGGACGTGAATCGGCGTTAGCCTGGAAACTTGCCCAAAGCCCGAAACTTGAAAAATTGTTTATAGCACCAGGAAATGGTGGAACCATGCAATACGGCACTAACGTAGCTTTGTCACCACTTGATTTCCCGGCAATAAAGGATTTCGTGATTGCCAACTCTGTCAATATGGTGGTAGTGGGTAACGAAGACCCTTTAGTGGCAGGAATATATGATTATTTCGCTGCCGATGCTGCTTTGCAAAATGTGCCAGTAGTTGGCCCGTCAAAAGAAGGTGCAATGCTTGAAGGCAGTAAGGATTTTGCCAAAGAGTTTATGAAACGCCACAGCATTCCTACAGCCGAGCATCTAAGTGTGGACGCATCAACAATCGATGATGGATATGCGTTTATTGAAAAACACCAACCTCCGTATGTACTTAAAGCCGATGGCCTTGCTGCTGGCAAAGGGGTTCTTATCGTTCCTGATGCACAAGAAGCAAAAAGCCAATTGCGGGCTATGCTTGACGGAATGTTTGGAGCATCATCGAGCAAGGTGGTTTTGGAACAATTCTTAAGCGGCATTGAATGTTCGGTTTTTGTGCTCACCGATGGCGACAATTACAAAATCTTACCCGTAGCCAAAGATTATAAACGTATAGGCGAGGGCGATACTGGGCCAAATACAGGTGGCATGGGTGCAGTTTCTCCAGTAAGTTTTGCTGATGAATGTTTCATGCACAAAGTGGAGGAACGTATAATAAAGCCTACGGTCAATGGATTAAAACAAGAAAATATTACATACCGTGGATTTATATTCTTCGGATTAATAAATGTTGGAGGTGACCCATTTGTCATAGAGTACAACGTGCGCATGGGCGATCCCGAAACAGAGGTAGTGATGTTACGCATTGATAGCGATTTGCTTGATTTGCTTGAAGGTGTAGTGACAGGCACACTTGCCGATAGAGTTCTTAATATCGACCAACGGTATGCAACTACGGTTATGGTGGTTTCTAATGGTTATCCTGGCAGCTATGCCAAAGGGAAAGTAATAACAGGTACAGAACATGTTGACGGCAGTATATTATTCCATGCTGGCACAAGCAAGTCTGATGATGGTGCGCTGCTCACATCTGGTGGACGTGTTATTGCTGTAAGTTCGTATGGGGCTACCAAAGATGAAGCTTTGCATAAGTCATTCGCAAATATTGAAAAAATTGACTTTGAAGGCAAAACCTACCGCCGTGATATAGGTTTCGACCTAAAATAACATAGCTATCATTATTGAACTTATAATCCCACATCACTCTCCATGCGGTGGTGTGGGATTGTTATGTTGTTAGTTAGGAAAATTGGGAGGAAATTAGTTACTTTGTGGAAGAAAGGAGATGGCAAATGATGGAGAACAGTCTTATTCGTGACAGGTACGTAAACCCATACACCGACTTTGGCTTCAAAAAGTTGTTTGGGACTGCGATGAACAAGGAATTGCTCATCAGTTTCCTCAATGCGCTGCTTTTCGGCGGAGAGGAGGTTATCGGCGACATCACATACCTGAACACAGA
>DVKC01000045.1 GCA_018716295.1 Candidatus Avimuribaculum pullicola
TGATCCAGTATTTCTGAAGGCAGCACGATACGCGCAAGCACTTCCAATTGATTCTTTTCCATAAGGCAAAGTTCGGAATTCCTGTGGATTTGGAAAATTAATCCCCACTAAATTTCTACTGCCCCTAAATATCCCCCCCAAATCGCGGGGCTACAATATCAATGCCGCAATTACGGTGCACCACTAACAGAAACAGGGGTCGCAACCATCGTTGCAACCCCTGTGTACTCGATTTGTGGCGGGGGCCAGACTCGAACTGACGACCTTTGGGTTATGAGCCCAACGAGCTACCACTGCTCCACCCCGCGGTATTGTGAGTGCAAAATTACTCACTTTTGAGCCATTTGTCAATAGGCACAAGCAAATTATTATGTTAAATATTGCAAACACAATTATAAACACCTCGTTGACAACACAATAATCACACCACAACGACTCATTCATGCCATGCCTCACGCCACTGTACAGCGAAAAATAATTTCAATATAGCTGCGATTCAAGCCATTCAAGGCGGTCATAGTAGGTGCGTATGAGGCGGCGTTGCGACTGCACAAGCTGCATCGACGAAATCGACGGGTCGCGTTCGGCATATCGTTCATAGCGGCGAAGTGTGCGCTCGGCATCCCTTATCTTGTAGCGCAACTGCCGTATTTCGGAGCGGTAATATGCCCTGTCGGCCTCACTCGGGCCGTTGTCGTAATACGTAGGCGGCACAGTAGATGGCGGCACGGCAGGATAGTTAAAGCCTGGCATGGGTGTCGTGGTGGTCGCCGCAACGACAGTATATTGATAGGTCTGCCCACCGATATACAGCAGCATCGACGTGAGATCCATGGTGAACAATGCACTCACGCCATCACTGGCATAATACATGTAGCTCGACAAGAAACCTTGTGGAAACAGCATCATAGACGACCCGCCGTCGATGTCAATCATTATTCCGCCCGAAACCACGGTCACTTGCACATCGGGCGCATTGGGCGATTGGTAGCACAACTGTGCCTTGCAGACAAAGCTCGAAACCAATGCTATCATGAGTATGATTAAAACACGTTTCATAATGCAACTTTTTTATATTACCAAAAACCACTCTCACTTAGAAATGATATTAGATGCCCACACGGGGCAAAGCACGATGGCAACACACCGCCATCCTTCCACAAGCAAATATAGCGATAATAAGCGTAAAAAACAAGCCTCAGGCAAACAAAATTCGCCAGAAGCCCCCGAATCTCACCCAGCCCATATCATGGCGGCTCGATGACAACCACCGTGGATAGATATTCACAATATTGTGGCACTTACCGAGCCGCCATGGTATGACGGCTCTACATGGGGCTGGGGCTGTAGGCCTCCCCTTCGGGGGGAGGTCGGGAGGGGGCTAAAGGGCAAGACGCAAGCCCCTAAAATATCCAGTCGAACTCGGATCGTAGTATTCCCTATACGACACTTCACACTTCTCCACATCCCCATTGGAATAACCGCCACGGCACACCTTGTTTCTACCACTCGACGGGCCTTGTGGATTGCGAAGCGGCGACCTGTTATAATAATCGCTGTCATACCAGTCATGGCACCACTCCTCGACATTCCCGCTCATGTCGTATATGCCAAGTTCATTGGGTTGCTTGGTGCCGACATATTTTTTATAATTATCTTCACCATACCATGCTACCTTCGCCGCCGAATGGCTGCCGGCATACTTGCAGCCACGCGACTTATTGCCACCCCGCGCAGCATATTCCCACTCGGCCTCGGTGGGCAAGCGGTAGTTCTTCCCAGTCATCACATTAAGTTCGTTGACAAAATCTTGCGCTTCTTCCCAACTGATGCCACTCACTGGGTAGCGGTCAAGACTGCTGCACGCTTCAGGCACATAGCCCATCACGGTTTTCCACAACCCCACCGTGACCTCATATTTGCCTATATAATAGCTGTCGAGCGACACACGGTGTGGGAGTTTGTCGCTGCCCGCTTCGTGATCGTCTTCATCACCCATCATGAACGTGCCACCTTCGACATACACCATTTCTATGCCTAAAGTGGGATCTTTTTGGGCAATATATTCGACATTTTCGGTTTCGGACGATGGGAAAACCAGCCTCTTTAAGTCATCAAAAAAGAAACACACCACGGCAACAATCGCGGCAAGCACGAGCAAAGCGATAAACTTGTTACGCACTTTCTTTTTCTTCCGCTTGCCATTTCCCTTATACCCGCCAATACCCTCTTCATGGTCAGGGTCTTCAGCCCACGGCACTATGACGTGTATCCCAAGGTCGCCATCCGATTCATTCTCTCCATTGTTATTCCTAGCTCTTTTTTTTATCACTCATGACTCTGCCATTTAAATCATTTTATTAACACCACAAAATTAAATATTTTCTGCCCACCAGCCAAACGCCACAAAAAAATATCCCCCGCACGGCTTCTTTCATTTAATCCTCAATGGGTCTTAGTGATAGATGCAGAGAGTGTATCAGAATTAGATATATACGGCAACTATACTTATTATAAGTTACATTTTCTTCATTTGATGATGTAGAATTGCCCTGGAGGGGCAAAACCATGCTTATCCGCGGGTGGAGTGAGCAACAGCGAACGCAACCTGCGGTATTTGTACCCCCATGAATACGGCTTCGGAGATGCCGCACTAAAGCAGCAACAAAGTGCGGCATCTCCGAAGCCACGGGGCTTGTTCTAATAACCGATTTGGGGTTAAGTTATACCCCAGCCGCAACTTACACTTGCGTATATCAGGATTTTTTGCGAATATTGCATTGCATTTTGACTTGAAACAACGCAAAAAAGATACACTCAATTATGAATTTCCAGAAAATCAGCGAAGATGTGTTTTACGTGGGGGTCAATGACCGCACCACGCACTTGTTTGAGGGAATGTGGCCGTTGCCTTACGGCGTAAGCTACAATTCCTACATCGTCAAAGGCGACTACCTGGCACTAATCGACACCGTACATGCGGCACAAGGCACGAAATACCTGTCGATGGTGGAAAAAGCCGCACACGACCGTCCAATCAGCTATCTGGTCATCAACCACATGGAACCCGACCACAGCGGCTCGATAAGGACTATCGTGAACCGATACCCTGGCATAAAAATCATAGGCAACAGCAAGACTGCCGCCATGATTAAAGCTTACTACGGCATCGACGACGAGTACCTGAAGATTGTCGCCGACGGCGACACACTCGACCTGGGTGGCGGCAAAGAGTTGAAATTTGTCCTCACCCCAATGGTACACTGGCCCGAAACGATGATGACATATTACAACAGCCCCAATTGCGGCGGAGTGCTATTCAGCGGCGACGCATTCGGCTGTTTCGGCGCACTCAATGGCGGCATCATCGACAGCCATATCAACACTGCCACATATTACCCCGAGATGTACCGCTACTATGCCGGCATAGTGGCAAAATATGGGCAATTCGTACAAAAGGCAATGGCCCGCTTCGATGGCATGAAAATCGACTACATTTGCAGCACCCACGGGCCAGTGTGGCACGACGAGGTGGGCGAAGTTGCCGGCATCTACTCACGGCTAAGCCGCTTTGATGCCGCCCCAGGCGTGGTGGTGGCATACGCGTCGATGTATGGCAACACCGAGGAACTTGCCGAAGCCATCGCAGCCGAGCTTAGCCACTGTGGCGTACGCGACATCAAGGTTCACAACCTTTCGACATCGCACCTCTCATACGTCCTTGCCGACATAATGCGCTACAAAGGCCTCATCATCGGCGGCCCGACATATTGCAACGGCATATACCCCGAGGTTGACCACCTGCTCACTGCACTCAAGACACGCGAATTGCGCAACCGCTACGTGGGCTGCTTCGGTTCGGGCACATGGGCACCAGTGTCGAGCAAAAACATACGTGCCCGCCTGGAAGAAATAAAAGGCGTGGAAATTACTGGCGAGCCATTCGACATGAAATGCGCCGCCACCGATGCCGACATCGAGCATTGCCGCCAGTTGGCAACAGCCATTGCGGCAAAAGTGCTTGAATAACCACTAAACAGCGAATACAGTGGCGGCTGCACACTTTGTGGACTAATCCACATTCATGCGCAGCCGCCATTATTTTGTGTCGATTATAATTTTATGCTTCTTCGGTAGCAGGTGCTTCTTCGGCAGCCTCTTCAGCCTTGAAAAGGGCATTAAACTCATCGGCGCTTACAGTCTTCTCCTCGACAGTAGCAGCTTCCTTGATGCCAGCATACATCTTGTCTTCAACTGCACGTTCGGTGATGCGTTGACGGTATTCCTTGTTATCAAGTATCTCCTTGGCATAGCGTTCAACCACATCGTCAGGAATATTTGTCATGCCATATTGTGCAAATTGCTGTACGGCAATCAACTTGGCGATGTTCAAGAAATCGGCCTCTTCAACCTTTACGCCCAAGTCGGCCACAATCTTCTCTTTCACCAATTGCCATTGCAAGTCGGGCACCATCTTGTCGAAGTCGGCATCAATGGTTTCGGGTGTATGTTTCGAATTTTCCTGGCGCAACAACCATTTCTTGAGGAAAGCTGCAGGCAATTCCAACTCGCCCACTTTTTCCATGATAGCCTTGCGGGCATCGATAGTGAAGCGGTAATTGCTATCGCCCTTCATTTGGTTGGCGATATTCTCTTTCAACTTGGCAAAATATTCTTCTTCGCTATTTATCTTGCCAGTACCGAACATCTCATCATAAAACTCCTGGTTATGCTCGGCATTCTTCACCACGAGGATTTCAGTGATAGTCATCTTGAAGTTCGACTTCATGTCGGTCACTTGCTCCTTGTCAACGTTAAGCATCGAAGCGAGTTCGGTAGCATTGCCGTTGCAAGTTGCCCAAGGATTGAACACCACTTCATCGTTCACCTTCTTGCCCAAGAAAAGAGCCTTTTGCTCGTCATCGGCAAAATGTTGCGGCGACACGATGGTCTTTTCGGCAGCTATGCCACCCTCCTTCACCGAACCATCTTCATTGAGCTCAACAATCGAGCCTTTAACCAATGCAGTGGCATCTACCTCATCACCAGGCACCTGCTTGCCAGCACGGGCAAGTAGCATCTCATCATTCTTGTTGAGAATTTCCTGGCTAACTTCGATGTTGTAATATGAGATTGTAGTATCCTTGCCAACGGCATAGCCGATTTCAGGAGCAAGACCCACTTCATACTTTATGGTGAAATCCTTGCCGTTCTCCCATTCCAAGTCGGCGGCATTGGCAATAATCGGGTCACCCAGTATGTTGAGCTTGTTTTCTTGTATATACTTTACGAGAGCTTCGTATGATTCGTTGCTTACAACATCGACAAGGGCACTGCGACCATACTTTTTCTGTAACAACGACATTGGCACATGTCCTGGACGGAAACCGCGTTCGGGATGGCGCAAGCCGATGGTTCGCAATTCTTTCTTAACCTTGTCTTGATAATCATTTGCTTCAAGCGATATCGTGATGAAACCATTCACGTTATCTACTTTTTCCAATGTTACGTTCATTATTGATTTATGTAAAATTTGTTAATATTCTTGAGGCACAAACTTCTATCGGAGTGCAAAATTACACTTTCTTGTTGCTTTAGACAAATTTAGCCCGATTTTTTTTGGCAATGTGCCACACTATCCCCCATTTAGCGCGAGCGGCGATAGGCTACTGGCGACATGCCTGTGGCTTTCTTGAAAAACTTGCCCAAGCTCGACTGGTCGCAAAAATTATAATCATACGCGATGCGCTGCACCGAATTGCCCGACACCACCAATTCACGCTTGATGAATGTCACCAGGAACTGCGTTATGACTTCCTTGGCAGTGATATGCGCCTTTTTGCGAGAAATCTCGTTGAGATACTTGGGCGTAATATGCAACCTGTCGGCATAAAAAGCCACATCGTGGTGCACACGGCAATGATCCTTTATCAAGTGTAAAAACTGGCGGAAATAACTGTCGGCCGAGTTATACACAGCACCTCGCGGAGTGCCGAGCGATGCCGCCCTGAGGCGCAAGTCATATATAGCTATGTACAGGCAATGTATAGTGCCATACACGAAATCCTTGGTATGTGCCGACTCGGGCAACTGTGTGAATATGTGCAAGTTCTCCACCATATTTCGCAACAGCGTCAATTCCATGGAATCGGAAATCGCGAAACACGGCACACGGTAAATCACATTGAACATCTCAGTTTCCAGCCCGATAAACGACGATAGCGACGTTTCTTGCGACGTCTGCAACACCATAGCCGAAAAATCATCGGAAACCGACCGCAACTCCACTATCATGGCAGGAGGCAACACCATGCACCATGCCGCCTGCAACTCATATTCCGACATGTTCAACTCCACCACGGCATTGCCGCTATTGCACAACAAGACCGTGCTGTATTTTGCCATCGACAAGGTGCTCAACACCTCGGTCGATGTACAGTCGAAAACGGCATAACCGTATTTAGAAATCGATTCCTCTATACTCTTGTCGTCCATTTGGAGCTTTTAATGAGTTTGCGGTTGCAAAAATAGTTTTTTTTGCCGTATTATCCCACCCCGCCAACAGCCGCCAGCAGCAATTATCCTTAAATTTGCCTAAAACGCCAGTCACCACTCAATCGCAACAGCTCCACCCCCAGCACACATTCTTTTTCATTTCTTAAATGCGGCATTCAATAAGATAACAACTCGGCAATGCAAAAAAATCGGCGAGCCGTTTTTTTGCTATTGCGCTCGCCTTGTATTATCTTTGCTCACAGCAAAGAGCAAGCAAATGAAGACACGGGAAGAATATATCGCGTTAATCAAGTCACACACCGATGAGTTGAAATCAGCTTTCGGGATAAAATCACTACGCCTATTCGGCTCAGTTTCACGCGGTGAACACCAAGCAGAGAGCGATGTGGATGTATGCGTAGTGATGGAACCTCGGGCTTATTTGGTGGTGCGTTTGAAACGCTTTCTGGAAAATTTGCTCCAATGTCCGGTCGATGTCGTAAGAATGCACGACCACCTAAATCCTTACCTACGCAAAGAAATCGAAAATGACGGCATCTATGTCATCGAATAAAAGAGTCCATTCCATTCTGCTGCAACTCCATAAAGCCATCAAGCAGCTCCAAACATGGAACGAAAATGTAATTTCACCTGACGACTACTACACCTCACCCGAGGGCATGAAAAATCTCGCGGCAAGTTGTATGTTGATAGAGGCTATAGGAGAGGGCATCAAAAAAATTGATGAACTAACCGAAGCCCATTTGCTACCCGAACGCCCCGAAATTCCATGGAAAGATGTAATAGGAATGCGCAACCACATTGCACACGGTTATTTCGATATTGACGGTGGCTTAGTTTTTGATGTTGTGAAAAATAATCTTGACGACCTGCTTGCTGCCATCGACTATTTCATTGAAAAGATTCATCCCTAACCTTTAAAGCACACAACAGAAAAAGCGACCCAGCCGCACTGGCTAATTTTAATGTTCCGCCAACACAAGCAAACTACAGAAACGCACACCCCATGCGTCTGCAAGGATACATAATAACATAGGCGGCGTTCGGCAATGCAAAAAATCGGCGAGCCGTTTTTTTGCTATTGCGCTCGCCTTGCACTATCTTTGCGCCCAAGAAACTTATCACACACAGTTTATGGAACGAACAGTAAGAGTACGCTTTGCTCCGTCGCCCACCGGGCCACTGCACATCGGAGGCGTTCGCACGGCTTTATATAACTACTTGTTTGCCCGCCAGAATGGGGGTAAAATGATATTGCGAATAGAAGACACCGATTCAAACCGCTTTGTACCTGGTGCCGAAGACTACATCAACGAAGCCCTCGCTTGGCTCGGCATAAAAATCGACGAAGGGGTGCGCGAAGGCGGACAATACGGGCCTTACAAGCAATCGGAACGTCGCGACATTTACCGCCAATACGTGAAGCAATTGTGCGACGGCGGGAAAGCATACGTCGCATTCGACACACCCGAGGAACTCGAAGCAATGCGCAAGCAGATGCCCAATTTCCAGTATGACGCTTCTACACGCCAGCAAATGCGCAACTCGCTCACAATGCCACGCGAAGAAGTTGACAACCTCATTGCCGCCGGCACGCCCTATGTGGTGCGTTTCATGGTAGAGCCAGGCAAGGACATCGAAGTTGACGACCTAATTCGTGGCCGCGTGGTAATCAACTCGTCAATCGTCGATGACAAGGTACTCTACAAGAGTGCCGACGACCTGCCAACCTACCACTTGGCAAACATTGTCGATGACCACCTGATGGAAATCACACATGTGATACGTGGCGAGGAATGGCTGCCATCGGCCCCGTTGCACGTGATGCTATACGAAGCATTCGGCTGGCGCGATACAATGCCGCAATTCGTACACTTGCCATTGCTGCTCAAGCCCGATGGCAAAGGGAAATTGAGCAAGCGCGATGGCGACCGCCTGGGATTTCCCGTATTCCCGCTCGAATGGCACGACCCCAAGTCGGGCGAAATTTCATCGGGATACCGCGAAGCTGGCTACCTGCCCGAGGCCGTGATAAACTTCCTCGCCCTGCTGGGCTGGAACCCTGGCGACGACCGCGAAATCATGTCGATGGACGAATTGGTACGCGACTTTTCATTTGCACATTGCTCCAAAAGCGGTGCAAAATTCGACTTTGAAAAAGGAAAGTGGTTCAACCACGAATACATAATGAACAAGCCCGATGCCGAACTGGCCGAGCTGTTCAAACCTATACTTGCAAAAAACGGCATAGACCCTCAACAATTCAGCGATGAATACATAACCCGCGTAGTAGCATTGGTGAAAAACCGTGTTTCATTGTTAGGCGAGCTATGGCCCAATGCACGCTTCTTCTTCACTGCCCCGACCGAATATGCCGAAAAGGACATCAAGAAACGCTGGAAACCCGAAATGCCGCAAATCATGCAGGAACTCATCGACGTGCTTGAACAAGCACCCGACTTCGCCTCAAAGCCATGCGAAGATGTAGTGCTGGCATGGATTGCACAAAAGGGTTACCACCTTGGCAACGTGATGAACGCCTTCCGCCTTACCGTAGTGGGCGAATGCAAAGGCCCGCACATGTTTGACATTACCGAACTGATAGGCCGCGACGAAACCATTGCCCGTCTGCGCCGAGGCATCGAAAATATCCATTCAACCAATGCTTAACCGACTTATAACGTTGATAGCGGCAGCTTGCATAGTTGCCGCTATCCCTGTTTTTGCACAGCAGCAGTTTGTGTGGAGCATCGATGCCGGGTCGGTATTCGAGAACCGCGAAGGCGACGACTACTACTCGCCCGACCAGACAATAACATTCACGCGCCTGTCGCCCGAAGTGGGCATTTCGCTGATGGGCGGCAAGCACCGCATCATGGGTGGCGTTTCGTGGTACCAGCCGCTTGGCAACGAATGGGACGGCTACAAACTATCGCCTACAGTCTATTATCGCTATGTGTCGCCATCGTGGCGCATCAGTTTAGGCATGTTACCGCGAACCCAACTCATCGAGCAATTGCCAACGGTGCTTATGAGCGATTCACTGCGATACACCGAGCCGAACATACGCGGAGCACTCATACAATATGTGAATAACCGCGGGTTCATGGAATTGGCCCTCGACTGGCGCAGCTTGCAGACTGCCACACAACGCGAGGCCTTCAGCGTATATTTCCATGGCCGATGGAATCCCGTGTGGGCATTAATGGTGGGTGGACGACTACAAGTAAACCACCTTGCAAAAACCAGCGAACCCACACCCGACCAAAATGTCAATGACGATATCGCAATAAACCCCTATGTGGGATTAGACCTGGTAAAATACACACCACAACTCGACAGCCTGACCATCAAAGCGGGACTGATGCTGCAACTCGAACGCGACCGCGGCAACGGCATCTGGCATAAGCCCTACGGATTGATGGTCGATGCCACAGCCGAATGGCGGTTCCTTGGCATCGACGAGCACATATATGTGGGTAAAAATCTTTTCCCGCTCTACCATAAATATGGACACTTGCTCAACATGGGCGACCCAAGCTACCAAGCCAAAGTATATAGCCGCACCAACATAAGGGCTTACATCTTCCGCAACCAGTTCATGAACTTATACGCTTCGCTCGACTTCCACTACACGCCCAATGCTTTCACATTCTGGCAAAAAATCGCATTGCGCATATATATCGACAACAATTTGTGGAACGATCGACGTAAAAAAGTGGCACACAACCAGTACCTCAGCAAATATTATTAAAACAACACCAACTCGTGTGGAGGTATGCATTGCCTCCGCGCAATGAGATATTTTTGATATTGACGATGAATGCACTGTACAACCTTGGCATAGCTGCTATGCGGCTGGGGGCAAAACTTGCCGCCACACGCAACAAGAAGATAAAAAAGATGGTCGAAGGGCAGTCACGCACATTCGACATTCTGGCACGTGAAATAACTGCCGCCGACCGAGGGCACATCGTGTGGATACATGCAGCCTCGCTCGGGGAGTTTGAGCAAGGCCGTCCCCTCATAGAAATGATAAAACGCACCATGCCCGAGCAACGAATACTGTTGACATTTTTCTCACCATCGGGCTACGAGGTACGCAAAGACTACAAAGGTGCCGACGTTGTGTGCTACTTGCCATTCGACACGCCAAGCAACGTAACGCAATTCCTCGACATGGTGTCGCCACAGGTGGCAATCTTCGTAAAATATGAGTTCTGGGGCAACTACCTGCAACAACTCTCACATCGCCAGATACCCACCTACATTATCTCAAGCATTTTCCGTCCAGGGCAAATATTTTTCCGCTTTTATGGCGGAATATTCCGTCGAATGCTCGACTGCTTCACCCGCATATATGTGCAAGACGACAAGTCACTCCAACTGCTGGCATCAATCGGCGTAAACGACGTGACCGTAGCTGGCGACACACGGTTTGACCGTGTGAGCGACATACTTGCCAGTTGCAAGCCGTTCCCCATAGTCGAGCAATTTGCCAACTCGTCGCCCATGACGCTCATCATGGGCAGTTCGTGGCAACCCGATGAGGAGATAGTCATCCCCTACTTCAACAGCCACCCAGGCATGAAACTGATTATTGCCCCACACGAGTTTGACGATGCTCGCATCAAGGCTCTCATGGCCCGCATCACACGTCCCACTGTGCTGTATTCCGAAGCCGGCACAAAAAATATCGCACAATACGATTGCCTGATAATCAACTGTTTCGGCATTCTATCATCGTGCTACCGCTATGCCAATGTGGCATACATCGGCGGCGGTTTCGGCGCAGGCATACACAACCTCAACGAAGCAGCCGTGTATGGCATTCCAGTGGTGTTTGGTCCCAACCACTCAAAATTCAAGGAAGCCCACGACTTGATTGAATGTGGTGGCGGCTTCTCGATACACAACGACGAAGAGTTCAACAAGATTGCCGACCGCCTGACCAGCGACAAGCAATTCCTTGCCCAAAGCGGCTCGGCTGCTGGCAATTACATAAAATCGCACCTTGGTGCAACCAAACTGATTTTCTCTGAAATATTCGGGAAACAGTCTTGAAGCCCGAAAATAACTATATCTCTTGGAAATAGCTACGCAAGTCGCGGCTATATGTGCTGCCTATGGGCAACTCATCTTCATCGAATGGCGGAGATAAGCGGCACTTTGCCTGCCCAAGGAAGAACAAATACTGCATGTTAACGATATACGACTGGTGCGTCTGCACAAATTGGCGGTTGTAACGCAATATGTCGCTTGCCGAAGTACCACGCTTCAATTGCACACAACTGTGGTCGGCAAGCACCACTTCCCACACTTTGCGTTTTTTGCTATAACGGAAATACCCAATGTCGGAAAGCCTCATGACACGCAATTCACTCGTATATGTGGCTGCCGTGAACACTTCGCTACGTTTTGTTGGCGGCTGCGGATCGGGCAACTTTTCAACGTTGCCAGTCGATAGCAAACGATATCTGCGATACCGCTTTATCACCTTGTTCAATTCAAATTCATTAATCGGCTTCAACAAGTAATCAGGTTCATCTTTTTCAAAAGCCTCCTCCTTGTATTTGGGATAAAATGCCGTGAACACCACCACGTATGTGTTGGCACTGGACGCTTTCACCTTTCCAAGCAAGTCAAGCCCATTGCCATCGGGCAATTCAATGTCAAGGAAAAGCAGGTCGGGCTTAATGTCAGCCACCATGTCGCACCCACTTTCACACAATCCAGCACTGCCCATGACCACGAGGTCGGGATAATCCGACAGCACTTCGCACAACTTCTCGACCGACACTTTGTCATCATCGATAATAAACACCTTTGTCTTGTTACTCATCTCAGTATCTTCTCAAAAAACTATTAGCTTCCAAATGTAACGAATTATCACCAAATATGCAAATACTCACCAGCCCACTACTTCATTTTTCGGTGCTGGTGGCTTTATCGGTTATCCCGAAACATTCCTTCACGGCACGACGTATGGAATCGGCATCAGGCCCATTCTCCTTGAGGATTGTAAGGATCGCCTTCACGTAGTGCTCCTTGTTGCGCAATCCACACAAGGTAGCTACATTGCTATTGTTGATAATGGTCTTTTCATTAAATACTTTCAACACAGCTGCATAATCCTCGCGCTGCTCATAGTCATGAAACAAGCGACAAAAATCATCATACATGCCCCGTGGATTTATTTCATGCACCAAGTCCATCATGTGGTCTTCAAGCGCGTTGATATTCTGGAATTTACGGTCGATGCGCATTTCCACACTGCTTTTCACACTATGCCGCACATGCATCAATGCCTGCTGCTTGAGCATGGAACGGAACATATTGATGACAGCACGCTTAACACGCTGGAACACACGCTCCTCATTGCGGTGGAAGTGCCGTGCCACAGTACGCACCACACCTTCAAGCATGAGTATGTTCTCAATCTCGGCAACTTCAGGTACGAATATCTTTTTCTGGCGCAAATATGCCACCTCATGCTCGTTGCGACGATCTCGGTCAACAAGTCCATGGCTATCAAGATGATGGAACGCCTGCATATCATTAAACGCACGTGTCACTTCAATCACCTTGTCGCAGCTGCCGACGGGCTTAACCGTGTACTCGGTGAATATAAGCGGGTAAAGCTTCGAGTCGATGCTGTGCATCTCATCCCCCTCAATGAAAAGCACAGGCTTGCGGCTGCCCAAGATGTCAAAGTAAATCTCGTCGGGAAATGTCGAGCGCGACACTATACGGTAATCCCATGCCTCATGGGCATTGTCATAACCGCGAACCCACACACACACGTTATCAATACGTGACGAGGCAAACTCTATGTCGTGCGTATTGTAAATAAACGTGCAATCGGGGCGCATCTCTTCTATCACGTTCCACAATGCTTGCATAATGGAGTGGTGCAGAAACACCTCGGGTGAATCGACGAATATCACAGCATTGGGCATTGCATACGACACAGCACCTATGTAATAAAGCACAGTCTTCTCGCCATTCGACAACAATTGCGATGAATAAGGCTCATCTTCACTCTCATTAGAAAAGAGCAATTTGCCATCAAGCCGCAATACCCGGTTTTGAGGGAACACTTCGATCCAGCGGTTCAACACATCATCAAGCCTCGTGTGCGGCATCTCTACGTTTTGCCCATTCTTCAGCTGCGCCTTGTAAGTGAGCATGTCGATAAACTCGTCTTGCATCAACAGGAAAATAAGCCGTTCAAGCTCACTCTCGGCAGCACCGCGCACGATGTGTGTCATCGACGACTTCTCGGTATATAGCATGTCGATCGACCCTTCGAGTTTATTAATCGACGTAGTTGGGAAAATAGCACGCAGTGCCGACAACTTGAAGGCCTGATGCGGGAACATCTCCATGAGCCGCGCACTGAAACGTGTCTTTCCGGCACCATTCGCACCGATAACTGTGATGCGGCGAGCATCGTTTATAACATCGGGCTTGCCGCTCAACTTCTTTGGCAATATTATATTCATAGCAAAGCGGTTTTTTCGTGATACCCCAAAGTTAGCAAATTAGCTGCCACTCTGCAAAAAAGATATTCCCGAAAAACCGCCTTATTTGCATATTTTTGTAAATCCACGACACTTGCCCGCTGCGGCAACTCGTTATGAGCCGTTTGCCACGCTGCACTTAGCTGCCCAATTCTACAGCCTCGCAATCGACAAATGAACCGTTGTCGATAGTGAGCAGCACAAGCGTTCGCACAGCTTGCCACCCTTGCACGCCAGCTGCACCTGGATTGATATGCAGCACACCGAGCCACTTGTCGTTCATCACTTTTAAAATGTGGGAATGCCCCGAGATGAAAAGTTGTGGACGCTCAGCAAGAAGAATAGCCTTGACACCTGGAGCATAACGTCCCGGATACCCACCTATGTGGGTCATAACCACTTTAACGCCTTCGACTGTAAACACCTCCACTTCCTTGAAGCGGCGGCGCAATATTCCACCATCGATATTTCCATGCACAGCCCTCACCGGGGCTATTGCCGCCAAACGGTCGATAAGCTCCTCGCTACCTATGTCGCCCGCATGCCATATTTCATCACAATCTTTGAAATACTTCACATAACGGTCGTCCCACCAACCATGCGTGTCAGATATTATGCCTATGCGCTTCACTGCTGCCTGACAAATTCCATCATGCGGCTAAGGTATTTGCCGATGATGTCAAACTCAATGTTCACCACCGTACCCACTTTGATATTGTGGAAATTGGTATGCTCATAGGTGAAAGGAATAATAGCCACTTGAAACGAGTCGCGCTGCGAGTTGCACACCGTCAAGCTCACTCCATTGACAGTCACACTACCCTTTTCGACCGTCACATATCCCTTTGCCGCCATTTCGGGAGCAACCTCGTAACTGAAAGTGTAATAATGCGACCCGTCAACTTCACGCACGTCGGTGCAAGTGGCAGTTTGGTCAACATGTCCTTGCACTATATGCCCATCGAGCCTCCCATCCACTTTCATGCTGCGCTCCACATTCACCTCATTGCCCACGGCAAGCAATCCAAGGTTGCTACGGTCAAGGGTTTCCTGAATTGCAGTCACAGTGTAACAACCCGGCGACGGAAACGACACTACCGTCAGGCACACACCATTATGCGACACACTTTGGTCGATTTTCAACTCGTCGGTGAAACTGCATCGCAACGTTATATGCAAATTGCCACCATCACGCACAAGTGCTACTACCGTGGCGGCTTCTTCTACTATTCCTGAAAACATAATATGATTTTTTATTCAAATGCTTGTTATTGTTGTATAGCTTTCAAATCTTTCAAAGCCCCAGTTTCGGGATAAAACAGTAATGAATATGGCAATTTCTTACTGGTGAATATCGACGGGTCAAGCCCATAGTCAATGCCAAACTGCGACACATCAACTTCCTGTTTCACCATGTTTCGACCATTGTATCGCAACGTCACCATTGCCTTGCCTGGAATGTTGTAAGCCACCGCATTTTTGGGCATCTTCAATTCCTCGCCCTTTTCGTCCACTGGCATCTCGCCTTGCTGAGTGATTTCCACCGAAATATATACGGGATCACCGCCCAAGTTGTCGCTTTTCACCAAGCCTTCGGCATCAGACACACGGAACAATACTTCACGGCTGACCTCCTCGGTAGGACAATAATCAATAACCTTGGTAATCGTTTCAGTCCGTTCCCGCCCTGCGAATAATGCCATCAATGCGCGTTCTTGCTCATCAAGCTGTGCGAGTATCAATTTCAATGCTTCACCATCAGGCATCTGGTCGGCTTCGCCCGTTGTAAATGCAGTGCGGCTCTCACGTATCTTGTATATCTCTTGTGCGGCAATTTGTGCACGCTTCGCTATCGACTCACTCACAAGCAATTCGCCAGGTAAAGCCATTACCAAGTCTTCGGCCGTGAGCGATGGTTCATCTTTTTTCTTTGCAGGACGTTTAGGCTTATTCTCTTCAGGGACTTCACGGTTTATCGCCAATGGCAACCCATCTTCCGACAACACCATGTACACACCAGTCCCACCTTTGAACTTCACAAGGTAACGGTTCTCTTCATCGGGTACACCATACGGAGTAATCGACACCGACTTCAATTTCCATGATTGGGAATCCTCGGTTATCGGCCGGCTGATGCTCAAATACCGCTGCGCATACTGGTAATATGGCCCAGCTTTGCGAATGGTCTTTTCCATCTCAACCTCAATGCGCAAGTGCGTCGTTGGCAATGAATATACCAGCCCGTAATCATTATGCTTGGCTGCAGTGAGTTTCTGCGTCTGTTGCGCCGTTGCCATATTGCTACCGCAAACAATCATAGCTGCAGCAACAACTATCTGTATCAAATTACTATGTTTCATCTCATTAACACTGCTAAAGTTTAACCAATCAGTGGCACAAACCGCCACCAACATTATGCAAAGATAGTGCAAGGTGAGTGCAATTGCAAAAAAACAGCTTGCTGATTTTTTGTTTTGCCGAACCGAAGCCTTTCTTATCGAAAGTAGTGCAAGGTGAGTGCAATTGCAAAAAAAACAGCTTGCTGATTTTTTTGTTTTGCCGAACCGAAGCCTTTCTTATCAAAAGTAGTGCAAGTGAACGCGTTTTTCATCAATCACAGGAAATTTGTAATTTTGCCAAAAATTAAGATTTAACAATGGAAAAGAAACGCGACGAAGCCATTTCGTTCCTACACACTTTCGGAATCATACTCGTGGTACTGGGACACTCTTTCATTGCCTATAACGATACTTACGGAGAAGACGCTCCCAATTACCTGTACTCGTGGCGTTTGTTTGCAATGCCATTGTTCATGTTCATGTCGGGCTACCTGCTCAAATACACCACCCGGGCCAAGAACCGTCCACTCGGCGGCATGACGACTGGCGATATAGGCAAATTCATCGCCAAGAAAGCCAAACGGCTGCTTATCCCTTATATCGTCATCAGCAGTGCCGTATTCCCCATAAAGGCTATCATGAGTGCCTATGCGATACACCCAGTGGAAATGACACTCGAAAGCTACATCTACATGCTTGCCTACCCATTAGAAAATGCAATACGTTTTTTCTGGTTCCTGCCGACCCTGTTCGTCATCTTCGTCATCGTAGCCATTGGGGCTTACTTCCTCAAACGGCTACGCATAAAAATCCACCCAGCCATAATACTGCTAATATTGTTAATTCCGCATTTCACGCCCATCGAGTTCCCTCCGATAAGGCTCCTCAACATTGGCGGAGCCATCAACCTCCACCTGCTATATTTCGCATCGGGCTACTATGCCTGCCAATACAATTTATCAGGATATATCGAAAAACACCGCAACACAATATTAGCCTTGACATTTGTAATCTCCATCATACTGGCATTTATTCCAACTTCATCATTGAACACATTCGTCAAGGCTTACAACGGCATCATCATGAGTTTCGCACTTGCTCATGTATATGTCCACCACCAGTGCAAGTTCCTCAATCCCTACTTTGAAGCATCATTTGCCATATACCTCTTTTCATGGTTTCCACAAGTGACAACACAACAAATATTGTTGTCTTTCGTGCCAATTCCTTGGCTGCTCGACACAATTCTGGCATTTGCAACCGGCTTCTTTATCCCCTACTTCATCTATCGCCTCATAATTCGCTACAAGCACACACAAGTAGGCCGCGTGGTCGCCCTACTCACCGGGCAATAACCTCAATTTCCCGACAACTCCCACTGTAACAAATTAACGGTTGACTCAATATACTGCTCATTGTCAAGACCCGAAAAGAAATCTATTCCAGTAAGCTGCTCAACCTCATCGACCGAAACAGCATATTTTTTTATTGCACCCTTGCTCGACCCGTTGGGATAAACAAAAGCCACTGCCCGCACAGGGTCGGCAAATGGAGCCAGCACAACCTTATAGAAACGTTCAGGCACAGCCACACGGCTCTCACCGATAGTTGTCATTTTTGACGACAATATTGGTCCCGTCGCCACGATTATAGCACTGTCGCGCCGCGCCCAGTCACGCACCTTGTTTTCAAGTTTGTTCCACCCTCCCGAGTTCAGGGCAGCCTTTTGCGGGCAAATGTTGGTCATATAAAACGACTCTTTCATGGCTTCTCGATCCCACTTCATGTCGGCAGCAGGTGCCATGTGTCCACGCGTATAGCCCGAGTGAGTATAATCCCACGGATTGGCACACCCGGCAATCTGCTCATCAGTAAGAAAATTCTTATACCGAGGAAATTCACCCTCGGTTTCCTTTCCTGTAAGTTCATACACCACGCAGTTGGGTATGTGGTATTGGCTATTGAAATACACAGTGAACCCCTTGTATTCCACTTTCATGTTATCTACCCCTTTGGGGATTTTCACATCCATGAGCATGGCTACTTCGGCACTATCGCGCTGCGCCCTGCTTGCACTGTAAACGTCAACCACTACATAACGCCCCACGAAATACAACACTATTGCTACCAGTGCCGACCACGCCCACGCAACAAACCGCCGCTTCAACCTCGCAGTCTTGTCGGCAAACGTGCCGCCACGCTTGCGTCCACCTTTTTTGCTTCTTGCCATTATTCAATTTATTTTTATCCGAACAAATATACTACAAAGCAGTCGCAACACCAAATCATAGTGCAAATGCCTCCAATTTGTCTTGGATAATCGAGTTGAATGAGGTAACTTTGCGGAGTTTTTATAATATTGTAATTATGACCGAATTACCAAGTGATGTAATGATGCTGCTAAGTTATGTCAACATGAAGTTGCGTGACCAATACGGCTCACTCGAAGAAATGTGCAGTGACATGCAAATCGACCGCAAATGGCTTGAAGATCGCCTTGCCACAGTAGGCTTTGAATACAATAAAGCCCAAAATAAATTCTGGTAACCACCACAAAAAAACATTTCTCTTGGATAGCATCTGACAACCTCGAAAGTGGCAAAAACTGCTACTCCACTGTTGAATGGCATTTTTTGCGTCCAATTTGGTAACCAATGCGTTTTTTTGTATATTTGCAGTGTAATTATTTTAGGAGGAATAGAATATGATGATAATCAGTACAAGAGAATTTCGTGCCAACCAAACGCACTTTTTAAACTTGGCACGTAAAGGTGAAGATGTAATACTGAAGTCGCGAAACTCGGGCAGTTTCCGTCTGACACCTGTAGAAGAA
>DVKC01000046.1 GCA_018716295.1 Candidatus Avimuribaculum pullicola
AACTCCTGTAAATACGTCGTTTACAAGGACAAGAAAGAGTTTACGGCGGATATGAAGAATATCTATAATGCACCCAACAAGGAAGTTGCCGCCGCGGAACTTGACAATCTGGAAAAGAAATGGGGAGGAAAGTATCCTTATGCCATACTTTCATGGAGAAACAACTGGGAGGACCTGACTGTTTCCTTCCAATTCCCGCTGGAAATCAGGAAAATAATCTATACTACAAACCTTATTGAGAACCTGAACGGGAAAATCAGAAAGTACACAAAATCAAAGCTTTCATTCCCCTCGGACGATGCCGTCAAAAAGACCGTGTATCTTTCACTTAGGTAGATCGAAAAGAAATGGACGATGCCTATTTCAAACTGGGGATTGATTATGAACCAGTTTATACTTATCTTTGAAAACAGAATCCAGATATAAGAAGAAACTTATAACTGAATCCTGTTCCCATTTACACAAAATTTTGGACAGTGTCTGCTGTGATAATAGTCTTTGGTATCAATAGAATCAGTATGTCAAGGCGAATTTCAAACCGACTGCCTCAGAAATCATAATGAATGTAGATAACTGCATATCAGTTTCGCCTTTTTCAAGCATAGCCACATACTCACGCTTCTTGCCAATCTTGTCGGCAAGCTGCTGTTGAGTGATTCCTGCGGCTTTACGGGCGTTTTTCAACACCTCGGCATAGTACCAGGCACGAGACTTCGCATCGAACTCATCACGCGAAGCAGTACCTTTTGCTCCGTACTCATCGACAAACATATCCTCTGTAGTAGGAAGATGTTTGAGCTTGTTAATGTCAATCTTTGGTCTCATTGCTGTAAACTGTTTAAAATTTGTTCTGCTTTTTGTATCTCTTTTTTATAGTCCTTTGTGGACTTCTTCATAAAACCATTCAAAAGAAGTATTTGCTCGGCTTCAATGAAATTCTCGTGGTCAATGGTGAAGAGGATTACTCTATACTCATTGCCTACAGATATGCGCAACTCATAGAAATCTGTATCTACAAGTTTCTTTACCAACTTGGTATTTACGACCTTTACATCTGCTAGAATGTTCATCGCATATTTGACCTTGTTCTGAACATTTGCAGGCAGCGAGTTGTAAAACTCATCAAATTCTGTACTTCTTATCATAGTTCTCATGTTGCAAATGTAATACATTTATTACATTTTACAAAGTAAATGCCAAAAAAGTTTACGAAAGAGAGGAAAATCAGCGATGCGAAGCCAATTATTTTTCTGGAGGGAGTGCTGTTTACCGTCTGCCCCATTATAATGATTCCTAAAAAATATCCCTCCAAAGATAGAAACGGAAACAGCGTACATTTAAGTTGTTAAGTTATAGACTTATCTGTACGCTGTTCTTTTACTGTTTATTATTTTTCCGTCAGTCGTTTGTTTCCGTTGCCGAGAGCGTCCATTGTACAGACGTGAAAGGGGAAAGGTTTTCGGGCTGAATACTCTCCGTAGGAGGAAGATTCTGCCCGAAACGGCTTTGCCGCTTGACCTTTTCGCTTTCAGAAGAGTCTGTACTACCTTAATGGACAGCAACGGAAATAAGCGACTGACGGAATTAACTTATTTTATAATTTCAAATGCTGTATAGTAATTTTTAAAATTAACAAGAAGAAGTTCTGTCAATCTACCAATATAGTAGCCTTTAGTTTCTTCATTCGGTTCTTCATGATTTTTCCACCAGCGAATAGATATTATAACATCTTCTGTTGTTGCGTTGAATACAAACAAAACCTTATCATACCATTGTTCTGGTTTATGAGTAAGATATTTGTTGTTATATTTATCTTTTCTCACAATCCATGTTCTAACTTCTTCATTTTCTACTGCTGAGAATATTTTACTGATTAAAAGTTCTCCATTTTTTGTTTTAAGTCGTATTTCCATATTTTAAATAATTTATACTGATTATATAACAAATACTATTCCCAGATAGCACAGCTCTGAATTGTCTGCCAATATGACGTACAAGATTGACAAACAATTAATATAATGCTTAAAATGTCATATAATTATAAATCATTTTTTCTTCTCTCCATCAACCTATCCATATCCTCCGAAATCTTATCATCGGTTACTTTGGCATATCCTTGAGTGGTGCGGATATTGGTATGTCCCATCATCTTGGCTATACTCTCCATGGGAACACCAGCCGAGACAAGTAGTGTTCCGAATGTATGTCTCGATTGATGATAGGACAAGTTATGTTTGAACTGGTGAGCAAATCCCAACTCGTGTATCTCAAACCAAATCATATCCCTGCAAGGCAATGGAAATATAGGCTTGCTGTCATCTGTTGTATTGTACAGCGATATAATCTGCTCTGCTATCGGATGTAATGGGATAAAAGCCTCTACATCGGTTTTCTTGCGATATGTTCTTATGTACTTTCGGCCATCTGCGGTTACTCCTATATGATGAGGATAGAGCCTTTGTACATCCACATACGCTAAGCCACAAAAGCAAGAGAAGATGAATGTCCGTCTTGCCAACTCCTGCAATGGATCAAGTTTCGGGTGGTTCATTATATCCTGCAACTGACTTTTGCTTATGTACATCAACTTCTTTGGTGGCTTCTTCTCGTACTGAATATCTTCAAGCGGATTGAAACGAAGTATGCCATTATCCACAGCCAAATAGACCAATCGTTTCAACCAACACAAACAATGGTTCCTGTACGATGGTTTATGCGAATAGTTCATCTTCAAATAGAGGATATAGTTATTGCCAAACTCCTCTGTAATATCGATAAATAACATATCCTCCTTACCCAATGAATTGATGTACTCACGCAAATAGTGTTGATACATTTTTGATTGCCGATATGTAGATGTGGAGTCAATCTGAACAGAACGGATTTTTAGATTATCTCTTTCAACCTCCCCAGCCTGCAATATGTATTTGGGAACATCTGATACACCCGTAACAGCATTCTTCAACAATTCGGCAGTAATGACACCATTTTCTTTTAGCAGGTTATTGTAGGTATCATCAATACGATTTTTATAGTCGCTAAGCATTCCATTTGTTCTACTATTCTTTGTTTCGCCCTTCTTGCTGTTCCACTCATCAGGGCGGCAATATAGTCCTGTTGATAATACGACGGCTTTACCATCAATGGTTACTCGGCACATAATGGCAATTGTGCCATCAGCCTTAATCTTGCTGCGGTTGATATAGTATAGTTGTTTATATGTACTTCTCATAATTCAAACTGCTTGTGTGTTATAAAACTAATGTCATATCACTTGTTGCCTTGATGAATATATCCATATCGTCGAACAACTTTTTAGGTGTTACTCTTGCATATAGTTGAGTGGTCGTAAGGTTTGTATGTCCAAGCATTTTGCTAATGGTTTCTATTGGTACTCCTGCTTCAAGCGTGATCAAACTTCCGAAGGTATGACGTCCCATATGATAGACCAAATCCGTCTTTATTCCAGCTAAATCTCGAAGCCCCTTCATATGTCTTCGCAAGTTAGGGTGGTGTATCATCGGGAATAACTCCTTACGCTCATTACTGCGGTATTTCTCTATCAGAGCAATTGCTTCAGGCAATAGTTTCACACGCCCTAAATGCTCATTCTTTTTACGCATATATTTCAGCCATAAAGCACCATTATCATCAGTGTAAAGATTATCGTTTGTAATGGATATCGCATCAGCATACGGTACACCCGTATAGCAAGCAAAGAGAAACAAATCCCTAACGATATTATGAGTAACTCTTGATGCAGGGATTTCTACATCACGAATCTTTTCAAAGTCCTCTCGACTTAATGCACGTGGTGCTTTCCTATTCTCTTTTGGAAGTTTGAAATTTACGAAATATCGTTTCTCAGAATGTCCTTCTTTGAACGCTAATCGGCAAATCTTTTTGAGTATGGCCAGATAATGCCTTGCTGTATCAACTGCAAGACCTTTATCTTTCAATACATACTCTTGAAATTCGTATGCCATCTGCTCATTCAGTTGGCCGAAAGCCAAATCATTTACTTTGAAACGCTTCTTAATGTACTCACCAAGATACCTGCGAGTATAGACATAGGTTGACATAGAAGATTTGGCAACATCGACACCGATTCTCGACTGCATATCCTCAATATGAATATCCAATCGTCTGAGCAGTGTCATTTGAGCTTCAACACTTCCTTGAAATGTTTCTTTGACTGCTGTTGCATCAAAGTCAATCTTGCGCTCCAAAAGAGAATCGAATGCCGAGTTTATGGCAAGCAGTAGCTTGTCAATCCTTGCATTGATTTCAACAGCCTCCTTGCTCTTGCCGTTGAGTCGACTTTCACGAGGATCCCATAATTCGGGAGTACACGACAACTTGCAACTGAATTGTGCCATCGTTCGGTTTACGGTAATTCGCCCCATGATGGGCGCCTTACCCGACTTGTCTAATCCGCTCTTTTTGAGGTAGAGCAGCACCTTGAATTTTTCTACTTTCATACGCTTATATTTTTGGTTGCTAAGTTAGCCCATATATAAGCGTTCTTTGCTACGCAAAATGATGACAATCAACGCAATGTGATGTCTTTGCAGATTATTTCGTTACCTCTCGGCTTTCGGTAACAGCCTAGCTAACGATTTGGTAACTGAACTCCTGCCCAAAACAGTGATTTCTTTCGTAGTGTTCACGATGAAAGAAAAACGCTTTTTGCTGTTTCCCAACCATTTACGTTAGCTTTATTCAAATCTGAAATCGTTTGCTTTGCTACTTGCTTTCCACATGAGTAATCACACGTTTGCTGTCTTGCAAAGATGTGATGTTGAAAACTATTCCCGAATTTAAGACGGTTGTGAGGAGGAAAAACGGCGTTTTTTTGTAAATTTGTGAAAATTACCGATTAAATATATTTAAATATGGATTATAAGATTGCTGCGAGTATTTTGGGCCTTGGTATATGTGGTGGCATAATGGCTGCATACGGCCAGCAGACAAGACCTAATGTAGTGTTTATCCTTGCCGATGACTTGGGATATGGCGACCTCAGTTGCTATGGGCAGGAGAAATTTGCCACTCCTAATATCGACCAATTGGCACAGGAGGGTATGCGTTTCACCCAGTGCTATTCAGGCACTACGGTGAGTGCGCCGTCGCGTTCGTGCTTGTTGACTGGGATGCATAGCGGGCACACTTATATCCGTGGCAACATAGAACTTGAGCCCGAAGGGCAGTTCCCATTGCCAGCCGATGCTCACACATTGTTCCACACATTCAAAGAGGCTGGCTATGCGACAGCGGCATTTGGCAAGTGGGGACTTGGGTTTGTTGGCACTACCGGCGATCCTAAGGCTCAAGGGTGTGATACATTTTATGGCTATAATTGCCAGTTGCTTGCCCACAGTTATTATCCCGACCATTTGTGGGATAACGAGCAGCGCGTGGAATTGAAAGACAACGTGATAGATGTACAATATGGTCGAGGGTCGTATGCTCCCGATTTGATACACCGCAAGGCATTGGAATTCCTTGACAGCATGGAGGCTGATAAGCCATTTTTCATGTGGTATCCCACTACATTGCCCCATGCCGAGCTGATTGTTCCTGAGGACAGCATAATACAACGTTTCAGGGGTAAATTCCCCGAGGTAGCCTACAGTGGCGCAGAACCTGGCAGTGCAACTTTCCGAAAAGGTGGATACTGCACACAACTTTATCCACATGCAACGTTTGCTGCAATGGTGACGCGGCTTGATGTATATGTCGGGCAGATAGTGGCTAAGTTGAAAGAGAAAGGCTTGTATGAAAATACGATAATAATATTTGCCAGCGACAACGGCCCTCATATTGAAGGTGGTGCCGACCCCGACTTTTTCAACAGCAATGGTATATACCGTGGGTACAAGCGCGACTTATATGAAGGTGGCATCAGGGTGCCAATGATTGTGGCCTGGCCGGGACATGTGCAAGCTGGGACTGAAACAAATTTTATATGTGCATTCTGGGATTTGATGCCGACAATGAGGCAGATTATAAATCCACAGACCAAACCAAGCGGCAATGAAGATGGAATAAGTCTGCTGCCACTGCTAACGGGCAAGAAAGGCCAGAAGGAGCATGATTATCTCTACTTTGAGTTTCAAGAGCTAAATGGCCGTCAAGCCGTGCGCAAGGGGCAATGGAAGTTGCTGCACATGAACCTTCGCAAAAATCCATATTATGAATTGTATAACATCGCCGCCGACCCGTCGGAACGCTACAATGTGATAGAATCGCATCCCGACATTGCCGAGGAATTAAAGGCAATCATGCAATCGGCCCATATAGATAATCCCGATTTCCCATTGTTTTAACTAAAATACCATTATACATGAACCATAAACTTTTCATAGCTACTGTGGCAGCCACTATCTCGGTGGCAGCCACTTGTGTTGCGCAAGACACACAACAATTGCCATACTGGCAAGATGTGCAGGTGGTTTCGGTCAATAAGGAACAGCCACGGTCGGCGTTTATGACATACTCCGACCGCGATGCGGCATTGACCATGGATTACGATAACAGCGAGTATTATCAATTGCTTAATGGTGTGTGGAAGTTTTATTATGTTGACGGGTACAAGCAATTGCCTGCCAATATAACCGATGCCGATTATGATGTTACTGGCTGGCACGACATCACCGTACCTGGCAACTGGGAGGTGCAAGGTTTCGGTGTGCCCATTTATGTAAATCTCAATTATGAGTTCCAACCGAGCAACCCGCAGCCACCATTGCTGCCCGAGGAGAACCCAGTGGGTGTTTACCGCCGCGACATCGAAATCCCTGAAGGCTGGCTCGACCGCGACATCTATCTGCACATAGCGGGTGCCAAGTCGGGAACTTATGTATATATCAATGGCAAAGAGGTGGGATATAACGAAGATTCAAAGAGCCCAGCCGAATATCTGATAAATGATTATGTCAATGCCGGCAAAAATGTGCTCACGCTTAAAATTTTCCGTTGGAGCACAGGGTCATATCTTGAGTGCCAAGACATGTGGCGCATCAGTGGCATAGAACGTGACGTATTCCTGTATTCCCAGCCACGCGCAGCCATACAGGATTTCCACGTGAAATCTACGCTCGACGACAGTTACCGCAATGGAATTTTTGCACTCGAAGTTGACTTGCGCAACAGGCGCGATGCGACTGCCAATCTTGCTGCATCTTATGAGATAATCGACAATAAGGGTAACATGGTCGCTACCGAGGAGAAAACGGTCGCTGTGGCCAGCAATGCCACCGAAGCAGTGAGGTTTGACCGCGAAATTGCCGATGTATTGACATGGACTTCGGAACATCCCAATTTGTATAAATTGTTGATAACACTGAAAGAAGATGGCAAGGTCACAGAGGTAGTGCCTTACCACTTAGGTTTCAGGCGCATTGAAATACGCCCTGTGGAGCAATTGGCGGGAAATGGCAAGCCATACGTGTTGTTCTTTGTCAACGGACAACCTATCAAGCTCAAGGGCGTGAATATACATGAGCATAATCCTGCAACTGGGCATTATGTGACTGAAGAACTTATGCGCAAGGATTTTGAATTGATGAAGCAGAATAATATCAATACCGTGCGCTTGGCACACTATCCGCAAGATCGACGCTTTTATGAGCTATGTGACGAATATGGGCTTTATGTCTATGACGAGGCCAATATTGAGAGCCACGGAATGCGTTATGACTTGAAGCGTGGTGGTACGCTTGGAAACAACCCCGAGTGGTTGAAACCACATTTAGAGCGAACCATAAATATGTATGAACGCAACAAGAATTACCCGTGTGTGACTATTTGGTCGCTTGGTAATGAGGCTGGCAACGGGTATAATTTCTATAATACTTACTTGTGGCTCAAGGCTGCCGATAAAGATTGGATGGCGCGTCCGGTGAATTATGAACGTGCATTGTGGGAGTGGAATACCGACATGTATGTGCCACAATATCCCAATGCCGGCTGGCTTGAAGAGATTGGTGCCAGGGGCAGCGACCGTCCTGTCGCTCCATCGGAGTATGCCCATGCCATGGGCAACTCTACTGGAAGCTTGAGCGACCAGTGGAATGCCATTTACAAGTATCCCAACTTGCAGGGTGGATATATTTGGGACTGGGTTGACCAGGGACTTGACAAGGTAGATGCCGCAGGAAACCACTTTTATGCCTATGGCGGTGACTATGGAGTGAATATGCCAAGTGATGGAAACTTTGTGTGCAATGGCATCGTATTGCCCGATCGCACACCGCATCCTGCAATGGTAGAGGTGAAACATGCTTATCAGAACGTGTGCGTCGAGCCTGTTGACCTTGCAGCTGGCAAGTTTGTTGTTAAAAATCGCTTCTATTTCACCAATTTGAAGAAATACATGATGATATATGAAGTGAAAGCCAACGACAAGGTTGTGCGCAGCGGAAAGGTTTCGCTCGATATTGAGCCGCAACAGTCGCAGCAATTCAGTGTGCCTGTCGATAAGTGCAAGCCTAAGGCTGGTACTGAGTATTTTGTTGATTTCTATTTCTTTGTTGTTGAGCCCGAGCCAGGTGTCCCGGCAGGACATGAAATTGCCCGTGAGCAGTTCCGCTTGCCAATCGAGCCGTTGAAAACGGCATTGAAGACTCGTGGCAAGGAACTTGAAGTTGAGGCTACTGGCGATGAATTGGTAGCTCGTTCGGAAAATGTATCGTTTGTGTTCAATAAGAAAACAGGCGTTGTAACTTCTTATAAAGTTGGCAATGTGGAGTATTTCCATGATGGTTTCGGCTTGCAACCTAATTTCTGGCGTGCTCCTAATGACAATGATTATGGTAATGGCGCGCCGAAACGCTTGCAAGTGTGGAAGTTGTCGAGCCGTGATTTCAATGTCGTTGAGGCAACGATTGCCAAGGATGGCGATGACGCTGTTATCAAGGCCGATTATTTGTTGCCAGCTGGCAATTTGTATCGCCTGTCTTATCGTGTCCATCCATCTGGTGCCGTGAAAGTGGATGTAGTGTTCACTTCGACCGAGATGAGTGAAACCGAAATCGAGGTGTCGGAAGCTACGAAATTAGCCACATTCTCGCCGCGCAGCAAGGATGCCCGCAAAAACTCGGCACGGCTTGAAGTACCTCGCATAGGTTTGCGTTTCCGTTTGCCAGCCAGTATGAACCGATTGGAGTATATGGGGCGCGGACCCGAGGAGAACTATGCTGACCGCAAGACTGGCACTTTCATTGGCATATACAAAAGCACTGCCGATGAGCAGTATTTCCCTTACGTAAGACCGCAGGAGAATGGGCATCACACCGACACGCGTTGGCTCACGCTAAGTCCGAAAAAAGGCAAAGGCTTGACCGTGCTTGCCGATTCTCTGGTAGGGTTTAATGCGTTGCGTAATTCGGTTGAAGACTTTGATAGCGAAGAGGCTCGTTCACTGCCTTATCAATGGCTCAATCAGTCGCCCGAGCAGGTTGCCAACCACAATGAGGCCGAGGCCAAAGATGTGCTGCGGCGTATGCATCATGCATCGGACATTGTGCCGCGCGACTTTGTTGAAGTGTGCATCGACCTCAAGCAGCAAGGCGTGGGCGGATATGATAGCTGGGGAGCGCGTCCCGAACCTTACAGCACCATACCTGCCAACCGTGAGTATCGCTGGGGATTTACTTTGATACCCGAATAAAAAAGTCAAATGGGGCATGGGCGTGTATCGCGTCCAGCCCCATTTTTAATTAGATTGTTATGAACGATTTGGAATATATAGTTTCACATTTTGCAACCGTCGGAACGGTGGGCGAGATTGCTCCGCTCGGAGCAGGGTTGATAAACGACTCCTACAAAGTAACCACCGTGGGGAACGAAACACCCGATTATGTGCTACAGCGCATTAACCATGATATTTTTACCGATGTGGATATGTTGCAAAGTAATATAGAGGCAGTTACGAGGCACATACGCCACAAACTTGAAATGGCTCATGCCACCGACATCGACCGCAAGGTGTTGCATTTCTTGTCTGTGCGGGACGGAGTAAAAACTTATTGGCGTGATGATAATGGTAATTATTGGCGCATGATGGTATTTATACCACGTGCTAAGACTTACACTACAGTCAACCCGGTGTATTCCTATCATGCGGGTACGGCATTTGGCAATTTTGAGGCAATGCTTGCTGATATCCCCGACACGTTGGGTGAAACGATACCCAATTTCCACAATATGGAGTTCCGTTTGCAGCAGTTGCATGAAGCTGTCGGTCGTGATGCTTGTGGTCGTGTGGCCGAGGTGCGTTACTACATAGATGAAATTCAACGGCGGGCCACCGATATGTGCCGAGCCGAACAGTTGCACCGAGATGGTGAGTTGCCACGGCGAGTGTGCCATTGCGACACCAAGGTTGACAACATGATGTTTGACGAGAACGGACATGTGCTGTGCGTGATTGATCTTGACACGGTCATGCCGTCGTTTGTGTTCTCTGATTATGGCGACTTCCTGCGCACGGCTGGTAATACTGGACAGGAAGATGACCCCGAGCTCGAACGTGTGAATTTCAACATGGAAATCTTCGAGGCGTTCACCCGTGGTTATCTTGAAACTGCCCGCCAGTTCTTGCTGCCAGTCGAAATAGACAACTTGCCGTATGCTGCGGCGTTATTCCCCTACATGCAATGTGTGCGCTTCCTTGCCGACTATATCAATGGCGATGTTTATTACAAGATACAGTATCCTGGGCATAATTTGGTGCGAACGCGTGCGCAATTCAAGTTGCTGCAGAGCGTGGAGCAACATTATGATGACATGCACAGGTTCATTGACGGGTTGATGGTATGAAAGAATTGTCGGTAATAAGGATTGATGCCTGTGGCGGCATTTCGGCTGCCGATCTGCCTGAATTGCTTGATATGGCGTGTGTGGAGTGGCAGAAGATCGATGAATTGAACTGGCACGAGTTCCCCTATCGCCCCAGTGTGGAATTTCGAATCGCACACGTGGCGAGTGCCATATTGCTGCATTACCGTGTGTCGGAGCAGAGCGTAGCTGCCGTGGCTGCCAATGATAATGGCAATGTGTGGGAAGATTCGTGCGTGGAATTTTTCTCCATGCCGGGTGGTGATGGTATTTACTACAATGTGGAATGTAATTGTGCCGGTACTTTGCTCATAGGGGCGGGTGTCAATCGTGAAGACCGTGAACTTGCCCCGCCGCAAATGTTTGACAATGTGCTTCGGTGGGCAAGTCTTGGACGTGAGCCGTTTGCCGAACGTATGGAGCATACGACGTGGGAAGTAGCGTTGGTGTTGCCTGTAGAGGTGTATTTCAAGCATCGTGTGGATTCGCTTGGTGGTTGCACCATGGCAGCCAATTTTTTCAAGTGTGGCGATCGTTTGAGCCGGCCGCATTTTTTGTCGTGGAATCCAGTTTTCACGCCCTCGCCCGATTTTCATCGTCCCGAATGTTTCGGCCGTTTGCACTTTGAGTGACCGTTGGCATTATGGTAAAAATATGTAGCTTTGCAGAAAAAAGTAATGGGTATGGCTCGACGAGGGACGGTATTAGTTATTGATGACAATCGCAACATACTTGTTTCGCTCAAGTATCTCTTGGGTGACTATTTTGCCAAAGTGTTGACTGCCAACGACCCTGGTGTATTGCCATCGTTGTTGTTGCAAGAACAAGTTGACGTGGCTCTGCTCGACATGAATTTTTCACCAGGACTTAACAATGGTAATGAGGGGTTGTATTGGTTGCGTTATGTGAAGCAACTCAGGCCGCAAGTGCAAGTGGTGTTGTTTACTGCATACGCCGACATTTCATTGGCTGTAGCTGGAATGAAAGATGGGGCTTTCGACTTTGTTGTGAAGCCG
The DNA here is from genome assembly GCA_018716295.1 of Candidatus Avimuribaculum pullicola. Taxonomy (GTDB): domain Bacteria; phylum Bacteroidota; class Bacteroidia; order Bacteroidales; family Muribaculaceae; genus Avimuribaculum; species Avimuribaculum pullicola. Next base: position 11,859 of record DVKC01000046.1, read on the forward strand.
TGGGACAACGCCCGGCTTGTGCAGACGTTGCTTGATGCCTATCGCGAGTCGAAGGGTGAGAAGCGGCGCAATGACAAGCATCAAGCGAAATCGCGTGAAAGCGAGATGTACTGGGGGCATTCGCCTGTCATGCAACATATTAAATCGGTAGTGGAACGCGTAAGTGCCACCGATGCCAATGTGCTTATTACTGGAGAGAATGGAACAGGCAAAGACATGCTTGCAAGGGAAATACATCGCTTGTCGGGACGTAGCGGCAACCCAATGGTCGTGGCCGACATGGGTGCTGTTGCCGAAACACTTTTTGAAAGCGAACTGTTTGGGCATGTCAAGGGGGCGTTTACTGGCGCATTTGCCGACCGTGTAGGACGTTTTGAGGCTGCCGATGGAGGCACGCTTTTTCTTGATGAAATAGCCAACTTGCCATATCATTTGCAATCTAAGTTGTTGACTGTTATTCAGAAACATTCTGTTGTGAAAGTCGGTAGCAATATCGAACAAAGTATCGATGTGCGCCTGATATGTGCTACCAACCGCGACCTTGACCTGATGGTGCGCAAGGGTGTGTTTCGTGAAGACTTGCTTTACCGTATTAACACCATACACTTGCACTTGCCGCCGCTACGTGAGCGACCCGATGATATTGTGGCATTTGCCGATATGTTTGTCAAGCGGTATAGCCAGCAGTATGGACGTGGCGAAGCCGGTCTGTCGGCTGGAGCACGGCAGTCGATGCTCGGCTATTCGTGGCCTGGGAATATAAGGGAATTGCAACATGCCATAGAGCGGGCTGTGATTTTGTCGGACAGTGGCGGCGAGATTGATATGCTGCAAATCTCTTCTAACAAAAGTGCCAGCCAACAGACATCTCGGCAAGATGCAATAGTGCCGCTCGACGAGATGGAGCGTAACATGGTGCAGATGGCAATAGACAAGTGCAATGGTAATCTGTCGGCGGCAGCTGCCCAATTGGGTATCACACGGCAGACCCTTTACAACAAGATGAAGCGTTATGGGCTTTAATGCTGTAATATCGTTGTGTGTGCGTTTGGTGTTGCTCCTCGGTGGTGTGGTATTGGTGACAGGTGGCATCTTGCAGTGGGGGGTATGGGCTGTGGCATGTGGTTGTGTGCTTGTTGTGGCTGGTATTGTTTATGTCGTGAAAGCGCAAGTGGCGTTGCGTTACAATAGCAAGTTGATGCTCGAAGCTGTGAAAAACGATGATTTCTCTTTCCGCCTTAGAAATAAGTGGTTGTCGCCTTATGAACGCATCATGCAGGATACATTGAACAGTTTCGGTCGCATGATGGGCAAGCAAAAGATACTGGCTGAACAGCGTGAACAGTTCTTCGGGTTGATATTGGCCAATGTGCGCAGTGGGGTAGTGGTACTTGATGGTGACGGGCAGGTGGTGCAAGCTAATGCAGCAGCTGCCGATATGCTGCACGTGCCGGCTATAGTGTCGTTGCAGCAGCTTGCAAGGTTCGACAGTGGTATGCCCGATATGCTCGAACGGTTGAAAGGCGGTGAGCAAGCGCAGGTAGAATTTCATTCAGCGGCAGGAGATGTGAGTCTGCTCGTGAAAGCATCAGAAATAAATCTTGGCGGAGAAAAGATGAGAATACTCATCATGAACGATATTAAGAGTGAACTTGATGCCAAGGAACTTGCTACATGGATAAAAATGTCGCGTGTGTTGACGCATGAAATAATGAACTCGGTGGCTCCTATCGTGTCGTTGAGCAAGACATTCCTCGAACGAGATGATGTGAAACGCAGTGGCATATACGAGGGTATGCAGGCCATTCATGAAACGTCGGCGGGGTTAATATCGTTTATCAATAACTATAGGGTGGCATCGACATTGCAGAACCCTGCTCCCGAACCATTTTATTTGGTCGATATATTGAGGCAGGTCGAAGGGCTTGGTATTGTTCCCGCCAATGTGAATTTTTCGTGCAATATATGTCCTAAAGATTTGATAATATATGCCGACCCTAACCTGATAAGGCAAGTATTGATAAACATAGTGAAAAATGCAGTGCAGGCCATAGGGAAAGCCAACGGGCGCATACATGTGAAGGCTGTGGTTTCGCCCGACGACCGTGTGATGGTGTATGTGTGCAATGATGGCCCTGTGATTCCCCGGAATGTGGCCGAGGAAATTTTTACCCCGTTTTTTACCACTAAGACCGATGGCAACGGCATAGGCTTGTCGTTGTCGCGTCAAATTATGAAATTGAGTGGCGGCAGCATCGATTTGCTCGACACCGGCAGCGACGGCTGGCCAGTCACCTTCCTTCTCTATTTTGATTAGTGTGTAGTCTGGTGGTGTAAAATTTTTTTACGGTGGTGTCTAAATTTTTTACACTATGGGGTGGACGTGAAATGGTATAGTGCTTGTAGATAGTGTGTTATATGTTTGGCTCGATATTTGGTATATATAGTGCAGAAATATATTTTACACTATATAATGGATTTGACTAAGATTGGATATGTGATAATGATTGCGTCGCTGACAGCCTCGGATGGAGGAGCGGTGGCGCAGCAGGTGTGGAGTGTGGATAGCTGCATGGAGTATGCCGTGGAGCATAACCGCACTGTGAGGCAACGTGTGTATGAGGCCGACAATTACAAAATCGACCGCCTGACGGCCATAGGAAATTTTTTGCCTGGAATAAATGCATCGTCGAGCTTGCAATATAACTGGGGGCGTTCGATCGACCCGGAAACGAACACATACAACAGCATATCGACGTTCAACAATTCCTATTCGCTCGAAATGTCGCTCACGGTGTTCAGTGGTGGTAGCATAGTCAACAACTTGCGGCAATCAAAGGCGGCGCAACTCATGGGCAAGGCTGCGCTGCAGGTAGCACGCGACAATACCGCGCTCGAAACGTTCCAGGCATATATCGACGCGCTGTATTACTACGGGTCGGTGCGGTTGGCGCGGGAAAAAGTAGCCGAGAGCGGAGAATTGCTACGGTTGACGCAGCGACAAGAAGAGTTGGGGCTCAAGGGGCTTGCCGATGTTGCGCAAATCGAAGCGCAACATGCTACGGACGATTACACGCTCACCAATCAAACCAATCTTTACGAATCGGCAATGCTTACACTGAAACAAAAAATGAATTATCCCATGGATAAACCGCTGCAGCTCGACACGACATTGCTTGACAAGCAAGCTGTTGACCTGGCCATGCTGCCAGGCGACACGCAGCAGGAGGTGCTCAGTACTGCGCTCATGTCGAATCCTACGTTGTTGCAGTCGCATTACAGCAGCGAGGTTTCTCGTTTTGATATGAAGAAATCGTGGGCCAATGTCATGCCCACGATCTCGGTGTATGCCGGCATCAGTTCATCATATTACAAAGAATTGGGAGCACACACGTATGCCGATTATTGGACGCAGATGAAAAACAACTTTGGGCAATACGTGGGCATGAGCATCAGCATACCGCTCTTCAGCGGTTTCGAGCGCGTCAATTCAGTGCGCAAGGCTCGCAACAGCTACCGCATAGCCCAGGAACAATATGAAGCCCAAAAGGAAGAGTTGCAGAAACTTGTGGCACAGGCTGTGCTCGACCGCAACGGTTTCCTGAAAGAGAGCATACAGATGGAAAAGAAAGTCAAGTCCGATGCAGTGGCATACGCCGTGACGCGGCGCAAGTTTGAAGAGGGGCTTATGACTTCGCTCGATGTGCAGACCAGTGCCTCGACGTTGCTCGAAAGCCGTGTGGGGCTGTTGCGCAGCAAGTTATCATTTGTGTTAAAATGTCGTCTTGTGGATTATTACAAAGGGAAAGAAATAATAAAGAAAAACAATGGATATACAGATTGAAAAAAAACGAGGGTTGCAGAAACGCCATATTGCTTATATCGCTGCTGGCGTGGCTGTGGTGGCGGTTATCGGCTGGGCTGTGATGGGCGGACGCATGTCGTCGGCGCGTGTCGATGCCGCATCGGTGAGCATTGCTGATGTCATGTATGGCGAGTTTAACGATTACATTCGCCTCAATGGACAGGTTAAGCCGATTTCGGTGGTGCAAATCAGTCCCGAGGAGGGGGGCATAGTACGTGAAAAGGTCGTCGATGAAGGGGCTTTCGTGAAGAAGGGTGATGTGATATTGCGCCTGAGCAATTCCAACCTCGACTTGCAGATACTCAATGCCGAGTCGGAGCTTGCCGAGAAGCAGAACTTGCTGCGCAACACGCAAGTGACCATGCAGCAGGACAAGCTCAACAATGAAACCGAGAAAGTGCAGCTCGAAATCGACACGCAGCGCAAGCAGCGCACATTTGAGCAGTATAAGCGGCTTTACGACGAGAAGTTGATTAGCCGTGAGGAATATTTACAAGCGCAAGAGGACTATGAATTGGCACTGAAGAAACATGCTCTTGTGAGCGAACGGCTTGTGCAGGATTCAATATATCGCACCATACAGATGGCGCAGATGGAAGAGAACCTTGACAATATGCGGCAGAATGTGCTGCTAATACGCGAGCGGAAAAATAAACTTGATGTCAGGGCCACAATCGATGGTGAATTGGGTTTGCTTGATGTGGAACTTGGACAGAATATCTCGGCAGGGCAGATGGTTGGGCAAGTCAATGACCTTTCGGGCGTGAAAATCGAGGCTTACATCGACGAGCATTATATCGACCGTGTGTCGGCTGGATTGCCGGCCGCACTCGACCGCCAAGGTAGCCGTTTCAATTTGCGTGTGCGCAAGGTTTATCCCGAGGTGCGCGACGGGCGGTTCCGTACCGACCTGGTGTTTGCTGGCGAGAAGCCCGACAACGTGCGCATCGGGCAGACCTATTACATCGACTTGCAACTTGGCGAATCGACACAGAGCGTGCTTATTCCCAAAGGTACTTTCTTCCAGATTACTGGCGGAAAATGGATTTTCGTGGTTGACAAGGATGGCGGCAAAGCCTATCGCCGCAACATACGCATCGGGCGGCAAAACCCACAGTATTACGAAGTGCTCGAAGGACTCGAAAAGGGCGAGCGTGTCATAGTTTCGGGTTATGAGAGCTATAAAGACAATGACGTGTTAATAATAGAATGATATGAAAGGGTTTAAGACTTATTTTACGTTTCTTGGACGCAACAAGCTGTTCACGTTCATCAACGTGGCAGGGCTGACGGTGTCGTTCATGTTTATCCTGCTCCTTGCCGACATGGTTACACGGCAACTGACGGTTGACAGCCACGTGAAAGATGCCGACCGCATATATGTGTTTGCGACAAGCGGCGGCGTGTGGGGGCATTACCAATTGGGCTTGAAATTCCAAGACCGCTATCCCGAAATCGAGGATTGGTGTGCCTACGGCGATTGCCACCAGTTGCCATACGAGATGGAAAATGGCAATGAAACGCTGGTAGCCACATCGTTTGTGAAGAAGAATTTCCTGGAATTCTTCTCCTACGACCTTATTGAAGGAAATCCCGAGGAAGCCCTTGTATCAAACGATAATATCGTGGTGACGCGTTCGGCGGCGTTAAAGCTGTTTGGCACGGAACACGTCATGGGCATGAGTGTGAATACGGCAATCGGGCAGTTTGTGGTCAATGGCATTATAGACGACATCGACAATTCGATTTTCCCGTCGGAAATAGAGATTTTCATGCCAATAGAGAATTACAAGTATTATAACCGAGGTGCCGACATCGACGACACTCACCTTGGCAATGCTGGCAGTGCAGTAGTGTTTTTCAAGATGGCGAAAGGGTTTGACTCTGCAACACGCGCCGACGACATGACGAGCTTTGCAAGGGAGTTTTGGTGGATTTTCCAATATAATAAAAACACCAAAGTTAACATGATACCTATGCGTGATTTCTATTTCTCGGAAATCGGTATGTTCAATTATCTCAACCGGTATGACTTCACCAAGGTAATCATGTTCATGATAGCCGGCATCATCATATTGCTGATGACAGTGTTCAACTATGTGAGCATGAGCGTGGCGCAGACTGGCTACCGTGCCAAGGAGATGGCTACACGCCGCTTGCTCGGGTCGTCGCGCGGCAGCATCTTCTGGCGCATGATAATGGAATCGCTGTTGTTGACTGTCGTTGCGTTTGCCATAGGCCTGTTGCTGGCACGGCTGGTCGAGCCATACGCAATGGACCTGCTCGGTGTGGAACTCGATGTGGTGGGCGACTTCACGTGGCTCACGGCATTGTGCTGGACTGTGTTTGTGCTGTTGCTCTCGTTCGCTTCGGGCTTTGTGCCGGCATCGGTGTTGTCGGGCTACAATCCGCTCGACGTGGTGAAAGGCACTTTCCGCCGCAAGACCAAGATGGTGTACTTGCGGGTGCTTAACGTGGTGCAGAGTGGCATGACAATCACGTTGCTGGCATGTTCCATCTATTTCGGCTTGCAAATTCATGGGGTGCTCACGGCTCCGCTCGGCTATGATTATGGCGATGTGCTGGTGTATAACCGCACCACTAACAACAGTCTTGACGCATTCTGCGACGAAGTGAAGAAGCTGCCGTTTGTCACGAATGTGTCACTCACTTGCGGCACGCCCGACGACGGGGGCAACAACAACACTATGAAAGTGACATCGGGCGATTCGTCGGTGGTGTTCAGCTTCCAGACGTTCGTGTGCGACTCGGCATTCCTCAAAATTTTCAACATCAAGTTGAACGAGAGCCGCAAGTTGGCAAGCAGCGATAATGCGTGGTATATCAGCGAAAAAGCCCTTGCCGATTACAAGCGGCTCGGGTATGGAACCGACAGGTTTGTTGCCGATGGCCGTCATGCCAATTTTGACATTGCCGGCACGTTCAAGGATTTTAAGATACGCTCGATGCTGAGCAAGGAAACACATCCGTTGAGGATACAGTTGCTGCCGTCCGACAGCATAAAATATCCGTGGCAAGTGCTTGTGGAAGTGAATGGCGGCGATTTGGCCTCGCACAAGCAGCAGATTGATGATATGTACCTGAGCATGACACATTCGCCGATGTTGGTTTCGGAGTGGTATGCCGACCAAGTGCGCGACACCTACCGCGACGTGATTAATATGAACCAGATAGTGTTCATATTCACTTGCGTGGCACTGCTTGTGTCGCTGCTGGGGCTTATAGCCATGAACATTTACATGATTTCGCAGCGCAAGCGCGACATAGCCGTGCGCAAGGTGTTCGGCTCCACTGCTGCTGGCGAACAGCGGCGGCTCATGCGCTTCTCGTTGCAGTCGATTGTCATCGGGCTGGTATTCGCCATTCCGCTGTCGGTGATTGGAATGAGGAAAATCTATGAATTCGTTCCGTTCGGTAACTTGAGCCGCTGGTGGGTACCGCTTGCCGCATTCGCCATAGTGGCTGTGGTGTCGCTTGTGTCGGTATATTTCATAAGCCGTAACGCAACCAACGAGAACCCCATAAACAATATCAAGACTGAGTGACGAATATGAAAAATTTAAAGACATATTTCACATTCCTCGGGCGCAACAAGCTGTTCACCTCAATCAACGTTGTGGGGCTGGCCGCGGCATTTGCCTTCACCTTGCTCATTGCCGACATGGTGACAAGGCAGCTGACCATCGACAGCCATGTGAAAGATGTTGAGCGTGTGTACATTTTCACTACTGGCCATGATGTGTGGGGGCATTACCAAGTGGCGCAACGTTTTGCCGACCGTTATCCCGAAATAGAGGATTGGAGCTTGTATGGCAACTGTATTCCGGTCGAAGGTCGCATTGGCAGCAATGAGTTGACGCTTGCTACTGCGTTTGTGAACAAGAACTTCTTCGACTTTTTCGGTTACAAGGTAATAAACGGCGATGCCGAAAGCATGTTGCTGTCCGACGACAATGCGGTGCTGACACGTCAGGCGGCATTGAAACTGTTTGGTTCGGAAGAAGCGGCGATGGGGCAGACAGTGCGATTGGCATTTGCCAGCAAGGGTGGGGCTGATATGCCGTTCACTGTGTCGGGTGTGGTCGAGGAGATCGATAACTCGATTTTCCCGAGTGAAATGGAGGTTTTCGTCCCTATTGTGAACATGAAATATGGTGTTTCGCCATCGAAAGACATCAACGACGCGCGCATGGCTGACGCTGCATCGGCAATCATGTTTTTCAGATATGTCGAAGGTGCCGACCCTAATGCGAAGGCTACCGACATGGCTACGTTTTTGAAAAGTTTCTTTTGGCCCTACATGATGGGTGTTACCGACAAGGTGGAAATGGTGCAGATGCAAGATTTCTATTATTCATCGGTGACAACAGTCAATGCCAGTGGCAGGCTTAACCAATATGACTTTTCCATGGTGATGGTGTTCCTTGTGTCTGGGATAATAATATTGGTGATGGCCGTGTTCAACTATGCCAGCATGAATGTGGCGCAGACAGCCTACCGTGCCAAAGAGATGGCCACGCGCCGCTTACTCGGCTCGTTGCGGCGTGGTGTGTTCTGGCGCATGATTGCCGAGTCGTTGCTGCTGACGGTAGTGGCTTTTGCCATCGGGTTGCTGGTTGCTATGCTTGTACAGCCATTTATGATGGAACTGCTCGGCGTGAAGCTCGATGTGCTGGGCGATTTCACATGGTTCTCGTCGTTGTGTTGGTTGGCGTTTGTCGGGCTGTTGTCGTTGGTGTCGGGCTTTGCGCCAGCCTCCATCCTTTCGGGCTATAATCCGCTCGACGTTGTAAAAGGTACTTTCCGCCGTAAGACCAAGATGATGTACCTGCGTGTGTTGAATGTGGTTCAAGGCGGGTTGACAATAGCATTGGTGGCATGTTCCATCTACTTCGGCTTGCAGGTTTACGGTGTGCTCAATGCGCCGCTTGGATATGAATATGGCGATGTGCTTGTTTATCCCTACAATGGAACGCTACAGCAAATGCAGACGTTCCGCTCGGAGGTGGAACAGTTGCCGTCGGTCGGAAGGGTGTCGTTTGCGCGCGGCAGCTTTTTGGATGGCGGGTCGGGCATGGCTTTGAACATAGCGACGAGCGACACCACGGTCACCAAACGGTATGACTTGCTGCAAGTGGATTCGGCATTTTTCGACATATTCAATGTGAAAATCGTGCGCGACCGCAAGTTGGCTTCAATCGACTATGCCGTGTATGTGAGCGAGAACACTATGAGAGATTATGCGCAGTATGGACTCGGTACCGACAAGTTGATGTTTTCGGGTCAAAGTGTCGATGTCGCCGGCGAGTTCAAAGATGTAAAGGTGCGCTCGTCCCTTTTCTCCGAGAATTACCCGCTGTTGATACAGCCGAAGGCAAGGAATAAGATTATCCCGCAGCAAGTGTTTGTTGAGGTAACCGGTAGCAACAATCCGAATGCTGTCAAGCATGATATTGACAGGTTGTATGAAGCGATTGTCAAGCCTGTAAGCTATGAGTCGCGCTGGTATGCCGACTTGGTGCGTGATATGTATAAAAGTGTGATTAACCTTAACCAAATGATGGCGATATTCACCTGCGTGGCACTGTTAATATCGCTGCTTGGGCTAATGGCGATGAATATATACATGATTTCGCAGCGCAAGCGCGACATAGCCGTGCGCAAGGTGTTCGGCTCGACAGCCATGGACGAGCAGCGGCGGTTGATGCGATTCTCGTTGCAATCGGTGTTTATCAGCCTCGTGATTGCTATTCCGCTGTCGTTGGCGGGGCTGAAAATCATTTACGGTATCGTTCCGTATGGCGATATGCCCACTTGGTGGATACCCGTAGCAGCATTTGCGATGGTGGCGGCATTGTCGTTGGCATCGGTTTGCTTGGTTGCCCGCAAGGCTATCAATGAAAATCCTATAAATAACATCAAGACTGAATAACGTAAAAAATACAAAATATTGGAATTATGATAAAGATAGAAAATTTGAGTAAGGTGTTCCGTACCTCCGAGGTCGAAACGATAGCTCTAAATAACGTGAGCCTGGAAATCGCCGACAAGGAGTTTGTGTCGATTATGGGCCCATCGGGTTGCGGCAAGTCAACATTGTTGAACATACTCGGGTTGCTCGACAACCCAACTTCGGGGCATTACTACCTTAGCGGCAAAGAGGTGGGCAACCTGAAGGAGAGCGAGCGCACCAATGTGCGTAAGGGCAACATAGGATTTGTGTTCCAGAGTTTCAACCTCATCGACGAGCTTAACGTGGCCGAGAACGTCGAGCTGCCACTAATTTACTTGCACATATCGGCCAAGGAACGCAAGGAGCGTGTGGCCGAGATATTGTCGCGTATGAACATCAGCCACCGTGCCAAGCATTATCCGCAACAGCTCTCGGGCGGTCAGCAGCAGCGTGTGGCCATAGCTCGCGCCGTGGTTTCCAACCCTGAGCTTATACTTGCCGACGAGCCGACTGGTAACCTCGACTCGAAAAACGGCAAGGAAGTTATGCAGTTGTTGTCGGAACTCAACAACAGCGGCACCACCATAGTGATGGTTACGCACAGCCAGCGCGATGCCGGATATGCAAGTCGCGTGATAAACCTGTTCGACGGGCAAATCGTGTCGTCAATTTCTGAGATGTGATATAGGCTTTTTGGTTTTTGTATGAGGCTGTTCACCCAGTGTGGCAGCCTTTTCCCGTTTTGTCCGTTTCGGATTTAGGAGCATTTGTTGAATATGCCTAAAATTATATTTCAATTATTCTATTTGCATAAACTTAAAGTCATTAGAAAATCATGGCAGTCAGAACGTGGTAGCGATATAGCTGTTATATTTATAATGCAATTTAAAGCCATCTGGGGCAACTTATCTGTATCCCTAATGACCGATTTGGGATAAAGCATCTCACGTATGGCGACAAAATAAATCCATCACTAATGGTAATAATTTTAAAGTCCCGAAGCGGAAAATTCGGTTCTGATCTTCTCGGAAGCCGTTGCGTTAATCTGCCGAAAAATGGCGGATATTCCACAGATTTTCCGTAAGTTTGTGAAAACTGAAAAAAGCATTTTTACAATGGAGAATAATTATATGGGACAGTTGTTCGACTACCTGGAGAGGCTGTCGTGGAACAACAATCGTGAATGGTTTCACGAGAACAAAGCCGAGTTTGATGAGCTGAGGGCATTGTGGCTTAACGATGTACAAAGGCTTATCAATCGGATGGCTGAATATGACAATACGCTCAAAGGGGTAGATGCCAAGGATTGTGTTTACCGCATTTACCGCGACATACGTTTCAGCCCCAATAAGTTGCCCTACAAGACTTATTTCTCGGCAGTGATTGCGCAGGGCGGGCGCAAGACACTCAAGGGGTGTTGCTACTTGCATTTGCAGCCGGGCGAGTGCGGTCTGCATGGCGGGATATGGTGTCCCGAGATGCCGTTGCTCACCCGCTTGCGCCACGAGGTAGAGGACAATATCGACGAGTTCCTCGGCATAATTGGCGACAAGGAGTTTGCCAGCCGCTATAAGTTGAGCGGCGACAGCCTCAAGACGATGCCCAAGGGATTCGACCGCAACAGCCCATACGGCGAATATATCAAGATGAAGGAATATCTTGTGTCAATGCCTGTCGCCGACAACTATTTTAGTGGCGATGATTGGGTTGAACGCACAGCCGAGGATTTCAGGTATATCAAGCCGTTTAATGATTTCCTGAATTATGTGTTTGAAGAGTAACATTTTATAGGACTTTTGGCACACATTGTGATACTGTGTGCTAAAGGTTAATCTTTTGTTAATCAGCTTTGACGGTACAGGATTATTAGCTATATTTGTAATAAACAAAAAATGGTAATATTACTATGGCAAAGATAAAAGGAGCAGTAACAGTGAACACCGAACGGTGCAAAGGGTGCAGCTTGTGCGTCGTGGCGTGTCCTGCAAAAGTTTTATCACTACAACCAAAGGAAGTGAATAACCGTGGCTACCATTTCGCCTATATGAGTGCGCCCGAGAATTGCATCGGGTGCAGTAGTTGCGCTTTGGTGTGCCCCGATGCCTGTATCGAAGTGTATAGGGTTAAAATTGATGAGTGATAAATCGTTATTAGTGTAAACAACAGATTCTAAAATATGGAAGAAGTAAGATTAATGAAAGGCAACGAAGCCTTGGCTCATGCAGCAGTCCGCTACGGGGCCGATGGTTACTTCGGCTATCCTATAACCCCGCAGTCCGAGGTGCTTGAAGAGCTTGAGCAGTTGCGCCCGTGGGAAACTACTGGCATGGTGGTGCTGCAAGCCGAGAGCGAACTGGCTGCAATCAATATGGTTTATGCGGGTGCCGCTTGCGGGAAGGTGGTGTTCACTTCGTCGTCAAGCCCGGGCATAAGCCTCATGCAGGAAGGCATCTCATATATTGCTGCCAGCGAAGTGCCGGCGTTGATAGTGAACGTGATGCGTGGAGGCCCGGGACTGGGTACTATACACCCGTCGCAAGCCGACTATTTCCAGGCCGTGAAAGGTGGCGGGCATGGCGACTATCACCTCATTGTGCTTGCGCCGAGCAGCGTGCAGGAGATGTGCGACTTCGTATGGCTCGGTTGGGACTTGGCTTTCAAGTACCGCACAGGGGCAATGCTGCTTGCCGATGGACTCGTTGGGCAAATGATGGAAAAGGTGGTTTTGCCCGAACCGCGTCAGCGTCGCACCGAGGAGCAGGTGCGCCAACAGTGCCCGTGGGCCATCAATGGGCGTAAGGGTATGCGTCCTCGCAATGTGATTACATCGCTCGAACTTGTCGATGAAATCATGGAGCAGAACAACTTGCGTTTCCAGCGCACATACCGCGAGATTGAGAAAAACGAAGTGCGCTATGAAGCTATAAACACCGAGGGTTGCGACTACTTGTTCGTGGCTTTCGGCAGCATGGCGCGCATCTGCCAGAAAGTGATGGAAGTGGCCGCCGAGGAGGGTATCAAAATCGGGCTGTTACGGCCAATAACTTTGTGGCCTTTCCCATCAAAGCAAATCAAGGAAGCTGCCGCTGGCGTGAAAGGCATAATGGTAGTGGAATTGTCGGCCGGGCAGATGGTAGAAGATGTGCGGCTTGCTGTTGAGTGCCGTGTGGACGTGAAGCATTATGGCCGTTTGGGTGGTATTGTTCCCACTCCCGAGGAAGTACTCGACGAATTGAAAAAACAATTTGCCATTGGCAAATAAAATGTGTGGAGGACTGCATTATGGATATACAAGATATTATAAAACCCGAAAACCAGGTTTACAAGAAACCGTCGCTCCTCAACGATGTGCACATGCATTATTGTCCGGGCTGTAGTCATGGAGTGGTGCATAAATTAATTGCCGAGGTAATCGAGGAAATGGGTGCTGCCGAAATCGCTATTGGCATAGCCCCGGTAGGTTGCGCAGTGTTTGCATATAATTATATAGATGTCGATTGGATCGAAGCCCCTCATGGTCGTGCTCCGGCTCTTGCCACGGCGACAAAGAGGTTGCAACCCGACAAGTTGGTATTCACTTACCAGGGTGACGGTGACATGGCGGCAATCGGCACTGCCGAGTCGTTGCATGCGGCTAACCGTGGCGAAAACATCGCAATGATTTTCATTAACAACGCAATTTATGGCATGACTGGCGGGCAGATGGCGCCTACCACATTGTTAGGTATGAAAACTTCGACGACGCCATACGGTCGTCGTGCCGACCTGAATGGCTATCCACTTGCTATTTCGGGGCTTATGGCGCAGCTTGATGGCACTTGCTACGTCACCCGGCAAAGCGTGGAAACACCAGCAGCAGTACGCAAGGCAAAGGCTGCCATACGCAAGGCATTTGAAAACAGTATGCAGGGCAAGGGGACTTCGGTGGTCGAGATTGTCAGCACTTGCAACTCGGGCTGGAAAATGTCGCCTGCCGATGCCAACAAATGGATGCAGGAGAATATGTTTAAGAAATATCCCATTGGCGACCTAAAAAATGAATAGTTTATGAAAGAAGAGATAGTTATAGCAGGTTTTGGCGGACAAGGTGTCCTGTCGATGGGTAAAATACTTGCCTATTCGGGGCTTATGGAAGACAAGGAGGTGACGTGGATGCCGTCGTATGGCCCTGAGCAGCGCGGCGGTACTGCCAATGTGACGGTAATACTGAGCGACAACCGAATCAGCTCGCCAGTGTTGAACACCTACGACACGGCGGTGGTGCTTAACCAGCAGAGCCTCGACAAGTTTGCCAGCAAGGTGAAACCAGGTGGTGTGCTCATTTATGACAATTACGGCATTCATACGCCGCCGACACGGACAGATATTGAGATTTATAAGATTGAAGCAATGGAGGCAACATTTGAATTGAAAAATGCCAAGGCTTTCAATATGATTGTCCTCGGGGCTTTGCTAAAGGTGAAGCCTATTGTTTCGGTCGAAAGTGTGCTTAAAGCCCTTAAAAAGACGCTGCCCGAGCGGCATCATCATCTCATACCGATGAACGAGGAGGCATTGAGGGTAGGCATGAGCTTGATAGGGAAATAAATTTCCTATACAAAAATATAGATATATTGTGGGGAGGAATGTTGGAATATGAAACCAACGCCCTCCCCACAGTTTGTTGTGCTGTCAGGTGTTTATTTCTTCACCAATTTTTTCAAATTCCTCAATATTTGCAGAATTTTTATTGCAAGAGTTGGTGAAATGGTTGCAATGCGTAAAAAGATGTAATCTGTGCTGAGTATAACAGGAAATGATTTGAATGCTTTTCGCAGATTTGTACGTAGCCTGTTGAAAACAGCATCTTTAAAATTTTTTTCTATAGAAAAAGTTGGCATTAAATAAAAAATTAATCGGGTGTCGTATGCCAAAACTCTTATCCAATAACGGGGTGCGGGGTGGTGAAACATATAGTCGATATGTGACTCTATACATAGTAGATTGTATTCAGTCCAGCGTTCTTGGTTGCATATATGGGTAAGAGAATTTTCGTTTACTCTGTAGTAATAGCCATTTATGTTTATCATTTTTACTCGATTGGCGTGATAGTAGCAACGTGGCATTAATTCGGCATCTTCTGCCATGCGGAATTTGAATTGTAAGTGGTTGTCAATGAAAAGGCTTTTGCGGTAAATTTTATTAACCGAATCTACGTTGCAGTGATATTCATTGTAGAGTTGGATGCCAGTTCTTACAGTTGTTTCTGGCAGTTGTATATATATCCATTGGGTTTTATTATTGAAACGTGTGATGTTGAAGAATAATATGTCCAGGTTTTCAGTTTCAATTTGTTGGCGCATTGTTGGTAGTATGTTTTCGGCAATTTTGTCATCGCTATCCACAAACCAAATATATTTGCCTTGTGATTGGGCTAAAGCTGCATTTCTTGTCATGGCAACTCCTGCGTTAGCGTGCGTGAATACACGAATGCAGGAATATTGTTTGGCATAGTTTCTTGCAATTTCCAGACTGTTGTCGGTGGAACCGTCATCAAAAAGAATTATTTCATATTGCTCTTGAGGCATATTTTGATGTAGCATACTTTCCACACATTCTGCAAGGTATGTTTCTGCATTATATACAGGCACGATAAAACTCAGCCATTTTTCCATTGTATAAATATTTTGGGAGAACTGTATTATTGACTACCTACAAAAGTAGATATAATTTCGACTATCTTTTGTGTTATAGTATGACATTTTACAAATAAGCATTTGAAAATAACGGTTCATTAAGCATCGTAATGGCGTTTTTGGAAATAAAGGAACGGACTGTAGGTTAAAATATGTTTACAAGGAACGTGGCACTTTTTGTGAGAAATGGCAGTTGTATGTTGTAGGGCACATTTTAGGGGAAAATTTTTGGGGGTGTATATGGTTGGGGGATAGGGAGTTGGTTAAATGGTGCAAAATTTTTCTGAAAAAAGTTGTCGGAAAATTTGGTGGAATGGGAATTTTGGTAGTACCTTTGCAACCGCAAACGGGGAACGGCGGT
>DVKC01000047.1 GCA_018716295.1 Candidatus Avimuribaculum pullicola
GTAACCGGGTGATTACGCTAAATAATTGATTTTCTTTTGTTTTTCGATATTGCAAAGGTACAAAAGAAAATGAAATTTCAAAGTGTACTAAAAGTGTACTTAATGACGAAAAATGGGCAAAATATGGCAAATATGGAGAAAATAAGAAATATACAAATGACTGATAATAAGGAAGATAAATTCTTTTATTTTCCTATGATTTCTATGCCTTGTACCGGGTCTGGGTACACAAGATGGCTGTTAATCACCCGATTAACAGCCGTTTTTGTTTTAGCCATGAGCAAACTATGGCACTTTCATGCAATGGGGGGAGTATATGTCGCATTTACTTTGTAAATTTGCAAGGAAATTGATTTCTATAATGAAGAAGAATTACAGCAAACTACTGCTAATGGCAATAACACTGGCTGCGACGGCTTGCAGCCAGCCACAAGACACGACTCGCATCGACGAAGCCCGCAACCGGGCCACGGCCGCTGCCGACAGCGTCGTAGCTGCCGACAGCACGGGGCTAATGGCTTTGCAAAAAAGCATACTGGCAGCCAAGGCCGTACAAAGCGAATATTTGCTAACTGGCGACACTGCCGCTGCCGACACATTCGACACTACATTCCGCCGGCAAATAGCAATGCGAAACGAGCGGCTTGCCGAAGAGATGTTTAACCCGACGGCCGCCATACAAGCACGACGCAAAAAATGATACGCAAAATTTTGGCACTGGCCATTGCGATGACAACGCTTATCGCACAAGGTTGCGGCAACCGTCCCGACGAGGCACACGCATCGCAACTTGCCACACGTTTGTCGCAATCGCTCTCATGCCCCGACAGTTTAGTCGTGGCAGCAGCGGCAATCAATTCATGGATAGCACCGATGGATGCCGTGCAAAGCATCGAAGCCCGTAGCCTACTAATGGAGCACTGCCCCGACAGCAGCACTGCGGCAGCAATGCTCACATTGCTGCACCAACCATACTGGACTGGTTGGGAATTGTCAAAGCAATGTTGCGATAACATCTTAATCGACAGTACATTGACAAAAAGCCAAATTATCGGCCCTATAAAAATGGCACGCACAAGCTACCTGGTGCGCGACATGCGCGATGAATGCAACCTCTTCGACATGGCACTACAAGACTACATCAACTCGTTGCCCATAGGGCTGCAAATGGAAGTTTACTTGCGCGTGTCGAGCATTCCACGCCTTGCCAAGGCAGTGAAAGATGTAGCTGCAAAAAATCCCGCCGAAGCAATCGAAGCTGTCGAAGCCCTGCACCATCTGCTCGACAAGCAGCAATTCAAGGAATTTATGAACATTTACCAACAAAAATAATATTACCATGCTGAAATTTGAGGAATATGTGGAAATGGCCAGCCAGGCAGTCGCCGCAATACAATATCCTGCCCAACCTGCCGGGCTATACGAACCTATCGCCTACACAATGGCACTCGGCGGCAAACGCCTGAGGCCTGTCTTGACCCTTATGACTTGTGACGCATTCTCGGGAAACGCCGCAAAAGCCATCAATGCCGCCGTAGGCATCGAGCTATACCATAACTTCACTTTGCTACATGATGACGTGATGGATCGAGCCGACGTGCGGCGCGGACACCCAACCGTACACGTGAAGTGGAACGACAACACCGCCATCCTGTCGGGCGACGCAATGCTGACGATGGCTTGCCAATATATCACACGCACACCAGCCGACTCCCTGCCGCAAGTACTTGAAACATTCAACGCCACGGCAATGGAAGTATATGAAGGGCAACAATATGATGTTGACTTTGAACAGCGCGACGACGTGACCGAAAGCGAGTACATCGACATGATACGCCTAAAAACCAGCGTGTTGCTTGGCTGCGCCTGCAAAGTGGGTGCAATAATCGGTGGTGCGGGCAAAGATGCCGCCGACGCACTCTACAATTACAGTTGCGACCTTGGCCTTGCATTCCAGTTGCAAGACGACTGGCTCGATGTGTATGGCGACGAACGGACTTTCGGCAAAGAAATTGGCGGTGACATTGCCAATAACAAAAAGACATTCATGCTCATAAACGCCATTAACGATGCCACAGGCGACGACGCGACCGAGCTCAAAAGATGGATTGCCGACTGCGACCCGTCACACCGTGCCGACAAGGTCGAAGCCGTCAGGAACATATACACTCGCTTAGGCATCGACAAAAAAGCCGAACGTGCAATTGAGCGATACACCAGCCAGTCGCTAAAATGGCTTGACACAGTGGAAATAAGCGACCAAGCCAAAACGGCATTCACCAATTTTGCCACAATGTTACTGCGTCGCAAAAAATGATCGACACACACTCGCACATATACCTGCCCGAGTTTGACGGCGACCGGCATGAAACCGTAGCTCGGGCACAAGCGGCGGGAGTGAGCCACATTGTCCTGCCAAATGTTGACTTGACCACAGTAGAGCCAATGTATGAACTGCACGCAGCATATCCCGATTACACATCGATGGCAATGGGGTTACACCCGACCGAAGTCAACAACGACTACCGCCAAGCCCTCGACAAGATAGCCCGCAAGCTCGATGAACACCGATTTGTGGCAATCGGCGAAATCGGTATCGACATGTATTGGGATCAAACCTACCGCACCGAGCAGCAAGATGCCTTTGCCCAACAGATAGGTTGGGCACTAAGCCGCAATCTGCCAATCATAATACATTGCCGCAACGGACTCGACGAGGTGCTTGAAGTTTTCGACCGCTTCGAGCAGCTGCCGTGCGGCGTGTTCCACAGCTTTGGCGGCACAGCCGATGACGTGAAACGCATACGCCGCTATGGCGATTTCTACTTCGGCATAAACGGCGTAGCCACATTCAAGAGGTCGCAAGTACCAGCCATATTGCCCGAAATAGGAATCGACCGCATATTGCTCGAAACCGATTCGCCCTACCTCGCGCCTGTCCCGCACCGTGGCCACCGCAACGAGAGTGCCTATATTCCACTCATTGCCGAATGCATCGCCATGCATATTGGACTTACGGCGCAGCAAGTTTCAGACATCACCGACGCCAATGCCCGCCGGCTATTCGGCATATAGGCCGTGGCATGCACCGAAGCCGTGCGCCACGGCACTGCACAAAAAAATGCACCCACCTGCTCGCCCGCCATACAATGGCTACAGACGCAACGTGGTGCATTATATTTTATGCGTTTCCACAAAGAAAAGTCCTCTCTCGTAACAGCTTTATTGCACGGACAAGGACAGCAGACTGAGAAAAGCCCTTATTTTACAGCCTCGCCAAGTTCAGCACCTGGTTTGAACTTTACAACCTTTTTCGCTGGTATTTGTATTTTTTCTTTAGTAGAAGGATTGATACCCGTGCGGGCAGCTTTCTCGCTCACCATGAAAGTGCCGAAACCCACCAATGCCACTTTGTCGTCGGCAGCAAGAGCATCAGTGATTGCTTTTAAGGTAGCATCGAGGGCAGCCTTTGCATCAACCTTCGACAGCTTGGCTTCTTCAGCAATAGCGTTGACTAATTCTGTCTTGTTCATAATTAATTACTGTTTTTAGATTTATGGTTTATGAATGTTTTATAATTTGAGTGCAATAAGTTGTTTTATAGGCACAAATATAAATCTTTTGACAGTAAAAACAAAGAAAGGATATGAAAAAATGTTTTTTTCAAGTAAATAAATACAATATACGCTGCCATACTTGTTTTACAGCAGTTTTTTTGAGTAATTTTGCCAACTTAAACAGGCACTTAACAAAATAGATATGCTAAACTCACGCGGTTTTTTCAGTGCCATCCCTGCTGTCACCAAAAATCTGCTGGTGATAAACTTCATTATGTGGGTGGCTACGTGGGCCCTCGCGGGCAAATTTGATTTCGACAGGTATCTGGGGCTGCATTACTGGGAAGCCTCCTATTTCAATGTGGCGCAGTTCATCACATACATGTTCATGCACGCCAATTTCACACACCTTTTCTTCAACATGTTCTCGCTGTTCATGTTCGGCATTATCCTTGAACGAGCTTTGGGACCAAAACGTTACCTGTTTTATTACATCTCGTGCGGCATCGGAGCTGCTCTGGTTCAAGAATTGGTGTGGACTCTCACATGGGAAAGCACTTTGAAACTGGCCAACAACGATGGATTTGTAGTCATGCAAGGAGCCGAAGCCATCGAATATGCTTTGCGCAACGACATGCTCAATGGTTTCTTCAACATGTTTGTCACCGTAGGCGCATCAGGTGCGGTGTTCGGATTGCTGCTTGCCTTTGCCATGCTTTTCCCAAACATGCCCATGTACCTGTTCTTTATCCCTATCCCCATCAAAGCCAAGTGGATGGTGCTTGGTTACGGCGCGCTTGAGCTGGCATTCGGTGTTACGGGTGCAGCAAGCACTGTTGCCCACTTTGCCCACCTCGGCGGCATGATATTCGGTTTCTTCATTATATGGTATTGGAAAAAGAAAGGAGTAGTAGGTGGAGGGTTTTATTGACACATTGCGCCACCGCTTCAAGATGGCCACACTCTCGGCCCGCATCATTTATGTCAACATTGCCGTGTTCGTGGTGTTGCGGCTGATAGGCATTCTCGGTTTCCTATTTGGCTTTGATGCCAACAGCATAATCAGCTATGTCGAATTGCCATCATCGCCCACATGGTTCATCTACCAGCCTTGGACGATAATCACATACATGTTTGCACACTACGATGTGTTGCACATCTTGTTCAACATGCTGTGGCTGTGGTGGTTCGGGCAACTTTTCTTGCAATTTCTTTCGCCACGGCAACTCACAGGGCTATACTTTGTGGGTGGCATAGGTGGCGGGCTGTTATACATGCTCGCCTACAACCTTCTGCCGGCATTTGCCGGGCATGGCGGGTTGTTGCTGGGAGCATCGGCATCGATTATAGCCATCGTAGTTGCCACCGCAGTATATGCCCCCGACTACAAGGTGGGGCTGCTATTCTTCGGCAGCGTGTCGATTAAGTGGATAGCAATCGTGACCATTTTCATCGATTTCTTGAGCATAACCTCGGCAAATGCCGGAGGGCACATATCCCACATAGGCGGAGCCATAGTGGGAATGGCATTTGCACTGGCACTACGCCGCGGCACCGACATCACAGCGTGGTTCAATGCAATAATCGACTTTATAGTAAACACTTGGCGGCGCATTTCAGGCCCCAAGGGGAGCAACAATTTCCGCATCGGCTCGCAACACAGCCGCAACCGTCGCCAGCAATCGTCCACACCACCGCCACCACCTGCAACAAACAACGGAATATCGCCCGAAGACGAGCGGATAATGGACGAAATATTGAAAAAAATTAAAATGTCGGGCTATAGCGCACTCACCGAGGAGGAGAAAAACAGGCTATTCAACGTCAGCCGCAGGAAGAACTGACCTCCTGCCAGCCGCAAAGCGTTCAGCCCCATCATATATTTGTTGTCCGATTACAATGTTAAAGAAACTGCTTTTCCCAATAAAATTTGCAGCACTCATCGCCGCAATACTGCTCGCCATTGCATACGTGGTTTCGGCTTATAGCGGAATGGTCAACCCCGAAAAAGATGCTAAATTTGCAATCA
Source organism: Candidatus Avimuribaculum pullicola (assembly GCA_018716295.1). Lineage (GTDB taxonomy): Bacteria > Bacteroidota > Bacteroidia > Bacteroidales > Muribaculaceae > Avimuribaculum > Avimuribaculum pullicola. The sequence goes on from DVKC01000047.1 coordinate 5,587, forward strand.
TCGGCCTCGGATACCCATTATTGTTTTCTGCATCACTGTTAGTGCTGGGATTATGGCTGATATTCAAGCAATGGTGGTTGGCTGCCATCACTGCTTGCTCGCTGATAGCGACAGCCGACCCCTTAACCACGTTTTTCCCATTCGGTTCATCACAAGAAGTTGCCGACACCAGCAAAACATTCACACTGCTCACTTTCAACGTAATGAATTTCGACGACTTCGACGGCACCGTGCATGAGCCAAACCGCACCGTGCAATACATACTGCAAACCGATGCCGACATCGTATGCCTGCAAGAGGGGGCGCAAGGGGTGCGTTTCACAAGTATCAACGTAATACAAAATTCGTTACCCGAACTGATTGCGCGCTATCCATACTACACCAACGGGACCGACGACATGGTGCTGCTGTCGAAATACCCGTTTGAACTGTGCGATGAATACGTAACAAGCAGCGAACGCAAAAAGGTTGTGGCCTACAACGTCAACATCAAGGGACACACTGTGAAAATATTCAACTGCCACCTGCAATCAATAGGATTGACGATGAGCGACAAAGAGATATACAAACAGATAACCGAAATCGACGGCATCAACCACATTGAACCTATCGACGCAATAAAAGAAGTGCGGAGCAACCTGTTCTCAAAACTATCGGCAGCATTCAAGCAGCGTGCCAAGCAAGCACACGACCTGCGTGAGCTTATCGACAGTTCGGGCAAAGATGTTATCGTGTGTGGCGACTTTAACGACACTCCAGGCTCATACAGCTACCGCACGGTGCGTGGCGACGACATGCACGACGCTTATAACGACTGTGCCAACGGCCCTACAATCACATACCACGACAACCGTTTTTTCTTCAAAATCGACCATGTGCTGTATCGTGGCGACCTCAAGGCAATAGCCATAAAGCGAGGCGACATCGACTCGTCCGACCATTACCCGCTAATTGCCACATTTGCATTCGCCTCAAAATGAACACTGCAATTCACATAACAGCAAGACACACGCATCTTTACACGAGCTGCCAAATGGCCAATTCATATTACATACAATATTTTAAAGCTAATTAATACATCACCCATGCAGCCCGCCACAAGTGTGGGGGTTCACGGGTTTTGTTTTTCTAAATTTATTGCTACTTTTGTCGATATAAAACAAGCACATACAGAATATTCAATGAAAAAAGTCACTATTTTATCATTAATTGTAATGCTGTTGGCAGCTTTGCCAATGGCTAATGCGAAAAAAATGGAAAAATCAAGCAAAAATCCGTTTTTGGAACCATACACCACCAAGTATGAAATTCCACCTTTCGACAAAATCACCTACGACGACTATTTGCCAGCAATAGAGGCTGCTATCGAAGAACAACGTCAGGAAATAAACGCAATCGTGCGCAATCGTGCCGTTCCCGACTTCGACAACACTATCCTCGCACTCGATAACTCGGGACAAACCCTCAACCGCGTATGCTACGTGCTGTTTGCCCTGACAGAATCGGACAACACCCCCGAATTTGAAGAAATTGCCGCAAAAGCAATGCCTATGATTTCGGCTGCCAGCGATGAAATCAGCATGAACGAGGCTCTGTTCCAACGTGTGAAACAGGTATATGACCGCCGTGCCGATTTCAACCTCAATGTGGCACAAACACGTCTGCTCGAACATTACTACAAAGATTTCGTGCGTGGTGGTGCATTGCTCTCGGCTGCCGACAAAGATTCGCTCAAACGCATAAACCAGGAGATTTCCAACTTGTTTCTCGACTTCAGCTCAAATGTGCTGAAAGAAACCAACTCCATCGAAATTGTCATCGACAACGAGGCCGACCTTGCAGGTCTGCCAGCCAACACCATTGCACAGGCTGCCGAAGAGGCTGCCAACCGTGGCAAGGCCGGGAAATGGGTGTTCACCGTGCAAGGTTCGACAAGGCTGCCGGTACTTACATACGCCGACAACCGCGACCTGCGCCGACGCATGTATGAGGCTTATACCCACCTGTCGATGAACGACAACGAATACAACAACTTTGCCATCATCAACCGCATCATCAAGTTGCGCACACAGAAAGCCAACCTGCTCGGATTCGACACATTTGCCGACTACCAAATCGACAATGTAATGGCAAAAACGCCCGAAAACGCCGAACGCCTGCTTTACCAGATATGGGAACCTGCTGTTGCCAAAGCTAAAGAAGAAATCGCCGACATGCAAGCATACGCCAACGCTCACGGCGACAATATCACAATCGAGCCATGGGATTATTACTACTATGCCGAAAAGGTGAAGAAAGAAAAATTCAACTTCAGCGAAGACGAAGTTAGACCCTACTTCAGCCTCGACAATGTTGTCAAAGGCGTGTTCCTGATGGCAAACAAGCTTTATGGAATCACGTTCACCGAAATCAAGAATGCACCAAAATACAACCCTGGCGTGACTGTATATGACGTGAAAGATGCCGACGGGAAACACTTGGCAGTGTTCATGAGCGACTACATGCCTCGCGCATCAAAACGCCAAGGGGCTTGGATGAGCGAGTTCAAGGGCGAATACAACTACGAAGGCGTGAGCGAACGCCCGATTATCTTCAACGTGGCAAGCCTCACCGCCCCCACCAAGGACACTCCGTCGCTGCTCACAATCGATGAAGTAAAAACGGTATTCCACGAGTTTGGCCACGCATTGCAAGGAATGCTCACCACAGCATCGTTCCGCGGACAGGCTGGTACCAACGTTGACCGCGATTTTGTGGAACTTGCATCACAGATCGACGAACACTGGGCTGTAGCCCCCGAGTTCCTCAAGGAATATGCCTTCCATTACAAGACAGGCGAGCCTATCCCCGACAACCTGATAGCCAAAATCGAGGAAACAGGCAAGTTCAACCAGGGCTTCATGACCGTGGAGTTGGTAGGAGCAGCTTTGCTCGACCTCGAATGGCACAAAGTCAACTACTGCCTTGGCGACATCGACGTAGTGAAATTTGAGCAGTCGGTTGCCCGCCGCATAGGATTGCCACGCGAAATACAATTCCGCTACCGTAGCACCTATTTCAACCACATCTTCGGCAGCGACGGATATGCCGCCGGTTATTACACCTACTTGTGGGCCGAGGTGCTTGAAGCCGATGCATTCGAAATGTTCCGCCAGCATGGCATTTTCGACCCTGCCACAGCCAAGTCATACCGCGAGAATATCCTCGAACCTGGTGGTAGCGAAGACCCGATGATACTTTTCGAGCGTTTCCGCGGACAAGCTCCCACTGTTGACGCATTACTTGAGAATCGAGGTTTAAAATAACGACAAATCCATCACACAGTAGAGGCGCAATCAATGTCGCGCCTCTACAACTTTTAAAACAGCTATCATGCTCGATTTCATTACTTGGACAGCAAACCCCAACATTATAGACAGTTTCGTAACAATTCGTTGGTACGGATTGGCGTTTGCCATTGGTTTTTGGATTGGCTATGAAATTGTTTACCGCATATTCCGCCACGAGGGCGTACCTGAAAAGTGGCTTGGAGCATTGCTCATTTACGTGGTACTCGGTACAATAATCGGCTCAAGGCTGGGGCATGTGTTCTTCTATGACTGGGATTACTACTCACAGCACCCCGGCGACATAATAAAAATATGGGAAGGCGGACTTGCCAGCCATGGCGGAGCCATCGGCATCATCATAGCCGTGCTGCTGTTCTCGCACTTTGTCACACACCGCAATCCGCTGTGGACTTTCGACCGCCTGGTAATCCCTATCCCATTAGTTGGCGCACTCATACGCCTTGGCAACCTCATGAACCATGAAATATATGGCGGACCTACCGACCTGCCATGGGGTTTCCGCTTCGTCGAAAACCTCAACGCATGGATGCATGGCGCAATGCCAGTTTACAGCGCACCGTCACACCCGACGCAAATCTACGAGGCTCTCGCCTACCTGATGCTCTTCGGGCTGCTGATGTGGCTATACTGGAAGCGCAACGCCGAGCGCCGCCCGGGATTGCTGTTTGGCATATTTTTCACATGGCTGTTTGTTGCGCGGTTCCTTATCGAATATGTGAAAAATGTGCAGGAAGTGTGGGAAAACGACCTCATAGCAAGCTGTGGCATGAACATGGGACAAGTGCTCAGCCTGCCATTTATCATAATAGGCTTGGCTCTCATCATTTACGCCATGAAACGCCAGCCCGTGGAAATAAAATTTCCTGGTCGCTTCGCCGATGAAGATGCCAACAAAGGCAGCAAGCGCAAATAATTGAAAAGTGAAAATCTCTTTGTAACAATATATAATTTTAGAACTCCGAAATGAAAAAATCGATATTTTCAGCCGTTTCGGCTTTAGCTCTGATTCTTGCCGCTTGTGGCGGCGACGAGGGAGCTGGCATCAGCGGCGTTGTAGAGGGCGGTAGCGACACCGTGAAAATGGTAATCGAACAATCTTCAAATGGACGTTGGCTCATCGTTGACTCGGTCAAGACCAATGCCAACGGGGAATTTGCCGCAAATATCCCAGCACCAGCCAACCCCGAAATATATAGGCTGCGTTATGGCCGCAACATGATATACTTCCCTATCGACAGCCTTGAACAGATAACTATCAACACATCGGTAAAAAACTTCTCGACCGAATTCAACGTTAGCGGCAGCCACAACGCCGTGACACTGATGAACATCGACAAGCGTGCCATAGAAATCGGCGCACTGCGCGGAAATGAACGCACCGATGCCATAACAAATTGGAAGGAAGAACTCGTTGACACAATCCTCTCCAACCCGTCGAGCATCGTTTCATACTACATAATCAACAAATACATCGGCACCGACCCGTTGTTCGACCCGTTGGTGAAAGAAGACCTGCGCATAATAGGTGCGGTGGCCAACGGATACTACACTTTCCGCCCCAACGACCCGCGCACTACCTACCTTGTGAATGTGCTGCGCAACGGACGAGCCTACCACAACCCTGGCACAGCAGCCACCGACACGCTGCAAGTGACCGAAACGTCGCTATTCGACATCAAGTTGCAAGACAACGATGGCGTGGAACACTCACTTGCCGACCTCTCAAAGCAAGGCAAGGTGATCCTGCTCAGCTTCACAGTGTATGCAGCCGAGTTTTCTCCCTCCTACAATGCCATCCTTGCCGATGTGTACAAGAAATACTCACGTCGCGGCCTCGAAATATTCCAGCTCAGCTACGATGCCTCCGACTTCGTGTGGCGGCAATCGGCCGTCAACCTGCCATGGATAACGGTTTATGACCCTGCAGGCACCAACTCGCGCAACCTTGCGATGTATAACGTCACGCAGCTGCCGTTGACCTACATCATCGACCGCAACGGCGAGATAGTGGAACGTGTGAGCGACCCGTCAACCCTCGCCACCACCGCCGCCCGCTACCTGTAACCCCAACGCACCATATTTGTAGAGCCGTCATATTATGGCGGCTCTACAAATATAACATTGCAACAATTTGATTTGTGGCAGCAAAGAGGCAGTTATCGAGCCGCCATAATATGTCGGCTCTACAAGCAATGCGGCTGCTATCTATCTGTGTAGCAACAGAATACATCCACAACGTCATTGTAGAGCCGTCATACCATGGCGGCTCGTTACTACCACCCAGCATCAAATTGCTTCGTGACAGCAAAGAGGCAGTTATCGAGCCGCCATAATATGGCGGCTCTACAAGCAATGTGGTTGATATCTATCTGTGTAGCAATGGAATACTTCAGCAATGACTATGATATGACGGAAAACATAGTAGGTGCCTCATTCCATGCGAGGAAATGTGTCGCTGTTATAGCGATATAATATAATTGCAGCAAATGGCGTTAATATGATATAATTATGTTACTGTGGCAAGCATGAAAGTTAGGATTTTGTTATTTGTTGTGGCATCGTTAATGCTATTGGCATGTGACCCTGAGGAGATGCCCGAACCTGTGGCGTTGCGAGCGGAGCTTGTCAGGGTCTATGACATTGTAACGAAGCCCGACGAGCCGTTCACTGTAAGCAAGCGCGATGGATATTACCGATGCTCGTTTTGGACTGTGTTGCACAAAACAGGGCAAAAAGAAGAAACAATAAGACGACTGAACGCCAATTACGCAGGCAACAGACTGAGTATCATGGTTGAGAAAATCAATTCGGAATTCCCTCCAGGAGAAATCTACCGCAAGGTAATGGTTGACTTTAATCTATATGGCTTGCCGTCTGGCGAATACGAAGTGTACGTTTCCGACGCAGTCATTCCACAAGGCACCAAATGGGTATTCGAATGAGTGCAGCCGTGCTATATCGCGCTACACAGGCTCGGTGTTAGAGTCAATTGTTTCGGCTTGCTTCAATATGGCATCGTGCAGGGCGGTGTCGCCGTTGATGCGGCGCAAAGCCTGTTCAGACGCACGTTGATGCGATTCTTTCTTGGTGTAGCCTGTGGCTTCGCCCACACGCTCACCAAATATGGTTATGACAGAGTGGAACACGGGGTTGTTACGGCCATCAATGGTAGTTTCGAGCAACTCAAAATTAATAGGCACACGATACTTTTGCCCCCATTCGAGCAATTTTGATTTAAAATTCAGCTCAGTACGAGCCATACTGCGAATATCGATATAAGGAGTGATAATGCGCTCAATCACGAAAGTTTTGCACCGTTCATATCCTTGGTCGATATACACGGCACCCACCAATGCTTCAAGGGCGTTGCCATACACATGCGTGTTGTGAGGATGATTTTTAATTACAGGGTGAACCACCCTGTCGAGTCCCATTTTCTGCGCAACCATCGAAAGGGTTTCACGCTTTACAATCTTCGAACGAGTATTGGTGAGAAAACCCTCGCGGCGACGTGGATACATCTTGTACAGGATATCGGCGACAATAGCACTGAGCACTGCGTCGCCAAGGTATTCAAGCCGTTCATTATTACCGCTTTTGCGCCCATCAAGTGCTATCGATTGCGAGCGGTGGGCAAATGCCAGGCGGTAAATATCGATGTGGTGCGGCACAAACCCGAGCAATTTATAACAAAAAGCATAAAGCTCCTTATCCTTGCGGAAAAGGAGCTTTATACGGAACAAGATATCGTTGGGCGTCACGCGGATATTACTCACTGTATTTCTTCACAACCATGCTGGCGTTGTGTCCGCCAAAGCCGAATGTGTTGGACAGAGCCACGTTGATATCGCGTTTTTGCGCCTTGTTAAACGTAAAATTCAACTTATAGTCAATTTCTGGATCAAGGTCGTCATCGGCATGGTTGATTGTCGGAGGAACTATGCCGTCGGTAATAGCCTTGATACAGAACAGCACTTCGAGTGCGCCAGTAGCACCAAGCAGGTGTCCAGTCATCGACTTGGTAGAGCTGATGCTCAAGCGATAAGCATCTTCGCCCCATACCTCTTTGATGGCTTTAACCTCCGACAGGTCACCCACAGGAGTGGATGTGCCGTGTACATTGATATAATCGACATCGGCAGGTGTCAAACCAGCATCAGCGATAGCCCGCTTCATCACCAATTTTGCGCCAAGCCCTTCGGGGTGACTTGCAGTGATGTGGTAGGCATCGGCCGACATGCCGCCACCGACGATTTCGCAATATATCTTTGCACCACGAGCCTTGGCATGTTCAAGTTCTTCGAGTACCAAGCAAGCCGAACCTTCGCCCACTACGAAACCATCGCGCGAACCGCTGAACGGGCGCGAAGCAGCTTCGGGAGCGTCGTTACGGGTTGACAGGGCATGCATCGAGTTGAAACCGCCGATACCAGCAGGATATACGGCAGCTTCGGCACCGCCACTTACCATGGCTACAGCTTGACCCAGACGTATGTAATTGAATGCGTCGATCAATGCGTTGGTCGATGATGCACAAGCCGACACGATACCGAAGTTAGGGCCACGGAAGCCATATTGCATGGAAATGTGACCAGCGGCGATGTCGGCAATCATCTTCGGGATGAAGAATGGATTGTACTTAGGCCCTTGGTCGGCATGCATGGCATAATAGCCCGCTTCTTCCTCAAATGTGTGCAAACCTCCGATACCCGACGAGAAAATCACACCCACGTTGTCGGCATCGACACCATCGGCCATGATTTTTGAGTCCTCAACAGCCTGATTGGCTGCAACGAGGGCATACTGGGAATAGAGGTCGAGGGTGCGCAACTTTTTGCGGTCGAAGAAATCGGCCCCGTTGAAGTTCTTCACCTCGCACGCAAACTGAGTCTTGAACAGAGAAGCGTCGAAATGCGTAATAGGCCCGGCACCGCTCACACCAGCCACGGCGTTGTTCCATGTGGTTTCAACGTCGTTGCCAAGAGGCGTTACCGCACCCAAGCCTGTTACAACAACTCTTTTTAACTCCATTATAAGTGTTAGTTGGTTTTGTCTTATTTGTTTGCTTCGATGTATGCGATGGCATCGCCTACAGTTGCGATACTTTCGGCTTTGTCGTCAGGAATTTCGATGCCGAATTGTTTCTCAAATTCCATGATAAGTTCAACGGTGTCGAGTGAATCAGCACCAAGATCTTGAGCAAATGTAGCTTCTGGTGTTACTTCAGATTCGTTTACTCCAAGCTTTTCTACAATTATTGCTTTTACCTTTTCTGCAATTTCTGACATAATGATTTAATTTTAAATAGTTATAATTTGGATAATTAAAAAATTTCGCGGCACAAAGTAAGCAATTTTAATTCAGATATGAAAAATTTTAACGCCTTAAATTGCCCGCACCTGCACACCTGCACGCAATGTGTGCAATTTGCAGGCATCATCTCAAGCCTACAACTTTCCATCTCTTCATGCTTTGCCCACTCACCAGTTGTATCACTTTCCCACACCCGCCATTTTCGCAGTGGCTGCCGAGCATGGCATGATACGCCATTTTCCCCACAATGGAGGTTGAAGTCCGTGGCACGCCACCTCCGTGGCATCGACATCGGCTTGGCCCAATCGCAGAGCCTCGCCCGCCGCCAAGGCACCACCTTGGCCACATATCAGGCTGCAAAGATACATATTTTATCGCAATATGCAATATCTACTTTCAAATATTACTTGCAAAAAATATGTAGCCGAAAAAAAACGGTATGCTGCTCGCCCGACGCAATGTCCACTGCAGCACACCGTTTGATAACTTAATTCACCATAAAACCGCCCAATCCGCAACCAGCCAGACGCCTGTCGTAGGAATAGGCGCGGACAAACTGCTTGAGAAAGTTTATCGTGGAAGCCTTTACTTCCACTCTGCATTCAACTTGGTTTTTATGGCTTGATTTTAATAGAGTAGAATTTTTCCCCATAGGCATTTGTTTTATAATTTAACATTAGTAAAACGTTTGCCTGTCTGCTTTTATTACATGCAAATGGGTAATTTTTCCTTAAATCCTCTTTATTTTTACATACTCGGCATTCTGCGAAAATCCGAACCTTGCACTTAAGGCATCAATCAAGCTTCAGCACTGCAAGGAACGCCTTTTGCGGCACTTCGACCGACCCGATTTGCTTCATGCGCTTCTTACCAGCCTTCTGCTTTTCGAGCAGCTTGCGTTTGCGGCTCACGTCGCCGCCATAACACTTGGCAGTTACGTCCTTGCGCACAGCCTTGATTGTTTCGCGGGCTATGATTTTCGCACCTATCGCAGCTTGTACAGCTATATCGAATTGTTGGCGCGGTATCAATTCTTTCAACTTTTCACACATCCGACGCCCGAATGTGGCCGCATTGTCGATGTGCGTCAGCGTACTCAAGGCATCGACAGGGTCGCCATTGAGCAATATGTCGAGCTTGACAAGCCGCGACTCGCGGAAATCGTGAATATGGTAGTCAAACGACGCATACCCTTTCGATATGCTTTTCAATTTGTCGTAAAAATCTATGACAATTTCGCCCAACGGCAAGTCGAATATCAACTCAATGCGGTTGCCCGAGATATAATTCTGTTTCACCAATTCTCCGCGCTTGCCGAGGCACAACGTCATTATCGGGCCGATATAATCGGTGGCTGTTATTATAGACGCGCGTATAAACGGCTCTTCGATATGGTCGATATAATTAGGATCGGGCATTCCTGCGGGATTATGCACCTCGATGCACCCGCCTTTCTTGTCATATACTTTATATGAAACGTTTGGCACGGTGGTTATCACTTCCATGTTGTACTCACGGCTCAAGCGTTCCTGCACAATTTCCATGTGCAGCAATCCCAAGAATCCGCAACGGAAACCGAAACCGAGAGCTACCGACGACTCGGGCTGGAATGTGAGAGAAGCATCATTCAACTGCAACTTCTCAAGCGACGAGCGCAAGTTTTCAAAGTCTTCGTTATCGATAGGATAAACGCCGGCAAACACCATGGGTTTCACTTCCTGGAAACCCTCTATGGCCTCTTGGCACGGGCTATCGACATGCGTGATAGTGTCGCCCACTTTCACTTCCTTGGATGTCTTTATACCCGATATGATGTAGCCCACGTTGCCAGCCGACAGCTCCTCGCGTGGCGACATGGTGAGTTTCAACACCCCCACCTCATCGGCATGATATTCCTTTCCGGTGCTGACAAATTTCACAAAGTCATCTTTGCGCAACGTGCCATTCACAATCTTGAAATACGCGATAATACCCCTGAACGAATTGAAAACCGAGTCGAAAATCAATGCTTGCAACGGAGCGGCAGGGTCGCCTTGCGGCGCAGGAATGCGCTCAACGATGGCTTCGAGTATTTCGTCCACACCTATGCCCGTCTTCCCGCTGGCACGAATCACTTCCTCGCGCTTGCAGGCGAGCAAGTCCATAATCTGGTCTTCCACCTCGTCGGGCTTCGCGCTGTCAAGATCCACCTTGTTGATCACAGGGATTATTTCAAGACCGTTGTCAATAGCCATGTACAAGTTAGAGATAGTCTGAGCCTGAATGCCTTGCGAAGCATCGACAATCAACAATGCGCCCTCACAGGCAGCAATCGACCGCGACACTTCATACGAGAAATCCACGTGTCCCGGAGTGTCGATAAGGTTCAGCTCATACCGCTCGCCGTTATATACATAGTCCATCTGTATGGCGTGGCTCTTGATAGTGATGCCACGCTCACGCTCCAAGTCCATGTCGTCAAGCACCTGGTCTTGCAAATCCTTGCCGACCACGGTCTTTGTGCGCTCAAGCAGACGGTCGGCAAGCGTACTCTTGCCATGGTCGATGTGCGCAATTATGCAGAAATTCCTAATATGCTTCATCTAAATTACAAATTCGTTTTGCAAAATTACACAAATCCCCCCGAAATCCCAAAACTGCACAAAATCCATGCTCATACATAAAAAAGCTGCGGCAAGTGTCATACTGCCGCAGCCATGATATTCTGCAATAAAACTATCTGTCAAGAAAAATATTACTTTATGCCGAGTTTTGCCTTTACTTGGGGAGTTACGTCCTCGGCACCAGTGCCTGTATATACAACGCACGGAATCGACAAGTCGTAAATGAATGTGTAACCGCCCTCAGCACCTACAGCTTGTATGGCTTGTTGTATCTTCTCGGTGATAGGAGCCAACAGAGTTTCTTGTTGCTTTTGCAAGTCTTGCGATGCCATTTGCTGGAAATTCTGTATTTTTTGTTGGTTTTCCTGCAATTCTTGCATACGGCGATCCTTGATTGATTGCGGAGTGTCGGCACCAAGTTCCTGGAATTCTTTGTACTTTTTCTCAAACTCGTTTTGCAAGTTGGTAAATTCCGTTTGATACTTTTCCGATACCGATTGCAATGTTGCCTCGGCAGTGGCCTTGTCGGGCATCAGGTTAAAAATTTCTTGAGAATTAACTGTGCCGAATTTCAGCGTCTGTGCTGCTATGCACATAGGGAGAGCCACCAAGGCAGCCAATAATAATCTTTTTATCATCTTTATTTAAGTTTTTGTTTTTCCAGTGTATTGACGTGAACTTTGACCATTCACGCTGCAAAAATAGCAAACTGTTTTGTTTTACACAAATATATTTGTAACCGTCTATTTATCTCGTGCCGCTCACTTGCCATATCCGAGCTTCGTGAGCACTTCATTGCTGATGTCGATACGCGGCGAGGCAAAAACGATGCTTTGCGACGATGCCCGGTCGAATATAACCTGGTAACCGCGCTCCTCGCTCACTTTCTTTATTGCCGCATACACGTCGTCTTGTATTGGCTTGATGAGCGATTGGCGTTTCTGGAACAGCTCGCCCTGCGGCCCGAAGTATTTATAACGCAGCTCTGTCACCTCTTTTTCCTTTGCCACGATTTCTTCCTCCTTGGTCTTCTTCTGCTCGTCGGTCAGGAACACCATGTCGCTCTGGTAGTTCTTGTACATCGTTTCAGCTTCCTTGGCCAAGTCGTCAACCTCTTTCTGCCAACGCAGCGACACCTGGTTCAACTGCTCGTTGGCCATTTCATAAGCCGGAATATTTTTCAGAATATATTCCATGTCAACAAGAGCGAATTTCTGCGCCATTGCGCCTATGCTGCACGTCACGATGAGTGCAACGGCTATCAAAAATTTTTTCATAAAGATAAACGATTGATAAATTCTTAATAATTGCGGCACACAACACACATCTGCTTCACAGTGCCGAACTTTTGTCTTTTTGACACAAAAGTAACGTATTAGTTTATTCGGTAGTCCATCATTTAATGATAATTCCACAATTTTCACGTTTTTACATCATAAACCTATGGAATATCACTCCACCGATTGCCCCAGGTATTTATCACCAATGCCTATTCCGAAAAGGGCAAAATCATAAACAACAGGGTCGGCAGGACGCATCATGCGCAACACATCGGTCAGCTCCACCACGGTGCGGCGGTCATTGGCACGCCGCCGTACCAAACCAAGGGCACGGGCAGTATCACCCACATGCACATCAAGCGGAATGAACAATTGCCGAGGCTTGATGCACGTCCACACCCCCATGTCAACTATGCCATCGTCGCGCACGAGCCAGCGCAAAGCCATGTTGACACGTTTCAATGCCGTCGCCGAAAGATTGGAAGGCAAGCACCGCGAATTGGCCATGCCTCCATTGGCTGCCGCAAATTGCTGCTGCATGAGTTCGACCAACAGCCATGCTGGGGCTTCGCTGCCACCGACAGCAAAATGCGCCGCGAAATCATGCAACGAGCCATACTGTGCAAATATGGCACGGAAACCTCGCAACATGTATTTGAAATCACGGGCAAAAAATGTGCGATGCATATTCAATCCGTCGGGCAACGCCTCGTATGCCTCATCTTTCAGGTACTCCAAAGGCGCATTTTCCATCATCGCAAGCATCTTTTCGCAATTGTTGCATATCATCTTGCGATTGCCCCAAGCGATTGTAGCCGAGAGAAACGACACCAATTCCACATCTTGAAGCCGTTCAAACCGTCGTGGAAACTGTACCGGGTCATTGGTTATAAACCCCACATTATTTATACGTGCCGCCTCGGCGTCGAGGAAGTCACGCAACCGCATAAATTCTTCGTCATTAAATTCCATCTCTGTTCACTGTCTTATTCTTGCGCCACGCTACCCACTGCAACTTCAGCCGGCGGTAGCCGCTGGCCCCGAGTATCGTCAATCCGCCATACTGTGCCGTCTTGGCCAACCCGAAGAAAACCACCCACAACACACCCTTTGCCTCCAACCCTATCGGCAACATGAACTGCAATGCCGACAAGATATATAACGGCACACACGAGAGCAGTACTATCACTCCCGTGCGGAATGAAAGCCCCGAAAGCCACTTCCTGAGTTTTTTCATGCGGCAAAGTTAATAAATAACCGCAATTTATTTTAATTTTGCACCCATTATGGACGAAAACGACAAACTACATATCGAAGAGAAAATCGTCATGATGCTCAAGACGGTTTACGACCCAGAGATTCCTGTCGATATTTATAGCCTCGGATTGATTTATGGCATCGACGTGGAAGAAGACGGCAACGTGAAAATCGACATGACACTTACTGCACCATCTTGCCCGGCATCCGACTTCCTGATGGAGGACATTCGCATCAAGATTGAAAGCATCGATGGTGTCAAGGGTGTCGATGTCCGCCTTGTATTCGAGCCCGAGTGGAACCAAGACATGATGACCGAAGAGGCTAAACTTGAATTGGGACTGCTGTAAAATCATGAAAAAGGCTTTCTTCATCTCCGACTTGCACTTAGGAGCAAGATACTCCGACGACATACACGATGCCGAACGCCGTGTAACACGGTGGCTCGACTCGGTGCGCCACGAAATGGCCGAACTCTACCTTATGGGCGACATTCTCGATTATTGGTATGAGTACCGATACGTAGTGCCACGCGGATACGTGAGGTTTTTCGGCAAACTCGCCGAATTGAGCGATAGCGGGGTGAAAATTCACTGGTTCATTGGCAACCACGACATCTGGATTTTCGACTACATCCCACACGAACTGGGTATCGAGGTGATCGACGGCAGTGCCATTCGCGACATAATGGGCAGCCGCTTCTTCCTAGCCCACGGCGATGGCGTAGGACGGCACTCACTCTCGTTCCGCTTTCTGCGTGCGCTGTTCCGCAACCGATTGTGCCAGCACCTATATGCCGCCATACACCCACGATGGACAGTGCCGTTTGCCAACGGTTGGTCAAGCCTGAGCCGGCAGTCACACAAGGAAGTTCCATCGGTCGATGACCAAGCTTGCCGTGCCACACGCCGATATGTCGAAGAATATTCAACTACCCACCCCGACATAAATTATTATGTATTCGGACATTTCCACGTGGCCGAAGATATTGCCATGCCCAACAATGCCCGCATGGTCGTCCTTGGCGATTGGATAAAGCTATTCACCTACGCCTCATTTGACGGCACAACGCTTGAACTGCGCCACGCTAACATACCTGCACAATAAAAAACTGTTAAAACAATGCTCATATATCATTTTGAGTAACATTTCAACAGGCACGTATTCCCCACAAAAAAATTGTAACCATCATAGTTGCCAAACACCTTTTTTCGGCTAAATTTGCACTACGCCGATGCCATGCACACACGGTATGGCGGAAAACGCCTTAATACTTTTCCGAATTTTAAGGATATTGGTCGGTCTAAATAGGTAATGCATCGGACATTTCACTAATTTTAACCATTCACAAGACACAGTTGTCACTGCTTACAAAACATTATCAATAAATAGCTTAGCTTATATGTCGTTAATTTTCTCAAACTTTAGACAATAAAAAGATAGCTATACAACATATAAAATTATTTGTTTCAATCAGAATTTACGGTGTACCTTTGTGGCATAAACCTAAAACAATCTTTTTTACCTTAAAAAATTATACCTATTGAAGACCTAGAAAGGAACTTTGAAGAAAAGTTCCTTTTTATTTTATCTACCCGAGCCATCGAGCAAGAAACCATCTATATATTTTCGCACAAGCCACAAATCGCCCAACAGCTATTTGCACATCACGTCGCTTTTTACTTATTTTGCATGACAGGTTCCACTGAAAGAAACACACAAAATGACCCATTACGCAATAATAGTAGCTGGAGGGACAGGCAGCCGATTTGGCTCGGCAATCCCCAAACAGTTTCTGCCATTGGCGGGACTGCCAGTGCTCATGCACTCCATAACACGCTTTATCGATGCCCAAGCCAGAGTAATCGTAGTATTGCCCCGCGAGCAGATAAACCTTTGGCACGACTTATGCCAGCAATACACTTTTTCGTTGCCTGTGTCCATAGTAACTGGTGGCGATAGCCGATTCCAGTCAGTGAAAAACGCATTGTCCACCATAGACGCCACACCAGGCGACGTAATAGCGGTGCATGACGGGGTGAGGCCGCTCGTCACTGCCGAAGTCATCAAAAACGCATATACCGAAGCCGCCATACATGGCTCGGCAATACCTGTAGTCCCTGTTACCGACTCAATAAGGGAAATCGATGGCGACCACTCGGCGGCAATAGACCGTTCACGCCTGGTGGCAGTACAAACGCCACAAGCATTCAATGCAGCAATGCTCAAGAATGCCTACAATGTAGCATTCGACCCGTCATTTACCGACGATGCCTCGGTGGTGGAACGTGCCGGCCACAGCATCCACCTAATCAACGGCGACACCTGCAATATCAAAATCACACACCCCGGCGACATCGAAATTGCCGAAATACTGCTCAAGCGTGGAAAGCCTTGCTAAAATCAGCATTAAATTCCTACATGGAGTCGGGCCTAAGCGAGCCGAACTGCTATCCCAGGAATTAGGCATACGCTCATACTACGACTTGTTATACCACTTCCCCTACCGCTACATCGACCGCAGCAAAATACACAAGATTAGTGATTTGCGCCAATTGGGCGAAAACGGCGAAATGCCATACCTGCAACTGAAAGGACAATTTGCCGCATTTGCCGTGCATGGCGAGGGGGCTAAGCGACGGCTCAACGCGTTATTTTTCGACGGGACAGGCTCAATCGATGTTGTATGGTTCAACAAGGTGAAATATATCGAGGAAAACTACCATACTGGCATTGACTATATAATATTTGGCAAACCAGCATTGTACAACTCTCGTTACAGCATAACGCACCCCGAAGTCGAAATATACAAGCCCAACCAAGAAACAAACGGGCTGAAAGGTGTGTATTCCGTAACCGAGAAAATGCGGCAACGAGGACTCACACTGCGCACGTTCCAGCAATTGGTGCAAAATCTGCTTGCCACGCTGGGCAACATTTCCGACCCTCTGCCAGCCGACATCGTCGCCCATTACCATTTCATACCTCTGCGCGACGCATTGGTCAACATTCACACGCCAGCATCGATACAAATGCTGCAACGGGCACAATTCCGTCTGAAATATGACGAACTATTCTTCTTGCAACTCAACCTGCTACGATATTCCAAAACCCGCTCGATGAAACTGGGCGGACATCGATTTGCACACGTAGGGCAACATTTCAACGACTTTTACAACCATGTGCTGCCATTCCCACTTACTGGCGCACAGAAACGCGTAATCAAAGAAATACGTGCCGACATGGGGAGCGGCCGGCAAATGAACAGGCTGCTGCAAGGCGACGTAGGGAGCGGCAAGACACTTGTGGCATTGATGACCATGCTACTCGCCATCGACAACGGCTTCCAAGCCTGCATCATGGCTCCAACCGAAATATTGGCACAACAGCATTACGAAACAATCTCACAACTTGCCTCGCAAGTGGGTGTGAAAGTAGCACTACTCACTGGCTCAACTGGCAAAAAAGAACGGGAAGCCATACACGAAGGACTGCTGAACGGTGAAATAGGAATCACTGTTGGCACTCACGCACTTATCGAGGACACAGTGGTATTTGCCCGACTCGGAATGGTGGTCATCGACGAGCAGCATCGATTCGGTGTTGCCCAACGAGCCAAGTTGTGGAGCAAAAATGTCACACCACCGCATGTGCTTGTCATGACAGCCACACCTATTCCTCGCACATTGGCCATGACAGTATATGGCGACCTTGACGTATCGGTAATCGACGAACTGCCACCCGGCCGCAAGCCTGTAACAACCGTGCTGCGATATGACAACCACCGCCAACAGGTGTACCGCTTCATAGGTTCACAACTCAAGCTGGGACGACAAGTATATATTGTCTATCCTCTTATCCAAGAAAGCGAAAAACTCGACCTGCGCAACCTTGAAGAGGGTTATGAAATTATACAAGAAACATTCCCCGATTACCGCGTGTGTTTCGTCCACGGAAAAATGAAACCAGCTGAAAAAGACCACCAAATGCACCTATTCGCAAGCGGGAAAGCCCAAATCATGGTGGCGACCACAGTCATAGAGGTCGGTGTCAACGTGCCAAATGCCACAGTAATGCTCATCGAAAATGCCGAACGGTTCGGCCTGTCGCAATTGCACCAGCTTCGCGGGCGCGTCGGACGTGGAGCCGACAGCTCGTATTGCATACTCATGTCGCACGTAAAAATAGCCGGTTCCACTCGCCACCGGCTCGAAGTAATGACCCAGACCTCCGACGGATTTTTGATTGCCGAGGAGGACATGAGGCTTCGTGGGCCTGGCGACATGGAAGGCACGCAACAGAGCGGCATTGCATTCAACCTGCACATAGCCGACATCGCCAAAGACGGGCAAATAATCCAAGCCGCCCGCAATGATGCACAACGCATCATCGACGACGACCCGCTACTGTCAAAGCCCGAAAACTTGAAACTGGCACGGCAATTGCAATTCTTGTATAGCCACCAGCAAGACTGGAGCCGCATAAGCTGATGCATCATTGTTAAACGCATATTTTTTTAACAATCAAAAAGTAAAAAGTTTCTTGCATAGAAACGCCTTTTGCCAAAACATGTTGCAAAACATATTTTAATGCAACATATTAAATTACAGCAACATAACCAACAATTTCAAACACATCGAAGCGGCATTTAGAATATTTAACGTCATAAAAAAACCGCCAACCTAAGAAAAATGTCTAAATTTGGCTCACGTGAAGCGGAAGTATAATTCCGTTAACAAATCAAAGATAGCGCAAGGCAAGAAAAGAAAGAAACAAATCCATTTGATTTTTTCTCCCCGAGCCGCAGCCTACCTTATCAAAAATACAACAAACATTACCATTACAACCATTTAAATCGCACCAACGTGGAAGCTACATTAGTAATTTTGAAGCCGTCGGCTATAGGACGTGCTATCGCGGGCGAAGTGATTTCCCGCTTTGAGAAAAAAGGTCTGATTATCGCAGGTATGAAAATGATACAATTGTCGAGTGAAATTCTCGATGAGCATTATGCCCACCTGCTCGACCGTCCATTTTTCCCCCGCATAAAGGCTTCCATGATGGCAACTCCAGTGGTAGTAATGTGCATCAAGGGCAAAGATGCCGTACAAGTGGTTAGAGCTATGACGGGTGTCACCAACGGACGCAATGCAGCCCCTGGCACCATTCGTGGCGACTACAGCATGAGCGGACAAGAAAATATCGTGCACGCATCCGACTCGGTCGAGAACGCACAAATCGAACTCAACCGCTTCTTCAAGCCCGAAGAGATTTTTGATTACACACCATCAGGACTCAACTACCGTTACGCCTCAGATGAGATTTGATGGCACCAACATAGGGGCGTAACGAACTACATTTATCACACGCAAGTAAAATGAATTTTAAGAACGTTTTTGGCTATCTTGGCTTAGGGCTGATTTTCTCGCTGTCGGCAACAGCGCCAGCCTCGGCTCAAAATTTACAATCGGTATCAAACTACTCGCAAGCTCACGAGGACTTACTGGCATCGCAATCCCATATCCTCGACCAGATAAAAGTGGACGAGGTGCAAGAATTTGCGACACAATTATATGAAGACCTTGAACCCGAATCCGACGTTTTCTCAATTTGTTGGGAAAGCGAGCATGTCGATGCGTATGCTGGTTCGGGAATAGCAATCCCCGACAAACAGGACATCGATGTTGCCGATTACTGTATGCCATGCTCAAGCAACGTCATCACCAGCAATTACGGCTACCGCCGTCGTTTCGGACGTATGCACAAGGGTATTGACTTGCGGGCACAAGTGGGCGACACTGTTAGAGCTGCATTCGATGGCAAAATCCGCCTCACCAAGTATGAACGTCGTGGTTATGGCTACTATGTGGTTATGCGCCACGAAAACGGTCTTGAAACCGTTTATGGGCACTTGTCACGTTTCTTGGTCAAGCCCAACGACTACGTAAAGGCTGGCGACCCCATAGCACTGAGCGGCAACACTGGGCGCAGCACAGGGCCACACCTCCACTTTGAAACTCGCTTCATGGGGTATGCAATCAACCCGACAGCAATATTTGACTTCAAAAACCGCACAACGCACACCGACGTTTACACGTTCAACAAAAACACCTACAAGCGTTCGCGCAACTATGCACCGTCGAGTTATGCTTCATCGGGCAAGATGTACCACAAAATTCGTCGTGGCGACTCACTCAGCAAAATTGCACGACGCTACGGCACCACCGTCAGCAAGTTGTGTGCCCTTAATGGCATATCGCGCAACACCACGATACGCGCCGGTCGCAGCCTTCGTGTAAGGTAACACAACTCTCAAGCAAAAAGCCAAAAACAAAAAATATCATTTCACAACCAAACAGAAAAGGGGAACATGCCAAATGCTCCCTTTTTTTTGCTGCATACAAATCCAAAATATAAAAAGCATTCACAAATTGATGTATGTCACAAAAAACTGTAACTTTGTAAAATGGAACAATCAACACAGTGTGCGATATGGAAAACTTGATAAGATTTGACTGGGCAATGAAACGGCTGCTCCGTGACAAGAGCAACTTTGTGGTGCTTGAAGGCTTCCTCTCGGTGCTGCTCGGCGAGAAGATTACCATCGACCGCTTCCTCGAAAGCGAGTCGAACCAGGAGGACGCAAACGACAAGTTCAACCGTGCCGACAT
>DVKC01000048.1 GCA_018716295.1 Candidatus Avimuribaculum pullicola
TTAACCGCAGCGTGGAGTGAGCGCAGCGAACGTAACCTGCGGAAAGGCAAATATATACACTAAGCGGCTTCGGAGATGCCGCACTATTGCTACAACTAAAGTACGGCATCTCCGAAGCCGTAGTTCAAGGGGGATAAATACAGCAGGTTACGTTCGCTGCGCTCACTCCACGCTGCGGTTAAGCATAGTGCAGCCCCTCCAGGGCAATTCTACATCTACTATTAAAACCCATTGGAGGGTAAATGAAAGAGCCGTGCGTGGGGAAGAAATAAATTCGAATAATTTGTATGTGTCGGAACTTTGTCCCAACTTTGTCGCCGATTTGCAAAAGTGGAGTTTTGTAATCCTCATCGGAGGGCATGAAATCATATATGCCGGATAAGATGACTGGGTAAAACCAATCAGCTTGTCCGGTTTTTTTCAGCCCAAACCGGGATAAAAAAACCTCTCTTGTCACATTTTGCGGCCTAATGGCCGCTTCGGGTTTAATAATTAATTGACAGATGAAAGATTTAGACCTCACTCAGGGCAGCGTACCTAAAGTATTGATGCAATTTGCAGTACCTTTCCTTATTGCCAATGTGCTTCAAGCACTGTATGGCGGAGCCGACTTGTTTGTAGTCGGACGTTACGACGATGCCGCAAGTGTCGCAGGTGTGGCTATCGGCAGCCAAGTGATGCAAACAATCACTGGCATAATCCTTGGGCTGACGACGAGCATAACCATATTGATAGCAATGTCAACCGGGGCAAAAGACGACAAGCGCACGGCCGACACCATAGGGACATCGGTGCTTTTCTTCGTTATAGCTGGTATTGCACTGACCGTGATAATGATACTATTGCACAAGCATATAGCCACCTTGATGCACACGCCCGCCGAAGCCATGACCGACACGCTCCACTACATAATCGTGTGCGCGGCAGGAATTCCATTCATCATGGGCTATAACGTGGTGTGCGGCATCTTGCGTGGACTGGGCGACTCACGCTCGCCGCTATACTTCGTTGCCATCGCATGTGCCATCAACATAGCACTCGACTTCCTGCTTGTAGGGCACTTCGGGCTAAGAGCTGCCGGCGCAGCCATAGCCACAGTGCTTTCGCAAGGGGTCAGCTTTTTCGCCGCCCTGTGGTTCCTGTATCGCAAGGGATTCAAGTTTGAATTTGGCTGGCGCAATATACATCTCGACAAATCAATATCGCGACGCATAGTCACATTAGGCTCACCCATAGCTTTGCAAGACGCGCTAATCAATGTGTCGTTCCTCATCATCACAGTCATTGTCAACATGATGGGAGTGGTGGCTTCGGCATCGCTCGGCGTGGTCGAGAAAATAATAGTATTCGCCATGCTGCCGCTCACGGCAGTATCATCGGCAGTGGCAACAATGACGGCACAAAATTATGGCGCAGGCGAGGTGCAACGCATGAACCGCTGCCTGTATTATGGCATAGCAATGGCTTTGGTATTCGGAGCGACATTCTGCATTTATGCACAATTCCTGCCGGCGACACTTACTGGCATTTTCACTACCGACCCTGCTGTGATAGAAATGGCTTCGGGCTACCTGCGTGGCTACAGCATCGACTGCATAATGGTGAGTTTCGTGTTCTGCTTCAACGCCTACTTCAGCGGGCAAGGCAATTCATTGTTCCCGATGATACACAGCCTAATCGCCACTTTCCTGTTCCGCATACCGCTGTCGTTCCTATGCGGCTGGCTCGACACTACCGACCTTGTGCTTATGGGATATGCGCCCCCGCTGTCAACAGCCGTTTCACTTGTAATATGCTTCTGGTACTTGCACATCAACAACCAGCGACTTCGTGCCAAATATCCACTGCGGCACTAACGCTTCAACCCAAATCGGTCATTAGATTTTGGTCGAGTTGTACACTTATGTTTGTCGGATTGCTTTTTGCCACGGCCGAAGGCGTAGCGGGCTACGTCGAGGCGGGGCGGAAAGCAAGACGGCTGACAGAAGTGTGCAAAACGACCAAAGAGCTTTAAATTTTCCCCATTTTGCGGTCTAATGACCGATTTGGGTTCAATTGGCGGCGCATGGCAATGACACCCACGACAATGGCAATAACAGATATCACCACGGCTATCCACAACAACCCTGCCTGCATAGCCACCACCGATGCCACGGCCATCACCACGGCATAAACCGACATTGCCACTGTGCTACGGTGGAACGTGAGCTTGAATTTGCCAAAATATACCACACCGACAATCAACGTATAGAGCATGTACCACACCACATACGACACTCCAAGCCCATCAAGCCCCGCATAGCCATAGAACACGATGTTCAACAATATGCCCGACAACGAGCTTAAGCTCTCGGTGACGAGGTAGGTAATCCCCCTGCCCTTGGCAATTATCACATAGGCCATGCACCACGATATAGCCTGGAACACTATGCCCACACTGGCGTATGAAATAAACGGAATTATGGCACGGAAATCATCGGAGTAAAGCAGGTCAACAGCCACCTGCCTCAACAACACGAAAAGCGTAATGACAGGGACAAGCACCGTGAGCGAAATGTTGATTTCCTGGCTCACAAACAGCCTTGTGCGCCACCGGCTATGGCACACCTTTGCAAGACGAGGGTAATACTCAGTACCTATGGCCATGAAAATCAAGGCGGCATAACGGTTTACGAGCGTATAACCAGCTTGGTAATATCCCACTACCGTTGTTCCCGATGTGTGATTGAGATAAGCAATGAAAATATAAGAAGCGAGCAACGACAGGAACACGCTAAGCGTCATAAAAAAGCCAAGGCGCACAAATCCTGCACCTTGAGTTACCACGCCTTGCAACGACAGGTTGACGGCAATGTCGCGATACTCCTTGTTGCGCAAACGCCACGAGAAAAAAGCCCCGGCGGCAAAATATGCAATAATCGACGGTACTATGCTATCCTCGCGCATGAAGTAAAAGAGCGGGACTGAAACCAAAAGCCCCGTAGCCACGCTGTACACCCCCACTTGTGCCAACTGCCGCAACCGCCGTGTGCCTTGCAGGATTGATTGCTCGCAATTGGTAAGAGCATTGAACATCACCACCACCGACAAGGCTATGAAACCCCAAATGTGGTCACTGTCGCCAAAAGTCCACCGGCTCAACAGCGGCGATGCCACAAGCGTGACGAATGCCGCCACGATACCCAACGCCCATGTCCAGCGGCGCACTACAGCCAAGATTTCGGCCACCCGTTGGCGGCTGCCACGTTCCACCTCGATTGAAATGTCGCGCACACTGCTACTGCGTATGCCCAAGTTCGACAGATTGTTGATCATGTCGATAGCTGAATTATACAACCCGAATAGACCTATTCCCACAGGGCCAATCAACACAGCTACCAGCTTAATGCGCACTATCGAACACAACACAGATAGCACTTGAACGCCCCCGAAGACGCTCATGGCCTTGACTATCTGCCTCGATAAAGGATTTTTGCCTCCAACAGCCATGGCTAATCTATTTTACCCACTGCAATGGGTCGAGCTTGTCACGTTCCTTGCGCACCTCGAAGTGCAGTATGGTGCGTCCGCCATCGTCGGAGTCGGAGAACACCTTGCCGATTGCTTCGCCAGCCTTCAAAGTGTCGCCTGTCGAAACATATATTTCACTCAAGTTGACATAGATCGACAAATACTCGCCATGCCGCAATATCACTACCGTGTGATAACCATCTTGCGGGAACACTGCCGAAACCTTGCCATCAAATATGGCACGTGCTATGGCACCAGGCTGCGCCTCGATATCTATACCGTTGTTGTTTACTTTCACATACTTCAAACTCGGATGTCGATGCTGTCCGAATGTACCTACCACCTTATAATCACCTGTTACAGGGAAAAGCAATCGGCCCTTGTTGCTTGCAAACGACCCCTTGAACGTGCGTTCGGCTGGCGGCAAAGTTGGCACAACAGGCCTGGTTTCTTCCTGCCGCGGAGGCTGTGGTTCCTCCTTTGGCTCTTTTTTGGGAGGCACGACTTCACCCTCATCTTGCGCCACTGGTTGCTGTTGGCGAGCTTCGGCAGCCGCACGTTGCTCGGCTTCACGGCGGCGGCGTTCTTCCTCGGCGGCACGGCGACGCTCTTCTTCAGCAGCACGACGCTGTTCCTCGGCAATCAATCGATCAAGCTCACGGTCGAGGGCATCGGCTTGCCGCTGTTGTTCGGCGAGCGTAGCACGCAATTGCTTCTCCTGACGGCGCAACTGGGCAAGCATGTCGTTTTGCTGCCCACGCTGCGTTTCAAGTTCCAATTTTGCACGTTGTTGCGCTGTCAGATTATTTGATTTCTGTTTCTTCAAGTTCTCCAAATGGGCTTTTTCGGCCTCAAGCAATTTCACTTGGTCGCTGATTTCGGCAGCATTACGCTCACGCCACTTCTTGAACTGCTTCAAATAGCGCATACGACGATATCCCTCATGGAACGAACTTGCCGAAAAGACAAACATAAGACGGTCGAACGACGATGAATGTGAATGCATCGAGCGCACGGCGTTGGCATACGAGTTGCGCAACTTGGCGAGCCGTTCGTTGATGCTGTTTATCGAGTCGTTCACTACATTTACTTGCCTGTTGATGCTGTCGAGCTGTGCGTTAAGCGAGCTAATCAACCTTTCTTGCGCCTTGATATCGGCTTCGATTGAACGCAGCGTGTTTAACTGGCTGTTAATCTTCTTCTTGTTACTGTCTATTTGCGACGATGTACGCTTTATTTGTTCCTGCTTCTCGGTTTTCTGTCGGCGAACGTCGCCCATGTCTGACGTTTGCGCCGATGCCACCAGCGCCGATGCCGCCAACATGATTACAATGAGAAACCTGACTATATACATAAATTTCTTTTAATAAAATTTACTATTGAATTGTTGTAACAATGCGTAGGCCTCTATGCGGCTGTACCCCGAGGGTATCGACAGCTTGTCATCGACCTGCTTGTTCCACATTATGCTCGATGGCGAATATTCGGCCTGCATATTTATCCTGTAATCGCGTGAGCGTGATATAATCGACAATGATGTGGCCACTATGCCGAAATCAGTTTCGATATAATCGTCATATCCTGTGCTACACGATGCAAGCCCGTCGCTACGCACTGCCACCATTGCATCGAGCAAATTGAAACAGTCAAACGAGAAACTGAACGTCGCCCCATCGTCAGCGATTATCGATGTAGAAAAGTCGCCATACTCGTCCACTTCGCCCACCCTCGCTTCATTGCCAGTGGCAAAAGTGCGGCACAGCAGCACATCTTGCAAGTTGCCGAGCGAAACTGGCAACCCTGCTGTGAACACGGCTGGGACATCGGCCACATAACACTTGTTAATCTTGTCAATTATATAAAGGCTATCGGGAGTGATGAATATCCGCCCGCCCTCGATACCCATGCCTCCACGCAACGAGATGAGTATGTAACGGTCACGCACCATGCGCATCTGCATCGATGCCGACATTTCCTCGCCTCCCGCGATAGCAAATCGCCCTTTGGCCGAAAACGTCTGCCAATCTACTTGCCGGTCGGCAATCGACTTGACTCGTTGCGCCGCAGGACGCTGGTCGGCAACCAGCTGCACGGCACGATAGCCTTCGACAGCTGTGCGGCACGTCGATAGCCCCACAATCGACAACAGTAGCAATAATATGTAACAGCAGCGCGACATGGCAAATGTGAACTGGATAGTTTTATTCGTTGAAATAAGTACGGTTTTCAACCTTCCGCCGCAATATTTCCGACTCGGGGTTAAGTTCAAGTGCCCGTTCCCAATTCTCCACGGCCTCGTCAAAGCGACCGTTCATAAACAATATGTCGCCATAATGCTCAATGATTTCAGCAGTATCTTCTTCGCTATATTCAATAGCTTTCTCGATATAGGCAAGTGCCAATTTATATTCTTTCTTGCGGAAAAAGACCCATGCGTATGTATCAAGCACCGTGGCACTCTCTGGCTCCTCTTTAACCGCTTGCGCACTCAGACGCTCGGCGCGGTCAAGGTCGAT
The DNA here is from genome assembly GCA_018716295.1 of Candidatus Avimuribaculum pullicola. GTDB lineage: Bacteria > Bacteroidota > Bacteroidia > Bacteroidales > Muribaculaceae > Avimuribaculum > Avimuribaculum pullicola. The sequence continues at coordinate 6,027 of DVKC01000048.1, forward strand.
ATTCCTCACTGCGAGGAAATAGGCCAGGTTATTCATCACAAGCGAGTTGCCGGGATCGAGTTTCAACGCTTCTTCATAGCAATTGATAGCCCGGGTGGTGTCGTTGAGTGCACTATACGCGTCGCCCATGCCGCCCATCAGGCTGGAACGCAGCACGTAATCGGTCGAGTCGGCAAGTTCCAATGCCTTGCGATATGAGCCAAGAGCCTTGTCATAATCTTTCACCTGATAATATATCGGGGCGACATAAGTATAAAGTTCCACACTGTCGGGGTTATATTCTATCGCCTTTTGGGCATCACCGACAGCCTTGGTGTAATCTTCGGCCATGATATCGAGAAACAAAAGCCGCATCCAATTATTGGCACTCGACGGGTCGATGTCGGTCACATATTCCATCTGCTCGATGGCACGCTCATAATTATTCTGAGTGAAGAAATATTGGCTATACAGCTCATGAATGGCCTTTTCGTGAGGATGCTGCGAAAGCAGCACATCAAACAAGTTCTCGGCGCGTTGCGACGAGTCGCGCTCGGCAATCATCTGCCTCACATAGTCGGTAAGCACCTCCACCTTGTTGGCCACATCGAGGTTTTTGCTCACGAGCGCATGGTAAATCTGCCTGTCATAGTTCACCGAGTCGCCTTGGTTATAGAACAACTGCGCCTTTGTCAGGTAAGTCATGCCATTCTCAGGGTCGAGCTGCTGTGCACGGTCGATATACTTCATTGCGCTATCGTTCTGCTCCACTTGCATCAGCACAGTGCCAAGCAGCAAGTTATAAGTAGCATTGTCGGGGGCTGTCTGGAAAAGGCGGCGACCCTCGCCTATGATACCTGCGGTGTCGTTAAGTGTCATGTAGAAATTTATCTTGCGCAACGACAAGTTTAGCGATTTGCCACTATACGTTTCGAGTGTGTCGTAGGTTGCAATCGCCTCACGAAATTGCCCGTTACGGGCGTATGCATTGGCGAGCATGGCCCGCACTTCAAGTTTGCCGGGGAAAAGCTTCACAAGCGTGTCGAGAATACCCACAGCCTCCTCGTCGTGCCCCAATCGGCTTGCCACGTTGGCATACACAAGGGACTCGTCGTAGTCTGTCGGCTTGGCATCAAAATGCTCCTTCATCAACCTGTAACCCTCTTCGGCCACGTCACGGGTCGAATTCCCCATAGTTACATAACAAAAACCGAGGTAATAAGAAATCACACTATTGTTTGGATCAAGCTGGTGGGCATACCTCAACAATTCAAAAAAAGCATCGACATTGTTGCGTTCCCTTTGCCTCAAGGCTTCATAGTAGGCAAAACTGGCCTTACGGCGGTCGTTATCCGACGTCGTTTCATTTTTCGAGGCGTGCGACACAGCCGTTGGCAGCACTGCCATCACCATCATAATGGATATTATGCCGAAAACAAATCGCTTCACTATAATAATTGCTTTAAATTTCAAGTATTCACCACCCCATATTTAGGGCAATATATTCAAACTTGCAAAATAAGCACATTTTTTTGTGAGTTACGCCCATTTTCAAAGCAAAAAAATTATAGAAGCTGTTTAAAATATGCAACACGCCGATGTGGGAAATCTCAACCGTGCTTTTTAACAGCTTCTCTACAAGAGTTATAATAGAAATCTAAATTTGGGTGAAACATCACAACCTATGCTTTCTTTAAATTCACACAGACCATGATTGGGAACACCATCTTCGGTGCTTGGCCCGATGTCGAGTATTTTAAGACCCTGCTTATAGTAATATTGGAATACATTGTAAGCGAGCCAGTTCATCGTGCGCAGACGTGCATACTCCTTGAGGTCGCCCCAGTATATCACTTGTGCCACCCCATCAGCTACGTGAAACACTTGAGCCGCCGCGATGTCGATGCCGCCATGCGTCATCACGAAAAAATCGGCTTTTACATGTCGCACAGTGTCTTTGACAGCCTGCAAGGTCATTCTTAGCGGATAGCCATGTTCGGCACGATTAGCTTCAATCACACTATATGCCCTTTCAATATCGGCATCAGTCCCGGCAAGTACCACAAGTTCAAGCCCTTCACGAGCAGCACGGTGCAATCCCCAACGAGCATCACGTCCCACAATCTCTTCATAACGTGGAAATCGCGACAAGTCGAAGTGATAATTAAGGTCGATACAGGTCACTGCGGCACGCCGCTGCAACACATTCACCCATTTTGACAATTGCGACTGGTCATATATCAGAGGTGGCAATGTGACATGTATGTTGGCATCGGGGCTGAACGATTGCACCAGTTCCAAGGCTTCTTCCATATACCTCAGCCGTTGCGACCTTGGCATCACAAATCCCCCAAACGGAGCAGAAAACGGGCTATGCAATCCATCGCTTTTTTCTCCCAATATTATTCCGAACCTCACCTTGTCGTCGGCAAGCATCAAGTAATGCAACCCGTCAACCTTGTCACGGTTTAATTCCGAGAACTCCACCGAGTTGAATACATGGGGCACAACCGCAAATTGCTTTTTATATTCACTTGGCGATACTTCTGTTATCCGCATCATCTCGACCATTGCATTATCCTATTCCTGTGTGTCCGAACCCTCCACTGCCACGCTCTGTGACATCAAGAGTTTCCACCTGCACCCATTCCACTCTGCTGTAACGTGCTACGACCATCTGGCACACCCGTTCTCCAGGATTGACTGTAAACGGCACATCCGACAAGTTCACAAGTATCACCTTGATTTCACCCCGGTAATCGGCATCAATCGTGCCGGGCGAGTTAAGCACGGTGACACCATGCTTGGCGGCAAGCCCGCTACGCGGCCTTATCTGACACTCATATCCCTCGGGCAGAGCTATACGCAACCCAGTGGGTATCATGGCCCGCTGCAACGGGCCTATCACTACTGGCTCATCAATAGCGGCACGCAAGTCCATCCCCGCGCTGCCAGTTGTTTCGTAAGCGGGCAATGCATTGCCCGAACTGTTGATTATTTCCACTGTCACTCTATCCATTCATCTCGTTTTTTAAAATTCCGTACAATATTCGCAAAAAATCACGAAACATGCAAACTAAATCATTCAATCAACCCCTACTCCCACGACTCTTTCATTTAAACTCAAATCGTCTTTAGAATAAGTCCCGGAGGGACTGCACTATGCTTAACCGGCGGATAAGCATAGTTTTACCCCTCCAGGGGCAATTCTACATCTACCATTAAGACCCATTGATGGTGGCAAATGAAAGAGCCTTGTCCTACTCTCGCCCCAGCAACCATTTCCATGCTGGCACAACTCGTATAACTTTACCTTCGATATTCAGCATTTCCTGCTCGGCGTTTGTCACAATCAGCAAATTGCTGCACCCCGTGACCTCCGATGCTTCCAAAATTCCCTTTATCTCACGTTCCCGAGTTGCTTTATCAGCCATGTTCCACGTCACCTGTACAAGTTGCTCAACGCTATTTCCACGTTGAACGACAAAATCGCACTCGGTCTTTTCGCTATAATATGAAATCTTGTCATACGGAAGCCTATCACGATGTAACTGCATGAAAATCGTATTTTCAAGTTTTTTCCCATTATCATCGCTCTGTGGCATAAGCACAGCATCACGCAAACCATTGTCAATACAATAATACTTATCGAGCGACTTACGCTCCTTTACTATCGAACACGTGTACTTAGGAATTCTCACAAACATGAAAATATTGCAAACATAGTCGGCCCATAAATACAATACATCCTTGCTTATCTTCAACCCTTGCGACTTAATATCGTTGTATATTGCATTCACCGACAATGGCTTTGTCAGCGTTGTCATTATCCGTTTTACGAAATAACGCAGCACCTCAATGTTATTCACCTGATAATGTTCGGCAAGGTCGCGCAATATCATTGCATCGAAATATCCATGAAGCAATTTTAGTTGTTCGATTTTCGACTTTGTTAACACCACTTCGGGAAATGCGCTTGAATAATTGTAACACTCAAATGCGCGCCGCAGCATCGCACTGTCTTGTTCCAAGAAACCTTTAGTATTGACATTCATGAAACGGCAAAACTCATTGAACGAAAGCGGATAAGTTTCATATTCCAATGGATAACCACGTAACACCGAACTGAGTTCTGTCGAAAGCATTGTGGCATTGCTCCCGCATACATATATGTTCTTGCAATACGACTTGTAAACACGTAGCACAAAATACTCCCACCCTTTGATTAATTGTATCTCATCAAAAAACATGTGCACATCTTTTATGTCCACGTATGGATACATCTCCATGTATGCTGTTATCACATCGTCGAGTTCGTCCGACGACATATTTACCAAGCGTTCATCATCAAAACCTATCCACAATATATTTTCTTTATTCACCCCACCCTTCACCAGTTCATTAATCGCAATTTCCATCATAGTGGACTTGCCACAACGCCTCACGCCTGGTACTGTGATAATCTTTTTCCTATTAACAGGCAGTTTCATATCACGTTCTACCACGTCGAACGGTATTTCATTTTGCCTTAAGGATATTAATGACTTTATAACATCTTTCTTCATAACAGTTTCCTTTATCCAATGACAAAAATACAAATTATTTCCTTGTAAAAAGGAAACTTTTTCGATATTTTTTCCTTTTTCCAAGGAAACATAATCATACTGCCAATGGTGGCATGGGGTTGAAAAGTCAAAAATTAAATGCCATACCCACATTTCGATACTACAAAAATTCAAAACAGTTTCCTATGTGCCAGATAATTTAGTAAATTCGCATTGTCAAAACCAACCACATTACTATGAAGAAGTTTTTTTTGATGATTGTTGCCGCATTGTGCTGCATGACGGCAGTAGCCGAAGAGAATGAAAAATTAGTAGCCATCACATTTGATGACGGGCCAAACACTACAACCACCGTCAAGGTGCTTGACGTGCTGGAAGAAAACGGCGTAGTTGCCACCTTCTTCTTGTGTGGCAAGGATATAAACTCCTCGACACGTGCTGTGATGAAACGTGCCGTAAAGATAGGGTGCGAATTGGAAAACCATTCACGGTCGCACTCACACATGAGCGGCATGACCGCCGACAAGATACGCATGGAAGCAAATTTCACCTCACACGCCATAAGGCAGGTATCGGGGCGTTCGCCACAATTCTTCCGCGCACCCTACCTCGACACAAACGACTTGATGTATGAAACTATCGACCTCACATTTATCGGCGGTTTCGATGTCAAAGACTGGGATCCGGCAGTAACCGCAGCCGACCGCAGCCAAGGTGTGCTAACACGTGTGAAAGATGGCGACATAGTGCTGCTCCACGATTTTAAAGGGAACGATGCCACCGCCGAGGCATTGAAGACCATTATCCCCGAATTAAAGAAACAAGGATACACATTTGTGACCGTGAGCCAATTGTTCAAGCAGAAAGGAGTGACTCCAACCCCATACGCAAAAATCACATACCACAATGTGTATGATAAGTAACGCCGACTGCAAACGCAGCATGGATTGGAATCGACTCATCTGCGGCAAACGCCTTGGACTGGAACACTACACCGACAACCGCGAAACCATTCGCAGCGATTTCCAGCGCGACTACGACAGACTCATATTCTCATCGCCATTCCGACGCTTGCAGAACAAGACACAGGTGTTCCCGCTACCAGGCAGTATATTTGTACACAACCGCCTGACCCATAGCCTTGAAGTTTCGAGCGTGGGCAAATCATTAGCCAGCGAGGTGGCTCGGAAACTGCGTGAGAAATATGCACACGAACCGTGGGTGAAAAAGTTCCACAACATCGAAGAGATAGTTGCGGCAGCTTGCTTGGCACACGACCTTGGGAATCCACCTTTCGGACACTCGGGCGAGAAGTCAATCGGCGCATTTTTCAGCGAAGGCGACGGGCTGAAATTCAAAGAGCACCTTACCGCCCAACAATGGGACGACCTTATACACTTTGAAGGGAACGCCAACTCGTTCAGATTGCTCGTGCACCAGTTCAAAGGCCGCCGCCCTGGTGGATTTGCGATGACCTATTCCATGCTTGCCTCGATAGTAAAATACCCCTTCTCGTCGTCAAAGTGCGGACAAAAAGGGAAATTCGGCTTCTTCACCACCGAGCGCGACATTTTCGAGCGTGTAGCCAATGAGGTTGGACTCATCAAAATCGAGGAAGAGCGGTATTGCCGCCACCCGCTCGTTTACCTTATGGAAGCCGCCGATGACATTTGTTACCAGATAATGGACATCGAGGATGCCCACAAGTTGAAGATACTCAACACACAAGAAGTGATGGACTTGCTACTGGGATTCTTCGACACCGACAAGCAACGGCACATAATCGACGTGATGTCGCACGTCGATGACAAAAACGAAAAAGTGGTGTACCTGCGCTCATGCATCATCGGCGTGCTTGTAAAAGAGTGCTGCCGCATATTCATCGAGCATGAGCAGGAAATACTGCAAGGCACATTCCCTGGCTGCCTCATCGACCACCTCACTGACCGTCCGCGACTGGCCTACCAGCGATGCAGCGACATGGCATACGAAAAGATTTACCGTGCCAGCGACGTAGTTGACGTTGACCTTGCAGGACATCAAATCATCACCGAACTGTTGCGCAAGCTCACCGAGGCAGTGCTTTACCCCGAGCGCAACTACTCACAATTGCTGCTGAGCAAATTCCCACAACAATATGACGTGTATGCCCCAACACTATTTGAAAAGATACAAGCCGTTATCGACCACATAAGCGGCATGACCGACGTTTATGCCCTCGACCTGTACCGCAAACTCAATGGCATGAGCCTTCCTGCCGTGTAAACACGACACATTTTTCAGCTTTTGCCATGTCACCGCAGGACACACCGACGGAATATTGGAATTTTATTTGTAAATTTGCCTGTTAATAACTGGAATAGCAGATGGCAGAAGATATAACAGGACAAGATACAGACCTTATTAACGGCGAACCAAGTGAATACTCCAACCTCGTTACGCTCGAATCGCTTGAGCATGTGAGGTTGAGGCCTGGCATGTACATCGGGCGATTGGGCGATGGCTCACAATCCGACGATGGCATATACGTGCTCTTCAAGGAGGTAATGGACAACGCTGTCGATGAACACCTGGCTGGATATGGCAACGTGATTGAAGTCACACTGGCCGACAACGTGGTGACCATTCGTGACTATGGGCGCGGCATTCCTCTGCCCGACGTGGTAAATGCCGCTTCAAAAATGAATACCAGCGGCAAATTCGACAGTTCAAACTACAAAGGCTCGGTGGGACTGAACGGCGTGGGACTAAAAGCCACCAACGCATTGTCTGAATTTCTTGTCCTGCAGTCGTTCCGTGACGGCAAGATGGCATCGGCTCGCTTCGAGCGCGGCAAACTTATCGAGGAAAGTGGCATTATCGATGCGCCCGACGGCACGGGAAACGGCACTTACATCTGCTTCAAGCCCGACGGCGAGCTGTTCCGCAACTTCTCTTTCCGCGACGACATCATCGAGCCGATGGTGAAAAACTATTCATACCTGAACACGGGCCTCACCATTATATACAACAAAAAGAAGTACCGCTCAACCCACGGATTGGCCGACTTGGTGAACGATTACATGACGCAAGCACCACTCTACCCGCTTATCCACTTCAAGGATAACGACATCGAGGTGGTACTGACGCACACCTCGCAATACGGCGAAGAATTTTATTCGTTTGTCAACGGACAGCACACCACACAGGGAGGCACACACCAATCGGCATTCCGCGAAGCACTGTCGCGCACTATCAAGGAATTTTTCAACAAAAACTTTGAATACAACGACATACGCAACGGCATTGTGGCTGCAATCAGCATAAAGGTAATCGAACCCATATTCGAGTCCCAAACAAAGATAAAACTGGGTAGCACGGTAATGTATGAGGGCGGCCCGACGGTGTACAAGTTCATAAACGACTTCATAAAGAAAGAACTCGACAACTTCCTGCACAAGACACCCGATGTGGCCGATGCGATGTTGAAAAAAATCGTTGCTTCGGAACGTGAGCGCAAGGCTATGGCGGGCGTGGTGAAACAAGCCCGCGAAAATGCCAAGAAAGTGGCCTTGCACAACCGCAAACTGCGTGATTGCCGCGTACACTTCAACGACTCTAAAGGCGACCGGCGCGACGAAACCATGATTTTCGTCACCGAGGGCGACTCGGCAAGCGGTTCAATAACAAAAATTCGTGACGTGGAAACGCAAGCCGTGTTCTCGCTGCGCGGAAAACCGCTCAACTCCTACGGAATGCACCAGCGCGAGGTGTATAAAAACGAAGAGTTCAACCTGCTTCATGCAGCCCTAAACATCGAGGATGGGCTGGAAGGATTGCGCTACAACAAAGTGATAATCGCGACCGATGCCGATGTCGATGGAATGCACATCAGGCTGCTAATGATTACATTCCTGCTGCAATTCTACCCCGAGCTTATAAAAACAGGACACGTGTACATACTGCAAACACCGCTCTTCCGTGTGCGCAACAAGAAAGAAGCCAAGCGAAAACGACGCACAGGCAAGAAAGATGCCACAGGACAGGGAAAAGTGGAAACATACTATTGCTACAACGACGAGGAACGCATCGCCGCAATCAACAAGCTTGGCGACAACGCCGAAATCACACGATTCAAGGGCTTGGGCGAAATCTCCGATGATGAGTTCCGCGACTTCATCGGCCCCGACATGCGGCTCGACCGTGTGACACTGCGCAAAGAAGATGCCGTGCAAGAGATGTTAGCATTCTACATGGGCAAAAACACCATGGAAAGGCAAAATTTTATTATCGACAATCTAGTATTGGAAGATGAAGAAGATATCACCAAGTGACACAATGGGGCAGCGCATCGCCCTTTTCCCTGGCTCGTTCGACCCATTCACCGTTGGGCATGAATCGATAGTGGAACGTGCATTACCGCTATTCGACGAAATCGTCGTAGCCATAGGCATAAATTACAACAAGCTGACACTTACAACGCTCGACGAGCGCATTGCATGGATAAGCAGTATTTTCCGTGACGAGCCGCGTGTAAAAGTTATTTCTTACAACGGGCTGACGGTCGATGCTGCCAAGCAATGCGGAGCTTCGTTCATACTGCGCGGGGTGCGCATGATACAAGACTTTGAATACGAGAAAAACCTCGCCGAGGTCAACAGAGCCTTGTCGGGGCTTGAAACGGTGCTGCTGTACACGCTGCCAGAGTATGGACACATCAGCTCAAGCATCGTGCGCGAACTCGTGAAATACGGGCAAGACGTTTCGGCCTATCTGCCACACCGTTGCGACCCGGCGTTAATCCCACAAACGTGGAAAGTAAAATAAAACATGATACAATAACTCCTGACAAAAAAATATCAAACAATGAAAAGATTGCTGTTATTTATCGCGGTTGTGGCCATGTTCGCTTCGACCGCCAAGGCGAGTGAAGTAAATACTTTGAAGAAATTGATGAACGCCGAGTTTGCAATTTCTCAATTCTATGTTGATTCGGTCAATGAAAACAAGCTGGTGGAAGATGCCATCAAGGGTATGCTTGAACAACTCGACCCGCACTCGTCATACTCCACTCCCGAGGAAACACGCGAACTCGAAGAGCCTCTTGAAGGTGAGTTCAGCGGCATAGGCATTTCGTTCAACATGCTGCAAGACACGCTATATGTGATACAAACCATCGTAGGCGGCCCGGCCGAAAGCGTGGGTATGCAAGCTGGCGACCGCATAATACAAGTCGAGGACACGGTAATTGCTGGCAAAAAGATGCGCAACACAAAGATAATGAAAATGTTGCGCGGCAAAAAAGGTTCAAAGGTAAACATCCTTGTGAAACGGCGCGGAGTGGCCGAACTTATCCCGTTCCGCATAACCCGCGACGACATCCCTCTCTACAGCATCGATGCCGCATACATGGCCGACAAGCACACTGGATATGTGAAAGTGAGCCGTTTTGGTAAAAAAACCGACGAAGAATTCAACAATGCCATAGCCGACCTGAAAAAGCAAGGCATGGAGCACTTGATTATCGACCTGACAAACAACGGCGGCGGATACTTGCAGACTGCCGTCGATCTTGCCAACAATTTCCTTGGCAGGGACTGCGAGATTGTTTACACAATGGGCAACAATTCTCCACGGTTCGATGCCCAAGCCAACGGACGCGGCAAATACACCGACAATGATTTCCGCGTGGTGGTGATGGTTGACCAATACTCGGCATCGGCAAGCGAAATCCTTGCTGGAGCATTGCAAGACTGGGATCGTGCCGTCATCGTGGGACGGCGCACTTTCGGGAAAGGACTTGTGCAACGCCCATTCCGTTTTGAAGATGGTTCGATGATACGCCTCACAGTGGCACGCTATTACACTCCGTCGGGGCGGTGCATACAGAAGCCCTACACTGCCGGCGACCGTGAAAGCTACAACAAGGATATCTACAACCGCTTCCTCGATGGAGAGTTGGCCAACGCCGACAGCATACACATGCCCGATTCGCTATCATACTACACATTGAAATCGCGCCGCTTGATATATGGCGGTGGTGGCATTATGCCCGATGTGTTTGTCCCGCTCGACACCACCGAATTTAGCGACTACTACCGCGACCTCGTGGCTCGCGGCACACTCAACCAGTATGTCATCGACTACGTTGACAAGCACCGCAAAGAAATTTCGGAAAAGCACAAGAACCTTGCCGACTTCGACCGTGACTTCACAGTGGACGATGCCATGCTTGCCAACCTACAAGCCGCCGGCACCCGCGACAGCATAAAATTTGACACAATCCAATACCAACGCAGCCGGCAGCTAATTGCCGATGTGGTCAAAGCCCTGATTGCCCGCGACGTATATGCCGACACTGGTGCTTACAACATGGTGATAAACCACCGCGACCCCATTTTCAAGCAAGCCATGGAAGTCATAAACGACAAGAAACGTTACGACAGCCTGCTTGCCCCATCCAATTCGGCCAAAGAGCAATGATTTTGCACAAATTTGCGACCAAACGCATTGGATATTCACAAGTTAATAGTAATTTTGCGCCCAAATTTTAAAGATAGAATATGAAAGTAGCAATTGTTGGCGCCAGTGGTGCCGTCGGGCAGGAGTTCCTGCGTGTGCTTGCCGAGCAGCATTTCCCGGTAAGCGAGTTGTTGTTGTTCGGGTCAAGCCGCAGTGCTGGCCGCAAATATTCCTTTGAAGGCACCGAGGTTGAGGTGCGCGAACTCAAGCACAACGACGACTTCAAGGGCGTAGATATTGCATTCACATCGGCCGGTGCCGGGACTTCGCGCGAATTTGCCGACACAATCACCAAGCACGGAGCACTGATGATTGACAATTCAAGCGCATTCCGCATGGACGACGATGTGCCATTGGTTGTGCCTGAGGTCAACGGCAACGATGCCTTCAACACACCTCGCAACATTATCGCCAATCCCAACTGCACCACAATACAGATGGTAGTAGCCCTGAAACCAATCAACGACTTGGCAAAAATACGCCGTGTGCATGTGGCCACCTACCAGGCTGCAAGCGGTGCTGGAGCTGCCGCAATGGACGAACTTGTGCAACAATACACCGACCTCGCCGCTGGACGCGAACCTGTAGTGGATAAATTTGCATACCAGCTGGCCTACAACGTGATACCTCACATCGACGTGTTCCAAGACAATGGTTACACCAAGGAGGAAATGAAAATGTTCAACGAAACGCGCAAAATCATGCACGAACCGTCGTTGAGCGTGAGCGCAATGTGCGTGCGCGTGCCTGTAATGCGCGCCCACAGCGAGGCAATATGGGTCGAAACGGAACGCCCAATCACACCCGAAGAGGCCCGCGAAGCCTTCGCCAAGGCACAAGGCATAGTAGTTGTTGACAATCCAGCCGAAAAGCAATATCCCATGCCGCTATTCGTGGCAGGAAAAGACCCTGTTTACGTTGGCCGCATTCGCCGCGACCTCGCCAATGACCACGGTCTTAGCTTCTGGATTGTAGGCGACCAAATCAAAAAAGGCGCAGCACTCAACGCCGTGCAAATAGCACAATATATCATCGCCAACAAAAAGTAACCCACAGCCACAAAAGTATGGCCATACACTATGGCGGCTTGTCACTGCTCCGGGTGTTTTTCACCCCAGCACCTAGCCGCCATAGTATTTACCCCCTTTACATTAATAGTATATCTACTACCCGATAATAAATGTCATGAAAAAGCAAATTATACACATAGACAATGCTGAAATAAGCCTACTCCAACAGGGGCAAGAAGACTATATTTCATTAACGGACATGGCTCACAGCCAAATGCAAGAGCATATCATTTTCCGATGGTTGAGTCTGAAAAGTACTATTGAATACATAGGCGAATGGGAAGCTCTATATAATCCGAATTTTAATTATACCGAATTCGGTACAATTAGAGATGCTACAGGCAGCAATAATTTCGTTTTATCTGTTAAAACTTGGATTGAGCGAACCGCTGCAATCGGCATTGTAGCTAAAGCTGGAAGATACGGAGGAACTTATGCTCACAAAGACATTGCCTACCATTTTGGGATGTGGATAAGTCCTCGATTCCAATTATTGTTGGTAAAAGAATATCAACGTTTACAGGAAGAAAAGCATAAGTTATTAGGTTGGACAGCAAAAAGAGAATTGTCTAAAATCAATTATCACATTCATACCGATGCCATCAAAAAAACCTAATCCCTTCGCAGTTAACCCCTCAACAAATATCCTATGTCTATGCCAATGAAGCAGATGTCCTTAATGTTGCTTTATTCGGTCAAACTGCAAAACAATGGCGAGATTCTCATCCCAACTTGAAAGGAAACATCAGAGATTATGCCACCATCAATGAATTGATATGCCTGTCAAATATGGAAAACCTGAATGCCGTATTTATAAATGAAGGCGTTTCGCAATCTGATAGATTGGTCAAGCTGAACCAAATTGCCATCCAGCAAATGAAAGTATTGGAAGAAGCAAGTAACCGGAATTTATTGAAATAGCAATATGTTTGCCGAAATCCTTGGCCGGTCACAAGTCCTTGAATATAAAAGTGGGAAACATTGGGAAGACTCGCTCCTGACATACGCAAAAGTGGCATCACTGGATTAGCAGATGGTTCAAAATGGATGAAGAAGTTTGGAGAGTTTTTAGAAACAATCCCGAGAGTTTTATTGTTGAATGCGAAATAAGACTACAGTTACGACCATGCAACTTATTCTCTTGCCGTGGAAGCCACAGCATTGACAGCATCAAAAAGGGCTATAAAATCACGCAATACCTGCTCGGAGGGGAACGCACTCAACGGCACAGCTACAAACCTATTTCCACGATACTTGTGAACATATATCACCACGCACCCTGCCTGCACTTCACGCCCTGCAACATCGTCCCATGACAAGCGCACCACGTTATTTTTGAGTCCATATTTTTCATCGATAAGCATCGACAATCCCGCTTCGTCGGCCACAAGCGTCTTTTCCATTACGTTATAACGGTTAAGCGGGTCAAGCCCATAATTGAAATATACAAAAAACAACAATGGCGGCAAGATGACAAATACAAGCATCAGCGCAATGAGCAAAAATCTTATGTCGGCAAATGCAAGCCCAAGACACGCAACCACAGGCAACGCATATACCCACCACATTCGCCCGATATGCCGCATCATCAACATGCGGGCAAAACGTCCGCTAAGTATTGAGAACGATGCTGTTTCGACACGTTTCATCATCTCGCGAGTTTTTTACGCCGAGCTTCAAGCAGTTCATATCCTCGGCGGTAAGCCTCCTTATTGCGTGGTATGAGTTGCTGGCAATATCCTGTACCACGGCTATTGTATAACTTGCCGATATCAACGCGATGTTTACCTCCGTCCACTGGCGAGAACACACGGGCTTTACGAGCCATCACGGTGTCGCACAATGGTGAATGGCCATTATAGCCCACTCCACGCAACTCATCGGGCAAGCCTCCATCGCCCAGCCACACAGTCCTCAACTCGGCGCATGGCGGATACCCCAACCCTATCCACATAGTAGTAAGCAACGGTCTTTCGCCCTCGACTACACCTTCTACAACGACAGTCGCCGTAGATGTATAACGTGGTATATAATCCTGGTCGGCAAGCACTTGCTTCTCGCTATAAGTATCGTCCACACCCGTGCGGCTGCAATAGAACTGCTTTGACAACACCTCGGTGAACAATTCGGCCGATACGCAATGATTTGCAATGTGTGGCTCAAGCAAGTGCCACGCATTGTCTTCGCGCGTGTAACCTTTCCCCTCGCCATTGCGTCCGCTATGGGCATAATTTGTGCGTACTAATACGCCATCGGGAGCATCGGCAAGGTCATATTTCACATATCCATAATTGCAAGTTTCAAAATATGCGCCATCGCCAGCGGCATCGATTACACCAAAATTGGCTTCAACTCCCAACGGGCGCGGCAAGCTGTCGAGCAATCGGGCAAAATCGCCAACCGAGCGGCAACGTTTCAATGCCTCGGTCATCACCAATCCTTCACGATCCATGTTAGTCACAGTGTCGTCCTTGAGATTATACACGGCTGTATTCATCACTGCAAAGCCAGCCGAGTTATACCCTATCCACGCCTCGCGGCAATCGCGGTCGGCGGCATTGAACAGGGCTACGTACTCAAATGTCGAGTCGGTGGCAGCAATCCGTTCCACCTTGTTGTCGCCAGCACCAGTGTCACGATGCTTCCACAGCAGGGGTCGGCCATTTGCCGTCACACGCCCCGAAGCTATTGCCGACGTACACGCAGCCGCGTCACTGGCCGCGACCAAACATGCAATTAAGGCGATATAAAGATATTTCATTGTTATCATACGGTTGATTTATCCATTCAAATTTAGGTAAAAAACTCCGTTTTGCCTAAATTTGCGGGGACAAAACCCAAGGACTAATGCATAACTATATATTTTCACTTGAAATGGAGGTTCGCGACTATGAACTCGACAGCGAGGGCATAGTCAATAACGCCAACTACCTGCACTACCTCGAACACACGCGCCACGCTTTTTGCCGCCATGCCGGATTTTCGTTTGAACAGATGCAACAGCGCGGCATTATCCCAGTGCTCAACCGTGTGGAAATCGATTACAAGACGCCGTTGCGCAGCGGCGACACCATGGTCAGCAGCCTGTGGATTGAGATGCAGGGAGTTAGATTTATCTTCCACCAAGACATTTTCAACAAGGCAACTGGCAAAATGGCCGTAAGCGCGATGGTGAGTTGCGTGTGCCTCGAAGGGGGCAAACTCTCGCGTGGCGAAGCCATTGCCAAGGCATTTAAAGATTACTTCCAACCGTGAACGACAGCTGCCAATTAGCCTACCGAATTGCTTTTGCTGCCATTCGCGGCATGGGCATGGAACTGGCCGGAAAACTGCTTGATGTGCTGCCCGACGAGGCCGCATTCTTTGCCGCCGACAGCCGCGAATTAGTGCAGCTGCTACAGTCGCACAACAAGATAACCGACAACAGCTACCGCCACAAGGTATTGGCAATGGCCAAGGAAGAAGCACGCTATGTTGCCGACAATGGCATAAATGTCACTTATTTTACCGATCCCGATTTTCCTGCACGGTTGACCAATGCACCTGATGCGCCAATCCTGCTTTACTCGCGCGGGCAATGCGACCTGAACCGTCCCAAAGTGGTCAGCATCGTGGGGACACGCAATGCGACCGACTATGGTCGCCGTTTCTGCGAAACACTTGTCGCCGACTTAACAACGATGTTCAAGGGAGAACTGTTGATTGTAAGCGGGCTCGCCTATGGAATCGACATTGCCGCCCACCGCGCTGCACTGCATGAGGGAGTGCCTACAGCCGCCGTGCTGGCACACGGGCTAAACACGCTATATCCTGCAATGCACCGCAGCACAGCAAACGAGATGATAAGCCGTGGTGGAGCATTGCTCACCGACTATACTTCGCACGACTACATCAGCCGGGCCAATTTCCTTGCACGCAACCGCATAGTTGCTGCACTTGCCGATTGCACCATCGTGGTAGAATCGGCCGAGAAAGGCGGGGCGATGGCAACAGCAAGCATCGCTTCGAGCTACAACCGCGACGTGTTTGCACTGCCGGGACGTGCCACCGACCAGTACTCGGCGGGCTGCAACCAGCTCATACGACGCAATGTGGCATCTCTCATAACATCGGCTGCCGACTTGGCACAAGCCATGCAGTGGGACATGCCCCCAGCCACAAATGCCCACGGCACTCAACGTGAATTGTTCCCGACACTCAGTGCCGAAGAACAGATTGTCTATGACTTTTTGAAGAGCCACAGCGACCCAGTGCATGTAAACGTCATCTACGCGACCCTTAAAATACCCATGTCACAACTGCTCGGGCTGCTCATCGACCTGGAATTTAAAGGAATGGTGACAGCCGCTGCCGGCAACAAATATTCAGCCTCATAACGTGCCACACAAGCCAAGTGCCGACACCGTGTAATTAAAGAAATTTTTCCCTAATTTTTTCTGTCCATTATTTGGAAAATAGGAATAAGTGTATTACATTTGCATTACAAAGATGAAACATACCACATCAAAGTAGATTGGGAAACTCATCAAATTTTAATGAAATGCCGAGACAATCTTTCTCGTCCAATGGCGGGCCGCATTCTGCAAGGATTTGCTCTACGGGGCACAGCGGATTACAAAGGACGGAAGACCTCAAAACCTGATTATCGGAGTTTCATCGCATCCTTTGGTGTGGCTAATATAAGAGGGGCTGCAAGGCATAATGCCGAGCAACCCCTTTCCTTTTCACCTCCACGAATTGCCACATTAGAAAATCTGCATCTTGATGCCAAACGAAAGACTTATGAGATCGCATATCGAGTAGCCACTATTACCCACATGGCTCAATATGTAGTAGTCGCAAGTGCTTATTTCATAAAACGCTGTTATCGACCGCGCAAAGAATCGTTTTTGCCGTGGTATCTTAAATGTGATGCGTTGCCCGACATACACATTGGTGCGTATGCGCGTCGAAAACCAATAATACCCCTTTGGATAACGGTCGGGCTGCCGAACCCAGAAGTCGTTATGCAGCACAGTGTTGAAATATAACCCGCACGCCAACGGCTCGAAATTCCAACTTTCATTGATATGGCATTTCCATGGCATAAAATTCTGTTTAAGCGTGAGCGTCACTTTTGCCGCATCCGACTCATATTTCGGCAAGAATCCGACAAAGAAATCGGTTTCCCACTGCTTGTTGCGACCATACGACCACCCAGTGCCAAAAGAAATCAGTCCCATATTGCCGGCATACTGTATCTTGCCATACGACGGTATAAGCCGTTGCCAACGCTGCTGTATTCGTTCCAATCGCTGCTCATAGCGCAACAACCGCTGTATGCTGTCGTGTGGCACAGTGTCGTTGCTGGCACTGGCAGGAAATGCGGCGATGATGCCGGCAACGACGCAAAATATCTTAAAAAGCAACCTCTTCATAACTGTATGTGCCATCGTTGTTGAAAGTAAACAGCAGGTAGATGCGATCGTCAAGGCTTGTTGACTGGTGGTAAATTATGCCGTCGCCCATGAGGTCGTCATGCTTGAGCGAGTGACCATGGCCGTTGATGCAACATATAAGTCCAGGCAATTGTGTCATGTAGTAATGAAACACATCATCTACATTATTATTGAACACGTCGTCGCCTGGACGCGCATGCATCACACCCACCGTGCAATCAAATTCACCCATGCGGTCGGTTGCCTGGGCGGTAATAAAATCAAAATCGGGTATCGGCTCGGAATAGTCATATTCGAGCGCATTGGTGTTGAGGCACACAAATTTCACTCTGCCCGCAATAAATGCAAAATTAGTCGCGCCATACACGGCACGAAAAGCATCACGCCCGGTACCGAGGCAGTCATGGTTGCCTATCAACGCCACATACGGCACATTCAAGTCCGACAGATAGTCACGCGCCCACGTGAATTCTTGCGTGTAGCCATATTCACTGAGGTCGCCATCGTGAATGACAAAATCTATGTCGCCACGGCGATTGACTGTCTTGACAAAATACTGCAACTCGTCATACCAACGATGGCTATCGCCAATAACTGCTACCTTGACCGACTCTTTCCCTTGACATTGCTGCTCGATGCGCTCGATGTTTGTCGCATTTACGTCGGTTTCACCCGAAATGCGCACATCATAGGGGTGATAGTCGATAAGGTCGCATGATGCCACGACACACAACATGGCAATAATGGCCGACTTATATGTGGTAATATTAATATTCATCTGCAATATGCCGGGGGATTGATTATACGCGGCAAAATTATGAAAAAAATCATATTGAATGTGCCGACTGCCCCAATAGGGATATTATTACGGAAAAATGTAATATTTTAGTAATTTTGCCACATGGAAGAAGAAAGCCTGAAATTCAAAACTGCACAAACACTCAAGTGGAACACCATCGACCGATTATCGTCACAAGTGTTGTATGCCGTCACGGGTATCGTACTTGCCAACCTGCTTGCACCCGAGGAGTTTGGACTTGTCGGTGCAGTGCTCGTTTTCCAGGCATTTGCGGCACTATTCATCGATAGCGGCTTCTCCAACGCCCTTGTGCAGAAAAAGTCACCCACCGAAACCGATTATTGCACCGTATTATACTTCAACTTGTGCATGAGCGTGGCCATATATGCCGTGCTGTGGTTTTGCGCACCGCTCATCGACGACTTGTTTGGTGCCGCAGGGCGGCTCGTAGCTCCCGCGCGCGTGATGTTCTTGTCGTTTGTAATCAACGCCACGGCAATAGTGCAGACCAACCGCCTCACCAAGCGCATGGACGTGAAAATGATAGCCGTCAGCAACACCGTGGGTTTGGTTGCAAGCGGCGCAGTTGGAATATGGCTGGCATTGGCCGGCATGGGGGCTTGGGCAATAGTGTGGCAGACAATAGTGCTGGCCGCCGTCAAGTCGCTGTTGCTGTGGTGCACGTCGCACTGGTGGCCGCGCGAGCGTTTCAGCCTCGCCTCGTTGCGCTCGATATTCAAGGTCGGTGCCGGAATTATGGCAAGTTCGTTTCTCAACATATTGTTCCAGAATATTTACTCATTTATCATAGGGGCATACTACAACTTGTCGAAATTGGGCTACTATACTCAGGCCGACAAATGGAGCAAAATGGGCGTATCGTCGCTTTCGCAAGTAGTGACAGCTTCGTTCTTGCCAATACTGAGCGGTTGCCAAGACAATCTGGAACGATTCCACCGCATGATGTCCAAGACCCACAAATTCACGGCCTACATTGTGTTTCCCTCGATGCTGCTGCTTGCCGCCATAGCCACACCATTGTTCCACCTGCTTTTCGGCGAGAAGTGGGACGAAGCCATACCACTATTCCAAATGCTGGTAGTGCGTGGCATCTTCGTGGTGCTGACATCGCTCTACAACAACCACATCATAGCACTCGGGGCGGCGCGGCGCATGGTCTATTCCGAAGCCGTCAAGGACACTCTTGCCATCGTGGCCATCATAGCCACTTTGCCTTTTGGCATTGGCTGGCTTGTCGGCGGGCAAGTCATTGCCACAGTGGTATATTTTGTATATGCCGTATGGCTCGTATCAAGCACCACGCAATACAGTTCATGGACTATGGCCAAGGAGTTGCTGCCCTACGTCGCACTGTCGCTACTGTCGCTTGTGCCAGTGACGCTGTTGCCGCTGCTGTTGCACCACCCGCTGCCACTGCTCGCAGCTCAAGTGGTTGCATTCACTGCCGTTTACCTGGCAGCCAACAGCCTGTTGCACTCCCGCATCCAGCAAGAAGTGCTTGCCTACCTCCTCCACCGCAAAATCCAGTAATAATTATATTGAAACAAATTTTAATTCTATACTTGATATGAAAATCTTAATTTCTTTCTTAATCGGCTTGGTAATAAGTACCATGGCGTATGCACAAACACCATATAAGGTATATTGCACTCTAATGGGTAACGAAAAAGACCTGAAAAACAATCGTGTTTCCCTCTCTATTGACTATGGACAAGATAGTTTCAAGGACAATAAGTTGGTCGATGCCGCTGGCAAAGAAATCAAATTTAATACCATGGTTTCGGCAATGAATTATATGTCAAAACGTGGTTGGAATTACGAAGGATGTTATAATTCAAAAGACCAAATATGGGGCGGACTTATCTTTGTGTGGATAATGTCAAAAGAAGTGACTTCTGACGAACAAATCACAGAAGGATTCATGACGAAACGCATGTTTAAAGAATTGAAATCCGAGGCAAAAAAGCGGCAAGAGGCACAATCCCAAGAATCAAACGACACTGCCACCGACTAAACCCGAATCGCATTATATTTTATACTGACAGGGACTAAAAAGCCTTTGCCTTACACATTTTGCGGGCTAATAACCATTTTTTGGCTATAATATACCACATAATGGAATAAGCGATAACGAACGTAACCAGCAGGTAATTGTCCACTTTCACAGGGCTGTAGAGATGCGGCTATGTAGAAGCTGTTTTTGGCGGCAGTTTGGCTGTATTTTATTTTTGGTAATTGGCGATTTTGCAGTACATTTGCAAGGAAGTATATCCTTACATGGACTAAACAAAATTTATTAACTTTTTAAATATATCTATTATGAACATTTCGCATATCGAACATGTGGGTATAGCCGTAACAAGTCTTGAAGAAGCCATACCTTTCTACGAGAACATTTTGGGCGTTAAATGCTTTGCCATAGAAGAAGTTGCCGACCAAAAAGTAAAAACTGCTTTCTTCAAAGTAGGCCAAACCAAAATCGAATTGCTCGAAGCTACTGCCGAAGACAGCGCGATAGCCAAGTATATCGCTTCGAACGGCGGTCGTGGCGGCATACAACACATCGCTTTTGCCGTTGAAGACGGTGTTGCCAATGCTCTCGCCGAAGCCGAGGGCAAGGGTGTGCGCCTCATCGACAAAGCTCCTCGCAAAGGTGCCGAAGGCTTGAACATCGCATTCTTGCACCCGAAATCGACATGCGGCGCACTTGTGGAACTGTGTGAAGACCCCAACAAGAAATAAGTTTCTAAATCAGACTATTTTATTACAAGATAAAACATGAGCACTCAACTCGAAAAAGTACAAGAGCTGATAAGGTTTCGTGAAGAAGCCCGTTTGGGTGGCGGTGAAAAAGCTATCCAAAAACAGCACGACAAAGGTAAATATACTGCACGTGAACGCATAGCACAACTCGTTGACGAGGGCAGTTTTGAAGAACTCGACATGTTTGTGCGCCACCGTTGCACCAACTTCGGACAAGAAAAGAAATCTTTCCCTGGCGACGGCGTTGTAACAGGATATGGCACTATCGAAGGCCGCCTGGTATATGTATTCGCTCAAGACTTCACTGTTTTTGGCGGCTCGCTGTCCGAAACCATGGCACAGAAGATTTGCAAAATCATGGACATGGCCATGAAGATGGGCGCACCTGTAATCGGGCTTAACGACTCGGGCGGTGCCCGCATACAGGAGGGTATCAATGCCCTTGCTGGATATGCCGAGATTTTCCAACGCAATATCCTTGCTTCGGGCGTAGTTCCCCAGATTTCGGCTATCCTCGGCCCTTGCGCTGGCGGTGCAGTTTATTCACCTGCATTGACCGACTTCACCATCATGGCAAAGGGTATTTCATACATGTTCCTCACTGGGCCTAAAGTTGTCAAGACCGTTACCGGCGAAGACGTGACACAAGAAGCCCTTGGCGGTGCCGAGGTACATGCATCCAAGTCGGGTGTGGCTCACTTCGCTGCCGAAGACGGCGAAGAGGCTATCAAGATCATTCGCAAGCTCATCAGCTTCATTCCACAAAACAATCTTGAAGAAACGCCGCTCGTCACTTGCACCGACCCTATCGACCGCCTCGAAGACTCGCTCAACGACATCATACCCGAACAAGCCAACGTGGCTTACGACATGTATGAAGTGATAGGCGCAATCATCGACAACGGCGAGTTCCTCGAAGTGTCGCGCGACTATGCCAAGAACATTATCATCGGTTTCGCCCGCTTCAACGGTCAGTCGGTGGGTATCGTTGCCAACCAGCCTAAATACCTCGCTGGCGTGCTCGACTGCAACGCTTCGCGCAAGGCCGCACGCTTCGTGCGCTTCTGCGACGCATTCAATATTCCTATCGTTTCGCTCGTCGATGTTCCTGGCTTCCTGCCTGGCACAGGACAAGAGTACAATGCCGTAATCTTGCACGGTGCCAAGTTGCTTTATGCATACGGCGAAGCCACTGTGCCAAAAGTCACTGTAACACTGCGCAAGAGCTATGGCG
Source organism: Candidatus Avimuribaculum pullicola (assembly GCA_018716295.1). GTDB lineage: Bacteria > Bacteroidota > Bacteroidia > Bacteroidales > Muribaculaceae > Avimuribaculum > Avimuribaculum pullicola. The sequence goes on from DVKC01000048.1 coordinate 28,397, forward strand.
GTAGCCACATCGTGATGAGCTGTAAGCAGTTGCGTGGCGACATGAACTATGCTTGGCCTACTGCCGAAATCGCCGTTATGGGTGCTGCCGGTGCTGCCGAAGTGCTCTATGCCAGCGATGCAAAGAAGGCAAAAGATGCTGCCAAGGCTGCCAAGGAGGCAGGCAAGCCCGAAGAAGCCGAAAAGATTATGGCCGACTTCAAGCAATATATCATTGAAAAGGAAAAGGAATACAACGACCTCTTCTGCAATCCTTACAATGCCGCCAAGTATGGCTACATCGACGACGTGATCGAGCCGCGCAACACGCGCTTCCGCATCATTCGCGCCCTGCAACAGTTGCAGACCAAGAAAGTCGCCAACCCTGCCAAGAAGCATGGCAACATTCCTTTGTAATATCCACCCTTTCATACACATACCTAAGATGAAAATAAAAGGAATAGCATTATTATTGCTGCTGTGCTTCACCGCCTCGATAGCCTCGTTCGCCCAAGGGCGCAGGGGGCTGTACATCAACGAGGTGATGGTGCAGAACGACAGCAACTATGTCGATGACTATGGTTTGAGGCACGGGTGGATAGAGCTTTACAACTCTACCTACAACCACATGGAGATTTCTACCGTGTTCCTCACCAACGACAGCACCAACCCAACGAAATATCCCGTGCCGCGCGGCGATGTGCATACCGACATCCCTGCACGCCAGCATGTGTTGTTCTTTGCCGACAATGAGCCGAACAAGGGCACATTCCACATCAGTTTCAGCCTCACTCTGGGCAAGGAAAACTGGATAGGACTCTATGACACCGATGGCAAGACACTTCTCGACCAGGTATATGTCCCTGCCGACCTCAAGGCCAACCAGACCTATGCCCTGAAAGCCGATGGCGTGACTGCCGGCGATGGCAAGTTCGACCCTGCCTTCTGGGAAGTGCGTGATGGCAGCAACGAGAAGTACATCACTCCAAGCAGCAACAACGTCATAATCGATACCAACGAGAATATCGAGAAATTCCGCACCCACGACAGCAGCGGAATCGTGATGACTATCGTTGCCATGCTCATAGTATTCTCGGCCCTGATTCTGCTCAGCTTGTGCTTCTACCTCTTCGGCTATATCAACTCTCGGTCGGCACGCCGCAAGAAAGCGATTGCCCACCTTGGCGAGGAAGCTGGCTCGGAAGTCGCAGCCGACAAGGTTCGCCACGACTCGGGCGAGGAAATTGCAGCCATTGCCATGGCTCTCTATGAACACCTCAACACCCACGACCTTGAAGAAACAATTCTCACAATCAACAAGGTCAAACGCACCTATTCGCCTTGGAGTTCCAAGATTTACATGCTGCGTGAAACTCCAGTACGTCGCTAATAGTTAAAACACTTACAAAATAGAAGAATACTAAAAATGAAAATCTATAAGTACAAAATCAACGGTAATGACTACAAGGTTGCCGTTGGCGATATTGAAAACAACATCGCACAGATTGAAGTTAACGGCGTACCCTACAAGGTGGAGCTTGAAGAGAAGAAAGCTCCGACGGTAAAGGCTGTACGTCCTGTTGCCGCTCCACGCACCGAGTCGGGACAAAAGATTATCAGCAAGCCGTCGGTACAAACATCGGCTTCCACCATCAAGTCGCCCCTGCCTGGCGTGATTGTTGACATCCGCGTCAAGGTGGGCGACACGCTCAAGAGCGACGACGTGGTGGTTATCCTCGAAGCAATGAAAATGGAAAACGACATCCATGCTGGAAAGAGCGGTGTGGTGAAAGCTATTAACGTAAACAAGGGCGACTCGGTGCTCGAAGGTACCGACCTCGTCACAATAGAATAATCCCATTATGGAACTGGATTTAGCGCAATTCTTGACCAGTAATTTCCAACAGTTTTGGGAATTTACGGGCTTCCACAATGTCACCTACGAGCACTTGATAATGATATGCGTGGGCTTGTTCTTCATGTACTTGGCTATCAAGAAGGACTTCGAGCCTATGTTGCTGGTGCCCATCGGCTTTGGCATTCTTGTAGGAAACATCCCATTCCAAATGGGTAACGAGATAGGTATTTATGAAGAAGGGTCGGTACTCAACATTCTGTATAACGGTGTGCGTGCCGGCTGGTATCCGCCGCTCATCTTCCTCGGCATCGGCGCAATGACCGACTTCTCGGCACTGCTCGCCAATCCAAAGTTGATGCTTGTGGGCGCTGCCGCCCAGTTTGGTATCTTCGGTGCCTACATGGTGGCCCTGTGGCTCGGGTTCATGCCCGACCAGGCTGCAGCCATCGCCATCATCGGTGGTGCCGACGGCCCGACAGCTATCTTCCTTTCGTCAAAACTGGCACCAAACTTGATGGGCGCAATCGCCGTGTCGGCATATTCCTACATGGCCCTCGTGCCTGTTATCCAGCCGCCAATCATGCGCTTGTTCACCACCAAGAAAGAACGCCTCATACGCATGAAGCCGGCTCGCGCCGTGTCGCAAAACGAGAAAATACTTTTCCCGATTTTCGGTTTGTTGCTCACTTGCTTCTTCGTTCCTTCGGGTCTTCCGCTGCTGGGTATGCTCTTCTTCGGCAACCTGCTGCGTGAGAGCGGCGTAACCACTCGCCTCGCCAAGACTGCAAGCAACGCCCTCACCGACATCGTGACCATGCTGCTGGGCTTGACCGTGGGCGCATCAACGCAAGCATCGGAGTTCCTCACAAAGGAAACAATCCTTATCTTCGCACTCGGCTTCATGGCATTCGTCATCGCTTCGGCTTCGGGTGTGCTCTTTGTGAAGTTCTTCAACCTGTTCCTCGGCAAAGACAAGAAAATCAACCCGCTCATCGGTAACGCCGGCGTATCGGCAGTGCCAATGTCGGCTCGTATTTCCAACAACATGGGACTCAAGTACGACCCGTCGAACTACCTGCTCATGCACGCAATGGGCCCGAACGTGGCTGGCGTGATCGGCTCGGCAGTTGCCGCCGGTGTGCTGCTCGGCTTCCTCGGATAAAGACACTACAACCCTACCATAACAGCAGGAGCGAGGCCGTAGCCCCGCTCCTGTTTTTTTTTGTTTAGCCAAATCGGCCATTAGCTTTTATGTCGATTTTAACTCATTTTGCGATCTACCACTTTGTGCTTAGGACAACCGACAAATTTCATTTAAGTCCGATAGGTCATTAGAATAAGCCCCGGAGGGGCTGCACCATGCATAACTGCGGGTGGAGCGAGCAATAGCGAACGAAACCTGCAGAAAGGCAAACACATACACTAAGCGGCTTCGGAGATGCCGCACTTTGTTGCTACCCACGTGCGACACCTCTGTATATCTACCTCTAATGGTCGCTTTGGGGGCTTAAACGAAAGAGCCGCGCCGACAAATACTCATTACACTACCAACAACAACCACAACAGCACCAAAACCACACAAATAAATATACTGTAACTGCCCTTCTTTAAGACCATGGCATTTGAAAAACATTCATCGCGCTGCCTCAACGAATAAATATGGCACAGGCACACGACAGCCGATAAAACGGCAACCACACCGACAATCGCCGTTTCATAACCAGTATCAAAGAAAATGGGTACCTGTAAAGCAAAAAATATCCCAAGCCTCATTTCATTTCGGTTATCAGTCACCTTCTGTGCAAATCTGCTGAAATCCATAAATCCCACATTTTTTATTATTTCCAAAACCAAAGCCCCGAACAGCACGGCTCTTTCATTTAAACTCAAATCGTCTTTAAAACAAGCCCTGGAGGGGCTATACCATGCTTAACCGCAGCCCCTCCAGGGCAATTCTGCATCTACTATTAGAACCCATTGGAGGGTAAAAGAAAGAGCCGTGCCTGAACAAGGAAATAACAGCAAAAAAACAGCTTGCTGATTTTTCACATTGCCAAGCCGCAGCCTATCTTATGGAAAGAGATGTCATATCATGCCAGTTCGGCAACAACCTACATAACTACATTAGGGACATTCAGTAAATGACACTACAAAAAATCCCCGCAAAACGCCATGGAATTGCGAG
>DVKC01000049.1 GCA_018716295.1 Candidatus Avimuribaculum pullicola
TGTCGCTCACTCCACCAGTCGGTTAAGCATGGTGCAGCCCCTCCGGGGCTTATAGCTGTATTAACCAATATAATGGCTGTGTCGCTATGACCATCCATTCTGTCAAAATTTTCAATGGCCAATTTGGGCTAGTTTCATAGTGCAATCACTGTAACTTACATTTTGTAAGTAAAGTACCCCAATTTATCCATTTTGGCACATCCTCGTTATTGTCATAGTGCGTCAAATCTTTCATATTTTATTGCTTAATCAAATTTAACACTCTTACAACTACATAGCAGGCGTTCTATTGTTATTTTTGGAAAAATAAGTATGCAAGTTAAATCATAATTTATTTTATCATGAAAATACTTTTTAATATTCTTCTTTTTGCTATTGCTATTTGGTCAATATGGTCGGTATATAATTCCGATGGCGATTTGCATGACACGTCGAGCATGGAATATGGCTTGGCAACTTATGAATTGACCGAAGATGCAGAAATACACGTCAATGGCTATGAAATTAATATCAGTAAAGGAGTCGTCGTGGCTGTGGATTCTATGGTGAGCAGTGGTGACGTCTTGTGCAAGTTGGGCAGCAAGATTGGGACTATCGACTCAAAATATCTTGCCCCTACTACCAAGTCCTATGCTTATATCTACCCTTTTTTTGATAATCCTACTTGGGATATTTTTTGGGGCAAATTTAAGATGTTTTTTGGATATGTGTGGCCGTTTATTTTCTTGTCGTTGTTTTTCAGATGGATGTATGTCGATAAACTTGCCACCGGAAAGATGGTGAACTGGCTCGATTTTGGGGTATTCGTGTCGTTATGCCTCGTATTTGTAGCATTTTACTATGCGTATGGCAAAACTACGGGGCGGTCGGTTTTCGAGGATTTAGCGGCTTATACCTATGCAATCAAGAACAAGTGGCTATTGCTGGTTGTCTATATTACCGAGGTTCATGTGCTTTGCTTTTTATTATCCTATTTACTGACATTTGTGAAAATGCGCAATTACCATAAAGCTGCCATCATGGCTACTATTGGGGCATATATGTCGATATCAATAGGATTCCATGTATTTAGTGGAGTTTTCCCGCTTTGTGGATATGTTTTGATTTCTTCGGTCTTTGCTGTGTGGTATGGTTTAAGCCTTGCTAAAACATTGCTGAATTTAAATAATATGTGTCCAGTGTGCCATTACATGAATTGTATGGAAAAGAAAGTTATTGGGCAAGGGACAGAAAAGCCAAACAAGAATGCCAAATCTCCTGGCGTAGGTGCAATTACCCACTGGCAGTGCCGTAAATGCGGTGCTGAGTGGTTGACTAACAGATAAGGTCTTTCGTAACGGAAAGCGATTCCCAGTCGTAGAAAACTATTGGGGGCGGCTGTCAACGAAAGGGAGGCTTTGCTTCTCTGTTGGCATGGCCGCCCGCTCAGCGTTGTTTCAGGGCGTGTGCCGCTGCCACGGCATACAAGGCGGCCGTTTCGGTGCGCAAGCGGCTATTGCCGAATGTCACTGGCACGAACCCATTTTCAATGGCCATTTTCACTTCTTCGGGGCTGAAATCACCCTCTGGGCCTATCAGCACTACCACATCTTCCGATGGACGGTAACAAGCCTCAAATTGCCTACGCTCGGTATTTTCGTCACAATAAGCTATATAACGCTGCTGCGGCAATGCCTCATCGGCAAGCATCCGGGCAATGGGGGTCATCTCGTCGAGCTGCGGCATGACAGCTTTCAACGATTGCTTCATTGCCGAAACTAATATTTTGCGCAACCGCTCGGTCTTCAATTCTTTGCGCTCAGAATGACGGCATAGCAACGGGATAATGCGGTCAATCCCCATCTCAGTAGCTTTCTCGGCCATCCACTCCATGCGGTCGAGATTCTTTGTAGGTGCAACGGCCACCGTAATCGCCCCACCCCAATGATTCGGCACGGCAGCTTGTCCCACAATTTCCACTTCACACTTTTTGCTATGGGCAAGCGATATGCGACATTCATACATATTCCCCTTGCCATCAACCACTTCCACCATATCACCCTCAATGAGCCGCAACACACGCACCGCATGAGCCGACTCGGCTTCGGGCAATACCGATGTTTCGGCTATATCGGGAGCATAAAATCTATGCATAACTATCTTTTAATCGGTTCAGTAGGTACAGCTTTGTTTTCCTTGAAAATCAACATAAACAATATAGCCACAACCAATGCGTAGCCAGCAAATATCAACCACGATGTACTCCAGCCTTCGAGTTGCAAATGCACGTCGCTCTGCGAATATACAAAATGGTCTATCACTGCCTGAGCCGACAACGTGCCTATCGTAGCACCAATACCGTTGGTCATTACCATAAACAGGCCTTGCGCGCTGGAACGTATCGACGGGTCGGTTTCCTTATCGACAAACAGCGCACCCGACACATTGAAAAAGTCAAATGCCACACCATACACTATCATCGACAATATAAACATCCACACACCACTACCAGGGTCGCCAAGTCCGAATAGACCGAAACGAAGCACCCACGCACACATAGCTATGAGCATTACTATCTTTATGCCAAAGCGTTTCAGGAAAAACGGTATAAGCAATATGCACAACGTTTCACTCATTTGCGACAATGAGATAAGCGCGTTGGCATGGTTTGCGCCAAATGTATCGGCAAATTCGGCAACATCCTTGAATGATGTTATGAACGGATTGGCATATCCATTGGTTATCTGTAGCGACACACCAAGCAGCATACTGAATATGAAAAATATAGCCATGCGGCGGTTCTTAAAAAGCGTGAACGCTTTCAGTCCTAACGCTTCGACTAAGCCTCCGCTGTGTTCGCCCTTGCTCACCGGGCAATCGGGCAACGTGAGCGCATACAGGCACAATATAATGCTTATTGCGCCCGATACAAAAAACTGCTCATACCCATATTGGAAACCTGTGACATCGACAAACAGCATCGAGCAAATAAAGCCAATAGTACCAAAAATCCGTATCGGCGGGAAATCCTTTACGGTATCAAGCCCGGCCTTTGACAATCCCGAAAATGCAACCGAATTTGCAAGACCAATTGTTGGCATGAAAAATGCCACACTTAGCGTGTAGAGCGAAAACAATATACCGAAATCTACATCACCTGCCGATGACATGGCATACCACCCTGCAGCCCCCATCGAAACGCCGGCTATAATATGACACAAACTCAGCACTTTCTGTGCAGGCAACAGACGGTCGGCAATAATACCCACCAAAGCGGGCATAAATAGCGACACAAATCCCTGTACGGCATAAAACAGTCCTATCTTGCCAGCAAGATTTACCTCTACAAGATAACTGCCCATTGATGTCAGATAAGCTCCCCAAACGGCAAATTCGAGGAAATTCATCAGTATTAGCCTTATTTTCAGTCTTGACATATCCTTATGTATTTAATTCGTGAATGTTTATGAAAAAGGTATTTTTTATTTGGTTTCTTCTGTGCGTTTCTTTTCTATGGCTTTCTTCACCTCGGCGGCCATCTCATACTCTTCGCGCTCGACGTATGACTGCATCAGTTCTTCAAGACGCTCGACCGACATGCGGCTATAAATGTCGTTCTCATCATCGGCGTCGATGTCACTTTCTCCTTTGGCAGCCGTTCCTTTACCCTTCATCACGAAGCCAGTTTTTTCCAATATGACTCGTGTAGTGTAAATGGGCGCATTGGTACGCAATGCCAGAGCTATGGCATCAGACGTGCGCGAATCAAGCACGACCTCGGTCTGACCATTGGCAAATCTCAGTTCCGACATGAACACCCCATCATCAAAATTGCTGATAAACACCTCTTCGAGCTGTATGCCGAAGGCGTGCGCCATGCTTACAAACAGGTCATGCGGCATGGGCCTCGGCGGTATGATACCTTCGAGTTTCACAGCAATAGCCTGCGCCTCGGCAATTCCCACGATTATGGGTATGCGGTAATCTCCATCCACCTGGCTCAACACCAAAGCGTATGCACCTGGCTGCACTTGACTATAGGTGATGCCAGCCACTTCAAGTCTTACACGTTCTTCATCGTCCATGCTCGACAACCTCCATTTTGCTTTCAATCATCTTTCTTCATTTTTTGCCCCGTGATTATCCCGCTGCCATAGCATAAGTGGGCATCGGGACTGTATATGACAGCAAACTGGCCCGGAGCAATCCCTTGAACTTTCTTTTCCGATTCTATGACATACTCCAGCCCGCCAAGGTGCGTCAGTCGAGCTTTTATAAACTCGGGCGAATGCCGGTTCTTAAACATTATGTCAACTGCGCCATCAACGCCTTCCCACGGATTTCCCGAGATAAAATGCATCTCATCGATATGTATCGTGCGGCCATATTGCTTCTCGTTGCCGTAGCCGTTGCTGACGTAGATGGTATTGTCGGCAACATTCTTTTTCACTACATACCACGGGCCACCGCTCAATCCAAGACCTTTACGCTGCCCGATAGTGTGGAACCAGTAACCACGATGCTCGCCAAGTTTACGGCCTGTTTCAATCTCGATTATGCTGCCTTTCTTTTCGCCAAGATGCCGACGTATAAAATCGTTATAGTTTATTTTTCCAAGGAAGCATATTCCCTGGCTATCTTTGCGGTAGGCATTGGGCATCTTCGTTTCCATAGCTATGCGCCGCACCTCGCTCTTAGGCATATTGCCAATGGGGAACATCAGGTGCAACAGCTGTTCGTAGCTTATCTGCGCAAGGAAGTCGGTCTGGTCTTTCACAGGATCCACTGCCGTGGCAAGGTATTTCACGCCATCCACAAAATCGGTTGTAGCGTAATGCCCCGTGGCAGTCATGTCAAATTCATGCCCCCAACGCTGCTCGAAATACCCGAACTTTATCATCTTGTTGCACATCATGTCGGGATTTGGCGTAAGCCCAGCTTTCACAGTGCGCAAGGCATATTCCATCACATTGTCCCAATACTCTTGGTGCAACGACACCACCTCAAGCGGCAGCCCATAACGGGCAGCTATGAGCTGGCACATTTCTATGTCTTCTTCGGCCGAACAGTCGCCTTCATCGTTGTCCATGCCTATCCTTATGTAGAACAGGTGCAAGTCATGCCCTTCTTCCTTGAGCTTGTGTACGACTACGGCACTGTCAACGCCGCCTGAAATCAATACTGCAATCTTCATTTCCCTAAAAAAATTGTCACACTTTTTCCAATTCGTCCTCGGCTTGCTTGTCGGCTCCAAGCAACCTTATGGCTATCAAGTAGTCAAGTGATACCTTGCCAGGACCGGCAAGCAACATATATACAAAAATACCTATAAACAAAATCGGCACATAACCCGGCTGCGTACTGAAAAGCATTGCAGGCGGCACACTCACGATACTGGTCAATATCACATTCTCGGCCACTATCATCGTTATGAGCGGGGGCACGACTGCCAGACGCGAACACAACCCCAGTATGATAAGAGTAGAACATACAATTTCGATAGCAATCATCAAGCCCAAAGAAACATCGCCTGGCATTCCCATCACTTCTATCATATCACTGGCGATGTAATCGAAATATATCCACTGTCTGATACCAAATTGCATAAACATCACGCCAGTGAACAACCGCAAGAACAATCTCGAAAGATTGCCATAGGTGTGTCCGACACTATATAACAACAATTTTTTGAAGAATGCGGGAACCATCTCACTTAACGTTTAGTTTAACAATTGCTTTATACCATCGGCACTAATATTCTTGTCAAGAATGACCTTGTTGGCATCAAGTATATACACACTTGGCTGTATGCGCAAGTCATATTTGTCGGCAACTTCGTTATTTGCCCCGATTATCCACTTGTCACTGTCGGTGCGGGCCTTTTGTGCCCATTCGTCGCTGTATTTTTCCATATACACGCACACAAAGACCACTTCGCCCGAATCAATCATCTTGTTAAGGTTGACATCGGTACTTAGCCGCAACCGGGCAATTGAACAATCACCACATTCATCGTCGTTGAAAAAAAGGAATATCATCTTTGCGTCGATGTCCCACAACTTCAATTTGCTGCCATCGACGAGCTTCATTTCAAAATTCATTGCTTTCTGCCCCATAAGGCTATTTTGCAACAATTCAAGCTGGTACTTATATCGTGCTTTCTCCTCCTTCTTGAGCATGTTGTTTTCAATGACACACTCAAGGAATGGGACATAAACCTCATCACTCCAATATTCGGCACCTGGACTGTAAAGTGCACGCTCGGCGACCTCGGCTATTAACAAGAAATTAGCCTTGTTCGACTCGGCTTTGCGCATCAATTCTTTGATATTCGACACAACTATCGTCTTATGAGCATACTTGAAGAATGTCACATAGTCACGAAATGTAGCTTCAAATACCCTTTCGTCCCTGATAGGTGCCGAAAAATCAAAATTTTCCCAAAAGTGTTGCACCAGATAGTTGGTTCGGTTTTCCAACGAAACGATAGTATCGGGTACTTCGGGATACTCAAACAATCGCTGCTGCACCACATCGACCTCGCTGCCAACACCTTGCGCCGAAACCTGATTCACCGACACCGAGATAAACAGTGCCATTACGATACTTAATGCTTTATCTAATAAATTGTTCATTGGCTTATACATTTTTATACACAATTGGCAAACTGCCACCATTTGCCAAGGTAAAAGTAAGCTAATATCTCGGATTTCGCAACAATCCACCATATCAAATACAAAATCTTCAACATTTTTAACCCAAAACTTTACCTCGCCCACCACCCCAATAAAAACGCGCTAAAACGCAATTCAGGCAGAACAGCAACATGTACCATTCTGCCTGAAAAATATATCACTCAATCGAGGTGCATCAATGCTGGTTGTATGCGTCAATGGCTGCTTTTACCGAGCCATGCAGCAACAACAGGCGGCGGGCTTCGTCATATTTCAAGCCGAGTTCATCGACAAGCATACGTGTCCCCCGGTCAACAAGCTTTGCATTGGTGAGCTGCATGTTTACCATCTTGTTGCCCTTGACACGCCCCATTTGTATCATCACCGAAGTGGTTATCATGTTGCATATCATCTTTTGGCCAGTCCCCGACTTCATGCGCGAGCTGCCAGTCACATACTCCGGACCGACTATCATCTCAATGGGTATTTCGGCAGCTTCCGAAATTGGGGCACCCGGATTGCTCGTAATCGAAGCTGTGAGGCATCCCATTTCACGCGCCTTCTTCAAGGCGGCTATTACATAGGGGGTTGTTCCCGATGCCGCAATACCTATAACCGTGTCCTTCTCGTTTATATTATATTGTTGCAGGTCTTTCCACCCTTGCTCGGTATCGTCTTCGGCATTTTCCACAGGGTTGCGCAAGGCTACATCGCCACCCGCAATGATGCCTATCACCCACGTAGGTTCCATGCCAAATGTCGGCGGTATCTCCGAAGCATCAAGCACACCGAGCCTCCCCGACGTGCCTGCACCCATATAGAATATGCGCCCCCCCTTCTTCATGCGGGGAACAATGCCAGTCACCAATTTCTCGATTTGCGGTATTGCCTTCTGTACGGCATCAGCCACCTTGTGGTCTTCGGTGTTAATCTCAGTGAGGATATCATGCACCGACTTTTTCTCAAGATCGTTATACAACGACGGCTGTTCACTAATCTTCACAAAAGCCATAATTCACTTGTTTATATAGTATTAGAATGATATTTGACCAAACCTTCCATCGGGCTTTTTATAATATCTCCGATGGTTATATACAGAGCCTTGGCAGCCTCTTCGAGCACATCACGGTAAATTACCGCAATCGAACCGACAAAGTTCACAGGCAATTCACGATAATTCTTGTAATTCTCGACGTTGCGCACAAAAAACGATTTGAACGCATTGAGAACCAACCTGTGCACCGATGGCTCTTCGATATTTTCGGCAAGGAACGGCGACAACGATGCCAGGAATCGGTTGGCATTAGGCTTGCGATACACGTTCTCTATTATCACTTGAGACGTGAGCGAATACTGCGCCATGAACTTGTCGATGAGCGGCTGTGGCATTTGTTTTTTCAGCACATCGCCCACAAGCAATTTACCCAGAACGGCACCACTACCCTCGTCGCCCAATATATACCCCAGCGGCGACACATTGTCAACAATCTTCTCGCCATCATAATAGCAAGAATTAGACCCCGTCCCAAGGATACATGCAATGCCAGGCTTGTTGCCACACACAGCTCGCGCCGCCGCCAGCAAATCGGTATCTACCATTATCTTACTTGCCGATGGCAAGTTACGGCCGATGGCGTTCCTCACATTATTGCAAATATTATCAAACAGGCAACCTGCTCCATAATAATATACCTCGTCAATGGCCAGCCCACCTATATGCGGCATGAGTTCGCGCTTTATAGTTTCGGCCATCTCCTCCTCGGTGAGCAACATCGCATTCATACCAACGGTAAACACCTGTGCCACCACTTTGCCTTCATCGAGGACGCACCATTCAATCTTGGTCGATCCACTGTCTGCTATTAATATCATATCTTAATATATATTTTTTTCTTATACAAGATGTAACCTATACACCAGTTAATTATCACGAATACAATGGCATAGAGGCACGATGCAAGAAATGCATCACCTACCATTGCCAGTAAGAAATGAGTATGTATCCAACCCTTAATCGACACACCGCCTATGCTTATAGCTCCAAAGAGTATGCCTAACACACCTCCCAAAACATACAGGAAGAGTGGATTTATACCAAACGACTCAAAGAAGCGGCACCATGTCTTGCGCCCCTTGATATCGATTATCCATATCAATAGCCCCAACAAACTTGCCCCAAGTCCACAAGTGGTGAGGACATAAGTAGGCGACCACACACTCTTGTTGATTGGAAGCCCATAATTGAGCAGCAATCCGGCAAAAGTCAAGATTACACCTATGCGGAACAAGTCGTTGGTTCGCTGATTGTTATCCTTGATTTTCATTATCATCTCACCACACATCAGGCCTATCAGCACATGGGCAATACATGGCAAAGTGCTTAACAATCCCTCGGGGTCAAAAGGCATGTTCACGCCGTCAACCGTCACGCCAGTGTACATGTGGGCATGTCCGAGTATTGCCGTATCTACAATGTAGATTACATTGTCGGTAGTGAAATCATAACCATGCCCTACGAGCAAAATCACCGCATACACAACGAGTATTGCAGCAATAAGCCAGGGTATAAACTTGTGTTTGAGCGTAATGGCAACAATCGACCCGAAGAAGTAAGTCAACGCCAATCGCGGCATAACTCCCACAAGCCGCAAATGCGCAAAACTGTTGGCCGACTGGCAAATTCTTTCCCATAACGAGCCTTCACTGCTACCAAGCCCATAGCAGAAATTACTGAACCAGGCTATCGCCACTCCTATCAAATAGATAAGTATCGTGCGGCGAACTATTTTCCACATTAAATGCCCAGATGGGCGAAATTGGAACTTGCGCAAAGAAAAATACATGGAAATACCCATGATAAACATGAAGAACGGGAACACCAAGTCGGTTGGGGTCAACCCATTCCACTCGGCATGCCTCAATGGCGCGTAAATCGATGTCCACGAACCTGGATTATTCACCAATATCATTCCTGCGATAGTAATTCCTCGCAATATGTCGAGCGACAACAGTCGCCCACTTGAAACTTTTACTTCCGACATATTTCTGTGTGTGTTTATTTTGTTATGGTACATTCATTCACCAAGTACACGAGCGACACATAAGGTACGCCCGAGTTGGTAGTCAATCCAATCTCGCACGTGCGGCTGTTGGAAAAACCTCGTTTTATTCCTGCGGCTTCAATCTGCGGGCGCAATTTACGCAAAGCATAAGCATTGACCTCGGGGTGCGTGAAACCCTTGTCGCCGGCAAATCCGCAACACCCTACACCTTCGGGTACAAGCACATGGCGCGAACACATTTTGGCCAGTTCCGTGATTTTACCAGCCAGTCCCATCTTGCGCGACGAGCAGGTTATATGCAATGCCACAGGTTCATCGGTTGGCATAAATTCAAGGTTCGGAGCAATAAAGTCGTGGACAAATTCCAACAATTCATACGGTTGAATCTTCTTGAAATTATCCTTCATGCGATGCATGCACGGACTTTGGTCGCAAATCACCGGATACCGTCCATGCTGCGAAACCTCCCACAACGCATCTTCAAGCTCGCGCACTTTGCGCTCGGCAATGTCGGGCATTCCTTTGCTTTCCCATATCATGCCACAACACAAGTCCGACATCTTGGCTGGAAACAACACCTCCCAACCTGCTTTCTTGAACAATGCCACTACCTCGTCGATCAAATCGCGATGCGTACCGTCATGCTTCGAACGCCCCATGGTGCGATTTATGCAACTTGGGAAATACACGACTTTCTTCGTGTCTTCACCCTGAGGTGCCGGCACATTGCCACCATAATGAGCCGTCGGCAACGACGGAGTCCACAACGGCACGCCCATTCCATGCAATCCCTTGCCAATGGCAGCCACGGCCTTGTCGCCGACAATTGATTGTGCCACACCTGCCATGGTTAGCAACGGGCGCAACGTCCCTGCCACCACGCCGAGGTTGCGGGCAGCAAAATCACCTATTTTATATCCTACGCTTCCCTGCGGCAGCCGTGCTGCGCGCAAGTCATGTATCATCTCGCCTGTATTTATCTTCATTGGGCACGATGTGCTGCACAAGCCATCTCCGGCGCATATCGTGTTGCCATAATACTCAAATTGCTTTTCGAGCCGCGCAAGCCGTGCTGGATCCTCGCCCGTGGCCTTGAGATGTGAAATCTCACGTTGAACCACTATGCGCTGACGCGACGACAACCCGAATCCACACGTCACACAATTCACCTCGCAGAACCCACATTCTATGCACTTGTCAACGTGGCTGTTGGTGAGCGGCATGTGTTTCATACCTTTTATGAAGCATTCAGGGTCATCATTAAATATCACGCCTGGATTAATCAAGTTTTTCGGGTCAAACAGGCGTTTCACCTCCTGCATTATGGCATAAGCCTTCTCGCCCCATTCCATCTTTACGAATGGTGCCATGTTACGCCCCGTCCCATGTTCGGCCTTGAGCGAACCGTCATACTTGTCAACCACCAGATGACACAAATCGGTCATCATGTTACGGTAGCGGTTAACTTCAGACTCGCTTTCAAACGATTGCGACAACACAAAGTGATAATTACCTTCAAAAGCATGACCATATATACATGCATCATCATATCCGTAACGGTCGATAAGGTCAACAAGATCGGCTGTAGCATCGGGCAAATCTTCGATGTGGAATGCCACATCCTCTATAAGCACTGTCGTCCCCAACGGACGAGTTCCGCCAACAGATGGGAAAATTCCCGAACGTATGGCCCAATACTTGGAATACTCGGCAGGATCGGCAGTAAACCGCGCTGGCGTGAACAATTCAAATTGCTTCAATATTTCTTGCACCGCAGCAATGTTTCGTTCCAATTCCTCCATGCTGTCGGCTTTGGTTTCAGTCAAAATCGCAGTCAAGCCCTCACCTGTAGTGTCATTCACCGACGACAGTGATTTCTTGTCGAGCATTTCGGCACTATGCACAGGCCCGCCTTTCAAAGCGACCACAGCCTTGCAAGCTTCACGCATACTACCGAAGTAAAGCATCGCGCTCGCCGAATATTTATATAAGTGCCCCGTAGCCATTCGGAAAAGGCTGGCAAAACCAAGCGTACCCTCCGAACCGACCATCAGGTGCGTAATTATATCAAACGGGTCGGTAAACATCACGAACGGGTAAATATTCAAGCCCGTGACATTTTTTATGGAATATTTATACTTGATACGCTCGGCAAGTTCATGATCGGCATTCACCCTGTCGCGCAATTCTTCGATTTTTGCCACAAACTCGGGGTGTGTTTGCCTGAACTCATTTCGGCTCGCCTCATCGCCCGTGTCAAGTACCGTGCCATCGGCAAGCACTATGCGCATTGAGCGCAATATACGGTCGCTATTGGCATGTGTGCCACAATTCATCCCCGAAGCATTGTTCATTACAATGCCACCAACCATGGCCGCACCCTTCGATGCAGGGTCGGGAGGGAATATACGACCATACGGTTTCAATATTTCGTTCACGCGCTCGCCCACCAAGCCCGGTTGCAATGTTATGGTTTCGGCATCGGCCGACACCTCATATTGCTCCCAATTCTTGCCGGCAACCACCAATATCGAGTCGGTGATTGCTTGCCCCGAAAGGCTCGTGCCAGCAGCACGGAAAGTAACAGGCAATTCTAATTCATTGGCAATCTTCAATATGCGCGACACCTCGGCCTCGTTCATTGAGCGAACTACCACACGCGGGACTTTGTGATAAAATCCAGCATCAGTCCCCCATGCCAAGCGGCGCAAATCGTCGGTATATACACGTTCGGCTGGCAAGAATTCACCTATCTTGCCAAGGAACAACTTATATTTCTCTTCAGTTTCCATAAAAGATTGAAAAAAACTTAACAATCCAAAATCGTGACAACCAATGCAAAGGTAGTGCATGTTGAGTGCAAAACAAAACAAAATCATCGGTTTTTGCTTGCCTTGCTGCAAAATTCACGTGCCCTACAGTTGCACGTTATCTATAGGTCTTCAATGGAGCGAAAAAAGCATCTTCGATATGGTTAATAACATACTCTTCACCATGGCGAGTGAGCGTAACAACGTCAAATTGCACCTCATGCGGCAAGTCAAACAATTTAAGATACACATCAGCGGCTTTTACAATATGCGCAATTTTCTTTGGCGTTATGGCTTCTAATGGATCGACCATATCAGAGGTGCGAGTCTTCACTTCCACTACCACAATGCGTCCTTGATACTCGCATACAATATCAAGTTCATACTTCAACCACCGCCAATTCATATCCCTCACCACATAACCTTTCTTGATAAGATATTCGGCTGCCAGTTCTTCTCCGATTTTTCCTGTTTCGTTGTGCCAAGCCATTTTAAAAGTTTTTTTACCAAATGTTTTGCAAATATAAAAAAATGCACTAACTTTGCAGCGCAATTCAGCAAAAAGGTGATTTAGTGTAGTGGCCTAGCACGCCACCCTCTCACGGTGGAGACCCGGGTTCGATTCCCGGATTCACTACACCCGAAAGAAGTTCCCGCAAAAGCAGGAACTTCTTTTTTTTATCCATGCACACATCATCTCCCCCTCCATAATACAAGCAATGCCTTGTGCAATAAAAATCTTGAGTGTTGAAAAATTATTTGAGGCCGTTTGAAGTGGAACTTGGAAATGAATTGTTAACTTTGTCACTAATTTCACAATGTAAAAAACATAATTCATGGAAGTAGAAGGAAAGATTATCCAAAAATTGCCACCCCAAAGCGGCGTGTCGAAAGCTGGTAACAACTGGAGTAAGCAAGAATATGTGCTTGAAACACAGGAGGCTTATCCTAAAAAGATATTTTTCAGCTTTTTCGGCGACCGTGCCAATCAATATCCGCTCAACGTGGGCGACACCGTAAGGCTGAGTTTCGACATAGACAGCCACGAGTTCAACGGACGTTGGTTCACCAACATCAATGGCTGGAAAGCCGAGAAAATCGACACCACTACGGCCCAGCAGCCTGCCGCTACAGCTCCACAAGCTGTGCCTGGCGGTGCACCGATGCCGCCAATGCCAGACTTTGGTGGCGGTGATGCCGCCGATGACCTGCCATTTTGAGATTGCAGGAGCGTGAAACATGGAACAAGAGTTAGCTTCATCGTTGCTTGAAACGGCAGTGAATGAATTTTCACGTTTGCCAGGAATTGGCCGCAAGACTGCGCTACGACTGGTGCTGTATTTGCTGCGACAAGAACCTGGACAGGCGCGCCAGCTTGGCGAAGCCATCATAAAAGTGCGCGAGGAAGTGAAATATTGCCACGTGTGCCACAACATCTCAGAAACCGATGTGTGCGACATCTGTTCAAACCCCATGCGCGACAAGAGCGTAATATGCGTGGTGGAAAACGTGAAAGATGTGATGAGCGTCGAGAACACACGCAGCCACAACGGTCTGTACCATGTACTTGGCGGTCTTATATCGCCAATGGACGGCATCGGCCCCGGCGATATAGAAATCGACAGCCTTGTGACGCGAGTGGCTCATGACGGGGTGAAAGAGGTAATACTGGCACTGAGTGCCACCATGGAAGGCGACACCACTGCATTCTACATATTCCGCCGCCTTGCCCCGACAGGAGTAAAGGTGAGTGTGATAGCGCGTGGCGTACAGGTGGGCAACGAAATAGAATACACCGACGAGCTGACACTGGGACGCTCAATAACCAACCGCACGCTGTTCAGTGACACTTTTTCGGCACCATGACCCCAGCCGCCCAAGTGCACCGTGCCGCGACATGACATAGTGTCAGTGCTCACAGGGTCGCTATATGTGCCGTTTCTTAATGTTTCAAAATATTGTTGCAACACGAACATTTTTGCCTTAAATTTGTAGGGTAAAAAAGCATGAGGCAATGACATGTTATTGCCTGTTGATTAAAAGACTCATTTAACAAACATAAAACTATGGCATTCTTAACAGACGAAAAACTGACTATCGTAGGTGCTGCCGGTATGATCGGCTCAAACATGGCACAGACGGCTTTGATGATGAAACTGTCATCCAACATTTGCCTTTACGACGTATTCTCGCCCGAAGGCGTGGCCGAGGAAATGCGCCACTGCGGCTTCAGCGAGGCCAATATCGTAGCTACAACTGACGCCAAAGAGGCATTTACGGGTGCCAAGTATATCGTATCGTCGGGTGGCGCACCTCGCAAAGAAGGCATGACCCGCGAAGACTTGCTTGCTGGCAACGCCAACATCGCCAAGGAACTTGGCCAAAACATCAAGACATATTGCCCCGATGCAAAGCATGTTGTTATCATCTTCAACCCTGCCGACATCACAGGCTTGGTTACATTGCTTTACTCGGGCTTGAAACCCAACCAATTGAGCACACTTGCCGCTCTCGACAGCACACGTCTGCAAAGCGCACTTGCAAAGCACTTCGGCATCAGGCAGTGTGAAGTTAAGAATTGCTGCACATTCGGCGGCCACGGCGAGCAAATGGCTGTATTCGCTTCGCCTGTTACCATCGATGGCACTCCATTGCTCGACATCATCGGCACTGGCAAGGAAATCAACGGCAAAACTTTGTCGAAAGAAGAATGGGCCGAAATGCAAAAGGCCGTTACACAAGGCGGATCGGCTATCATCAAGTTGCGTGGCCGCTCTTCGTTCCAAAGCCCGGCTTACGTTGCTATCGAAATGATTGCAGCTGCAATGGGTGGCCCAGAGTTCTACTGGCCTGTTGGTACTTATGTAAACACCGAAAAATATCACCACATCATGATGGCTATGCCTTCGCGCCTCACTTCCGATGGCACATACTGCAAGGCTATCACTGGTACTGAAGATGAATTTGCCGCCCTCGACGCAAGCTATGCACACTTGTGCGCATTGCGCGACCAGGTTATCGGCATGGGTGTTATCCCACCAGTGGCAGAATGGAAAACAATCAACCCCAACATGTAAAATCTGTTTTCATAAAATTGGCGATGCCCGCAACAACTATTGCGGGCATTGCTTTTTTTATGTACTTTTGCATGCATTGCACTATATATAAGTTATGAAAATCAACTCAGCCGAATTTGTTATAAGCAACAGTGATGTTGCAAAATGTCCCGAGGGGAACAAACCAGAATATGCCTTCATAGGACGTTCCAACGTTGGCAAGTCTTCGTTAATCAACATGCTTGTAGGCCGTAGCGGACTTGCCAAGACTTCGGCTACGCCAGGGAAAACACTGCTCATCAACCACTTCATTGTCAATGACGAGTGGTATATCGTCGATTTGCCCGGTTACGGCTATGCCAGCCGAGGCAAAGAAACGCGCGAGCAGCTGTCGCGCATGATAAAGAACTATGTGATGCGCCGCAAGCAGATGGTCAACCTGTTTGTACTTGTAGATTCGCGCCACAAGCCGCAGAAAATCGACATGGAGTTTATCACTTGGCTCGGAGAAAATGGTGTACCATTCAGCATTGTGTTTACTAAGCTCGACAAATTGGGTAGTGTAGCTGGCGTGAAAAACGTTGAAGAATACAAGCAAGCCTTGCTTGAGCAGTGGGAAGAATTGCCACCAATTTTTGTCACCTCGTCGGTCGATGGGCGTGGTCGCGACGAACTTCTCAACTACATAGAGCAAATCAACGCCTCGCTGTGAAGGCTTGCCAACGCACTCCTTGCTGGTTGACGATGTGCTGACAGGTCAATTCGGCCTCTGCCCAGAAGTCGTTCATGCGCAACAGGTCGAGAATTGAATAAGGCTTGTGGGTGCAAATATCATGCGCGGCGTAACATATACATATATGCTCAAACTGAGGTATCCACAGCGGACCTTCGGCCCAATTCGTGCCGTTGTCCATCGGCCTGTCTTCAAAAAGAGTGTCATCGTCCATGTCGGGCGATTTATATGAACGGTGAGGCAGAGTTTCCCAGGCAACACGGTCAAGGTGGCGTGGAGTTGTCGTGATGAGGTAAACGAGAGCCACCATATAGTTGAAATCCGAGCCGTAATATTCGTCGTTGTCTAAGCTTATGATGGAATCTTCGTCGTTATACACATATTTAAGAGTTCCTTCCACCATGTAATCGTCATCGAATGCCTCGTCGATGCCGTTGCGCAGCACCATGCGGTAAAGTGCAGCTGTGCGATGGCGCATTTGAGCCGTCAGTTCCAGCAACAATTTGTTGACCTTTTCAAAACGCTCAACTTCTTGTGCCGTAGCTGTAAACATGCTATTCAATATGGAACAACGTGTTTCGATTAGTTCTTCAATTTTGTCTAATACTTCCTGGTCATGGATACAGTCAATGTTCCAAGGATCGCCACCGACGATTTCCTTTATCTGCTCTTCCACAGCCAATAACCGCTTGCGCATTTGTTCATGTTGTCTGTCTATTTCCATACCGTTTTTTTTTGCAAAAATAAAAAACACATACACCGAAACAAAGCGTATGTGCAATATCTTCCAGTAAAAATTAACCGCACAGCCCACCACAAGTTTGTGATATTTGGGTGAAATTCATTTCACATTACACAAAAAGAGGGCGTGCCGAATTAGATAAATGGGAGCACTACTTACAAAATGTAGGTTACAGCAATTGCGCTATAATTTAGCCCAAATTGTCCATTGAAAATCATGGCAGAATGGATATGATAGCAACGCAGCCATTAGATTGATTAATACAGCTATAGTAGATGCCCCCCAAATTCTACATCATCAAATGAAGTTGTTGTAACTTGTAAATCGTAAGTAAAGTTGCCGTACTTATCTAATTTGACACACCTTAGTTACATTTGGTATGTTTATTGGCATAAAGCCTTGCCCAAATCTTCCAGCCCCGCTTCTCCAGGCAAACCAGGATAGGCTCGTTTCATAGCTTCCACAAAAGCCTGTACCGTATTATTGGCTGCAAGCAATTCTTTCATCTTTTTCAGATAAGCGATTTTAAACTCCACTGCATCTCGATTAGCAGCACCGCCATGCCCGCCTATAAACAGTTCAGCCCCCGAAGCCAGCGAATTCTCCGCCTCGGCAATTTCTGCGTCGATTGCAGCCTTAGAAGACACTTGCAAGTGGCTGACGTGTGCCTTTGCTGGAGTCCAATGGGTGTAATATGCCCTACCACCTATCAGGATACTTGCGCCAGGGAAATCCGATGCCGCTCCATTACGGAATTCAAAAGCGACTCCTGCCCACGTCTGTGTTGTACCAAACGCCACTTCTGTGGCTTTGCCTGTGGGCATGGCCGTCAAGGCATCACCAAATGTCTGTTCAAAACCTTTCATCATACCGCCATAAATTTCACCTTTGGTAAATTCGGGCATACCTTGAACCATTACCACATCATGGTTTCCCGTTCCTCCCACATGATAGTCGGTGATGCGCTTCTCAACAGGCTTCCCCAACTCAGAAAGATAGGTGTCAAATTCTGCCACATTCTCCTTGAACAGCGGCTGCTCCATTGTCACAAGAGCATCTTCTCCTTCAATGATGTAACTTGCATCGCCCAATGCATCGTTGGTGTAATAAACATGTAGTTTGTAATTGCCGAGGTCGTGCACCTCGAAATGTCCCTTAATCTGTGCCATAACTGTAATTGTTAAGAGGTTGAACAAAATGAATAATACCTTTTTCATCGTTTTCTTATTTTTAAATAAGTATTTAATCGTTCTTTCAATACTTACAAAAAGTATCTTGGTTTCTTTTATGCTACATAATTAAAAAGAACCTCTTAAATCTGCAAGTAGGCACTTATACATCAGATACTTACGCCGAAGTAACTATTGTTGTATATGAGCTATTTACAAATGAAAATATTTTTGAAAAAAGTTTCTTGCTGCTTAAAAGCGTTTTACTTACCTTTGTAAAGTAATATGAATACATTATATTATGGACAGAACAACGATAGAAGATGCCGTATTCCCAGATTGCCCAATACGTAACATCTTGACAAGACTCTGTGACAAATGGTCGCTTTTGGTCATATATACACTGAACAAGGCAAGCAAAGAAACAGTAAGATTCAAAGAGTTGCAGCGTGAAATCCCCGATATCTCGCAAAAGATGCTTACGGTTACTTTGAGAACATTAGAAGAAGATGGCTATGTAACCCGCACCGTATATCCCGAAGTCCCACCAAGAGTCGAATATGCACTGACACCTCGTACGCATTCTTTGCTTCCACATATCAATGCTTTAATAAAATGGGCATTGGAAAACAAAGATGCAATTATAAAAGACAGGAAAAGAAATTGCAAAAAATAACACATGGCTATATGCAGGGAACAAACAGTTTTGATGACGAAATCAATAATAAAAACGAAGTAATGACACCAACCCTGCAACTTACTTCTAAAAGCTTTAACTGACAAAAATAAAGCAGCCACCCGGCGGAAAATACCACCTGCGCGGCTGCTTGTGTGTTTCCTTGTGTGTGTTATTCGTTTAGGGTTTTGTTTCGTAAAAAGGTACACCCACGAGTTTCATGCTATACACAAGGTGTGAATAAGGGAGTATATCTCCCGAACCATTGGCACCGTAACCCACCGAATATGGAACAATTACTTCACACGAATCACCCACATGCATGTCGGTGAGCGCAATAACCCAACCCGTAATTACATTCTGTGGCGAGGTGCGGTAAACGCTGTCGGCTGGCGAGGTTTGGAGGTACGACGAATCGATAGGCGTACCATCGTAAAGCGTCACACGATAAATGACATCCACGTAGGAGTTGAAGTGCGGGCTAAGGTTGCCGCGAGTCAACGTGGTATCGTTGAAGTAATGCATCAGGACAAATGAATTGTGGTCCCATGGGCCCCTCACCGTGCGATAATACGAGTTGCCATCAACATCGGTAAGCTGCCGCATTTCCTCAAGCCAGCCATCATTGGCATTTCGCCAGTCGGCATATTCCTCCCACGTGTCATTACCATCGTTGCTGTCAAGGCATGAAACCCCTGTGACAGCAAGCAACAGCGTGGCGATGATTAAAAATAACGGAAACTTTCTCATCAGTTTAATATATGTTATAGATTGTAGCTCGCTTAGGCAAGTGACTTGAGCAGCTTGTTGAGGCTTACTTCGTTGTCGATGATGTCGTGCAAGCTATCAATAGCCACGCGTTCCTGCTCCATCGAATCGCGGTGACGTATCGTCACAGTTCCATCTTCGAGTGTCTGATGGTCAACAGTGATACAGAACGGTGTGCCTATTGCATCTTGACGGCGGTAACGTTTGCCTATTGAATCCTTTTCATCATAATGGCAAGCATAGTCAAACTTGAGCATGTCCATAATTTCGCGAGCCTTTTCAGGAAGCCCATCCTTACGCACCAATGGCATGACTGCTGCTTTGACAGGTGCGAGTTGCTTGGGCAAGTGCAGCACTACGCGAGTTTCTCCGTTTTCAAGTTGTTGTTCCTCATACGACGAGCAAAGAACCGACAAGAACATGCGGTCAACGCCGATTGAAGTTTCAATGACGTATGGCACATACGACTGGTTAAGTTCTGGGTCGAAATATTGCATCTTTTTCCCCGAGAATTTTTCATGCTGGCTCAGGTCAAAGTTGGTACGAGAGTGTATGCCTTCTACCTCTTTAAATCCAAACGGCATTTCAAATTCGATGTCGGTGGCTGCATTTGCATAATGTGCCAATTTATCGTGGTCGTGGAAACGATATTTGCTGTCGCCCATGCCAAGAGCCTTGTGCCACTTCATGCGCGTAGCTTTCCAACGTTCAAACCATTCAAGTTCTTCGCCTGGACGTACAAAGAATTGCATTTCCATCTGTTCAAACTCCCTCATGCGGAAAATGAATTGACGAGCAACGATTTCGTTGCGGAAAGCCTTACCAATCTGGGCTATACCGAACGGGATGCGCATACGACCAGTCTTTTGCACATTAAGGAAGTTCACAAATATACCTTGAGCAGTTTCGGGGCGCAAGTAAACGGTCATCGAGCCATCGGCGGTACTACCCATTTCAGTGCGGAACATGAGATTGAATTGGCGCACATCAGTCCAGTTTTTTGTACCCGAAATTGGGCAAACGATACCATAGTCAAGGATTATCTGCTTGAGTTCGGCAAGATCGTTGGCATTCATAGCACGTTGGTAACGTTCGTGCAATTCATCACGTTCTTTTTGATGTTGAAGAACACGAGGATTAGTCGAACGGTACAATTGAGCATCGAAGCTGTCGCCAAATTTCTTTGCGGCTTTAGCAACTTCCTTTTCAATCTTGTCATCGAATTTTGCTATCTCGTCTTCAATGAGAACGTCGGCACGATAGCGTTTCTTTGAGTCGCGGTTATCAATGAGAGGGTCGTTGAAAGCATCAACGTGACCCGATGCTTTCCAGATGGTTGGGTGCATGAAAATTGCCGAGTCGATGCCTACGATATTCTCGTGGAGCAACGTCATAGCTTCCCACCAATAACGTTTTATATTATTCTTCAATTCTACGCCCATTTGGCCGTAGTCATAAACGGCTGCCAAGCCGTCGTAGATTTCGCTTGATTGGAAAACAAAGCCATATTCCTTGGCATGAGAAACGATTTTCTTGAAGATGTCTTCTTGTTTAGCCATTTTTAATATGATATTTTTTGAATAATCAGAAGTGTTATAGCAATTGCGTCTGCTTTTAAGCCGCAAAGTAAGCTATTTTTTTCGATTTAAGACTTATTATTCAGCTTAAATAGTTGTAAACACGTATTTCATATTGATGTGATTGGCTGTTTTCGCAAGAAAAATGTATTTTTGTAAAGTAAACTGTGAAAATATGAAGTACCCAATAGGCATACAGAGTTTTGAACAACTGCGCAAAGACGGTTACGTATATGTTGACAAGACCGCATTAGTGCACAAGTTGGCGACAACTGGGAAAATTTATCTTCTTAGTCGTCCACGGCGGTTCGGGAAGAGCTTGCTTGTGTCAACGTTGAAGAACTATTTCCTTGGACGCAAAGAATTGTTCAAGGGACTTGCCATTGAGCAACTTGAAACCGAGTGGAACACTTACCCTATATTCCACATCGATTTCAATGGCACAAACTTCACCTCGGGTGACATGCTCGAAAAGAAAATAGAAAGTTACGTGTCGGGCTACGAGGATGAATATGGCAAAAATCCCAAATGGGAAAACATCAGCCTTGGCGACCGGTTTGCCTACGTGCTGGCACAGGCGCACGAACGTCATGGCCGCCGCTGTGTGGTGCTTATCGACGAATATGACAAACCGATACTCGACGTGCTTGATGCAGGTTACAAAGTCAATGTTGACGGGCAAGAATGGCTTATCGAAGACC
>DVKC01000050.1 GCA_018716295.1 Candidatus Avimuribaculum pullicola
TCGGTCATGGTCACGTTTTCAACCACGATGTCGCCCAATGGAATGCCTTGGAAGCTGAAATTGGGCAGAATGAAGGTGCAAGTGCCATTGCCGTTGTCGGTGATTGAAACTGTGGCAGCCTCGTTGGTTACTAATTGCTGGCCTGCCATTTCCACGTTGAGGTAGCCAGTGTATTGGGTAGCTTCAGCAGTTGCTGGGTAGGTGATGACGTAGGTGTGCGATGTTTTGCCGTCGATGTCGGCACCGCCTTGGTTGGTCACGGTGATTGTGACTTGGTTGTTTTCGGGGTCAAGGGCTACAACAGTTTCGGCAAATTGGCTCTTGGTGACAGCATCAACGTCTTCGGTTGATGTCGGCATAGTGCCATTTACAGTGTAGTTGTATGTGCCGTCGGTGAGCTCGATTTCACTGTCGCCGATTGTGAGTGAGGTGAGTGTCGAGTAGTAAACAAGTGCCACGTCGTCAACGGTCAATGAGTTGTTGGTGCCAAGGTTTGCACGATTAAAGTAGTCGGACGAGGAGAGTATTATGTTTATCTTTTCAGGAATAGAGTTTGATTGGTATTCAATCGGATATATCATTTGAGTCCAATCTTCGTATGTTCCTTCGATATAATTTATTGATTGAGCAATAAGTTCGAAGTCGTCAGAAGTAGTGACACCATCGGTAATCATGCCAAGTACGTCTTTGTCACGGTCAACCATGGTAATGTAATTGGCTGGTTCATCGCTGCTTAAGCCGATTCTTACTTGTGAAGATTTCTCACCTTTCCATGCGTAAAATATGACTGATGCTTGTTCGTTTTGATTATATGAGCCACTGGCAGGTTCTTCGGTTGCGAGAGACCTTTTTATATACAACGAAATGGCATCGGGGCGGTATGTGAACTCGACGCTGCCGTATGAGCCGCCATCGCTTGTGTCCTCCAAATCGGGATCCATAGTTGCTTCAATGTCTCCATAAGCCCACGATGAACCAAGGGTTATATATCCAGGGGCAGTTGCTCCTATGCCAAGTGCGCCAGCAAAAAGGTTTTGCATATTTACAGAATGGCATGTTTCGTTGCTTGAATTGGTTCGGTCGGCAGATTGGAAAACCAATTCTTGTGTAACATCCATAAAAAAGAACTTATAAACATTCGATGCCATCCAGCCATCCGGCTGCGTTCCAACGGCGTGTCCTTCTGAGGGATAGCAGGTTTCCCACTCGCCATCAAAAGTACCGTTTGGCAATTGCTGAGCCGTGGCAGTGCCTGTGACGGCAAGTGCTGCGGCAAAAAGTGTGTAAATTTTTTTCATAAATCAAATATATGTGTTTGCAAATAAATTAAGCATAAACAATGCATGCGTGCTAAAGCATAACGGTTCTTTCGCAGAACTTTATGGTGGCAAAAGTAGCAAAAAATATTGATAAAAATGTGACTTTGGTATGTTTATTACCATAAAATGTTACTAATTGGCTACATTTGCAGTTGAGACATGGGCATAAAAAAAGCTGTTTCCCCCATTTTGGAGAAAGCAGCTTCAAACTTTTCTACTTGTTGTAAAGTGTCGCTTTAGCGTGATTACTTTTGAGCAGCAACAGTGTCGGCAGCAACAGTGTCAGCGGCAGTAGTGTCGGCAGCAGTAGTGTCAACTGCTTCAACAGTTTCAGTAGCAGCAGCGTCGGTGTTTTCAGTAGTAGCTGCACCACCGCAAGAGAACAAAGATACGCTAAATACAACAGCAAGTAACAAAACTAACTTTTTCATCTTCGTGTAATTTTTAATAATAAAACAATTTTTTTATGCTTCAAAAACGATGCAAAGTTACTACTTAAATTTTATTTGCAAATATTTTTCGAGAAAAAATCGTCTGAAAATAAAATATTTTTATGTTATAAAACTCTTTTATGAAACATAAAAAAATGATAAGTGGCATAAATACAGCGATTTAGCCAAAGTGCGAACAACCGGCTGTTATTATGCCAAACTGGCGTGTCAAAATGCCATCTGTCATGCAATTTTGGCACGTGGTGTCAACAAATGCGGCGCGATTTGTGTTGCTTGTTTCGCATATTGCATGAAATGCAGTAATTTTGCACCGAAAACACTTGGATATGCCGATGACAGACAAGATGATTACCGCAGTGGCCACGGTGCAATTCCACACGCTTGGCTGCAAACTCAATTTTTCGGAAAGTGCCACCATGGAGCGGCTGCTTGCCGCCCGTGGGGTGCGTCGTGCCGCAGCTGACGAGGTGCCCGATGTGTGCGTTATAAACACGTGCAGCGTCACCGAGCTTGCCGACAAGAAGTGCCGTCAGGCGATACGCAAGATGGTCAAGAGCTATCCTGGCGCATTGGTGGTGGTGACAGGGTGCTATGCGCAACTCAAGAGCGACGAGGTGGCAGCAATCGATGGTGTGGATATCGTGATAGGCAACGACCGCAAGAATGACGTGGCCGATTATATAATAAGGTATATAGAGGAGCAGCGGCAGTGTGTCGATGTCCGCGGGTTTCGCGAGCTAACCCGGTTTTGTCAGTCATGCTCGCGTGGCGACCGCACACGTTATTTCTTGAAAGTGCAGGACGGTTGTGACTATTTCTGTACTTATTGCACTATTCCCTTTGCCCGTGGGCGCAGCCGCAGCGGAACCATCGAGGAGCTTGTCGGGCAAGTGCGCCAGGCTGTTGACGAAGGTGGGCGCGAAGTGGTGCTTACTGGTGTGAATATTGGCGACTTTGGTAAGAATACTGGCGAGAGGTTCATCGACCTTGTGAAAGCCCTCGACGAAGTGGAGGGTGTGGAACGCTATCGCATTTCATCGATAGAGCCCGACTTGCTTGGTGATGATGTTATCGACTTTGTGGCTCATTCGCGGCACTTCATGCCTCACTTCCACATACCGTTGCAGAGTGGTTGTGACGAGGTGTTGCGCATGATGCACCGCCATTACGACACTGCGCTATATGCCAGCAAGATAGAAAAGATACGCCGTGCGATGCCCGATGCTTTTATAGGTGTGGACGTGATAGTGGGCACACATGGCGAAACGGCCGAACTGTTTGAAGAGTCGATGCGCTTTATCGAGTCGCTCGATGTGTCGCGGTTGCACGTTTTCCCCTATTCGGAGCGTCCTGGCACTGCCGCGTTGCGCATAAACCATGTGGTGGATAAGCATGAAAAGGAGGAACGTGTGTCGCGTATGTTGCAGCTGTCGGACGACAAGTTGCGCGCGTTCACGTCACGCTTCATCGGCACTTGCAGGCCGGTGCTTTTCGAGCAAGCCGCTAATCATGGTGGTGTGTTGCATGGTTTCACCGATAATTACCTGCGGGTGGAGGTACAGGGCTGTGGCGACGAACTTGTGAACCGAGTGGTGAGAACCCGACTTGATGCTCCGACCGATGATGTGGAAACAGTGAAAGGAACAGTGATGCCATGAAGGGGGTATTGAAGCGAATAATGTACTTGCCACTTGACGGGCTGTTGCACTTGCTTGCACTGATGCCGTGGTGGGGACTATATGTGGTTTCCGACTTTATTTACTTGCTTGTGTACCGTATCGTGGGTTACCGCCGCAAGGTGGTGAGGCGCAACCTTGCCGAGTCGTTTCCCGACAAAGGGAAAGCCGAGTTGACCCGCATAGAGCAGGATTTTTATCATTTTTTTGCCGATTACTTTGTCGAAACAATTAAGTTGCTTCACGTTAGCGACGATGAGATGCGCCGCCACATGGTGTTCCACAATGTCGATATTATTGACAAGTATGTCGATGAGGGGCGGGCAATAATGGTTTATGCTGCCCATTATTGCAACTGGGAGTGGTTGCAGTCGGTGACTCTGTGGTCGCGGCATTACCACGACGAAAAAGTGGTTTTCGGCAATGTATATCGTCCGTTGAAGAATGAATGGTTCGACGGTTTGTTCCTGAAGATACGCAACCGCTTCAACACCGTGTGCCACGCCAAGAAATCGGTGTTTCGCGATTTGCTCAAGTTGCGGCGCGACGGCAAGTTGCCAGTGACGGGTTTCATGAGCGACCAGCACCCGTCGGTCAACGAGAGCGACCATGTGGTGCGCTTCCTTAACCACGATACTGCAATAATTACTGGAAGCGAGATACTGGCCCGCAAGTTGGGTTATGTGGTGATGTATTTCGAACCGCACCGCATAAGACGTGGATACTATGAATGTTACATAAGGTTGATAACCGACGATATTAATTCGTGGCCGCAATATGCCATAAGCGACGAATATGCACGGCGGCTTGAGGCGCAAATATGCGACGACCCGGCGGCCTGGCTGTGGACGCACAATCGCTGGAAAAACAAGGTTACGATGTCAACGACTGCAAAAGAATAGAAAGAATAAGTTATGGAACAAAAATTAGTGGCAGTGATAATAATGAACTGGAATGGAGCACGGCTGCTTGCCCAGTTTCTGCCATCGGTGTGCAAGTACACCAATAGCGAACTTGCCGACGTGATTGTGGCCGACAATGGAAGCACCGATGAATCGCTGCAATTGCTCGCCGAGCAGTTCCCGCAAGTGAAAGTATTGCCATTCAGTGAGAACTATGGCTATGCTGGCGGGTATAACGAAGCGATAGGTCGCTTGAGGTGCTACAAATACTCGGTGCTGCTCAATAGCGATGTTGAAGTTGCTCCAGGGTGGCTTGAGCCTGTAATCGACTACATGCAGCAGCATGAGGAGGTGATGGCTTGCCAACCGAAGATATTGTCGTATGCCGACCGCGGGCGTTTTGAATATGCAGGGGCTGCCGGTGGATTTATCGATTGCCATGGCTACCCATATTGCCGCGGGCGCATATTCGACAGCATAGAAGAAGACCGTGGACAGTATGATGGTGAGGTTGCCGACGTGTTTTGGGCTTCGGGGGCAGCATTGTTTGTCCGCACTGAAAGTTATTTGCACCTTGGCGGGCTTGACCGCAGTTTTTTTGCTCACATGGAAGAAATAGACTTGTGTTGGCGTATGCATCTTTCGGGAGGACGAGTGGTCGTGGTGCCGCAAAGTGTTGTTTACCACTTGGGTGGTGGAAGTTTGCCAGCTGCTAATCCTCGCAAGACCTACCTTAATTTCCGCAACAATCTGTTGTTAATGTATAAGAATATGCCTGTCAAGGCGGGGCGTAAACTGCTGTTTGTGCGCCGTCTTTACGATACGTTGGCATTCTTCATGTTTGTGGCAAAGTTCCAGTGGGGCAACGCTGCTGCTGTGCTGCGTGCGCACCGCGACTACCGCCGCATGAAGCGTAGATATACCACATTCCCCGATACCAATTTAATAGGTTTGACTCCTGGCAGCGAGTGTAATATAATCACCGACTACTACTTGCATCATCGCCGCCGTTTCTAAATCAGATTTTAGAAGTGGGAAAGAATGTAAAAAAACAGCGAGCTATTTTTTTGAATTGCGCTCGGCTTTCACTATATTTGTGGTGATGCGGTCTTGTTGAGTGCTGCACGATGAATCTAAAATATCTATTATATGGGAGGAACTTATGAAATGGCTTTGCAACCAGGCAGCGTGTTGCAAGGATTGAAGTATAAGTATATTATAGACAGGGTGCTGGGGCAGGGTACGTTTGGAATTACTTACCTGGCTCGTACTATGGTGACAGTAGCTGGAGATCTTGGCCAATTAAGGACTGAGATACAGGTTGCTGTAAAGGAATTCTTCATGCGCGACATCAACGAGCGTGATGGCAATGAGGTGTCGCAGGGCAGCAAGGGCGGGTTGTTTGTCAATTACAAGCGCAAGTTTGCCCGAGAGGCAAGCAACCTTGGTGCGTTGCGCCATAATGGCATAGTCAATGTGCTTGAAACATTCGAGGCTAATGGCACTGTTTATTATTCGATGGAATATTGCGGGGGTGGAAGCCTTGACGACCTTATAGCCAGGCGAGGTTGTTTGCCCGAAGCCGAGGCGTTGGGTTACGTCGGGCAAATATCAAAGGCATTGACGTTTATGCACAAGCACCACATGTTGCATTTAGACTTGAAGCCTGGCAATGTGATGTTGCGCAGCAATGGTGATGCTGTGCTCATTGATTTTGGGCTGTCGAAGCAGTATGATGAGAATGGTGAACCCGAATCGAGTACGACTATCGGCGGCGGCACGCCAGGATATGCACCTATAGAACAAGCTAATTACCGCGAAGGGAAGATTTTCCAGGCGACGATGGACGTGTATGCCCTTGGGGCTACATTGTTCAAGATGCTCACGGGACAGCGTCCGCCAGTAGCTTCTGATGTGCTTATAGAGTTCCCCGAGGCTGCATTGCGTGCCCGTGGGGTAAGCGACAAGGTCATTGTCGCCATTCGCCGTGCCATGGAGGCAAAGCCAAGCGATCGTTACCAGTCGGTGGCCGACTTTGCCGCAGCATTGATGCCTAATTCAAATGCTGATGACGATGAAGCTACTATAATAAAAGAGCATCAAGAAAAGAATCCCAAACCTCCTATCCCTCCAGTTCCTCCTATACCAGTAAATAAGGAAAAAACAAGGAAATCGGTGGCAAAATGGTTGTTACCAGTAGCCTGTGCACTTGTAGGAATTGTTGCCGGAGTGTTGATTGTAAAGTCACTTGTCCAACGTGATTCGGTCGATGTTGCTGTTGCAGAAACGACTGATATGGCATTGGTTGTCGATACATTGGCTGTCGATAGTGTGGCATATCAGCTAATGGATTCGTTGGTAGTGCCAGTGCAGTCGCAAGAGCAAGAGGAAGAAATTGTTGTGCCGCCTAAAAAAGGGAATGCAATACCTGAAATAGAAATGGTGTATGTGGCTGGCGGTGAGTTCATGATGGGTGCCACATCGCAGATGTCAGGGCGAGCATGGAGTGACGAGTATCCTGCTCATCAAGTTACGGTGAGCAGTTTTTACATAAGCAAATATGAGGTTACACAACGGTTGTGGAAGGCTGTGATGGGCCGCAATCCGAGTGAGCATGTGGGTGACAATCTACCTGTGGAAAATGTCACGTGGTATGACGTGCAGCTTTTTTTGCAAAAGTTAAATTCCAAGACTGGCAAAGACTATCGCTTGCCCACCGAAGCCGAGTGGGAATATGCTGCACGTGGCGGCAGAATGTCGCGTGGTTATATTTTCTCGGGAAGCGACAACCTTAATGATGTTGGTTGGTATGACGGCAACTGTGGCGGGCATACTCATGCTGTGGGAACAAAAAGCCCCAACGAATTGGGGCTTTATGACATGACAGGCAATGTGGTTGAATGGGTACAAGACCGTTATGCGCCATATACCGAAGAGGCTCAGGTCAATCCTATGGTTTTGACTGGTTCGGGAAATGACCGTGTGATAAAAGGCGGTTCATGGAGCAGTGTCGAGAAAGGTTGCCACGTGTCGTTCCGTTATGGCGAAACTCCGTCGAACGGTGATAACAGGCAGGGTTTCCGTATTGCCCTTTGATGAGCCGTCAATGTGTCAACGAGGCTTTTAGGCCCTCGATGACTGCTGTGGTGAAGCCGTTGCGCTCCATGGCGTTAAGTCCGCGTATGGTTATGCCTCCAGCCGTGGTCACTCGGTCGATGGCAGCCTCGGGGTGTTCGTTACCGTCGGCGAGTGTGGCTATTGCCCCAGCCATTGTTTGCAACACTATTTGTAGCGACTGCGATGCTGGAAATCCGAGTTCGATACCGCCTTCCATTGCAGCTCGCACATAGCGCATGGCGTATGCTATGCCGCATGAGGCGAGGGCAGTGCCGGCACCCATCAGAGGTTCATCTACAAGAAGCGTCTTGCCCAATTGGTTGAAAATGCCACAGATGGTATCGATTTGCTTGGAAGTGGCATTTTTTGCCGCAACGAATGTCATGCTTTGACGGTGTGTAATGGCTATGTTGGGAATTACACGGAACACTGCGGGATTCGTCTGTTCATTTCCCGCATAGCTTTCGAGATGCTCAAGGCTGATACCTGCCACTACCGACACGATTAATTGCTGCTGGAAATTGACGGCATTGCCCAATGACTGCATCACCGAGTCGATAAGCCATGGTTTCACGGCAATGATGATAATGTCGGCATGGTCGATGGCACGGGCATTGTCGGTGTAAGTTTGGATAGCAGGGTATTGCGATTGTAATGTGTCGAGTTCGCCGTGGCGGTTGGGGCAACTGACGGCGATTGTGTGATTTGAGCTTTGGGCAAGTCCACGTGCTATTGCTCCACCCATGTTTCCAGCCCCAATGATTCCTATTTTCATAACGTATTAAGATTAAAAAAATAGTAAAGGCGCGGTAGTATGTGCCACGCCTCTACTTTATGATTATTTTGTTGGTTAATTATTAAGGCAATTTTTGAAGCGTCGCAGGAATTCGTCGGCTTGTTCGATTGTAAGGACAAGTGGTGGCAAGAGGCGTATTACGTTTGTGCCGCTCACGCCAGTGAAGACGTGTTGCTCCATCAGCAGCCGCGTACGTAACTCCTTGACTGGATTTTCCATTTCGATGCCTATCATTAATCCGCGTCCGCGTACTTCCTTGATTTGAGGCATTTGCGAAAGTTCGGCGAGCAGGTGCTGTCCCACTTGGCGGGCATTGTCAACAAGTTTTTCTTGCTCGAAGATGTCGAGTACTGCAATTGCAGCAGCACATGCCAAGTGGTTGCCTCCGAATGTCGTGCCGAGCATTCCGTAAGTAGGTGCAAACTTTGGGCTGATCAATACGGCACCCATTGGGAAACCGTTGGCTATGCCTTTGGCAACAGTGATGATGTCGGGGCGTATTCCAGCCCATTGGTGGGCAAAGAATTTGCCCGAGCGGCCATATCCCGATTGGATTTCATCGAGTATGAGTACCGTTCCGTACTTGTCGCATTCACTACGCAACTGTTGCAAGAAATCGTCGTTAGGGATTTTTATGCCGCCTACCCCTTGTATGCCTTCGATTATTACAGCACACACGTCGCCTTTGGCAAGTTCGGCACTTGCAGCATCGATGTCGTTGAGAGGCAGGAAAGTGACGTTCCCGTTATTGTTGACAGGGGAAATTATGCGAGGGTTGTCGGTTGCTTCCACGGCAAGTGAAGTGCGTCCGTGGAACGCCTTGGAGAATGAAATCACTCGGCTGCGTCCTGTGTGGAACGAAGCGAGTTTTAGTGCATTTTCATTGGCTTCGGCCCCTGAGTTGATAAGGAACAATTGGTAGTCGTCATATCCTGAAATCTTGCCCAACTTGTCGGCAAGCCGTTGTTGCAAGCTGTTTATGACCGAGTTGGAGTAGAAAACGAGCTTTTCGGCCTGTTCTTTGATGGCTTGTACGTAGTGAGGGTGCGAGTGTCCCACCGATATAACTGCGTGTCCGCCATATAGGTCGAGATACTCGGTTCCGTGGCTGTCGTAGGTGTAGCAGCCATTTCCGCGTACAATTTCTATGTCAAAAAGTGGATATACGTCAAATAGTTTCATAATTCTCTCTGTGCTAGTGTGAAATTGATTGTGTTAAAAAGCCGAAGCCTTGAGGTTGAGGCCGACACGTTCGTGTAGCCCGAATAGCAGGTTCATGTTGTGCACGGCTGTTCCCGAGGCTCCTTTTATCAAGTTGTCGATAACCGACACGATTAGCAGTTTGTTGCCCTCTTTTACGAGGTGCAGCAAGCATTTGTTGGTGTTTACGACATCTTTCAGGTCGGGCATTCGGTCAATAACGAATGTGAAATTGTGGTCGGCATAGTAGCTTTCATACAATTCGCGCACTACGTCGAGGTCGGTGGCGCAGTCGAGATATACCGATGCCATGATGCCACGAGAGAAGCAGCCACGGACTGGGATGAAATTGATGTCACTGGCGAAACTGTGTTGTAATTGCGACAGCGATTGTCTGATTTCGGCCAAGTGCTGGTGGCGGAAAGGCTTGTATATCGATACATTGTCGTTTCGCCACGAGTAGTGCGATGTCGCCGAAGGCTTCACGCCAGCGCCAGTGCTGCCAGTTATTGCAGTCACATGTATTTCGCTGTTGAGCATCAAGTTTTTTGCGAGTGGCAGCAATGCCAATTGTATGCAAGTGGCGAAGCATCCAGGGTTGGCCACGTGCCGTGTCGGTTCGTTGGCGAGTATGCGGCGGTTTAGTTCGGGTAATCCGTAAACAAAGTCGTGTGAGCCGTCCATTTTGCGGTAATCGGTCGAAAGGTCGATTATGCGCAAATCGGCTGGCAGTTCATGCGCCTCGATGAACTTGTGGCTCTCGCCGTGTGGGGTGCAGCAGAACAGCACGTCGATGCTGTCGAGCGGCGTGTCGGCTATGAATTTCATATCGAGCTCGCCCACGAGTCCTTGGTGTATCGAGCAAATGTCGTTTCCGGCATTGCTGCTACTGCTAACCCATTGCAGTTCTACATCGGGGTGGTTTATGAGCAACCTTATCAGCTCGCCGGCTGTGTAACCAGCACCACCTATAATACCAGCCTTAATCATAGTTGTTTGCCGTTCTTGACCTGTATGTTGTGGTAAATCTTCATTTGGTTGCCAAGTATCTTGGTGAATCCTTTTACGTCATCGGCAGTCCAGCCTTTGCTGATTTCGCCATATTCGCCAAAGTCGGTCTTCATCAAGTCGAAGTCGCTGTTCACACCTACGAGTATGTAACGGTAGGGCTTGAGGTCTATGATTACATCGCCCGTGACATTTTCTTGCGAAGAAAGCAAGAATGCCTCGATGTCGCGCATTACGGGTTCGAGGTATTGTGCTTCGTGCATGAACATTCCATACCATGTCCCGAGCTGGTCTTTCCAGTATTGCTGCCACTTGGTGAGTGTGTGCTTTTCGAGCATTTTGTGGGCAGCAATTATGAGCAATGGTGCGCCAGCCTCAAAGCCAACACGCCCCTTTATGCCGATGATAGTGTCGCCTATGTGCATGTCGCGTCCTATGGCATAGGGGGCAACGATTTGTTCAAGGTCTTGGATAGCGGCCACCTTGTCGGTGTAATGTTTCCCGTTGATGGCAGCGATTTCGCCTTTTTCAAACGACAGAGTTATGCGTCTGTCGGCTGTGGCTGTCATTTGTGTCGGGTAGGCTTCTTCTGGCAAGGTCTGGTCGCTGTGTAATGTTTCTTTGCCGCCAACGCTTGTTCCCCATAACCCTTTGTTGATAGAGTATTCCATCTTTTTGAAATCGGCCTCGTATCCATGTTGTTTGAGGTAGTTGATTTCATACTCGCGTGTGAGGTTCATGTCGCGAGTCGGGGTGATGATTTTGATGTTTGGAGCAAGAATTTGGAATGTAAGGTCGAATCGTACTTGGTCGTTCCCGGCACTTGTGCTGCCATGGGCTACATATTGTGCGCCAATCTGTTTGGCGTAATTGATAATGGCGATGGCCTGGAATATGCGTTCGGAGCTTACAGAGATAGGGTAGGTGCCGTTGCGCAGCACGTTGCCCATAACCATGTATTTTATGCTTTTTTCATAATATTCTTGTGTGATGTCGAGTGTGGCGTGTTTTACAGCCCCTAATGCAAGGGCGCGCTGCTCGATGCGTTTCAATTCGTTGGCCGAGAAGCCTCCAGTGTTGGCTATTGCCGTGTAAACGTCATAACCACATTCTTCACTTAGATACTTGACGCAATAAGAAGTGTCAAGACCACCGCTGAATGCTAAAACCACTTTTTCTTTTTCCATTGTATTATATGTATTGATGTTTTTATTTTTGATAATTATTATTTTTTATTCGACTTTCCAGTCGTTGATTGTGCCGGTTTGCGATGAGAAACTTGCACCTATCTTGTACAGTTTCCTGCTGTCGGTGGCGTATGGGCGGGCATATCCTTTCTCCTCGATTTGTCGCAATGCTTCATCGGCAGTGCCGTCGAGCTTGAACTCGAAGATATAAACATAGCCTGGTGTTTCAACGATGCAATCTACTCGTCCCTCACTTTGCTGTTTCTCGGTGTAAACAGTGTAAACACTTACCAAGCGGAATATGAGGTAGAATGTGTAATGGAAATACCGCTCACGTTCGCGCTCATTCTCTTTGCGCCGCATGGTGTAGGGTATGTCGGCGAGGAACGAGGTGAACAATTTGCACAGCCGCTCGCAATCACCGCGCCGCATCGCTATCGTTATTTCACGCACCACGCTATCAACCTCCTGACGTGGTTTCAGATAATCGTTTGCTACAAGTGAAACGAAACCACTCTTGACCTCATTGTTTGGAAAATCAAGCAAGAATGTCCTGAAATCACGGTCATAGTCTTTGATGGTGAGGTAGCCGCTCTGGTAAATCATCGGCAACGGCTTCTCTACTGTGGCCTTGTAGTCGATAAATTCTCGTGGCGAATAATATTTGCCTGTCATCTCGTTGAGGTTCTCATTGGTGTGTGCCAGCAACCTTATCAAGTAGGTCGGTGTACCGCTGCTGAACCAGTAGTCGCGTATCGTTTGTGACGCGAAGGCGTTGAGTAGGCTAAAAGGGTTGTAAATATTGGTCATACGTTGGCTGAAGTGGTAGCCATCGTATTGTAATTTCAATATAGCTTTCATCTCATCTTCGGTAACACCCTGAAACTCCGCCATTTCACGGATTGATTCTCCGAAAGTGTTTTCCAATTCTTCCTGTGTGATTCCGCACAAAGCCTCGTAGCGCGGATCCATGCTGATGTCGGCTGGTTGGTTGAAACCGCTAAACACGCTCACCTGCGAGAACTTGGTGACACCTGTCAGAAAGACGAATTGCAAGTCCTCGTCAGCCGCTTTGAATACCGAGTAAAACCCTTTCAGTATCTCACGGTTGCGGTCTTCGATAAGCCACTCTTGCCCGTCAACGACGACCTTGTGGTCGGTATCAAGCACATCAAGTATTGGTTTGTCATATTCGTCGATAAGCACCACGCAGCGTCGGCCATGACGCTCATGCGCCCGTGCCAGCACGTAGGCGAAACGAATACCAAGACTGGTGTTTTCTCCTCGTGGGTCATGTCCATATTCGGCTTCTAATCCAGCCACGAACCCTTCTAAA
>DVKC01000002.1 GCA_018716295.1 Candidatus Avimuribaculum pullicola
ATAATTTTATCGTCAACCTATTGGGTGCAATTGCTGCATACTGTTGCTTTCCGAAAAAGCCGTGTATCAATGTTACGAGAACTCTTGACACACAGCTCGCTTTGTTTTGAATTCGTCGAACTCACGTTAAATAACTAAAGAATATGAAATCTATCAAAATTAGCACCATTGTTTGTGCACTGGGAGTTTTTGCAATTGCAGGTTTGGCATTGTGGTCATGTTCGAGTGACAACAACATCACGTCTGAACCTCAAGTGATTAACCAAGAGGATGAAACAACAGTAAGGACGTTGGACAGATTTTCGGAGATAGAACCAAATTTCGCCTCATTCTTGATGCAGAGCAAAACTCGCTCGTCGAGTTACGCGGTGAAAGACACTTTGCCGGATGTGGTGCCAAGCAAAAGCAAATGGGATGAAACTGTGTATGAATTTAAAAACGACGAGGGAATCACAGCCCAAATGGTAAAAGGCGAATATAGAGGCAAAACCACATTGGCATGTGCATATTATATTAAGAATGAAAATGTGGAAACAGGCACTAAAATACTTTTGTTGCAACAAATGGATGCCAACGAGTATATACTTTGCAACCAAAATGACGAACCTCTTATGAAAGTGATTCATAATGGTGACAATAATTTTGAATATGCACTTCTTGCCGACCAAAGGAAAGTTTCTAAAGAGTTATGTAATATCGGTATGGTTGTCGCGGGAAGTGCCGTTAGTTTTTTTGCAATTCCGACTTGGGGTGCTGCAATCGGTTTTGGTATAATTTGGTATATGCTTACTGATTTAGTTTGTCAATAATACTGTAATACCAAAAACTTGAATTGCAAAATTATATGCTTGATGAGTATAGTTACACTACGACTCTTTTGTTTAAATCCAAATCGTCATTAGAACTGGGGGTGTGCCGAAACTAAATATTAAATTCAATAAACTTATAAATAGAAACTTGGCAAAAAGGAATCAATGTAAAACAGCTTATGTTTATACATTATTTACTGATTTTGCTGCAACTTTTAATATGTATTTTTAAAATCCTCGTTTGAGTTTCGGCAACACCCTCTAACTACGCTTAACACTAAGTTCCATTGGGGGTAAACGAAATGACCGTATAGTGCACTTTTATTGTGTAATTTATTTGGTGATTTTAAATATAAATTTTAAATTTGTATATCAGCTAATTCTTTTAATTATAACAATCATGAACACAACAAATAGGTGCGACAAGTGCAGCAGGTGCACTGTCACTATAAAGTATGGTGCTTATCAGTGGATTGGTTTTGTCCAAATATGCTCTTGTATCTTGTCGATTGAATATTTATTCGATTTTTTGCCCGATAGCTTGGTAGATTGGTTTAATTACGTCGTCGGGTTTATGTCATTTATGTTTGTATTGAACCTATTAAGCGAGCGGTATAAGCAGACCGAAATAAAGCCAAAGGCAATATCGACCAAAATCTTGCCATTGATGTGGTGGACTGTAGTGGTAGCCGCATTTGCAGTGTGCTTGAACATACTTGACCTACCGCTTAGTCGGCAGACCGTAGTGCCGACGGTGCTGCTTTTGGTTGTGAATGTATTGCTCGCATTTAAAGTATTCAAAGGGAATTACACGGTCTATTCCGATGCCGACAAATCGGCTACTGCTGCATGATATAAAAAATTGGTGACGTTGGTTGCCAGTCGTGCTTGCGATTTGCAAGTGGGAGTATGCCCCTCGTAACTTTGTGCCATAGAGAATAATCGGTTCAATTTAGGTATTATGGATAAGGTTGCCTCCGAGGGGCAAAACTGTGTAACGCTGTTTGCATGGGTTATGCAGTTCTGCCTCTCGGAGGCAATTTCTCCTGATGGTGGTGTCACAGGGCTTCGAGCGGGGCGGTGTTGCGCTCGATGTCGCTGTCGGGGACTTGGTAGTTGTTTAGGTCGCCAGCGAAGTACCGGTCGTAGGCTGTCATGTCGATAAGTCCGTGTCCCGAAAGGTTGAAAAGTATCGTTTTGGCTTTCCCTTCTTCGCGGGCTTGCAGGGCGCAGTCGATGGCGGCGGCGATGGCGTGTGACGACTCGGGTGCAGGTATGATGCCTTCGGTCTGGGCAAAGAGGGTGGCTGCACGGAACGTGTCGAGTTGCGGAACGTCAACGGCTTCGATAAGCCCATCGTGTTTTAGCTGGCTGATTACCGACCCAGCACCGTGGTAGCGCAGTCCGCCAGCATGAATGTTGGCGGGGGCGAAGTTGTGCCCGAGCGAGTACATCGGTATGAGTGGCGTATAGCCGGCTTCGTCGCCAAAGTCATAGCAGAATTTGCCACGTGTGAGTTTAGGGCAAGACTCTGGTTCGGCGGCAATGAAGCGGGTGCTGGTTTTCCCGGCTATGTTGTGGCGCAGGAACGGGAACGAAATGCCCGAAAAGTTGCTACCTCCACCGAAGCAGCCTATTACAATGTCGGGGTATTCGCCGGCCATTTCCATCTGTTTTTCGGCTTCAAGCCCTATCACGGTCTGGTGCAGTGCTACATGGTTAAGCACCGAGCCAAGCACGTATTTGCAATTGGGCGTGGTCATTGCCAGTTCCACAGCTTCGGAGATTGCCGTGCCGAGCGAGCCTTGGTAATTGGGGTTCTCGGTGATGATTTTCTTTCCCGCCTTGGTTGACATACTCGGCGAGGCAATCACCTCGGCTCCGTATGTTTCCATAATTGAGCGGCGGTAAGGCTTTTGGTTGTATGAAATTTTTACCATATACACCGCAAGTTCCAGCCCGAAGTGCTTTGCTGCCAGCGACAAGGCAGCCCCCCATTGTCCTGCGCCTGTTTCGGTGGTTATGTTGGTCACGCCCTCCTGTTTGCAAAAGTAGGCTTGCGCTATTGCCGAGTTTAGCTTATGCGAACCTACTGGGCTTACGCTTTCGTTCTTAAAATATATGTGAGCAGGAGTGTCGAGAGCCCTTTCAAGTCCCGTGGCACGGACTAATGGTGTAGGTCGCCATATTTTATACATCTCGCGAACTTCCTCGGGTATCTCAATCCACACGTCGGTGGTATTCATCTCTTGGTGCGATGCTGCGCGTGAGAAGAGCGGGTATAAGTCTTCTTCCTTGAGAGGTTGCTTGGTTTGCGGGTTTTCCATCGGGCGTGGCTTGTTTTTCATTTCAGCGAGAATGTTGTACCATGCCGTTGGTATTTCCTTTTCCGTGAGAATAAACTTCTTTGTGTTCATGATGTATATTTATGCGTTATTGTTAAATAATAATGCAAATTAAGTGCATGTTTTTTTATTTTGCAAATTATTTATGGAATATTTTGTGAATATTATGCGGAAGTGTGCTTTTTTCTATATAAATTATGCCAGAATGGCGTCGTTTGCTTATTGGGGTGTGTGGCATTTCAGTGTCGATGGCGAAGTGTTTTCTGCAATGCGCCTCGGCAGTGAGTGTGTATCAAATTAGGCAAGTAGGATTTATACAATTCACTTAATATATCATTGGAGATATGAGTAAAATTGCCCTGGAAGGGCAAAACTATGCTTAACCGGCTGGTGGAGTGAGCGATAGCGAACGCAACCTGCGGTATTGTCCCACTATGGTTGCGGCATCTCCGAAACCGCTTGGGGTATTTGCTTGTTCTTCCGCAGGTTGCGTTCGCTATCGCTCACTCCACCAGTCGGTTAAGCATGGTAAAGCCTCTTCGAGGCTTGTTCCAATGACTGGTTTGGATTTATCTAAATTTGGAACATCTCTTATTACGCTTGCCTTGCATTTTGATAGGCTGCGGCTCGGCAAAGCAAAAATTGTGCAAGCACATTTTTGCAATTGCGCTCGCCTTGCACTATATTTGTAGTGATATGGAAAAGGTACAGGAAATAAAAAAGACATTTTATGCCTATCGCAATGGCATCATAGCCGATAGGTTGCGCAATGCGGGCGATTGCCATGCCGTAATCTTCGGATTGAATATCCCGCAAATTGTGAACATCGCCAATGAATTGGGGCAAGATGCACACTTGGCACGGCAATTGTGGAACAATTCCAATTCACGCGAAAGCCGAATGTTGGCACCAATGTTGTTCCCATGCGATGAATTGGGATATGACGAAGCGTGTTTGTGGATTGAAGATGTCGAAAATGTGGAGATTGCTGATAATTTGTGCCATAAATTGCTGCGAAAAGTCGATTCGGCCGAAAAATTGTTTCAGAAATATGCCAATGCCGACAAGGATTTGCTTAGGTATGTCGCATTCAGGCTTGCAATGAACTTGTTGTGTATCGGTGCTGTTGCCGATCGCGTGGCTATGCTTGATGCGGCTCGGCGTGAGGTTGCAAAGGGATGCGGCATGACGCAGAATGTTGCCCGCGACGTTGTCGAAGAAATTGAGCTGATGCAAGGGTAGGACAAGCTTTTTTTGATGTTATGTCATTGCTTTTCATGAACATTTTAGTAACTTAGCACAGTTGTAATAACAGACGTTTAATTAAATCAAAATATTATGTCGAATAAGCGAAATTTGAAAAAAAACATTAAAAACGCTTGCGGCAACATCGCAGGCGAATGTATATATGCTTCATTTAGGTTGGAGGATCTTGACGAAAACAGTGTGGAATCTGTTGTAAGTAAGGCAGTATTGTTGCAGATTACCACTGTTGACAAAGTTTCAACCAAGTTTGACAAGACTCGCAAGGACTTTGCCGATGAACAGTCATACCGTAAAGCTCGTCGCGCATATTTCAAGGAATATTATGCAGCTCTGTACAAGGAGTTTGCAGATGGCATAAATAGCCTTGTGAAGGAGATGAACGACATGCTTACGCCCGAACAAAAGGAAGCAAACAAGAAAGAAGCTAACTAATATTTTCCAATTAAGAAAAACGCACAAGCGTGGAAGGCATGCAGCCCAGATGAAGAAAGGGTGAAACGTCTTTCCACGCTTTTTGATATCAAACTATATGGGTTACAAGAGCCTAAACATCGCAATCATAGAATATGATATTGCTTGGGCCGACAAGATGGCAAATTTCAATATTGTCGGTGAAGCAATGGCAAAAATGCCGCAGGATACCGACCTCGTTATATTGCCCGAAATGTTTTCGACAGGCTTTATTACCGAAAGCCGCGAGAAAGCCGCTTCATTGGCCGAACGCAACACGCAGTCAACAATCAACTGGCTACAGGAGGTTGCCGCCGCCCATAATGTAGCGATTACTGGCAGTTTTCTTGCCCACACGGCCAGCCAGCTTTACAACCGGGCATTTTTTATCGAACCGAATGGTGATGATA
This sequence comes from Candidatus Avimuribaculum pullicola, assembly GCA_018716295.1. Classification (GTDB taxonomy): domain Bacteria; phylum Bacteroidota; class Bacteroidia; order Bacteroidales; family Muribaculaceae; genus Avimuribaculum; species Avimuribaculum pullicola. The sequence goes on from DVKC01000002.1 coordinate 5,281, forward strand.
CGTTTTATGACAAGCGGCATCTGTTCCGCATGGGGGGTGAAAACGAGATATACAATCGCGGTGTTACATTTGCTCCTGTAGTGAGGTTCAGGGGATGGAATATCAAGCTCGTGGTGTGCTATGACTTGCGTTTCCCAGCATGGTGCCGCAACAATTTCAATAAGAATGCTTATGATTTGCTTGCCGTAGTGGCCAATTGGCCTCGTGCAAGGCAACACCCGTGGCACACGTTGCTTGCTGCGCGTGCTATCGAGAACCTAAGTTATGTGTGTGGGGCTAATCGCAGCGGTATAGATCCATATAAGGTTGATTATTCGTCTGGTTCGTCGGCATTGTATGATTTCAAGGGAATGCCATGCAGCACTAAGTCTATAGCATTCGGTGGCGGTAACGTATATAGCTATGCACTCGACCGTCAAGCACTCGACAATTTCCGTGAAAAATTCCCAGCATGGATGGATGCCGACCTTACATCACTTTCGCTTTGATATATGAATGAAACGTTGAAAATGTAGCATTTGCATAGTTGCTCGTTTTCAACGTTTTGTGTGTCAATATTAGCTAAAGGTTTTCAAGCCATTTCTTGCCCGATTTGGTGTTTATCCAAATTGCAATTCCTCCAGCTATTATCAAACCTGCTGAAAAAAACATGATTAAAAAGTCCATAGTTAGCGTCGGTTTAATATTTTGTATCCTATATATGCTAATAAAAATGTAAAACAGATACCTAAGATAAGCAATATCATTTGATGGATTTGAGGATCGTTTATGATTAACGAAACGCCACCAACTAACGCCATTGATGCGAATACAAGTTTTGCCAAATCATAAAAAAATTTGCCAAGGGTTTCTCGGCTTGTTTTTTCTCGCTCTTTGGTGTCTTTCTTTTCGTCCAGTTGTTTCGTGAAGTTGCTCATCAATCTTATATTTTTGCAAATATAGTGAAAGCCGAGCGCAAAACAAACAACAGCTTGCCGATTTTTGCGTTATTGCCGAAGTAGATTGAGAATTTGACGAAATGGTAAAATTGCGGTAATTTTGTGGAAATAAAAAATCATGGTAAAAAAGATAAAGATATGGATTGAATGTGCGCGGTTGCGCACGTTGCCTGTGTCGGTAGCCGGGGTAGTGGCAGCTTGTGCATTAGCCTTGCGGCATGGAGTATTTGCTTGGGTGCCAGCTGTTTTGTGTTTTGTATTTGCGGTACTTGCACAAGTAGTGTCAAATTTTGCCAATGAGTATTACGACTTCAAGCGTGGTGCCGACAAAAAAGGACGTGTCGGGCCGAGGCGTGGCGTTACAGAGGGTGACATTAAGCCCGATACGCTGCGGGCTGTGACATTTGTCACGTTGCTGGTAGCATGTTTGGTTGGGTGTTGTTTGATACCATTCGGTGGATGGTGGTTAATAGTTGTCGGCATCTTTATTGCAATTTTTGCGTTGGCTTATAGTGCAGGGCCATATCCGCTTTCATACCATGGGCTTGGCGATGTGGCTGTGCTATTGTTTTTCGGTATTGTACCTGTCAACCTGACGTATTATGTGCAATCAGGCGTTTTGTATGAACTTGATGTGATGCTTGCCTCGATTGCGATAGGGCTGATGGGCGTTAATGTGCTCGTGGTGAATAATTACCGCGATATGGACGATGACCGTGAAGCCGGCAAGCATACGACCGTGGTGATTTTCGGGCGGAAAGTTGCTGCGATTGCATATCTGGTTAATGGATTTGTTGCTATGGCGTTATTGGTACCAGTGTGGGTTTCGACACATTGGATTGCGTTGGCAATACCATTGATATACTTGATACTTCACGCAGTGGCATGGCGTGGCCTTGTGGCGCGCACAGGCGCGGCTCTCAATCCATTGCTTGGCATAACATCAATCAATATGCTTCTATTTTCATTATTATTGGCTCTATATTGCGCCTTGTTGTGATGAGAGGGTGCAACTCAAGTGTGGGGCAAGTTGGCCGCGCCGAAATCAATCGTGCGCGGCCAGTTTTTTATTGCAACGGGTGATGTGTGAAATCGTCGTAATCCCCAACTAATGGGGATTGCGCTGAATTATCGGTCAGAACCAGCCACTTTAAAATACCCAAAAAAGGCGATTGCCAGCCTATTGTTATCTGCCTAATTTTGCGTCGGGAAATTAAGCGAAAAATAACAATATATTTTAAATGAAGAAGTTCACATTCATATTCGTAACTGCCATTTTATTATTTATTTCTGTCCCTGTCGCTGCCAGGCATGACCATCACCATTCACGGAGCATGGAGGAAAGTCGTTCAATCATAGCCGGAACAGTGTTTTCGACCGAAGATGGGGAAGTGGTGGATTTTGCAACAGTTTACTTGAAAGGTACAAATTATGGCTGTGCCACTGGCGAAGATGGTGTGTTTCAGATAAAAGCTCCTGCAGGTGATTACACACTTGTGGCTTCGGCAATGGGATATTCTATTGCCGAAAAGCACGTGACATTGGGCGAAAGCTCTCATACGGTTCAAGATATGCAAATCTCGCCCGAGTCGCGCCGCCTCGACGAGGTGGTTGTGGAAGCGTCGGGCGTGAAGCGTGTGCAGCGGTCGGCTTATAATGCCGTGGCACTCGACACTCGTGAAATGAAGAACACCACCAAGAATATCAGTGAAGCTTTGAAGCAATTGCCTGGCATGAAGATACGCGAAACGGGCGGTGTGGGGTCGGACATGCAGGTGATGCTCGATGGCTTCAGTGGCAACCATGTGAAAGTGTTTATCGACGGTGTGCCGCAAGAAGGTGCGGGGCAGGCATTCGACTTGAACAATATACCTGCGAATTTTGCCGAGCGCATTGAGGTTTACAAGGGGGTTGTACCTGTGGGATTTGGTGCCGACGCACTCGGTGGTGTCATCAACATTGTCACTGGCAAGCAACGTCGCAAGTGGTTTGTCGATGCGTCTTATTCATACGGGTCGTTCAATACCCACAAGTCGTATGTACATTTAGGGCAAAATTTCAGTAATGGCTTGATTTATGAAATCAATGCGTTCCAGAATTATTCGGACAATGATTATTGCATCGATACTTACGTTACCGAATTCCTTGAAAATGGGTTTGAAACCACCGACCGTGAAAAGATATACCACGTGAGGCGTTTCAACGACACATTCCACAACGAGGCTGTGATGGGGAAAGTGGGCATTACTGGCAAGTCGTGGGCCGACCGCCTGATGCTCGGGTTCACATATTCTAATTTCTATAAGGAAATACAGACTGGCGTGTACCAGTACATAGTGTTTGGGCAGAAGCATCGCGAGGGGCACTCTTTTGTACCGTCGCTTGAATATAGCAAGCGTGATTTGTTGGTGAAAGGGCTTGACGTGGTGGCGGCGGCAAATTACAACCACAACCTGACGCAGAATATCGACACGGCTTCGTATAAATATAACTGGCTCGGGCAATATAAATATACTGGCGCACATGGCGAGCAATCATATCAGGACAATGAATCGAAGAATACCAACTGGAATGTATCGTTCACGGCCAATTACCGGATTGGTTCGATTCATGCGTTCACGTTGAGCCATGTGTTCAGTTCGTTTCACCGCACAACACGGTCGAAAGTCGATGGCAGTTCCAAATTGTCGGATTTCGATATACCCAAGGTAACGCGCAAGAATATTACAGGATTTTCCTACCGGCTTATGCCGTCGGAGCGGTGGAACGTGACGGCGTTCGGGAAGTATTACAACCAGTTCAACCGTGGCCCTGTGTCGCATAGCACCGACGGGGTGGGCGATTATTACAACGAATCGCGCTTGACAAGTGCGTTTGGATATGGCGCGGCTGGCACGTATTTTATAATTGATGGCTTGCAAGCCAAGTTGTCGTATGAAAAGGCGTACCGTCTGCCCACGACCGACGAGCTATTTGGCGATGAAGACCTCGAAGCTGGCAAGACCGATTTGCGTCCCGAGAAAAGCGACAATCTTAACTTTAACTTGAGCTACCACCGCAATGTGGGCAAGCATGGGTTCTATATTGAGGGTACATTGATATACCGTGACACGCGCGATTACATAAAACGCGGGCTTGATGCTACTGGAGGGCTGGCATACGGCATATATGAGAATCATGGGCGGGTGAAAACCAAGGGGTTCAACATTTCGGTTCGGTATAGCTTTGACCGTTGGTTCAATGTCGGCGGAACTTTTAATAATATCAATGCCCGCGACGACGAACGTTACCGTGCACAAGGGACTCAGCAGTCAAGCGAAACATACGGGCAACGCATTCCCAACCAGCCATACACTTTTGCGAATTTCGATGCCAACTTTTATTGGCACGGCTTGTTTGGTCGTGGAAATGTGTTGACGGTTGGTTATGACGGATATTACCAACATGAGTTCCCGTTGTACTGGGAACGCCTCGGTGACCCTGCTACAAAAAGCCGTGTCCCCGACCAATTGTCGCATAACTTGACAATCGGTTATTCACTGTCGGGAGGACGTTACAACATATCGCTCGAATGCCACAATTTTACCAATGCAAAACTGTATGACAACTTCAGCTTGCAGAAGGCAGGGCGAGCTTTTTACGGGAAAGTGCGCATATATTTTGGCGACTGATATCCACTGTGTAAAAATTCATTATAAAATAAAGAGTATAAATTAAGACATTATGAAGAAGAATTATCACTATTTATTTGTATTGGCTGCCGCATTCGGCAGCATGTCGCTGGCATCGTGTAGCGATGACGAGCCAGTAGTACCGTCTGGTGGCGATGGCGCATTGGCTGTCGGTGATAGCCGTTTCATCATTGCGGCTTCGGCTGGCGACGCTGTTTATTTGCTCACCGCCGAATCGCTCGACGAGGGGATAATCACGGCTTATCAAGATGGTACTGAAACTGAGTCGAGTTCCAACTGGATTTTTTATGGCGACAGTTACCTTTTCAGCTTCCAATACAACGACGGTGCGCAGGGTACGGGATTTTCATACAACCTCGATGCTGCTACTGGCAAGGTGCGCGAGGCTCGGCAGTACACATATAACCGCACCACGACTTATGGCACGTGGGGCGAGAATGTTATAACGTCATCGACCAATGCAGGTACTAACGAGCATGACGAGCAAGGGAATTATGCTTATTACTTGCAATTCAATTATTTGAACGTGAACAATGCCACATCGAGCAGTGGCTCTCACATCGCTGAAAATTTCCTTGGAAATGGTGAGCGCGTGAGCTTTGCTGGCTTTGTTGAAGCCAATGGTAAACTTTACACTTCGGTCGTGCCGATGGGCATGAGCCATTATGGTGTAAACACGTACCCCGACAAGGTGGTTGACCCGAAGTATGTCGCCGACCATAGTGGCGGTTCGGGTTCGGGACAATACACACCTGGCATGATACCATCAACGCAGTATCCCGACAGCGCATTTGTGGCAATATATAGCGGCGACAATTTCGATGAAACACCAGTAATAGCGCGCACAGGCAAAATCGGGTTTGCCAGCGGGCGGATGAGGTCGCAGTATTATCAGACCATTTGGGCTGCCGATAATGGTGACTTGTATGTGTTCTCGCCTGGCTATGGACGTACTGTGCAGGCCGAAAGCACAGTCACCGATGCCGATGGGACGGTGTATGAGTTGCATCGCGTACAAGGTCAGTTGCCCTCGGGGGTAGTTCGCATTAAGGCTGGGCAGACAGCATTCGACGAAAGTTACTATGTAAATCTCGAAGAGCAAGGCAACGGTAATCCCATGTTCCGCTGCTGGCCGGCGGGTGGCGATAACTTCTTGTTGCAAATGTATAGCGATGGTGTGGATGGGATGGCAGGAACAAGTGCTCCACGCAACGAGCTTGCTGTGTTCAATGGCGCGCAGGGCAAGTTGACTGTGGTCACAGGGTTGCCGTCGTCCGACGAAATTTCGAGTTTCGGTACTCCGACTAATGCCAATGGCTATGTTTATATACCAGTCGTGGTTAAGACCGAAGGTGTGTTGCCCACGATATACCGTGTCGATCCTGCGACTGGCGTTGCAACTCCTGGCTTGCAAATATCGTCGATAAGCAGCATTTCGGCTCTTGGCAAACTTGTAGCATTGTAACCATTTTTATATATAAGGCATGGCGGCACCTAAGCATGTGGTGCCGCCATTGTGCCTAATAAATTTTCAGTATGAAACGATTATTCCGCAAGTTGCATTTGTGGCTTTCTGTGCCTTTTGGCATCGTAATCACGTTGATTTGCTTCTCGGGAGCGATGCTCGTGTTCGAGAAAGAAGTGATGCAGTTCACACACCACTCGTTGTATTATGTTGATGAGGTGCATGATGTTCCACTTCCTATTGGCCAGCTCGTGGACAATGCTAACACATCGCTCGACGATGGCGTGGAAATAACAGGTGTCACTATATATTCCGATTCAAGTCGCACCTATCAATTTTCGCTCTCACAACCCCGCAAAGCCACACTTTCAATTGACCAGTACACGGGAGAGGTGAAGGGCGTTGTGCAGCGTACACCGTTTTTCTCGGCCATGTTCGGGTTGCATCGTTGGCTTCTTTGCAGCCGACCATCGGATGGCGGTATATTTTGGGGCAAAATCGTGGTGGGTGTGAGTACGTTACTGTTTGTAATAGTGCTTGTCACAGGAATTTTGATTTGGTGGCCACGTAATGCCAAGGGGTTGAAAAACAGCCTTAAAATAAAGTTGAATAACGGGTGGCATCGGTTATGGCATGGTCTGCATGTGGCTGGCGGAGTGTACGCATTGTTACTGTTGCTTGTCATGGCACTGACTGGGTTGACATGGTCGTTTGGCTGGTATCGCACTGCTTTTTATGGCATTTTTGGTGTCGAAACACAGTTGCATGGCAGGGGCGGACAGCAGCGCAGTGTGCAGCAGGGGAGTAACGATAATTATGAAGTATGGCAAAATGTGTATGAGCAACTTGCCACTTCCAATCCTTGTAGCGCAAGCATCACAGTTGGCAATGGAACGGCCTCGGTTTCAAACAACCGCTACGGTAACACTCGTGGTAGCGATCGCTACATATTTGATGGCGTTACAGGTGAGATTACGCAATCTATTGAATATAATCGGCAGCCGCAATCGGGCAAGGTGCGTGGTTGGGTATATTCGGTACACACAGGCACGTTTGGTGGAATTGCCACACGCTTGTTATGGTTTGTGGCATCGTTGCTTGGTGCCACGCTTCCGCTCACTGGCTATTACTTGTGGATAAGGCGATTGTATCGTAGGAGGCGGCAGTGACGTAAGTCAGGGGGCGTGAACCATCACAGCCCCCCCTTTACGCAGATGCTGGTGTGATAAAAAAGAAAAGCATTGGAAACGGAATTATATTCCTGTATTCCAATGCTTTGCTATTTGTCGGGATGACAAGATTCGAACTTGCGACCACTCGCCCCCCAGACGAGTACTCTAAACCGGACTGAGCTACATCCCGATAGTATGGTGCTCTTTTTTTCGACTTAATGCTTTCGCAGTTGTTCAAAGAACATCTTTTGAGCCTCTTGTCGGATTCGAACCAACGACCCCGAGATTACAAATCACGTGCTCTGGCCAACTGAGCTAAAGAGGCAGGTGGGCAAGCTTACTACATCGCGCCGCTACGACCTGCTACCCTTGCTTCGGTCAAGACCTGGGGGATTCACTGGGAGCATGCCGTGTAGGACTTACCCGGGTGCAAAGGTAGGTATAATTTTTATTTTGACAAGCGTTTTTTCAAGAAAATTGCTCGTTATTGGCTAATTTTGTAGTCGCATAAAATGTGTAGTATGCTTAAAGAACTGAAAGAGAAAGTGTTGTCGGGCGAGGAAATTTCGCCCGAAGAAGGCTTGCAGGTGGCACAATGGCCCGATGTGGACGAATTGTGTGATGCCGCAGGTGAAATATGCCGCGCTTTTTGTGGCAATCGTGTTGATACCTGTTCGATTATCAATGCCCGTAGTGGGTGTTGTGGTGAGGATTGTAAGTGGTGCGCTCAGTCGGCACACTTCAAAACAGGGGTTGACGAGTATGAAATGGCTGGCATTGATGAAACGCTTGAGTTGGCTCGTTACAACGATAGTCGAGGCATACGCCGTTTTTCGCTTGTGACAAGTGGACGCAAAGTAGGGCAGCGTGATATGGAACATTTTTGTAACATGTATAAGCGGCTCGGTGAAGAAACTCGATTGCATCTGTGTGCATCAATGGGTCTGCTTGACGAGCATGAACTGAAAATGTTGCGCGAGGCTGGTGTTGAGCGTTATCATTGCAACCTTGAAACTGCACCGTCGTATTTCGGCAAGTTGTGTACGACCCATACGATTGCCGACAAGGTGAAGACGTTACAGTTGGCAAAAAGTGTTGGGATGACTGTCTGTTCGGGCGGAATAATAGGAATGGGCGAGAGCATGGAGCAACGTGTGGAACTTGCTGCAACGTTGCGCAGCATCGGCGTGGATTCAGTTCCTATAAATATTCTCATACCCATACAAGGTACTCCGTTGCAAGATTTGCCACCGATAAGTGAAGAAGAGATAGCGCGTAGTGTGGCGATGTTTCGTTTCATGCTTCCTGATAAATTCTTGCGGTTTGCAGGTGGCCGTGCGCGTTTGAGCACCGAAGCTGAGTGCCGCATTCTCACAGGCGGAATGAATGGGGTGTTGATGGGTGACATGCTCACTACCATAGGCAACCGCATAGACGAAGATCGGAAATTGTTTAGCTCGCTGGGTTTGGAATTGGCATGAACAGTTGCTCCAAAATAGGAAATAATACTTGAAAATAATTCTCACAATACACTTTATTAGCTAACTTCGCAATTTGAAAGGAAACTTCGCTTAATGATGGATAGTAAGAAGATTTTTTTGTCGTTCCCGCACCTTGGCGGTAACGAAATGCACTGGATTGAAGAGGCATTCAAGGAAAGTTGGGTTGTGCCACTTGGCCCTAATGTCGATCATTTCGAGCATCAGCTTGAGGATTACCTTGGCCGGTGTCGCGTGGTTGCGTTAAGTGCCGGCACGGCCGCCATACATTTGGGGTTGGTAATGCTCGGGGTAGGGCAGGGAGACGAGGTGCTATGCCAGTCGTTCACGTTTTCGGCAAGTGCCAATCCTGTGTTGTACCAAGGAGCGAAGCCGGTTTTTGTGGATAGCGAGGCTGGTACCTGGAACATGTCGCCGATAGCCCTTGAACAGGCTATTATTGACCGGTTCAAGGTCACTGGGCGTTATCCGAAGGCTATAGTGGTAGTTGACCTATATGGAATGCCCGCCAAGATGAAAGAGTTGACTGCGGTTGCCGAGAAGTATGGTATTCCTGTGCTTGAGGACGCAGCCGAGGCTCTTGGTTCGGAATATTGCAAGCTCAAGTGCGGCACATTTGGGCGTTTCGGTGCTCTCAGTTTCAATGGCAACAAAGTGATAACTACTTCGGGTGGCGGTGCGCTGGTTTGTCCCGATGAAGAAGCCGCTGAAAGGGTGAAATTCCTTTCAACCCAAGCGCGCGAAGCAATGCCCTATTACTACCATAAGGTGGTGGGGTATAATTATCGGTTGAGTAACGTCAGTGCCGGCATAGGTTGCGGGCAGATGGAAGTGTTGCCCGAGCGCGTAGCGCGCCGTAGGCAAATTCATGGACTGTATAAAGAGTTGTTCAAGGGTGTTCCTGGAATAGTAGTCCACGACAATCCATCGAGTGATTTTGATTCAAATTTCTGGCTAACGACAATATTGTTTGACGAGCAACTTGGTTTTACTCCCGAGGATTTGCGCCAGTATCTGTTGGCGCAGAATATCGAGTCACGTTGGTTGTGGCGACCGATGAATATGCAGCCAGTGTTTGCCGAAGCCCCATTCTATGGCGATGGCACTGCCGAACGTCTGTTTGGACATGGGTTGTGCTTGCCCAGTGGCAGCATCCTCACTGATGATGATGTGGTGCGTGTTGCCGAAGCCGTTACAACGTTCATAAAGACAAAAATCTGACGCTATAACTGCTAACTCGTTTGTCCCTATGAAAAAAATGACGTATGTGTTCATTTTTGACCTTGACGATACGCTTTACAAAGAGATTGACTTTGTGCGTTCGGCGTTCACTCACATCGATCGACTGCTTGTGGCCGATTATGGTTACACGGCAGGTGTTGGTCAGATGACGTTGTCGGGGGCTTTTATTGAAGGACTTAATCCCATTAGTGCGCTTGTGGCTCGTCTTGAAAAGGATGGCATCCATATCCCTAATGCTGTTGACTGGTTGGTAAGCGAATATCGTTATCACATACCACAAATATCGCTGGACGATGATGTGTATGATTTTCTTTGCCGTCTTGACAAAGATGATATTGATATGTATATTATCACCGATGGGCGTTCGGTGACACAGCGTAATAAAATCAGGGTTTTGGGTCTTGATGAATTTATACCTCCTAGTAATGTATATATAAGCGAGGACGTGGGAGTTGACAAGACAGAAAACAAGGCTTTTTCGGAGATTCTTGAATCTTATAAGACGGAATGGGTGAACGACTTGGTGCAGTTTATTTTTGTCGGCGATAATCCGCAGAAAGATTTCTTCGTTGGCAACTCGTATGGCTTTCCCACTGTGATGCTTTCCAACGACGGTTACAATATCCATAGCCAAGACTTGAATGTGCCACGGTTGTATAAACCCAAGTTCAAGGTTAAAAATTTTTCACAGTTATATACGTTATTGAGAAAAGGCGTATTTGACAAGATTTTGAGTATATGAAATAGTAAAGTATGGGAAGGTGGGCAACATCTGCGCATAACAAGACAATAAAAAAGCCTTGACGGAAAATCCGTCAAGGCTTTTTTGTGGGGTGATAAAGATATTAGTTCACACCTTGAAGTTTGAAAGTTACAGGAAGTGTGTACCACACGTTCACAGCCTGTCCATTCATCTTGCCAGGGATAAAGTCGGGCAATGACTTAACCACGCGCACGGCTTCATTGTCGAGGTCGCGGTCAACACCACGGACAACTTTCACTTCGCCTACCTTACCAGTCTTGGTAACAACGAATTGAACGATTACACGTCCTTGAATGTTGTTTTCCATAGCCATTGGCGGGTAGTTGATGTGAGAAGAAAGATACTTCATCAGTTCGGCATCACCACCAGGGAATGCAGGCATCTGCTCAACGGCGGTGAACACTTGTTCTGGTTCTGGAGTCTTTTCTTCTACGATAACTTCGTCTTTATGTTCACGAACAACGTTACGGTCGTCAGTACCTTGGTCGAAGTTGGTTTGACCGAATGCCGTTTCGGTTTCTTGCAATTCGTCGGCACTCTTGATTTCATCTTCGGCAGTAACCTCTTCGTCTTCGGCGATGAGGATTTCGGTAACCTTAACGGTGTTCAAGATTTCCTCGGGAAGAGCTTCGGGTTCGGGTTCTTCATAACGTTCCTGAACTTCCTCTTCTTCCTCTTCTTCAACTTCTTCGGTAGCTATGTTCACCATTACTTGCTCGATTTCGTCTTTAGGTTTGGATTCCTCGATAGCTTGTTGGATACCCTTAACCACGTAAGCCAAAACGACAACGAGAATGATGAAGAAAATAACCACAATCATAGCCTTGTTGTGGCGAGATACCGAATTTTTGCGGAGCACGTATGCCCCGAAGTCTTTGTTACGATGGTCGAATATAATGTCGCGCCATTCTTGCGATGAGAGATCTACGTCTTTTGCCATAATTCTTAGTCTTTACAAGTTAATAAATCTATCATCATTATTCTTCGGCGGTTTCTTGACCGTATGGAATACCCTTGAGAGCCATCATCATCACCGAGTCGTTATGGCCGATGCGGTCAATCTGATAGCGGCTGATGCTGTTGATTTGCATCTCGTCAAGAGCCGTAACTAAGCTTTCGTATGATGCATTGGGAGTCGCCTTGATGATGACTACCGGACGTTTCAAAGTAGAGTCGTTACGAATCTCCTTTGCACGAGCTTGGTAAACACTGTCATTGGCGGCTTCGGTCGATGCCAGTTCCTTGTTTTTCCATTTAGCTTTAAGTTCGTTGATACGATTAACAACTTCCTTATTGCGGTCTTGGAAAATCTTGCGCATACCTTGAGCGGCACCATTGGCTTCGTTCGGAAGGAATTCCTCTGTTTTCATTGGGTTGAGGGCAAGGTCGATTTTGCCTTCTTCGGTAACAGGGGGCATACCTTCGTAGTAGTAGAGGTAATTCTTTGTAGGAATGCCATCGGCGTCGATGTCGCTATCAAGGATAACAGTGATAGCTTCTGATTGCTTTACCTTGTTCTGCTGTTCCTTTTCAACTTTTTCGTTGGTAGGAAGGCTGATTTGCAGTGTTTGGGACTTAATCATAGTAGTACACAGCATGAAGAAGGTAATCAAAAGCATGTTCATGTCCACCATCGGGGTAAAATCGACGTGGATTGACATTTTCTTTTGGTGTGACTTGCCTTTTCCGCTGTCACCACCTGTATCTATTTGTGCCATATACTATTCGTCCTCACTTTTTAAAGCAGTCATTAAACTAAACTTATTCATCTTCATTGTCTGCAGATTGTCCATCACCACTTGAATCTTGTCGTAAGTGGTAGTTCTATCGGCTTTGATTGCAATACCTTCACCACGCTTGATAGCGCCTTCGATATTGGGGTTAGAAGAGTTGTAGATAGCCCTCATCCAAATTTGGAATTCATTAGGCTTCGACAAGTCTTGGTTCATGTCGATAGGAATACCAGCTTTTTCGGGATTCTTTGCGGGATCAATGTATGCGTCCCTTTGCTCTTGCGAGAGGTCAAGCCAGCCTTTGAGCTCCTTGATGCTAACGCCGAACATGTTGGTCCTGGCGAAAGTGTTTACCTCACTTGCAGTGAGCTGGATATTGGTGTTATATACATTGTTATATTCTGCTACTACATTCTTGATAAGCTCGGCCCTCATGTTTTCGCTTGAGAAAGTCGAGTCTTTGTCACCAGCGAGTGAGATGAACACGTTGCCTTTCGGAGCTACAAGCACTGTGACCAAGTTGGCCGTAGGTACTTTGATTTCCGAAACAGACGACGGTGTTATCACTGTGATTGGCTCTTTTTGCAAGAATGTAGATGTCAACATGAAGAAAGTAAGCAAAAGTACAGTAACGTCACTCATCGCGGTCATATCGATGAGCGTACTCTTCCTTTTGATTTTAACTTTTCCCATATTAATCTTGCGTTATTAACTTATAATTTTTTCAGGTTGTTTTTGTGTTTTACCTTCTATCCAGTTGATTAGTGGGTAGCGGCGAATGTTTGAACGATAGAGAAACCTACTTCGTCGATAGCGTAGGTGAGGTTATCGATCTTGTTGGTGAAGAAGTTATAAGAAATAACGGCGCAAGCACCAGTTGCGATACCGAATGCAGTGTTAACAAGTGCCTCAGAAATACCAGTTGACAACTCGGTAGAGTCAGGAGCACCAGAAGCAGACAGAGCTTGGAATGACTTGATCATACCCAACACAGTACCGAGAAGACCGAGAAGAGTACCGAGGGTTGTCAGGGTAGCAACGATAGGCAAGTTTTGTTGCAACGAAGGCATTTCGAGAGCGGTAGCTTCTTCGAGTTCCTTTTGGATCATAGTGATTTTTTGTTCCTTCTCAAGGACGGTGTTCTTGTCCATTTCGTCGTACTTGATAAGAGTAGCGTAAACGATGGCGCCAACCGAACCTTTCTGCTTGCGGCAGAGTTCTTGAGCTGCAGCGATGTTGTTGGCAGCAAGTTCTTTCTTTACATTAGCAACGAACTTGGCGATGCTGCCACTACCCTTAGCAGAAGCAAGAGCAATCCAGCGTTCAACCGACAGCACGATAACTGTCAAGAAGCAGCATTGGAGGATAGGTACCACAAATCCGCCCATGTAAACAGTACCGAGCAGGTTGATTGGGTGTCCAGCTTCGTTGAAGTTGTCAGGATTCCCAAGAATGAAGAGGAAGATGCAAAGAGCAACAATGAAACATGCAATGATAACTAAGAATGCGTTCTTGATTCCACGAACATTGCTTACTACAGCCCCAGATTTCTTAGGAGTTTCGTTAGGCTTTTTTGTTTCCATAATGATTGAATAAAATTGTTAAAAATTAAGTTGTTAGTTGTTAATGTTATTAGTCATTGAATAGTTTGTATCAATTCTCAGAAGGCAATAGATTTAAACAATCGCATGATGTAATCGACGTTGCTGACAAATAAGTGCATATCCGTGCGCCATTGCTCGGCATCTTGCGTGTTTACTATTCTGCCACACAGAAAGTTAGACCACGCAGAAGCCTCAAACATCACTTTTCCTCTCGCCTATCTTTAAAAAGCTAAGGCAAATGTATTATAAATATTTTAATCCGCCAACGTTGATGGGTCATTTTTTCTGAACTTTTTAAAAATTATCTATCCATTACAAAGCCGTGTGTTTAAAAGTTATGTTGTGTAACATTGCGAAATGCTGCCTTTTTTCGTGCCATGGTTTATTATATTGTATTAATAATTTATGTAATGCCAATTTTTAGAAAAACAATAACAGATACTAAATATTTTTAATACCTTTGCACCAAAATTATTAACATGACTTGCAAAAATGGCTAATATCAAAATTAAGAAAGGCTTAGACTTGAATTTGGAAGGTGCTATCGCTGGCACAGCCATGGAGAGTGTCGCTTGCAAGAGTTTCGCGGTTGTCCCCGATGATTTCACCGGGGTAGTGCCACGGCTTGAGGTCAAGGAGGGCGACAATGTGGCTGCTGGTGATGTGCTGTACCACGACAAGGTTTATCCCGAGGTGAAAGTGACAAGCCCAGTGGCTGGGCGCGTTGCCGCCATCGTGAGGGGTGAACGGCGCAAAATTGAAGCGATAAAGATTGAAGCCGATGGTAGCGGCAAGGTTAAGAAGTTTGACATCGCTGGTGGTGATGCCCGCAGCGTGTTGCTTGAGTCGGGGTTGTGGTGCGTGATGCGCCAGCGTCCTTACGACATTGTGCCAAATCCGGCAGTAGCTCCACGCGACATATTTGTCACTGCATTTGATTCGGCTCCGCTTGCGCCTGATTTCACATTATTGCTTAAGGGTAAAGAAAAGTATTTGCAAAAAGGTATCGATGTGTTGGCATCATTGACAAAAGGTAGTGTTTATCTTGGATGCCGTCCCGATTGGGTGCCGAATGTGAAAGGTTGCATTGTTAACACATTTGAAGGCCCGCACCCTGCTGGTAACGTTGGTGTGCAGATTGCCAATGTCAAGCCAGTCAACAAGGGTGAAATGGTGTGGACTCTCGATGTCGTGTCGGTTGTCAGGATAGGTGAACTGTTCTCGACTGGTGTAGTGCCGTTTGACACTGTGGTGGCTGTGGTAGGTGAATCGGTTGCAAAGCCGCATTATGCGCATTGCACGATGGGGTGCACTGTGGCATCGTTGCTTGGCAATGGGGTAGTTAATCCCGACAATGCACGCATCGTGTCGGGCAACTTGCTCACTGGCAGCCGCGTGTCGGCCGATGGTTACCTCCGATTCCCTTATCGCCAGTTGTCGGTTATTACCGAGGTGCGTAATAATGCCGACTTCCTTGGCTGGGCATCGCTTAGCCCGCGCAGGTTTAGCATTTACCATTCGTTCACTCGCTGGTTGCTGCGTGGCGGCACTCCTGCCGAGGTTGACGCCAAGATTAATGGTGGACAACGCGCGATAATCATGTCGGGTGAATATGACCGCATGTTGCCAATGGACATTTTGGGAGAGTTCCTTATCAAAGCAATCATAGCTTTTGACATCGACAAAATGGAGCAACTGGGTATATATGAAGTAGCCCCCGAAGACTTTGCATTGTGCGAGTTTGCCGATACGTCGAAGTTGCCATTGCAGCAAATTGTGCGCGAGGGTCTTGACAAATTATACAAAGAGATGAATTAATTTCCCCTCAACGAAAAGTAAACAAATAAAAAACATGAAAGGTTTAAGAAAATATCTTGACAAGATTAAACCCAATTTCATGCCCGGTGGCAAGTATAGCAAGTTGCAGTCGGTGTTTGAGGGGTTTGAATCGTTCTTGTTCACGCCCAATACCACATCGGTGTCGGGTGTAAGCATTCATGACAGCAACGATTCCAAGCGCACGATGACAGTTGTCATTGTTTCGCTCATTCCATGTTTGCTGTTTGGCATGTACAATATAGGCTACCAGCATTACCTTGCCATAGGCCAGGTTGAGGCTGGATTCTGGAGCATGTTCCTTTATGGTTTCCTTGCCTTGTTGCCGACAATAATGGTTTCGTATGTAGTCGGACTTGGCATAGAGTTTATAGGTGCACAGATACGCCACCACGAGATACAGGAAGGTTTTCTTGTGACAGGTCTGTTGATACCGCTCATTTGTCCCATCAACACTCCGTTGTGGATGATAGCAGTGGCCACAGCTTTTGCTGTGATTTTTGCCAAGGAAATATTTGGCGGTACGGGCATGAATATATTCAATGTGGCACTTGTGACACGTGCATTCCTGTTTTTTGCCTATCCAGCCAAGATGTCGGGCGATGCCGCGTTTGTAGCTACAGAACCAGTATTCGGATTGGGCGAAGGTAATGTGGTTGATGCCTTCTCGGGTGCGACCCCGCTTGGGCAGATTGCGACAGCCACTACAGCCAATCCGCAAATTACCAACATCGTAGGCGAGCCAATTAGCACACTTGACGCATTCATTGGCCTTATCCCTGGGTCGGTGGGTGAAACCTCCACGTTGTGCATTCTCATAGGTGCGCTGATATTGTTGTTCACTGGTACTGCATCGTGGAAAGTGATGTTGTCGGTATTTGTCGGTGGATTGTTCATGGGTTTCATTGCCAATACGTTCCCGTCGGCCACCTATCCAGCATCGTCGTTGTCGCCAATTGACCAGGTATGCCTTGGCGGTTTTGCTTTTGCGGCAGTGTTCATGGCAACCGACCCGGTAACTGGCGCGCGCACCGAGTTGGGCAAGTATATATATGGCTTCTTGATAGGTGTGATTGCAATCTTGATACGCGTTTACAATAGCGGTTATCCCGAGGGCGCAATGCTCGCAGTGCTGCTCATGAACGCGTTTGCTCCTCTTATCGACTATTTTGTGGTACAGTCGAACATTAAGCGTCGCTTGAAACGAGCCAAAGCCAATAACTAACATAATGGGAGGAAATGAAAGATGAATACGCAAAGTAACACTTATACGATAATATATTCTTCGATTATGGTGCTTGTAGTGGGTGCAGCCTTGGCATTTGTGTATCAAGTGCTGAAACCGACACAAGACGAGAATGTGGCCAACGACAAGCGTCAGCAGATATTGAGCGCAATACATGTGGTCGCTCCAGAAGGGCAAGTGGGCGTGACGTATGACAAATATATCACCGATGAGTTCCTTACCGACTTGCAAGGTAGCCGTGTCGAGGGCGATGCTTTCGGCGTTAACATGTCGAGCGAAGTGAAGAAGCCCGAAGGCGAGCGCAAGTTGCCGGTGTTTGTAGCCACTACCGATGAGGCCAAAACGGTCTATGTGCTGCCAGTGTATGGTGCAGGACTGTGGGGCCCTATATGGGGTTATGTGGCAGTGGAAGAGGATGGCGACACAATATATGGCGCATATTTTTCTCACTCGGGCGAAACCCCGGGGCTTGGTGCAGAAATTGCCACTGAGAATTTCCAATTGCAATTTGTCGGCAAGGAACTTTATAAAGATGGCAAGTTCCGCTCAGTTGACGTGAAAAAAGCAGGCCAGAAGCCTATCGACAATGCCGATTACGTTGATGCCATTTCGGGTGGTACGATTACCAGCACGGGTGTCCAGTCGATGCTTGCCGATTGCCTTAAGTTGTATGACGCATTTCTGAACAATTTGCAAACCGAAAAAAATTAAAAACATTATGTTGTCGAAAATATCAAAAGAGGCATTGTTAGGCCCGCTGTCGCGCAACAACCCTGTGCTGGTGCAGATACTGGGTATTTGCTCGTGCCTTGCCGTTACGGCCAAGTTGGAGCCGGCAATAGTGATGGGAATCTCGGTGACGGCCATCACGGCATTTTCCAACCTGATAATTTCACTTATCCGCAACACTATCCCCAACAACATACGCATCATTGTGCAGCTGGTGGTGGTGGCAGCATTGGTTATCATAGTTGACCAGGTGCTGAAAGCCTATAATTATGAGATGAGCAAGGCGTTGTCGGTGTTCATCGGCTTGATTATTACTAACTGTATCTTGATGGGGCGGCTCGAAGCGTTCGCTTTGTCCAACAAGCCGTGGCCGTCGTTCCTCGATGGTATAGGTAACGGAATCGGTTATGCCATTATTCTTATCGTGGTGGCTTTCTTCCGCGAATTGCTCGGCTCAGGAACATTGCTCGGCTTCCATGTGATACCACAGGCATTTTATGACATGGGGTATTCCAACAATGGACTTATGATATTGCCTCCGATGGCACTTGTGACGGTAGGCTGTATCATCTGGTGGCATCGCTCGCGTAACAAGGATTTGCAAGAACAATAAATACACACACCTAAAAAATAGCAAAGTATGGAAGATCTTAATTTGTTTATAAAATCGATTTTCATCGACAACATGATATTTGCTTACTTCTTGGGTATGTGTTCATTCCTTGCAGTATCCAAGAATGTGCAGACATCGTTTGGGCTTGGTATTGCCGTCACGTTCATGCTCGTGGTGACGCTCCCGCTCAACTATGTGCTTGATAAGTATCTGCTTCAGCCTGGGGCGTTGAGCTGGCTTGGCGAGGAATTTGCGACGGTCGATCTCAGTTTCCTTGCGCTCATTATGTTTATAGCAGTGATTGCCTCAATGACACAATTGGTGGAGATGGCTGTTGAGAAGTTCTCGCCTTCGCTTTATGCCTCGTTGGGTATCTTTTTGCCGCTGATAGCCGTGAACTGCGCTATCTTGGGTTGTGCATTGTTCATGCAGCAA
Source organism: Candidatus Avimuribaculum pullicola (assembly GCA_018716295.1). GTDB lineage: Bacteria > Bacteroidota > Bacteroidia > Bacteroidales > Muribaculaceae > Avimuribaculum > Avimuribaculum pullicola. The sequence continues at coordinate 24,248 of DVKC01000002.1, forward strand.
CGCGACTTCGGGTCGGCTTGGACGGCAACGGTTTATGGTGCAGGTTCGGGTATCGGCTGGACGCTGGCCATTGTGGGACTTGCCGCAATTCGTGAAAAACTGGCATACAGCAACATTCCCAAGCCCTTGCGTGGCATAGGCATAACATTTATATTAACTGGCCTGATGGGCATAGCTTTCATGAGCTTCCTGGGCATAAAACTGTGATGGCACTATGGAAATGACGATTATTTCAAGCGCGATACTTTTCCTTATCGTGACATTAATATTGGTGATTGTGTTGCTTGTTGCCAAGAAATACCTTGTTCCGACAGGCAATGTTACCATCGACATCAACAATGGCAAAAAGTCGCTCGAAGTGCCTCAAGGTAGCTCGTTGCTGACCACGTTGGCCGCACAGGATATCCACCTCGCTTCGGCTTGTGGTGGTAAAGGTAGTTGCGGGCAGTGCAAGGTGCAGGTGCTTGAAGGCGGCGGTAATATACTTCCCACCGAAACTGTCCACTTCTCACGCAAAGAGCAGCAAGCTCACTGGCGTTTGGGTTGCCAAGTGAAAGTGAAGGACAATCTTAAGATTCTAGTTGCCGATTCGGTTCTTGAAATCAAGGAATGGGAGTGTGAGGTTATATCCAACAAGAATGTGGCAACGTTCATCAAGGAATTTATCGTGGCATTGCCTCCTGGCGAACACATGAATTTCATTCCTGGTTCGTATGCGCAAATACGCATACCGACCTACGAGATGGACTATGACAAGGACATCGACAAGGACTCGATTGGAAAGGAATACTTGCCGGCGTGGGAGAAATTTGGGCTGTTCGGGCTTAAATGCCGCAACACCGAGCCTACGATTCGTGCTTATTCTATGGCCAACTATCCTGCCGAGGGCGACCGCATAATGCTCACCGTGCGCATTGCCACGCCGCCATTCAAACCGAAACCGCAGGTGGGCTTCCAAGATGTGATGCCAGGTATCGCGTCGTCCTACATCTTCACGCTCAAACCGGGCGACAAGGTGCTTATGAGCGGCCCTTACGGCGATTTCCACCCGATTTTCGACTCGAAGAAGGAGATGATATGGGTAGGTGGTGGTGCCGGCATGGCTCCGTTGCGCGCGCAAATCATGCACATGACTCGCACACTCAACACTCGCGACCGCAAGATGTCTTATTTCTATGGAGCACGTGCGCTCAACGAGGTGTTCTACCTGCAAGACTTCTTGCAGCTTGAGAAAGAGTTCCCCAATTTCTCGTTCCACTTGGCACTCGACCGCCCCGATCCGGCAGCCGATGCGGCTGGTGTGAAATATACGGCTGGTTTTGTTCATCAAGTCATGTATGATACTTACTTGAAAGACCATGATGCCCCTGAAGATATCGAATACTACATGTGCGGCCCTGGCCCGATGAGCAAGGCTGTGGAAGGAATGCTTTACAACCTTGGTGTTGACATGGAAAGTATTCACTTCGACAATTTTGGCGGCTAACCCATCAGCATTCAGCAACAAAAGCCACTCCACCCGGGGTGGCTTTTTGTTTTTCTAAACAATCGGCAATTGAATTGTAAATACATTTGCTTTGTTGCGGGTGTGTATCAAAATTGGCAGGACCCACCTCGTAGGGACGCACGGCTCGTGCGTCCGCTGCGCCGAAAGGTTCTATTAAATCGCTATGTTTTAGGTTGATATGCGCCTAATTGCGCAACGGACGCACGAGCCGTGCGTCCCTACGAAATCGTTTAAATCTGCATTTTGACACACTCTCTCATATATGGGCGTAATTGATATTTGCTTCAGGCAATTGCTGGTGTTTGGGGGCGATGGTGGGGCATTTGGTGTTGAAATCGGCGGGGTTGGTGTAAATTATCGTCATGGGCTTGGCGGTGGGGGAATAATTTGTTACATTTGCTTGAATGATTTTAATAAACTGATAAAATGAGTAACGAAGGACGAGCGAGAAGTGCGGCATTGCCCGAGGGTGCCATGCTAATGGGTGGCAAATACCGCATTGTCAGGAAGTTGGGGCAAGGGGGCTTTGGCATAACCTACCTTGCCGAGCATGTGGTGCTGAGGAAACGAGTTGCTATAAAGGAATTCTTTTTCCAGCAGTTTTGCGAGCGCGACGACGGCACGTCGCACGTGACTGTGCCGACTGTTGGCAACCGTGAGCTTGTCGAAAAGTTCCGGCGCAAGTTTGTGAAGGAGGCGCAGCTTATAGCCAGCAAGTTGTCGCACCCGTCAATCGTCGGGGTGACCGACGTGTTTGACGAGAACGGCACGTCCTACTATGTGATGGATTATATCGAAGGTCGCTCGTTGTCCGATATAATCAAGGAGCGTGGGCGCATTGGCGAGGCCGAAGCCATCGCCATCATCGACAGTGTGTGCCGTGCGCTTGCCTACGTGCATTCACGCAACATCAACCACCTTGACATCAAGCCGGGCAACATCATGGTGGAGGCCGAAACGGGCAATGTGGTGCTGATTGACTTCGGCGTAGCCAAGCAGTATGATGCCGCGACTGGCGAAGCTACGACCACTACACCCGTAGGCCGCAGCCACGGCTATTCACCGCTTGAGCAATACAAGGTGGGCGGCGTGAGCCAGTTCTCGCCCGAGAGCGACATCTATGCACTCGGAGCGACACTCTACAAGATGCTCACAGGTACCACTCCACCCGAAGCTGGCGACGTGGCGCAAGACGGTCTGCCGCCAATCCCCAGCGACATATCAGCCTCCGTGCGGCGCGCTATCACCGCCGCCATGAGCACGGCAAAGAAAGACCGCCCACATACCGTGGCCGAGTTCCTCGGCATACTGCACGGCAAGACGGCTGGCGGCGAGGAAACCGAGGTGGAGGAGAAGAAACCGAAGCAGAAACAGGACGACATCGAAGAAATCGTTATCGACGACGGCAAGGGTAACAGTGACAACAATGGCAACAATGAAGGCAGAGCAAGTGGCAGTGGTGCATCGGGTCACATTCCGCACCCCGAGCCACAGCCTGAGCCAACCCCACAGCCGCGGCGCAAGTGGCTTCCGTGGACAGTGGCTGTTGGGGTGGCGGCGGTGGTGTTTGTGGCAATCATGCTGTTGCGCCCTAAGCCTGAGCCGATACCACCAGATATAATAGCGGCAGTGACAAGCGGAGTTGACACGGTGTCGCAGCCGCAGCAGCCAGTGCAGCCACCGTCACAGCCACAGGTTCAACAGCAGCAACCAGCGCAACCGACGGTTCAACAACCGACACAACAGCAGTTGCAACCTGTACAGCAACCTGCCCAGCCGCAACAGCAAGTTCAGCCGACGCCGCAAAGTAACCTACCGGAAATCGAGATGGTGTGGGTATCTGGTGGCACGTTCACGATAGGGGCGACATCGGAGCAGGGCAGCGATGCGGATAGTGACGAGAAGCCGGCGCACAGCGTTACGCTGAGCGGCTACTACATAGGTAAGTATGAAGTGACGCAGAAGCTGTGGAAGGCAGTGATGGGTAGCAACCCGAGCTACTTCAAGGGTGACGACCTGCCTGTTGAGTGTGTAAGTTGGAACGATGTGCAGGAGTTCCTCCGCAAGCTGAACCGGATGACGGGGAAGAATTACCGATTGCCGACAGAGGCGGAGTGGGAGTATGCGGCTCGTGGCGGTAGTAATAGCAGCGGCAACAAGTACAGCGGCAGTAACAATATAGGCAGCGTGGCATGGTACTATGATAACAGCGGTAGTACAACGCACCCAGTAGGGAGCAAGTCGCCTAACGAGTTGGGCATTTATGACATGAGCGGGAATGTGTTGGAGTGGTGTCAGGACAGATGGGCTAGCAACTACTACAGTAGTTCGCCGCAGCGCAACCCGCAAGGTCCTGCAAGTGGGTCGTACCGCGTGCTCCGTGGCGGGAGCTGGTTCGGCAGTGCCGGGCACTGTCGGGTGTCGCGCCGGAACAGCATTTCTCCTGACTACTGGCGCCACAACCTTGGCTTCCGCCTGGTTCTTTAGTTTATAGCATTTGAGAAGGCCCTTGCATTCCTGTCCGGACTTGCATACCCACGGCATTTCCTTGAGCTAAAGAGTGGGAGCATGGCGAAGAGCCCGGCGAGAAGGCGGAGCCACGAGCTGGGCACGTAGCCAAGCGACCGGGGCGACAACGATTCGCTGCGATTGCCGTTAGATGCGGCACTCGCCGCGCTGGCGCAACCAATTTCAGCGCAGTGAAAAAGGGGCGGCGAAGCCGTCCAACCATGACGTAACCGGCGGTGACAAGCCCCAACGGGGCGCAGGAACCGTCGGAAAGAGCATATTCGGCGAAACGGCCTCGAAGAGGTCGAACGAAGCTCCATAGCGAACTGGCACAGATATGGCAACATGGGTCTTGTGGTGGCACGTTGGACCTCCTTGAGGCCCGTTATTGATAGATGCCATACCCGACGGTTCCTGCGCCCCGTTGGGGCTTGTCACCGCCGGTTACATGAGAGTTGGACGGCTTCGCCGCCCTTGCACTGTGGCGGTAACGAAGGTGTATCAAAATGCAGATTGCGCAATTTCGTAGGGACGCACGGCTCGTGCGTCCGCCGTGTAATTAGTTGTATATTGTATTGATTTACAAATGATTAACAAAACCTACGGCACACGGACGCACGAGCCGTGCGTCCCTACAAAATTGCACAAATTTGCATTTTGATACAACCCCCTACGAAGTGGAAATATTGTCATTTTGGCAATGTGGTTCACACTTCGTCATTAAAACAATCTTTTGACCAAAGGAATGGATTGTTGCGTATATATTCAGCTATCTTGTTGCCATACTCGGGTTTCCTTATTATGTGGTCGTGATAACGGCTTTGCCAGCCAAATTCAATGTTGTTGCGCCGAGCATACATCGTTACCGACCGCTTCAATCCGCCAACGACGACACTCAATGCCGAACGAACGTGAGGCGTGGTTTCGTCGTCAATATGGATAATAGCATGTAAATGATTGGGCATCACAACCCACATTAGCACATCGGAATAGGGATAATGTGACGATAAACCAGCAAGCTCGGCATCAACAAATTCACCGATTGCCGACAGACGCATCTCGCCATTGTCAACCTCGCCAAAATAATGCCGCTTGTCATGAGTGCAGATGGTAACGAAATAATCACCACACGAATAATCGTGGAAATCAGCACGTGGCGATTTGCGCCGGGGATATGTGTCATATTCGTCACTCATAATGTTCATGTTTTAATACAAACGAATTTGAATTGAGACCTTGCAGGGGGTGTATCGAAATTAGCATCAATTTGTTTCGTATGGACGCACGGTTCGTGCGTCCGTGTGCTGTAAAGCGCTATTAAATCGCTATGTTCCAGCCTAATATGTGTCTATTGACGCAGCGGACGCACGAGCCGTGCGTCCCTACGAAATCGCTTAAATCTGCATTTTGATACACGCTCTTACGCGGTGGTGAAGGCGTTCCAGCCTTGGGCGCGGAGGGGGAGTTCGTTGCCGTCGCGCGTCTGCATCATGCAGCCGTATTTAGGCTCGGTGATGCGGCCTATAATCCTGATTCCGGGCAGCGATGCGATTTTCTCGTAGTCGGCGAGCTTGACGGTGAAAAGCAGCTCGTAGTCTTCGCCGCCGTTGAGCGCGGCGGTGACGAGGTTGAGGTTGAACTCCTCGGCCATGCAAGCCGTCTGGTAGTCGATGGGTATGCGTTCCTCATAGATTAGGCAGCCCGTGCCGCTCTGCTTGCAGATGTGCATCAATTCGGACGACAATCCGTCGCTGATGTCAATCATTGCCGTGGGCATGATGTCATGCTCGGCGAGCGTGGCGATGATGTCTTTGCGTGCCTCGGGTTTCAACTGGCGTTCGAGAATATATTCATGTCCTGCAAATGCCGGGCTGAAATCCTTGCCGGTGGCATTGCGCGACACGGCTTTCTCGCGTTCGAGCAGTTGCAAACCCATGTAGGCCGCCCCGAGGTCGCCGCTGACGCAGATGAGGTCGGTGTCGTGTGCGCCGCTACGGTAAACGATTTTATCTTTCTTGCCATCGCCGATGCAAGTGATGCTGATGAGCAGCCCCGTGACCGATGCCGAGGTGTCGCCGCCCACGAGGTCAACGCCATACACCTCGCAAGCCAACTTGATGCCGGCATACAGTTCCTCGATATGCTCGACTGTGAAACGCTTGGAAATGCCAAGCGACACGGTGATTTGCCGCGGAGTGCCGTTCATGGCATACACGTCGGAGAAGTTGACAACGGCAGCCTTGTAGCCGAGGTGCTTGAGCGGACAGTAGGTGAGGTCGAAGTGGATGCCTTCGAGCAGCAGGTCGGTGGTAACCAATGTCACCGTGTCGCCACCGGTGCCGATTACGGCGCAGTCGTCGCCAACGCCTTTAAGCGTGGAGCCGTTGTGAGGGGCAACACCCTTGGTGAGGTGGTCAATCAGCCCAAACTCGCCAAGGGTGGCTATTTCTGTTTCTTTGTTGTTCATTATTCCTTGAAACTGTTAATCAATTCTTTCATGATTAGTGTCATTCTGGGTTCGGCTGCGGCTGCGGCTTTCTGAACCTCCTCGTGCGACACTTTTTCAACAATCCCTTCGATGCCAAGGTCTGTGATAACAGAGATGCCGAATACTTCCATGCCACTGTGTCGAGCAACGATTACTTCGGGTACGGTGCTCATGCCCACGGCATCACCGCCGATTCGGTGGAAGTAGCGGTATTCGGCCGGTGTTTCAAAGGTCGGGCCTTGGGTGCCAACATACACGCCCTCTACAATGCGGATATTGTTGCGAGCGGCAACTTCGCGTGCCTCGGCAATAAGGCGAGCCGAGTAGGCTTCACTCATCTCGGGAAATCTCGGGCCGAGGTCTTCGTAGTTTTTGCCGCGCAACGGGTGTTCGGGGAACAGATTGATATGGTCGGTGATAATCATCAAGTCGCCAATTTTAAATTCGGGGTTCATTCCGCCCGAAGCATTTGAAACGAAAAGCGTCTTTATGCCTAATTGCTTCATGACCCTTATAGGGAAAGTGACTTGTTTCATGTCGTATCCTTCATAGAAGTGGAAGCGTCCTTGCATGGCCATGATTTCCTTGTTTCCAAGTTTCCCGAATATGAGTCTGCCGCTATGTCCTTCTACAGTTGATACTGGAAAATTGGGTATTTCTTGATATGGAATTGAGGTGGATATTTCGATATGGTTTACCAGTTCGCCCAACCCAGTTCCAAGTATGATGGCGGTCTTGGGTAAAGTGCTTACTTTCGCTGCGATGAAATCGGCAGTTTGTTTAATTTGTTCAATCATATTTGTGAGAGTTTTTATGTTATAATATGGAGAGTTTGTGGTTGAAGTCTTTATTTCTTCTTGTTGATGAATTTAGTCAATTCAGGGATAAAATCGTCATTGCGTTGTGTGTCGATTATGTCAACCTTTATCGGCATATAGAATGAAACATGGCGCAATGCGATAGGGAAATAAGGATTGTTGGAAAGTTTCACAGCGTCTTTTTCGGTTGTGACAATGTATTTGTTGTCGCCAGGCAATTTGTCATACCACTCTTTGATATATTCAAAGTCCTTTCGGCCATAATCGTGATGGTCTTGGAACTTGATTATTTTTACTGTGACCGAGAACGCATTTAGGAATTTGACAAATGGAATGTGGTTGGCAATTCCTGTAATCAACAGCAGTGTGTCGTTTTCGGTGAGGCGTTGCAAGTGAGGAACGACTTTTACCACTTCGGGGAAGATGGGACGGAAATTATAGTATCGGAATGTGCTGAAGTATAATTTCTGTGAAGGGAACAAGTCGAGGCGTTTGCGCATTATGCTCACGTCCACTGGCTTCATTGGGTCGGGACACTTTGTGACAATAACGAAATCGGCACGCAGTATGCCGTGCATGGGTTCGCGCAATCGGCCGCGCGGGAGCAGATGGTCGGTGTCGATAGGTCGGCCGTAATCGACAAGGACTACCGATGCCGTTGGCTTGACATATCGGTGTTGGAATGCATCATCGAGCACAAAGAGGTTTATATCGGGGTCGATAGACAGCATCGTTTCGATACCCTCGCAACGGTTCTCGCACACGGCAAGAGTTATGCCTTTGAATTTCTTGTAGATTTGGTAGGGTTCGTCGCCTATGTCGTTGGGAGTGCTTTTGTCGTTGGCGAGAATAAACCCTTTGGTCTTGCGCTTGTAACCACGGCTAAGCACACCTATGTGGTAGTTTTCGAGCAGATGCTCGATGATATATTCCACATGTGGCGTTTTCCCCGTACCGCCGACGCTGATATTTCCCACCACGATTACAGGCACGTCGAACGTGCGCTGCTTGAACACCCCCCAGTCAAAAAATTTATTGCGCAACGTCGCCCCACAGCCATAAATCCAGGCTATGGGTGTGAGTATTGCGTCAATAATTTTTTTGACTGTGCGGTTCATTTTGAAGCAAAGGGGTTTATTCGGTTACAACTTCTGGTGCAAGGCACAATATGTTGTCGCGAGATAGAATGCGCGTTAACTCTTTGTGGCACTTATAAAGTGGGCCTATTTCGGCTTTTAATTTCTCTTCGGTCTTCATGCTGACATATTTTGAGAAATATTTCGAGAATAAGTCTTCTTGGTCGGGAGCATAGGAAATGCCGTAATCTGTCAGCCCGGCTTCTGAAGCTACCCAACTAATGGCATCATCAAGATTGCCATATTCGTCGATAAGACCGATTTCCATCGCATTTATTCCTGCCCACACACGACCCTCGGCTATTGCCTTGATTGAGTCGGCTGGCATATTGCGACCATTGGCACAGCGGCTGACAAAGAGTTCGTAGGTGTGGTTTACCATGCGCTGCATGGCAGCTGCCTGGGCTGGAGTCATGCGCTTGGTAAGCATCGGGAAATCGGCATTTTCATTGGTTTTCACCACGTCGATATTTATGCCAATCTTGTCTTCAAACAATTCTTGGGCGCAAGGCAATACTCCAAATACACCTATTGAGCCTGTCAGGGTCGTTGGTTCGGCAAATATGCGGTTGGCACCGCAAGATATGTAGTAACCTCCCGAGGCAGCCATGTCGCCCATCGACACTGCCAGTGGCTTGCCGGCAGCTTTGATTTGTTCAAGAGCGTACCATATTTGTTCCGACCCGTAGGCCGAGCCACCAGGGGAATTCACACGCAGCACCACTCCTTTCACGTCGTCATCATCGGCGAGGTCGAGTATGGTTTGCGACAATTTTGCTGAGTTGATGCCATCTCCCGAACCATCGATTTCTCCGACAGCATATATTACAGCTATTTTGCTGTTGCCACCATCTTCGATGCCCTCGTTCACCAAGTCGGCTGGCGAAACGAAGTTTATCTCAGTGTCGGTATCACCGTGTACGGCCAATTTCAACTTGTTGTCAAACTCATGTTCGTAGCAAGCTGCGTCGGCAAGATGATTGTCGATGAGGTATTGTGTTTCTTGCAAGTAAGTCAGACTGTCGGCCATTTCATTGATCCTGCTGGCTGGTATTTGGCGTGATTGGGCTATTGCATCTACTACCGTACCCCAGATGTTGTCGGTGAGAACCTTGTATTGCAGTCTGTTGGCATCACTCATTTCGTTGAGGATATATGGTTCAACGGCACTCTTGAATGTGCCGACGCGCACAATCTGCATTTCAACGCCTATTTTATCAAGGGCATTTTTGAAGAACATGACAGAAGCTCCCATTCCGTGCAAGTCGATAGCTCCGATTGTGTTGACAAATATACTGTCGGCAATTGAAGCGAGGTAATAGTCGGATTGGGCGATGTTGTCGCCGTAGGCATAAATGAATTTGCCACTCTCGTTGCTGAAATCGGCGAGTGCATTGCGTATTTCATACAATGAGGCTGTGCCGGCTGCGATGCCATTGCACTCAATGTATATGCCAGCGAAGCGGTCGTCGGTCTTGGCTACTTCGATAGCGTGCAGTATTTCATCAAGTCCGGTTTTCGAGTTGTCTTCGTCGCTCAAGATTGATAACAAGTCGTTTTCTGTGGTGCGTTCGTCCACGGTGCATCCCAAGTCGAGTCGAAGCACCGTGTTGTCGGTAATCGTGGCTGTCGATTTCCCTTCGAGGAGCGACATTGCGCCAATGAAAGCGAAACTCATGAAAAATGATAGTACCGAGAATAGCATCAGTGCTATCCATACGCCCACGAATGAGCCAAGGACTATGTTCCAGAATTGTTTCATCTTGTTGGTTGTTAAGATTAATTATTTCTTGATGTTTTCAATCCATTTTCGGGCATTGACGAATGCCTCGATCCAAGGGGTCACTTCGTCGGCTATGCGGTCGGCAGGATAGTCGCCGCATTGCCATGGGAATATGGCACGTTCCAAGTGCGGCATCATTGCCAAGTGCCGCCCGTCGGCCGAAGCAATGCCGGCAACGGCGCATGGCGAGCCGTTGGGATTGGCGGGGTATGTATCGTAGGAATATTGTACGACTACATTATAATTTTCTATGCCCTCGGGCAAGAAGAATTTACCCTCGCCGTGAGCAACCCATATACCAAGAGATGAGCCAGAGAGCGAGCCGAGCATCACTGAATTGTTTTGTGGAATATTCACACTCAAGTAGCGCGACTCAAATTTATGGGAGTCGTTATGCAACATTTGTGCCCGTTGATGGTGTTCGGGGTTGATAAGATTCAATTCCACCATGAGTTGGCAGCCGTTGCATACGCCGAGGCTCAATGTGTCGTTACGTTTGTAGAAGTTTTCAAGGGCAGTACGAGCTTTCTCGTTCCACAAGAAGCCGCCAGCCCAGCCCTTGGCCGAACCGAGCACGTCGGAGTTGGAGAATCCGCCGCAGAATACGATCATGTTGACATCTTCGAGCGTTTCGCGTCCCGATATGAGGTCGGTCATGTGCACGTCTTTCACATCAAAACCAGCATAGTAGAGCGAGTAGGCCATTTCGCGGTCGCCATTTACGCCTTTCTCGCGGATTATTGCGGCTTTGATGCCCGAACGTTCATGGCTGAAGCCATTTATGCCAAGGTCGGCAGCTTTGCCGCTGAATGTTGCCGGGAAGTTAAACTTGGTGGGTTGGATTTTGTAATTGTCACGACGTTCGGCTGCGCATTTTTCACCGCTTTGTTTTGTGTCGAGCAAGTATGACGAGTTGAACCACAAGTCGCGCAATGAGTCGATAGGGAATGAATATTTGCTGCCGTTGTGTGCGACTTCAACTGTGCGGTCGCTGCTTGTTGTGCCTATGCAGTGGTATTTTATGCCAGCATTGTCAAGTATGGCTTTTGCCTTATCGAGGTTTTCATTGCTTACTTGGGCTACGACGGCAGGATTTTCGGCAAATAATATTTTTACGGTGTCGTCAACGTCGAATGCGTCGATATTGATGGCAAGGCCGCCCGTAGTGTTGGCAAATGTCATTTCAAGCAGTGTGGTAAGCACACCACCGGCTGAAACATCGTGCATTGCCAGGAGCATTGAGCCGGCTACCAATTGCTGTATTGCATTGAATGCTGTTGCAAAATATTGTGCCGATTTTACTGTCGGAGCTTCTTTGCCCACAAAACCAAGCGATTGGGCGAATGCCGAGCCGCCAAGTTTTAATGTGTCGGCCGAAAAGTCGATGTAAAGCAGCGTGCTGTCGGTGCCGTTGCATATTACTGGTGAAACAGTTTTCTTTACGTCGGTAACTTCGCCGGCAGCCGATATTATGACAGTGCCTGGCGCAAGTATCTTTTTGTCGCCATATTTCTGTGTCATTGACAGGCTGTCCTTGCCTGTAGGAATGTTGATGCCAAGTGCACAAGCAAAGTCGCTACAAGCTTGTACGGCAGCATATAGTGCGGCATCTTCGCCCGCATTGCGGCATGGCCACATCCAGTTGGCACTGAGTGAAATGCTTTTAAGCCCTTCGGCAAGATTTGCACCAGCGATGTTGGTCAATGCTTCGGCAATCGACATTACCGAGCCTGCTGCCGGGTCGATGAGTGCTGCTTGTGGCGCATGTCCGATAGAGGTGGCAATACCTTTTGTGCCTGTGAAGTCAAGGGCGACTACGCCACAGTCGCTCAGTGGCAGTTGGAGTGCTCCAACGCATTGTTGGCGAGCGATTTTCCCGGTGATTGAGCGGTCAACCTTGTTTGTGAGCCAGTCTTTGCATGCTACGTGTTCGAGTTGAAGCACAGTCTGTGCATATTCGATAATATTGTCGCAGGAGTATTCAATCTCTTTATAGGAATGTTTGACTGTGTTGTCGTTCATCACAGTGATTGGCGAATTGCCGAACATGTCGCTCATTGCCAAGTCGATGGGTTTGACACCATCTTTTTGCTCGAATACGAAACGATGGTCGCCAGTGGTTTCGCCGATTACGTAGAAAGGAGAGCGCTCGCGGTCGGCGATTCGGCGTATCATTTCCACGTCCTTGTCTTCAACTACCATTCCCATGCGTTCTTGCGATTCGTTTCCGATGATTTCCTTGGACGACAGTGTCGGGTCGCCTATTGGCAGTGCGTCCATGTGTATTATGCCGCCTGTTTCTTCCACTAATTCCGACAGTGCGTTGAGATGTCCGCCGGCACCGTGGTCGTGTATCGACACGATGGGGTTTTTGTCGCATTCGGCAAGGGCGCGTATCACATTTGATACACGTTTTTGCATTTCGGGGTTGGCACGTTGCACGGCGTTAAGCTCAATCGAGTTGTCATACAATCCGGTATCAACCGAAGAAACTGCACCACCACCCATGCCGATGCGGTAGTTGTCGCCGCCGAGCAGTACGACTTTTTCGCCCGGAGTAGGAGTGCCTTTTATGGCATCGCGTTTGTTGGCAAAGCCTACGCCTCCAGCCAGCATGATTACTTTGTCGTAGGCAAATTGTTGATCGCCCTCGGCATATTCAAAAGTGAGGATTGAACCGCAGATTAATGGTTGCCCGAACTTGTTGCCGAAGTCGGATGCGCCGTTGGAGGCTTTTATGAGGATTTCTTCGGGAGTCTGGTATAACCATGGTCTTGCAGCCATGCTGGTGTTTTCCCACTTGCGTCCTCCGTCGGGACGTGGGTATGAAGTCATGTACACGGCTGTACCAGCGAGTGGCAGGCTGGCGCAACCTCCGCCAAGTCGGTCGCGGATTTCACCGCCCGAACCAGTGGCAGCACCATTGAAAGGCTCAACGGTGGTCGGGAAGTTGTGTGTTTCGGCTTTGAGTGATATTACGGTGTCGATTTCCTTTGTTCCGAAATAGTCGGGACGGTCGGGGTTGGTCGGGGCGAATTGCATTATTGCCGGGCCTTCGACGAAAGCGACATTGTCCTTGTAGGCCGAAACCAGCCGGTTGGGATTGGTCTGTGATGTCTTTTTGATTAGCTTGAAAAGCGATGTCGGCATCTCTTTGCCGTCAATTATAAACTTGCCATTGAAGATTTTGTGGCGGCAGTGTTCTGAATTGACTTGGGAAAAACCGAAAACTTCACTGTCGGTCAATGGGCGGCCGAGTTTTGCGGCTAATCCTTTGAGGTATTCGATTTCCTCGGGGTTGAGGGCCAACCCTTCGGTTACGTTGTATTCCTCAATATTGTCGATATAAACGATTTTGTCGGGCGACTTTGTGATGGTGAAAATTTCTTCATCAAGTTTGTCATAGACGCGTTGCAACATTTTGTCGTATTTCGGGCAATCTTCGTCAGTGGCAGTAAATTCCTCGATGCGGTGTATTCCAGCCAGCCCCATGTTTTGGGTGATTTCTACTGCATTAGTGCTCCATGGCGTGATCATTTCGCGCCTTGGCCCGATGAAAGTGCCGGCAATTGACTTATTGTCGAGAACTTCGGCATTGCCCAATAGCCATTTGAGTTTCTGTATCTCGTCATTTGACAACGTGTGGTCAGCGTCTATAGCATAATAGGTTATGCTTCCTTTTTTGAAGAATGTAATCATAACGTAAAGTTATAGAGAATTATGAATTTTTATTTCAGGTACAAATTTAGTGAAAATGACTTAATTGCGCAATAATTATATGTATAAGATGGGTGTTAACTTGTGCATTGGCATCGGCACTTGCCAGTCATGAGCCGCAATGGGGCTTGTGGCGAAAAAATATGTGGAATGACTTGTGCAGTAGCGTTTATAGTAGTATCTTTGTATGCTAAAAAACTTATTTGAGTGTTCCTTTTTAGGGCAATGTAATAAGGTAATTATCATAAATATAATATGACAGAAGATCGAATATTAAAGATCAACATTGAAAAAGAGATGCGGTCGTCGTACATCGACTATTCGATGTCGGTGATTGTGTCCCGTGCTCTGCCCGATGTGCGCGACGGTTTCAAGCCTGTGCACAGGAGGGTACTCTTCGGAATGCATAAATCGGGTAGCTCTTACAGTGCCCCGACGAAGAAGTCGGCCCGCATTGTAGGTGACGTAATGGGTAAGTATCACCCGCATGGCGACTCGTCGATTTACTTGACAATGACCCGTTTGGCCCAGCCTTGGGCGTTGCGTTATCCACTTGTTGACGGGCAAGGAAACTTCGGTTCAATCGACGGTGACAACCCTGCGGCCATGCGTTATACCGAAGCACGGTTAAGCCGCATGGGCGAGGAGATGTTGCGCGACATCGACGAAGACACAGTTGACATGGTGCCGAATTTCGATGCCACGCTTACCGAACCGGTGGTGTTGCCAACACGTTTCCCCAACCTGCTCGTCAATGGCGCATCGGGTATTGCAGTGGGTATGGCCACGAATATGCCGCCGCACAATCTCACCGAGTCGATAAATGCATGTTTGGCACTGATTGAGAACCCCGAGATGGAAGTGCCGGAATTAATGAACTACATCAAAGCTCCCGATTTCCCGACGGGAGGTATCATATATGGTTATGATGGCGTGCGCAGGGCGTTTGAAACAGGCCAGGGGCGCATAGTCATAAGAGCCAAGGTCGAAATCGAATCGAGCAACAACGGTAACAGTGGCGACAAGATTGTCGTTACCGAGATACCGTATAACGTGAATAAGAGCCAGCTTATAAAGAGCATAGCCGATCTTGTGAAATTAAAGAAGATTGATGGCATTTCTAATATAAACGATGAAACCGACATGCGCGGCATGAGGATTGTCATCGATTTGAAACGCGATGCAAATGCCAATGTCATCTTGAACAAGCTGTTCAAAATGACGCAATTGCAATCTTCTTTTAGCGTCAACAATGTGGCATTGGTCAACGGTCGTCCGCAAACGTTGAATTTGAAGCAACTCTTGCAATGTTTCATCGACCATCGCAACGATGTGGTGATACGCCGCACAAAGTTCCGCCTGAAAAAGACACAAGACCGCTTGCACATAGTGGAAGGCTTGATTGTGGCATCAGACAATATTGATGAAGTGGTGCAAATCATCAGGTCGAGCGACTCGCGAGCCGAGGCACGTGAGCGACTGTGTGCCCGCTTTGGCTTGGACGATATCCAAGCAAAGGCTATTGTGGAAATGCGACTCGGTGACCTTACCAAGCTCGACCAAAACAAGCTACATGATGAATGTGATGAATTGTTGCGCACGGCAGCATACTTGGAAGATATATTGAACAATGATGCTTCACGCCGCAAGGTTATTGAAGATGAATTGATTGAAATTCGTGACAAGTATGGTGATGAGCGTCGGACTGAAATAGTGTATGCATCGGAAGATTTCAACGCCGAAGATTTTTATGCCGATGACTATATGATTATTACTATTTCGCACCTCGGTTACATAAAGCGCACCCCATTGTCGGAGTTTAGGGCTCAAAATCGTGGAGGCGTAGGTGTGAAAGGTAGCGACACTCGCGACTCTGACTTTATTGAATACATATATACGGCATCGATGCACAGTTATATACTGTTTTTCACCCAGAAAGGACGGTGCTACTGGCTCAAGGTTTATGAACTCCCCGAAGGGGCTCGTAACACTAAGGGACGCGCTGTGCAAAACATGCTTAACATAGAGCCCGATGATAAGATTAACGCTTTCATTGCTGTTAAGAATTTGTCGGATCCTCAATATAACAGCACCCACAACTTGATATTCTGCACCAAGAAAGGCTTGGTTAAGAAAACCTGCCTGAGCGCATATTCTCGTCCGCGTGCAAATGGTGTGAATGCAATAGCCATAAGGGAAGACGACCAAGTGATACAAGTGCGCCTTACCGACTCGGATTGCGATGTCATCATAGCCAACAAGTTTGGCAAGGCTATACGTTTCCACGAATCGAAAGTGCGTGCAATGGGACGTGTTGCTGCGGGTGTCAAGGGCATGACGCTTGACAACGATGAGGATGAGGTTGTCGGCATGATATGCATGCCTCGCGGTACTGAAGATACCATATTGGTAGTTTCGGAACAAGGCTATGGCAAGCGTTCATCGATTGATGATTACCGTGTCACCAACCGTGGAGGAAAGGGTGTGAAGACGATGAACATCACTGAAAAAACGGGCAATTTGGTGTCGCTCAAGCGTGTAAATGACAATAACGACCTGGTCATCATCAACAAGTCGGGGATAACAATACGTGTACATGTGTCTGACTTGCGTGTCATGGGGCGTGCGACACAGGGTGTGAAACTCATCAATCTTGAGAAGCGCAACGATGAAATTGCATCGGTATGCAAGGTGATATCTGAGAAAGATGAAGAAGTGGCTTCGGCAGGTGGCGAAGAAAGCGAATTGATAACGAGCGAAAGTTACAGGGAAAACACTTTGCCATTTGACGATGATGCCGACGACTTTGTTGAAGACGATATCGAAGAGGTTGCTGATGACGATGTTATCGACGACAGTGAAGAAGATGTGAATGACGACGAACAAAATTAATCTAATTATAAATCTTTAATTTTAAACCACATGAAAAAATTTGTTTTATTATTAGCTTGTACCTCGTTGGTTGGTGCTAATATGGTGGCTGCCGACAATCCTGCTGAACCTATATTCAAGGAAGGCAAGGATTATTTTGGCATTTACGACGATGCTCAACCTCAAATGTTGATGCAACAACCTGTTGACACAGTGGCTGTGGGTGGTGCGCTCATCAAGGGTTATGACTTGTTTATGCAAGCATTGCCTCTCGACTCTGTACCAGAAGTAAACAAAGATGGTTCACCAAAATTGGACAAGAAAACTGGCTTGCAAAAGATTAAGACTAAATATTCTAAGGATATCGTCAACATTCTTGTAGGTCACCACAATGACTATTTGATAGTGGGACAAATGTTCAATGAAACCCAGAATTATGAATTGGCTGCAAGGGCATGGGGCATTTACGCTTCGCTGCCATCGGCCGAGTTCCTTGGTGACAAGAAGCCTGAGTTGGCCGACTCTACGGTTGCACAGTTCCGTTATTACGAAGGTGTGATGTATTTCCAAGCAAAGGACAACGCTAAGGCTTTGGAAGCTTTCTACCAAGCTCTCGACAAGGGTTATAACTATCAGGAAACTACCGACATGATTAAATACCTTATTGGTATAAGTGTTGACAAGTGCTTGCAAGACTCGGCTTACAACGAATGTGACGAAATGCTTGCACGTGCTATGCAGAAGTGCCCTAAGGAAGCAGTTTTTGTGTTGTTCAAAGGTCTTTTGGAAGAAACAAGGACTGGCGACATCGAGCAAGCTATAAAGTATTACAAGAGCGCAGCTGAACTCGATCCGAAATTGGGCGTTGCTCAATATCACGTAGGCCGCTATTACAACAACAAGGCCGTAAATGTGATGAACGCTGAGGAAAACCTTAACCTCACCGACGAGGAATTGGGTAAACTTATCGACCCGATTTGCCTTGAGGCAAAGCCTTATCTTGAGAAGGCTGTAGAACTCGAACCTACCAACTCGGAAGCACAGCGTATGCTCAAGTGGGTTAACGATCGTCTGAACAAGTAATCAAACGCAAATATTAAAAAAGTGGCGCGTCAATGCTGAATGCTGTGACGTGCCACTTTTTTAATTGACAATTTATGCCGGTTTTCGGTGGGTGGTGATTAGAGGGTGTTGATGTAGCTTTCGGGGTCGAGTGCGGCTTGGCGCATATCGTCGGGGAGCAATGGCAGGAAAGCGTCGATTAGATTGCCGTTGCCTACCGACACGTCGTATTGCTCGTCGCCCGAGAAGATTTCTTTGTTGCCTATCTTGACTTCGAGCATGGAAGTGCCAGCTCCATCAAGCATCGGCCATTCAGGCACGATTTTGCGGATTTTTTGGTTGGCTAAGTGCTTGATGAATTTGGTGTAGTCGGTTGCAAGCAAGTCGGACGATTCGTCATACACAGTGGTGCCGTCATACCCGTGGTATATTTTTACGTTCACTTCGTTGGGTGTTACTATTATGCAGCAGTCGTAGTGGTAGTCGGGAGCTACCGAGCCGTTGCCGCTGTAGTATGTGATGCAGGTGGCTTTTTTCAGTTTGTCGAGCGTGAGCGTGCTGGCATACTCGGCGACAGTCCCGGCCAGTTGGTCAATGCGCCGCTGTGCAGGCAGTTGCATTATTATGATAAAGGAAATGGCGAGGAAGAAAAGTTTTTTCATAATGTTTCTGTGAATTTAAATTTCTGTAATTAGTTTATTTATATTGTCGATGTTTCTAAATCGTGTGGCAACAAGTCACACATAGTCTGGCTGTATGTGCTCGTTGAGATTTGTCGAATTGTAATCATTGTTAATCTGTCGGTATTGTCCATTTTGCTTGGTTTTTATTGTGATGGAATCGACTGTACTATTTCTGGTAGATAATTACAAGGGGGCGGGACTGCATGGTGATTATTCATGAAGTCCCGCCCTTATGTTATTTAAGTGGAGTTATCGTCCGCTGCCAGTAATCATTGATTTGATTTTGTCGTTGAACCCGTTGCATTCCATCAGCTCTTCGATGGTGAGGTGCATGCGGTAGCGCCAGTAGTGGTGGTTGTTCGACGGATTGTTGATTTGCTCGTCGTTGGGGTTTTCACGCCTTATCTTGCCATCAATTGCCAGCCAGTCTTGCAGGGGCAGAATGGTGAGCATTGCAGGTGAATTGAGGTGCATTGCCACGATGCGCTCGCAAATCCATGGTTCGGCATAATATGGAGCATTGCCCCATTCATGCATCATGTAGTTGAAGAAGTGTTGTGTCTTCTCGTGGTTTGCTTCCCACCAAGCCCTTATTCCAGGCATGTCGTGTGTCGATGTGGTGCATACCGACATGTAGGGGTACAAGAGTGGATTGCCAAATTCCATTTTGGGGTCTTTGGGCATACGCTGTATTTCGAGCGAAAGGATTTGCAACTTGTCCATTACGGCTGGAACGCAATCGGGTATCATGCCCAAGTCTTCGCCGCACACGAGCATATCGGTTGCACCGATTAGCGGCTGTAACTTCCACATAGCTTTGCCATACCAGAAGTCGTTGTGGCGGTGGTAGAAGAAATCGTTGTACAGGCGATTGAAACACCAGCGTTCGTAGTCGTTGAGCGAGCGGTAAATATATGTGAACTGTGCCGAAATTCTTGGGTGGTACTTGCCTTTCTGTTCAGCATCTTCGATGAACAGAACTTCGTCGATAAGTCCCAACAAGGCATTTTTGAGTTTCTCGTTCTTCTCATCGGCTTCGAGGTTGCTGAAGTATTTTACCACTTTGGCTTGCGTGTCGTATTCCTCCTTCAAACCATAACGTCCGGGGCCTCTGACGTATAGGAAGCGGTTCTTGGCCTCTTCGGTGTAGTCGCCGAAGAAATCGTGCAAGAAGTAATCCATGATGTATGGGTTGGTGTGCAAGTCCTTGTCGAGCCAGAAGTCATATTGGTTGCGCATTTCATCTTCGGTGTATGGCATGGCAGGGTAGAATATTCCCAGCAATCCATGGACTGCGTTCATGGGGATTTGCCAAATGCGGAAAAATCCCAATATGTGGTCGATACGGTAGGCATCGAAGTATTCCGACATTTTGCGGAAGCGGTTTTTCCACCATTTGAAGCCATCTTTGTTCATCTCTTCCCAGTTGTAGGTCGGCAGTCCCCAGTTCTGTCCCATTATCGAGAAGTCATCGGGTGGTGCGCCAGCCTGGCAATCAAGGTTGAACAAGCGTGGATTGGTCCAAGCATCGACACTTTCGCGGCTGATGCCGATAGGTATGTCGCCTTTTAGTACCACACCCTTGGAGTGGGCATAGTCGCGTACTTGGCGCAACTGCTTGTCGAGATGGAATTGCAAGAAGTATATGAAAAGGATTTCTTTGTTGTTCTCGGTGCAGAATTTGTCAATAGATTCTTCGTCATACGAAGCGTAAAATCCCCATTGAGTAAAGTCGGCAGTGCCCTTGGTGTCGCGCAACACGCAGAATGTGGCGTATGGCTTGAGCCAATATTCGTTGGTTGCCACGAAATCTTTGAACGCTTCGGTTTGCATTGTTTCGGCACCGAATTGGTCGTATAAATCGTGGGCATATTTTAGTTTCCATTCGTTTACCTGTTCGTAATCGACAGTTGGGAGGCTGTTGAGTTCGGCAGCCTTTGCCTTGTACTCGGCCAGTCGTTCGGCATCACTGAGTTCGCCAATGGCATCGGGGCGCAAGTACATTGGGTGAAGGGCAAAAATCGAGTTGGAACTGTAAGGGTATGAATCGACCCAGGTTCGTGTCATGGTGGTGTCGTTGATGGGCAGGATTTGTATGAATTTTTGTCCTGTCATGCTGGCCCAGTCAACCATCTTAAACAAGTCGTAGAAGTCGCCTACGCCGAAGTCTTCGTCGGTGCGCAGCGAGAACACTGGGATTGCGGTTCCAGCCCCTTTCCAGTTGGGCATGGGGTTGTTGAAGGCGTGCAGCGTTATGAACGTTAATCCTTGGCCGATTTTGTAGTCAAGAGGGTTGAAATAGCGGTTGTTGCAATTTTCCCAAGCTACCACTTCGTGTGTATCTTTCTTCAATATAAGGAACTTGTATTCAAATGGAGCATCGATGTCGGCCACTTTGATTGCGAAGAACCATTGAGGGAAACTGTAGTCGTTGAGGATTACAGCCATCTTGGGATTCCACTTGCCTAAAGCTTCATTGCTGCCCGATACTGCAAGCACTTCGTCGCGCTTGATTATAGGAGCATTGATGCGGAACAATATTTCTCCGGCGTTGCCTGTAATTGGCGCGGGCGTTTTTTCTCTTGAAAAAATGCCTTGTGTGAAAGCCGAAGAGTAGAATGGCTTGTCGGCTGGTACGTCTTGCCAGATGTCGTGGATTTCACAGTCTATGCCACTTGTCAATAGCAGGCAATGGGGTTTGCCAAATTCGTTTCTTACAAATTGGCTGAAGTCGTTCTTTACAACATAACAATAAGTGAACTCATTCATCGAGTCGGGCAGTGTCAATGTGTATGACCACGTGCTTTGGCCGTCAAAGTCCATCTTGATCATGTGGTCATTTTCGTTCCCGATGGAATTGCAGCTTACCAAATAGACCGACTCTCCCCAGTTGGTTCGATAATCGATATAAAATGTTAGCTTCATAAGTTGGTGAAAATTTTAGTCTTGATATTAGTTGAATTATGAGTATCAGAAATTTTTGCTAAAAATACACATTTTCTGGCAATGTGGGGTTTCAATTGTCACAAAACTTTTTGTCGCTTAAAATTTTTTATAAGAGTAGCATTGTCAATGCCCTATACTTTTGGTCGCTCATAATGATTTGGCGAAGCGTATTCGGCTGCCTTGGGCAGTGAAGTGCAGCGAGAGCAGGGTGTAGTTCTCGATGGTTGCATACACGTCGTTGCTGAACGGGCGCATCATGGCATCATACCATGTGAGGTTGTAGTTGTCAATGAATTGTGTGGCAGATATATGTCCTTTTAGCATTCCGCAAGTCCACTCATGCCTGTTGACCAGTGCACCGCTTACATATATTATGTCATATCCATTTCCGTTTCGCACGAGTGCCACAGTGTAGCGTCCGCCAGTCTTGAGCTTGGATTCATCGAGGTCTTTGTCGAAGAATGTCCAAAAGCCTTCGTATGCGTCTTCCGATTTGTCGAAGTACTGTTTGAGCGTTTGCAGTGTCCAGTTGGTGCTAAGCTGGTACTTCATGATCGGCTGCTTTTTCAGCACTATGCGTTCTATTGCCAATTTTGACGCAGGGCCGGCTATTATGCCGTATTGGGCATTGGCAGGGTAGGAGGTGCTGTCGATTTCGGCTATATATCTAAGCACTTTGTTGCCGATTGCAATGGAGGTTTTATTCCCGTCATATTCCACGTTGAGCACGTTGTAGCCAGTATGCAGGTCTATGCCGTCATTCATTTCCACAGTTTTTACAATTGAGGTTTCTCCATTTTGTACTTTTATGACGTTGATAGTCATGCTGCGGTTAGTGTCGAAGTCGTTATATGGTGTTCTGCTGAGGCATTTGACCATTGCAGCGCAGAAATTTTTACGGTCGGTATATCCCCACACTATGCCAAATGCCGTGTCGCTTGTCTTTTTTGTCTTTTGTGTTTCAATGTCGGTGTATTTGTAGCTTTTGTTTTCGGCATTGTGCAGGTTGGCGATGCGGGCATAAAATTTGAATTTGTTTATGCCCGTGGCGATGGTGTCGGTAATGATTAAGTCGGTGGAGTAATTGTTGCAGACAATCAGCATGTTTTCTGAAACTTGCATGTCGCAATGTGGTATTTCGGTGGCTTTGTGCTGGAATGGCTCAAAGTCATTAAGGTAGGTGGCATAATGGCTTTGAGCAATAGCTGTCATGCAAAATTGTATAGCAATGATGACTGTGATAAATGTAACTTTCATAATCCAAGTGTGCAAATTTGTTGGCATCTTTACAAAGATATTAAAAAGCATAGACTTTTCCATTTCATTGTGTTGGGAAAATATTGTGTTATTTAAATTGGCATAATAATTGCTGATATATTATTGGGTATAGAAAGGAATGCTATGTTTGAATCATTTTCGACAGATATAAAAAGAATTTTAGCCTGTAGCAAGGACGAAGCCAACAGGTTTCGTAGCGGCGTGGTCATGCCTGAGCACTTGATGCTGGGTATGCTGCGTGACGGCCACAACAATGCTGTCACATTGTTGCGACTTGTCGGGGTAGATTTCGAGAGCTTGCGTTCTTTCTTGGAAACGAATGCCGCCGAGGTCATTTATGGGCCGGCAAAGCCGCAGGACGATGATGACGATGACGACAGCGGAGTTTTTAAAATCGTGGTCAGCAGGGATGTAAACTCTATATTGAGTGATGCCGTGTCGGAGGCCGCTATGCGACATCAGTCGCCAGTCGATGCCGAGCATTTGTTGCTTGCCATGTTGCGTGATTCAAACAAAAGTTTTATTTACAGAATTATGAAGTATATGAAAGTTGATTATAAGAAGATAGAAGAGAACCTCGATGAGGTACAAAATAGCCCTACTTCGGGGGCAGGATTTGCCGAAAATGACGAGGACGATGATGCGGCTTATGGCAATGACCGCTCAGATGATGCAAGCAAGTCGTCGGCTGGAAAAGGCGGAGAAACAAAGAGCCGTACCACTACTCGTCAGCGTAGCGAAACACCTGTGCTTGACCAGTATGGCAAAGATATCACACGCGATGCCGAGGATGACAAGCTTGATCCTGTGGTCGGGCGTGAACGTGAAATCGAACGGCTTGCCCAGATATTGAGCCGCCGCAAGAAGAACAATCCCGTATTGATAGGTGAACCTGGTGTGGGAAAGTCGGCTATTGTTGAGGGGCTTGCAATTCGCATTGTGCAGCGGAAGGTGGCTCGTGTGTTGCTGGGAAAGCGTGTTGTCGCCCTTGATATGGCAGCGGTGGTGGCTGGAACGAAGTATCGTGGCCAGTTTGAAGAACGTATAAAAGCAATCGTTGACGAGGTGAAGAAGAACCCCGATGTGATATTGTTTATCGATGAAATCCACACTATTGTCGGTGCCGGCGGTGCTACGGGTTCGATGGATGCCGCCAACCTGCTTAAGCCTGCGCTTGCGCGTGGCGAGATACAGTGCATTGGCGCAACAACGCTTGACGAGTATCGCAAGAGTATCGAAAAAGATGGAGCACTCGAACGCCGTTTCCAAAAAGTGATGGTTGAACCGACTACGCCCCAAGAAACACTTGTCATATTGAACAACATAAAAGGAAAATATGAGGAACATCACGGCGTGACTTATACGCCCGAAGCAATACAGGCATGTGTGTCGATGACCGAGCGGTATGTGTCGGATCGTAATTTCCCCGATAAGGCAATTGATGCCCTTGACGAAGCAGGAGCAAAGGTGCGCATTACAAATGTGGAAGTGCCTAAAGAAATCGAGGAATTGGAAAAACAGATACAAGAGGTGCAGCGCAACAAGGTGAGGGCCGCCCAGGCTCAGAATTTTGAAAGTGCTGCAAATTACCGCGACCTGCAAGAGCAGTTGAACGACAAATTGAGCGAAGAAAAGCAGAAGTGGGAAGCATCATTGGCAAGCCATCGCGAAATTGTGGATGAAAACAAGGTTGCCGAGGTGGTAGCGATGATGACAGGCGTGCCAGTGCAACGAATTGCCCAGGCCGAAGGCTTGAGATTGCTACAGATGGGCGACGAATTGAAAAAAGTGATAATAGGCCAGGACAATGCGATTGATAAGATATCCAAGGCAATACGTCGTAACAGGGTGGGGCTGAAAGACCCAAACAAGCCCATAGGCACGTTTATGTTCTTGGGACCGACAGGTGTAGGTAAAACTCACTTGGCTAAAAAATTGTCGGAGTTCCTGTTTAATTCGTCTGATGCTCTCATACGTATCGACATGAGCGAATATATGGAGAAATTCTCGTCATCGAGGCTTGTGGGTGCACCTCCGGGATATGTCGGTTACGAAGAAGGCGGGCAGTTGACCGAGAAAGTGCGCCGTCATCCATATTCGGTGGTTTTGCTTGATGAGATTGAGAAAGCCCACCCCGATGTATTCAACATGTTGCTGCAAGTGATGGACGAGGGGCGTCTTACCGATAGCCTCGGTAGGCGTGTAGATTTCAAGAATACCATTATAATAATGACCTCTAACATTGGTTCGCGTGAGGTGAAAGAGATGAATGGTGGTGTGGGATTTAACATTGCTGCAAATAGCAAGGAATATAACGAGGGGATTGTAAGGAAAGCACTTAACCGTCGCTTCTCACCCGAGTTCTTGAATCGTATCGACGACATTGTGATGTTTGAACAACTTGGGCGCGACGAACTTGGGCAGATAATCGAGATTGAGTTGGCTTCGTTTTATAAGCGTATTGGCGAACTTGGATTTGATTTGCAGCTCACGCAAGAAGCCAAGGATTTCTTGGCCGATAAAGGGTACGACCCAGCTTATGGTGCGCGTCCGTTGAAACGAGCTATCCAGACATATCTTGAAGATGTGTTGGCCGAGGTGTTGCTTGCCATTGAACCATCGTCTGACAAGCGAGTCATAACTGTTGAAAAAGTGGCTGGCGAAGAGCGTCTTATTGCACATGTTGCAGTTGGCGAGAGTGTGCAAAGATTGGCATAAAACTAATGAAATAAAGCAAAAATGTCATACTTTATCAGGTATGGCATTTTTTTTGTTTGTATCATTCGACGTATGATTTTGATAAAACAATTTAAACAATAATAGATATGCAAAAAGGTTCAATAGGGGTAACAACCGAAAATATTTTCCCCGTAATAAAAAAATTCCTGTACAGCGATCATGAGATATTTTTGCGTGAACTTGTGTCTAACGCCGTTGATGCCACGCAAAAGTTGAAAACACTTGCATCGCATGGCGAATATAATGGTTCGCTCGATGGGTTGAAGGTGAATGTTGCTGTTGATAAGGAGAAAGGTACGCTTACGGTATCGGACAACGGTATCGGTATGACTGCCGAGGATATTGACAAATATATCAATCAGATAGCTTTTTCGGGTGCCGAAGAGTTCCTTAACAAGTATAAAGATAATGCCAATGCCATCATTGGTCATTTCGGACTTGGGTTTTACTCGGCATTCATGGTTGCCAAGAAGGTTGAAATCCGCTCGTTGTCATACAAAGAAGGTGCACAGGCTGTTAGCTGGATTTGCGACGGTTCGCCCGAGTATGAAATGAACGAAATTGAGAAAGCCGAACGCGGTACCGACATTATCCTGTACATCGAGGACGAGGAAGACAAGGAATTCCTTGAAAATGCTCGCATCGAGGCGTTGTTGCGTAAGTATTGCAAGTTCTTGCCTGTACCAGTGGTGTTTGGCAAGGAGCAAGAGTGGAAAGATGGCAAGTATGTCGATACCGACCGTGACAATGTGATCAACAACATCGAACCGCTGTGGACTCGCAAGCCTACCGAACTGAAAGATGAGGATTACCTCAAGTTCTACCACGATATATTGCCTGGTCAGGACGATCCGCTTTTCTGGATACACCTTAATGTTGATTTCCCGTTCACGTTGACAGGTATATTGTATTTCCCTAAAATACGTAACAACATAGAAATCAATAAGAACCGCATACAGCTCTATTGCAACCAGGTGTTTGTGACCGACTCGGTAGAAGGTGTCGTTCCAGAGTTCTTGATGCTATTGCAAGGTGTGATTGACTCGCCCGACATTCCACTAAATGTGTCGCGTTCTTACCTGCAAAGCGACTCGAATGTGAAGAAGATTGCATCTTACATTACCAAGAAAGTGGCTGCCCGGCTTGAAGAGATTGCCAAGAACGACCCGAAGAACTTTGAGGAGAAGTGGAACGACATAAAGCTCTTTATCGAGTATGGTATGCTCACCGATGAGAAGTTCTGCGAACCTGCCATGAAGTTTGCATTGGTTGAAGACACCGAGGGCAAATTCTTTAAACTCGAAGATTACCGCAAGCTCATCGAGTCGGCACAGGCCGACAAGGAAGGCAATGTGGTTTACCTGTATGCCACCGACAAGGAGCAGCAATATTCCTATATCAAGGCTGCTACTGACAAGGGCTATAGCGTATTGCTTATGAACGGTCAGCTCGATGTGCATTTCATAGGAATGCTCGAACAGAAAATTGAAAAGAGCCGTTTCGTGCGTGTCGATTCCGATGTAATCGACAACATTATCCCATCGGCCGACAAGAAAGAGGTTGATTTGTCGGCAGCGCAACGCACTATGTTGACAACGATGTTCCGCTCGCAAGTTCCCAACATCGAGAAGAGTGAGTTTTTTGTGTCGTTGGAATCCCTCAGTGCCGATGCTCAACCTATTGTAATCGTGCAAAGCGAATATATGAGGCGAATGAAAGACATGGCAGCACTGCAACCCGGCATGAGCTTCTATGGCGAACTGCCCGACAGCTACAACTTGACGCTCAACGTCAACCACCCTGTGGTAAAGAGTGTGCTTGATGCCGCGCAGTCGGCTGTAGGCTCACAGGTTGAGGCATTGGAAAGCGACCTTGCCGCTGCAAATGCTGCAATCAAGGCTATAAACGATGCAAAGGGCGACAAGGAACTCGATGAGGCGCAGAAGCAACAACTTGCCGACAACGAAGCCAAGGCTGCCGACTTGCGCAAGCAGGAAGAAACGTTGCTGACAGAGTATGCCAACGGGCAAGACAAAGTGAAACAGCTCGTTGATATTGCCCTGCTTGGTAACGGAATGCTCAAAGGCGAAGCCCTGAGCAAGTTCTTGCAACGTTCCATCAGCTTGCTGTAAGCATTATAAAACCAGTAAATGACATGAGGCGAAATCGCGCACCGCAGCGGTTTCGCCTTTTTTCGTGTTTGCTGGGGGCGGGTAGTTATGGCTCGGTTTTTCGTTTGATGAAGTCGGTGGGGTTTTCGCCGTAGTATTCTTTGTAGCATTTGGCAAAATAAGACGGTGACGCGAAGCCGACGGCATAGCCCACTTCGGCAACGGTCTTGTCGGTCGATGCGAGCAGTGATGCTGCCATCTTGAGTCGTGCCATGCGCAGCAGCTCGTTGGGCGAGTGGCCGGTAAGAGCCTTTGTCTTGCGGTATAGCTGTACGCGGCTGAGTCCCACTTGTGCGCCCATTTCCTCGACGCTGTATTCCGATTCGGCGAGGTGCATTGCTATTTGTTCGTTTAGCCTGTCAAGAAATCCTTTGTCGATGTCGCTTATTTGCTGTGCCGGCGTTGCCGTTGTATTAGTACTGGGAATGTGCGAGCCGAATGAAGCTTGTAAGCGGCGGCGGTTTTCGAGCAGGTTGTGCAATCGAGCCACCAACATTTGTCCCTTGAATGGCTTGGTGAGGTATGAGTCGGCACCACATTCATAACCCTCGATTCTGTGTTCGTCCATGGCGTATGCCGTGAGCAATATTACGGGAATGTGTGATGTTTGCAATTCCGACTTCAATCGGCGGCAACATTCCATGCCGTCCATTACTGGCATCATCACGTCGCACACTATTGCGTCGGGCACATATTTCAATGCCATCTGCAACCCCTCTTTACCGTTTGCTGCTTCCACCACATTGTATTCGTTGGCAAGCAGTGAGCGCATGTAGTCGCGTATGTCCTCGTTGTCGTCGATGATGAGCACTGTATTGTGTTTGTCGCTTGGGGCTGCCGTGTTTGTGGCGTTTGTGCTTTCTTGGCTTGCTGCAAGTATGGCACCTTCGCGCAGGTTGTCGAGTTTGTTGCCGTGCGCGTGTTGTTCATGTTCGGGTTCTCCAGGTTGTTTTACTGGCAATTCTACCACAAATGTGCAGCCTTTTCCTTCCCCGCCGTCGGCAGTCACCGAGCCACCGTGCATGTCGGCAAAAGCTTTCACCAGGGCTAACCCTATGCCAGAGCCTGAGGTGTCGTTGACTTGGTAAAAATCATCGAACAGGTGCTCGGCTTGCTCATTTGTGATGCCGATGCCCGAGTCTGACACTTGTAGCCTGATTACGGCATTATCGGCATCTCCGTCGCGCGACAGCGACACGGCCACGCAGCCCCCCTCGGGGGTGAACTTAAAAGCGTTTGACAACAGGTTGTATGTGATACGTTCCACTTTTTCTATATCGGCGGTTATTTCGTATCCATCGCGGGCTTCGGCCATATTTATCGTGTATTTTATATGTTTTTTGTAGGACAACGTGCGGAACGCCTCGGCCCAGCCCGTCAATTCCTTGCTTATGTCGAAATGGCACAAGTGCAGCACTAATTTGCCTTCTTCATATTTCCTGAAGTCGAGCAGTTGGTTAATCAACCTTAGCAGTATGCTTAGGTTTTTGTGTATTATGTTTATGAGGTGCTTGCCGCTGTCGTCGAGCGACTTGTTGTGCGACAGTTGTTCCACTGGGTCGGCTATCAGTGTCAAGGGTGTACGCAAATCGTGCGAGATGCTTGTGAAAAATTTCAGCTTGGCGTGTGTCGCGCTTTCGAGTTGCTTCGACAATTCTATTAACTGGTCGCGTTGCAGTTCGAGTTGTGCCTTTTGCAGTTCGAGTTTGTGCTTTTGGCTGCTGAGTTCATCGTTGAGGCGTTTTTTCGTCCAGTATGCTTTGATTGCAAAGAATAGCAATACCATTGCCAGCACCATGATGATGATGCATGTCACTAACACCACTCGCTGCATTGAGTATTGCGACCAGTAAGTATCGATTCGTCCGTTGAGAGTCCTTATTTTTTCGTCGAGTGTGGCTATCTGTGCAGTCTGCATTTGCATGATGCGTGCATTTGCCTTGTTGACAAGCGCGGTCGAAAGCATGTTGCGTTGTTCGTAAGGTTGGCCTTGCAATATCGCCATTGCCACTTGCATCACTTTTTCGCCACCAGTGGGGTATATGAATGTAGCATCGAGTTTTCCGCTTGCCACCATGTCCACACCACGATTGTGCCCTGGCAGTGCGTCAACACCTATGAACAACATCTCTTTTTCACGTCCGAGTTTCTCGGCTGCATGGTATGCACCAGCAGCCATGCGGTCGTTGTGGGCAAATATGAGATCGATGTCGTCGTTGGCGGCGAGTATCGAGTCTATAGCCTCCTCGGCTTGTGGTTCGTTCCACCCTGCATCGGCTGTTGCTACGACCTTGATGCCAGGTTTGTCGGCTATTGCATCGGCAAATCCCGAGTGCCGTTCTATGGCTGGAGTCGAAGTTGCTAATCCCGATATTTCGACTACCGACCCATCTCCTTGCAGGCGGTTTGCGATATATTCGCCAGCTCGTCGCCCGATTTCATAATTATCGGCCCCGACGTATGCGGTGCATTTTTCCGACCGTGTGCGTCGGTCAACAAGGATTACGGGAATGCCATTGTTGTATGCCATTTCGATGGCGGGACTCACGTCGTCAACCACGTTGGGCGAAACTATCAGCAAGTCGGCTCCCATTGACACGAGCTCCTCGATGTCGCGCATTTGTTGCTGGCTGTCGTCGTTGGCGGCACGCACCTCCACGGTCACGTTTCTGTAGAACTGCGCTTCGCGCATTATTTCATTGTTAAGCTGTGTGCGCCAATCATCGTCGCTGCATTGCGACACACCTATTACGTAATGGGGCGGTTGCTTGCTGCATGCGCTGGCGCATAAGAGCAAAAACAATATGGTTATAAGGTATAAGAATTGTTTCATGGTGAAAATTGTTTTATCGAGATGCAAATATAGCGAAAGTTGAGAGCAATACAAACAAAGCTTGCTTTTGATTTGTATTGCCGAAACGCATCCTGTATTATCGAAGTATTTGCCCTTAACGCAACCGGCAGCCGCTGCTTCTCGCAGTAGCTGCCGGTAAACCTAAAAACAAACTTAAACCTTCAATAATCTTATGGAAATACTTTTATCGTGGTTGCAATAAAGCGTTATTTCATGCCTGTAAGTTCGTATGGAAGCACTGGCATGGCTCCGTTTTGGGTGCACACGTATGCCGATGTGGCCACGGCCAGCCGGTGAGCATCTTCGACAGGCATCCCTTTCAGAATAGCCGAAACGAATGCTGCCGTGAACGAATCGCCGGCTCCCACCGTGTCGGCTACTTGCACATGTGGCGTTTCTTGGAACGACACACGTCCAGGTGTGAACACGTAGCTGCCGTTGACTCCGCATGTGAGTATAAGCATCTTCAGGTCATATTTTCCAAGCAATATCCAGCATTTGTCTTGCAAGTCGATGCCTGGGTAGCCAAACAGGCGGCTTATCGTTACTAGTTCTTCGTCGTTAATTTTCAGTATGTTGCATTTTCGCATAGATTGGCACAATACTTCCTTGGTGTAGAAGTTCTGACGCAAATTGATGTCAAATATCTTCAGTTGACCGTTGTCATCGGGCATCGCATCGAGGAAGTGGTTGATAGTTTCGCGCGACACCACGCTGCGTTGCGCCAGCGAGCCGAAGCACACGGCGCGTGTCTGCCGTGCAAGGTTGTCGAGCGACAATGTGTAAGGAATATTGTCCCAGGCTACACCCTCCTTGATGTCGTAGCACGGTACTCCGGCATCATCGAGCGTTACTTGTACCACTCCTGTGGGGTATGGCACGGTTTCGACCAATCCGTTAAGCCCCTTTGCCTTGAAGCTTTCCAATATCTCGACACCCAATTTGTCGTCGCCCACGGCACTTACTACCCGGCTGTCGAGGCCGAATTGCGACACGTGATATGCAAAGTTGGCGGGTGCTCCACCCAGCTTTTTCCCTTCGGGCAGCACGTCCCACAGTGCTTCGCCCATTCCTACTACTATATGATTCATAATCAGTTTATGCTAAGAAAATTATTAATAAATATCGTTTATTGTTGTTTTGATGTTTTGAGTTTCAGAGTGTAGAATATGAGGTAGGCCACGCCCACGGTCATCACAGCCACTGCTCCGTTTTGCCCCATGGCATCGCTTGCAAATCCCATGAGCAACGGAAACACAGTTCCGCCAAACAACCCCATAATCATGAGTCCCGACACTTCGTTTTTCTTGTAAGGTTCGGCGAGCAGGGCTTGTGCAAAGATTATTGAGAACACATTAGAGTTGCCAAAACCTATCAGTGCGATGCAAATGTATATCACATAATGCACGTCGGACACCAATAACCCTACCATTGCCACGAGCATCATTGCCACGCTTAGTCCGAGGAAACCGCGAGAGCTGAAGCGGCTCAAGATGAACGTGCCCGAGAGGCATCCGATGGTGCGGAAGATGAAATACAGGCTTGTGGCCCACGAAGCCTCGTCGAGTGTCATGCCGAGGCGTTCCATAAGCACCTTGGGGGCTGTGGTGTTAGTGCCAACGTCGATGCCCACGTGGCACATAATGCCAAGGAAGCAGAGCAAGATGAACGGGCGGCCGAGCATACCGAAGCAGCTGCCGAAGCTCGAAGCCTTGTCGGGCTGTTCTTCCTCGATGGGTGTGGCACCGAGCCACAATATGGCCAGCACTGCCACCACCATGTAAATTGGGAACAATACACGCCATTCAAGTCCGAATGTGGGAATGGCCTGTGTGGCTCCCCACATAGCTATGTAGGGGGCGAGGAACGATGCTATAGCCTTGACGAACTGTCCGAATGTCAGCGAGCTGGCCAACTTGTTGCCGCTCACGATGCTGCTCATGAGCGGGTTGAGCGACGTTTGCATCAGGGCGTTGCCGATGCCCAGAAGCGAGAACGAGCCGAGCATCATTCCGTAGCTGTCGCCGAAGATTGGCAGCAGCAATGAGATTGCTGTCACCACGAGGCTCAGCAGCACTGTGCGCTTGCGGCCGATGCGGTTCATCAGCATCCCCGTGGGCACACTGAATATGAGGAACCAGAAGAACACGAGCGACGGGAAGATATTGGCCTCTGAATCGCTCAGGTTCAGGTCGGCCTTGACATAATTTGATGCTATACCTACCAAGTCAACGAAGCCCATTGCAAAGAAGCAGAGCATGACAGGGAGGAGTTTTATGTATTTCGAAGCCATGGTGTCGTGCGTTTATTTGAGTTTGTACACTTTCATCGATTTCACTTGGAAGTTGCCACGCCAAGTTTCAAATTTAATGCTGTTGTAGGGCTTTGACGGGAAAACGAGATTGCTCATGACAAATTTGCCGCCGTTGCCGAAAGCCTCGATACTCGAACGGTCGATGAACAGGCGCAATGTGATATTGTCGGTGTCGTCAACCGGTGCAACGGTCATTGCCGGGAAGTCGGCACTGAAATCGGTCAAACCGCTTTCGCTGCGCTCCATCACGAATTGCTTACGGGCGATGTCGTAGTGCATGTGCACCTTTTCCCCCTTGTCGTTTGCCAATGTGATGATAATGCGCGATGCTCCCGAATTTTTCAGTTGCATTTCTATTTCGTATGCTCCATCGTTATCATCGAGCAGCGATGCTATTTCATAGCTGTCCTTGACCTTGAACGACGGTATTTCGCGGGTTTCCATGCGGGCTGATTCTATCTCGGGCGACGGGGCGCATCGCATCAGCAGCTCGCCGTTTTCGTCGCGGTAGAGCGACAGATCGCGGGCGATGGTATTAGAACCGCGGTATTGCAGTGTTGGCAGCACGGTCTGGTATTGCCAGTTGCTCATCCAGCCGAGGGCTATCACACGCCCGTCGGGGGCGTTGTTGAATGTCACTGTGGCGTAATGGTCTTTGCCCCAGTCCATCCATTTGGTTTCGGTGGGCGATTCGTTGACAAATTTCTTGCCGTCGAAGCGACCTACAAAATATTGTGCTGCATTGCCGCCGAACGGGCCGCCGGGATTGATGTTGCATATCAGCACCCAACGTGTTTCGTCGGTACCCTCGACTGGCAGTTCAAACAGGTCGGGGCATTCCCACACGCCACCATGGGCACCCTGCTTGGCCCCGAAAGAGCTTTCTTTTTTCCACTCCTTGAGGTTGCGCGACGAGTATATATCCATTTCCTGGCCGGCAGCAAGCACCATCACCCAGTGTTTGCCCGGGGCATACCAGAACACTTTGGGGTCGCGGAAGTCGCGTTCGCCCGAGGTCAGCACGGGGTTACCCTCATACTTGGTAAATGTCTTGCCGCCGTCGGTGCTGTAAGCCATGCTCT
This sequence comes from Candidatus Avimuribaculum pullicola, assembly GCA_018716295.1. GTDB lineage: Bacteria > Bacteroidota > Bacteroidia > Bacteroidales > Muribaculaceae > Avimuribaculum > Avimuribaculum pullicola. Next base: position 58,205 of record DVKC01000002.1, read on the forward strand.
GCGACTGGCTGTCGCCCCACGCCGATGGCTTGGCCGAGGTATAGAACGAAACTATCGCGCCCTCGCCGAAGCCGGCTGTGTTGTAGTGGTCAACGACCGATGAACCGCTGAATATCATGCCATAGCCGTCGGGCATTACTGGTGCGCCCTCATATTCCCAATGAACAAGGTCGGTGCTTGTCGAGTGTCCCCAACTTAGGTTGCCCCATGTCGAGCCGTAGGGGTTGAATTGGAAATACAAGTGGTAAGTACCATCCTTGTAGAACATTCCGTTGGGGTCGTTCATCCAGCCATATACTGGTGTGTGGTGGTAAATAGGGCGGAACTTCTCGCGGTTGGCCGTGTCGAATGTTTCGGACAGCTTCAGCTTGTCCCAAGTGCAGGCATTCTCGGGCAACCCTTGCACTTGTACTGTAATATTGTCGCCATGGTAGGCCGAGAGGTCAAATGGCACATAGTAATCGACATGTTCACGGGCAAGGCGCACATTGGCAGCTACGCCCACTGGCATGTTGTCGCCCGTGATGAGGATAACGCGCGCCTCTGGCGCGTTATCCTGCACTGGCAGTAGCATATAATTGGCTGCGTTCTTCACAGATATTAGGTTCTGTTCGCTTGCCAAGTGGCGCACACTGTAGGCCGGGTTTTCATTTGCAGTGGCAGCTTGTGCAATGTTCATCATCGATGCCACGCCCATTGCGAGAAAGATATTTTTGATATTACTTTTCATTTTTTTGTTGTATGTTAAGGGGTTGAAAGATATGTTGTTTGTGCAATTACCACGTGAGTTTACTCGTAGTTCCTGTTTTGGGTGTATAGCCCGGGGATGTAGAACATCTGGTTGTAAGGTATTGGGAAATACTCGTTCTTGTCGGTGGTGTAGTATGCGTCGCTGTAGTATCCGGCGTATGTCTGTGGCACGGCGTTGCCGTCTTGGTCGAGCGTTGCGTGCTCCAGTGGCATGCCATTTTTGTCGGTGCAATAATACACATCTTTTTGCTCACTTGCAAAGAAAGCGGTCAATGTTTCGGAGGCTATTCCCCAACGGCGCAAGTCGAAGTAGCGGCCATTCTCCATTGCCATTTCCAAGCGGCGTTCCCAGCGCAAGCATTGGCGGGCGTTGTCTTTGTTGTCGAAGTATGGCGATTGCGGATATTCGGCAATTTCGCACTGGTCGGCGGCATAGCTGATGTGCTTTGCGATGGAATTGCCGGCGCGGCGGCGTATGTCGTTGATGATGGTGCGTGCACCGGCGAGGTCGCCAGTTTCAATCATTGCCTCGGCGCGCATCAGCATCACGTCGCTGTAGCGGAACACATAGTCGGCAGTTGCGAATGCCTGCCACTGGCCATTGTAGGTTTCACCCTTGGAACGTTGTGGCACTTCTTTCATCGATGAGTAGTAGCCATACACGTTGGGAGTGCGCGAATTGAGGAGTGTAAGCGTGTATTCTTCCTCGTATTTGTAAGGGAACGTAGGCATCCCTACGGTGTGGAACAAGCGTGGATCCCACTTCTGGTCGGTCGGTTGGCCGTTGATTGGGTAGTCGATGTCGTCGTTGAAATCATCGAACATAGGCAGCCCGTTTTGTGTCTTGAATGCGTTCACGAGGTTTTGCGATGGTTTGTGCACGTCCCATCCGCACGACCATATACCCCAGCAGCCATTGAGCATTATCGACCAGTTGGCGCGGCCGTATGAGGTGTTGTCCTCGGTGTATTGCGATGTTTGCACTGCAAATACCGATTCCTTGCTGTTCTTGTTTTCGGGCAGGAATATGTCGCCGAAGTCTTCGAGGTAGCCATATTGTGAGTTGGCAACCACGTTGGTGTAGTTAAGCACTTGCTGCATATATTGTTGATTGATGTGGCCAACGCCAGTGGTGGCTTCATAACCGTCGCCCCAGGCAAGGTCTAAGTAGCACTTGGCGAGGTAGGCAGCAGCTGCTATGCGGTTGACGCGCCCGCCATCTTCCTGTACATTGGGAAGAATGTCGAATGCTTGTTTGAAATCGTCGATTATCATGTTCATCAGCTCCTCGTGTGTGAACTGCGTGTTGGAGGTCTGTTCGACGGTGTTGTTGGCATACACCACTTCGTCAACCCATGGTACACGGTACCACAGTGTTATCAGTTTGTAGTAGAAGTGGGCGCGCAGGAATCGCACTTCGGCTTCGCGTTGTTCGGCCACATCGGCACCAAGTTCGGCTTCTCCGTGCTGTTGCAGCGAAACGAGTGCCCGGTTGCAGCGCGAGATGGCGCAATACAGTCGGTACCACAACTCGTCCATGTGGTCGGGATTGCGCGACGATAGCGACGACCATATTTCGAGGTGGTGGTAGTTGGTGTCGCCAGTTCCCCAGCCGCCTTTCAGGCAGTCGTCGGAAGTGACATCGCCATACGGGAACAGGTTGAACGGATAAGTGTACCAGCAGTCGCCCAGCATGGCGTATGCCGCAGTCACCATCTCTTCGGGATGCTCGAATGCCTCTTCTTCGCCAATCACGGCAGTGGGATTGTATTCGAGGAAGTCGTCGCAGCTTGTCAATGAAAGCCCCATGAGGCAAGCAGCCATGAATGAATATATCTTTTTCATATCAGTAATATCGATGTTGTTATGTTGTGAAACGTTATTGATTTATGTTATATATTAGAAGCCTATTTGTACGCCGAACGATACCGAAGTGGCCAACGGGTAGTTCCAATCGGGATTTTCAGGGTCGGTGCAAGTGAGGCTTTTGCTCTTGATAGTGAGTAGGTTCTGTCCCGAAACATAAACTCGTGCATTTGTCATTTTCAGTCGCGACAACAAGCTCTGTGGCAACGAGTAGCCTAATTGCAAGTTGCGCAGCTTCAGGTAAGAACCATTCTCGACGAAGTAGCTCGATGCGCGACCTTCATCGGCAGTGTTCATGGTGCTCAGTGCTGGTATTGTTGAGTCGGTGTTGCCCGTAGTCCAAGCGTCGAGTACACGTTCTCCCTTGTTCGAGCCAGGGTCGTTCACGGCCCAGAAGTCGGTTTGGAACTTTTGGTTATTGTAAACATCCTTGCCGCACACACCTTGCCAGAACATGCTGAGGTCGAAATTTTTGTAGCTTAGTGCTATGTTCAAGCCGTATGAGAACTTTGGTACCGGGTTGTAAATCCACGTTTGGTCGGCATCATTGATTGAGCCATTGTGGTCAAGGTCGGCATATTTCAAGCCGCCTACGCGAGCGTTTGCTTGTCCCGATGCATCTACTTCGGCTTGGCTCTGGAATATCCCTTCGCACACATATCCCACTATTGAACCGTAAGGCTGGCGCGATTGCACAAGATTTTCGGTGGTGGTGTGGGCGTATGAACCCGTGGTGGTTGAGGGCAGGTAAGTGACGCGGTTGCGGAAGAAGTCGGCGTTGGCTGTTACGTCAAGTCCCAGGCCGCAGGCAAAGTTCTTGCGGTAGCCTACGCTGAATTCCATACCCCAGTTGCGCAGTGACGGGCCGTTGAGCCACGATGCGCCACCCTCGCCGAGGGCACCGATGTAGGCAGGTTTGATGAGCATATCGTCAACATCTTTCACATAACCGTCGATCGAACCGTAAAGCGAACCTTGGAAGAGTGTGAAGTCGGTACCTACGTTGAATTGCTCGGCCGATTCCCATTTCAAGTCGGGGTTGGCAAGCTGTGTAGCGCGATATCCCGAGGGGAACAGCCCTGAACCTTGCAAGTAGAGGTCGTAGGCGGTAGATGTCACGCGGTCGAGTCCGTAGTCGGGGACGTAGAGGCCGAATTGTGCGTTGTTGTCGATTGCTTGGTTACCAGTGCGGCCCCACGAGGCTCGGATTTTCCAGTCGGTGAGCCAATTTTGTTCCAAGAGCTTCGAGATGCGGAAGCCCACGGTGGCTGCGGGGAAAGTACCCCAGCGGTGGTCGCGGCCGAAGCGCGACGAGCCGTCGCGGCGCATGGTGAACGATGCCAATATCAGGTCGTCCCAGTTGTAGTCGATTTTGCCGAAGAACGATGCCAACCGATAACCAACTTTTGCACCAGAGTTGCGCATGGTGCCAGTGGCTGCGTTGGGCCACATGAAGTCGGGAGTTTCGAGTGCATACTCCTCAGAGTAGGCCAAGAAGTCAACTACGGTCTGTTTGTTAAGCTCGGCACCGAGCAAGACGTTGAAATTATGGCGTTCGGCAATGGTGAAGTTGTAGTTGATGGTGTTAGACCAAGTCCAGTTCACCTCGTTGTTGTGTGAAAGGGTGGTCTTGGCAATGTCGTTGTTCACAATGTCGGAATGGTAGGTGTGCGTCATGGCGTTGATGAACGAACTGTAATAGTCGATGCCGAAGTTGGAGCGGAACGTAAACCCTTTGAACGGCTTGATGTCAACGTATGCGTTGCCGAACATACGCCAGTAGTTGAGGCTGTTGTCGCGGTTGTCGTATGCCTCGCGAAGTGGGTTCTGACGGTCGCTCATGCTGCCCACTGGCCCTGCGAACGTGGTGCCGTCTTCCTCATATACTGGCACTATTGGCGACATTTTCAGCGCGTTTTCCATTGGAGCCACGTCAACTTGGCTTGAATAGGTCACTGTAAAATTTTCGCCTACCGACACCCAGTCGGCTATGTTGTATGATGAATTCATTCGGGCCGAGATGTTTTGGAAGTCGGTGTATTTTATGATACCGTTGCTTTTCTTGTAGCCGAGCGAGAACATGGCCGAATGCTTGTCGTTGGCGTGTGAAACCGACAAGTCGTAGCTTTGTGAGAAGCCTGTGCGCGATATGGCATCGAGCCAGTCGGTGTCGGAATAGCGCATCGTGCGGTTGGCATTGATGTAGCCGTCATACAGGCCGCCCACCGTGTAGTTGACATATTGGCTTGTGGCGGGGTTCCACACAGTGATGGGTGTTCCGCCAGTGGCGTTCAGGTTGAGCCCGTAGTTGCTGGCGTATGCCACTGGGTCGATCCCGTCGTTGAGGGCGGCTTGTGCCATTGCTGTGGCATAGCCTGCGCTGTTGAGCAATTTCATCTTTGATTGTCCGCTATAGAACGATGCTGTCAAGTTAGCCGAGAAATCGACTTTGATTTTGTCGCCTTTTTTGCCACGCTTGGTGGTGATGATGATGACACCGTTCGAGGCTCGCGAGCCATATATTGAAGCCGATGCAGCATCTTTCAATACTTGCATGCTCTCGATATCGTTGGCGTTCAGTGAGTTTAAAGCACGTGTCGTAGGCACACCGTCAACAATATACAATGGGTCTTGCGAGGAGTTGAACGAACCGATACCGCGAATGCGCACCGTTCCCACGCCACTCGGCGAGCCTGTGGCTGTGATGGTCATGCCTGGCACTTTGCCCTGCAAGGCACGCATTGGGTCGGGGTCGGCGGTTGTCTTCAAATCGTCGGTGTTGACTACTGCCACCGAGCCGGTCAGGTCGGCCTTGCGTTGGGTGGTGTAGCCAGTCACTACCACCTCGTCGAGTAATTCGTTATTTTCGTCGAGGGTGATTTGCATAGTCGCTTCGGCCGGCAGTGTGACGCTCTTGTAGCCTATGTAGGAAACGGTGATGGTGGCTCCATCGGCAACGGTGAGGTAGAAGTTGCCATCGATATCGGTTGCCGCGCCGTTGGTGGGTTTGTCGGTTTCTACCACCGAGGCTCCTATGATGGGTAAGTTGTCGCTTTTTGAAACGACTGTTCCGCTCACTTTTAGAGTGGACTGCGCCCACAAGCATCCCGACCATAGCAGGAATGTGGCGCAAAGCATTGCAATTTTATTTTTCATTTAGAAAATGGTTAGGTTTGTTGTTAAGAATAATAGGTAAAATGTAAATCCTCTTTCGCTGTGTGAAATGAGGTGTCAAGGTATAATATGCGCAACTGTGGCTCATATCATAGAGGTTCGACGGGTTCTCTCGTTTTGTGCGGCAAAGCCATCAGCGAGTGATGCGCCGCAATGTCGTTGGTGTAATTGTTAGGTTTATGCATATCGTTTTTGTTTTTGTCTGCTGCAAAATTAAGAACCTCTCGGCCGATGATGTAACAAATATGTTTCATCTGCTGCAACTATGGTTAAATGCAACATTTTTTGCATGAATTGAAACAAATATTGCAGCAGCAATGTGCTGAAAATGTGCGTCAAGCACATTTTGCCTTGCCACGTCATTAGCTTGCTCCAATTTTTGAGTGAAAGAAGGGTGGAAAATAGTATTGTTAACTAATTTTAACTTATGGGGGGGGTAAAATGCCCTTTAAAATGTAAATTTGCATACACTTTGATGCGGTGCTATCGTATGTGCCGGTAGGGTGGCATGAAAACTATTTATTGGTGTTATGGAATGCAATGCAAATACATTACAAGCTGGATCATACTTGAAAGGGACAGAACATACCTACCGTATAGCCAAGGTGCTTGGGCAAGGTACGTTCGGCATTACCTATCTGGCATACGTGAGCATAAAAGGTAGGCTCGGTGCAGTCGAAATGCCTGTTGCCGTCAAGGAGTTTTTCATGCAAGATTTTAATGAACGAGCAGAAAACAATGTTGTAACCGGGAGCGGTGGTGGCACGTTTGAAAAGTATCGTAAAAAATTTTTGCATGAAGCTCGCAATTTAAGTAGGTTATCACACCCAGGCATAGTTAAGGTAATTGAAGCATTTGAGGAGAACAACACGTGTTATTTTTCAATGGAGTATTGCGATGGCGGTAGCCTTGAATCCCTTGTGCGCGGCCATGGTATCTCCGAACGTGAAGCTCGAAAATATTTCAAGCAGATTGGCTGTGCATTGTCGTTCATGCACAAGCATGGAATGCTACATCTCGACCTTAAACCTAATAATATAATGTTACGCGGCTCGGGCGAAGCTGTGCTGATTGATTTCGGGTTGTCGAAGCAGTTCAGCGATGACGGTAATCCCGAAACGAGTACTTCAATCGGGTTTGGTACTCCCGGCTACGCTCCCATTGAGCAAGCCAATTACCGCGTAGCGAATGATGGTAAAATTCCTGTTACAATAGATATTTATGCGTTAGGTGCTACATTGTATAAGATGCTGACAGGTAGCAAGCCTCCGTTGGCATCGGAAGTGTTGCGTGAATTTCCTTCACAAGCACTGTTCGACCACGGTGTTAGTAATGGGGTCGTCTGCTGTATTCGCCGTGCCATGCAGTCGATACCAGAGAACCGTTACCAGTCGGTCGATGATTTCCTTGCTGCAATAGAAACTGTGTCCATGCCAGTTGATCCAATTGATGATGTGACGGTCATAGGGTTTGAAAATGACAATGACAATAACGATAGTGTAAGGGAAAGTGATAAGAAAAACAAGGGTAAGCGCACTCTTGCAGTTTCTTTAGTTGCCGCATTAGCATCGGCTATAGTGGGTGTTGCTGTTGTTTTGGTATTCAATTACGATTCTGGTGTAGGAACTGTGGCGGAACATGATGTTTTGCCTATAGGCGACTCATTGGAGCTGGTACAGCAAGACACTGCAAGTGGTGTGAATGTTGTTGATGAATTGCCTGTTGTAGAACAAGAGCCGCCGCGAGTTGTCGAAGAAGTCGCCGAACCGACCGACGATGAGCTTTTCGCACGGGCAATGCGCAATGGCGACATATCGACGTTGCTTAAATTGGGCAACCGTGGCTACGCAAAGGCCTACGTGCCACTCGCCGAATATTATTACAATAAAGACACAGCGGCAGATGATGCCAAAGCTGATTTCTGGTGCCAGAAAGCCCGAAAAGCTGGTATCGTCGATGCCGATAAGATAATTCATAATTTAGAGGTAAGAGGGTATTATGATTAAAAAATTAGTATTATTTGTTTACGCATTGGCATTGTGCTTGACGGCCGCGGCTGACGACTACTATTTGTTGCAGACTCGTGCCGAGCAGGGCGATGCTGCCGCACAGTATGATTTGGGCTGGTATTATGCGAATTTGTCTTCTCCTGACGAGGAGAAAGCATGGCATTGGTGGAGCGAGTCGGCAAGCAATGGAAATTTGGCTGCCAACCATTTGTTGGGGCATGTTTACAGGGTTGGCTTCCTGCAATTCGACAAGAAAATCGAGCAAGATTCCATGGTTACAGTCAGGCAATCGTTCTCGGCTGTTCCTGCTGATGGCGACATTAGTATGGCGATATTCCATTATAAGTGGTGCGCCATGTCTGATGCGTATGGCGATGCCCAGTATTGGTTGGGAAAGTGGTACTATGATGGTGAAGTGGTGGCTCGTGACTTTGACCAAGCCTTTCGATACATCAGCCGTGCCGCGGAAAACGATGAGCTTGATAAAGAAATGCGCCTTGAGATGATGCGGAGATTGGCGACTTGTTACCGTAATGGGCAAGGCATCACCGCAGATGCCTTAATGGCCGATAAGTGGCTGCAAAATGCCGATTGGCTTGAGAATGGTTGCTACGGCTTCATGTATGATGAGTTTGGTGTGCCATGCAAACCCGCTGATAGGTTTGATATTATTCTTTTTAATAAAAAATCTGACGAAGGAAAAAGTAAAAGAGAAATGATTCTGTCGATGTTCGAACTCGATGGTAGTGGACGCTTTAAATTGCCATATTCTTTGATAGACGAAGTGTTAGTTTATGAAAAAGATGGTTATGAGCGGATTGAATTTAAATTCGAACCTGGTATAAAATTATATTTAAAAATGGAAAAGTGATGAAACGAATCTTTATTGTGATGTTAGTTGCATCGTTATGCCTCGGTGCTGTGGCGCAGGATAGCGGTAGTATTCTTGGAAATATCGGAAGAGCACGCGAATTGGCTGTTGCTGCAAATTCAGGCAATGCCGCCGCACAAGCCGATTTGGGTTGGAGCTTGGCCAACCAACAAAAATATGATGAAGCTTTTCAGTGGTTTCAGAAATCGGCTTCGCAAGGCAATGCCAAAGGTCTGTATGGCCTTGGTTGGTGTTACGATACGGGGGCTGGAGTAAAAGTTGATTATAAAGTTGCTTGGGATTTGTATGTCGAGTCGGCTTCTAAAGGATTTCCTGATGCACAATTTTATTTGGCGGGTGCTTATCTTCAAGGTGTGGATTTATCAGGATTGCATATCGATAAAGATCCTGCACGTGGTGTCGAATGGCTTTCGACCGCAGCAACAGGCGGTTTGGCGATAGCTCAGAAAACTTTGGGCGATTGCTACAAAATAGGTAATGGAGTGCGACAGAGTTATATTGATGCTATTGAATGGTATAGGAAGGCGGCCGACAACGGTTATGCCCCAGCATTTACATCTTTAGGAGCTAGGTATTTGAATGGCGAAGGTGTGGCAGAGGATTTCAATCAAGCATTGTATTGGTTTCGTAAAGCAGCTGCAGCGGGTGAAGATGTGGATTTGTTAATGGGTAAGAGTTACTATTTTCTCGGTGAGAGAGGAAAAGCAATTTCTTTTTTTGAGAAAACGAGGATCAAGGGTGATGTTGAATCGATTAGATGGATTGGTTCTTGTTATGCCAGTGGAGGCTTGGATTTGGAGCAAGATCTGACTAAGGCTTATCAATATTGGCGCGATGCTGCTAACAAGGGTGAGTATCTGGCGTGTGTATATGCTGGTGTCTGCTGTTATCAAGGTGTGGGCACGGCAGTTAATCACAAAGATGCTGTTTCGCTGCTTTTGAAATCATTTGATTTAGTTCCAACTCCTATAGATGAAGTCGAGGCTGATTATTATCGGAGTGTTGTAGGTATCTCGTCTAAGATTTTGTCGAGCTGTTACCGCTATGGACGTGGTGTAATTCCCGATAAAGAGGCCGAGGAATATTATTTGGGATTTGCAGAGAAATATAATGTTGACGAAACAACTGTTTCTCAGTGGGTCGAAAGTATGACAAGGAAATTTCAGGAATAAATGTAATTGCTGCCTTTTTTATGGAATTTGCCACTGCCTGGGCGTAAAGCTGCTGGGCAGTGGCGTTTTTACGTAATAGCACTAACCTCGTGCTAGAAATATGGGAAATTATCAAGAATAAGACGTTAAAAGTTGTTGTCGTGTTTTTGGCGAGTAAAGGCGAATTTGAGTTTGCTTTTGTTTTGAGTGCGAATAGTGATGAAAAAATATTTTGGCATATCTATTTGGATGATAGGGAGTTGGTTAAATGGTGCAAAATTTTTCTGAAAAAAGTTGTCGGAAAATTTGGTGGAATGGGAATTTTGGTAGTACCTTTGCAACCGCAAACGGGGAACGGCGGTTCCCGACAGCCAAGGCGGCAAAAAAA
>DVKC01000009.1 GCA_018716295.1 Candidatus Avimuribaculum pullicola
ATACACGCTGTTAAGCTGTTTCATGTAGCGAGCCATCTTCTCGGCTTCGTCACAATAACTTGCGCTCTCGGCTGCCGATTTCTCATACATGTCGCGGATATCTTTCAAACCACGGTTCACGCGGTCAATGCTGTCAAGCTGTGTCGAGATGCTTTTAAGCTGAATTTCATATATGGTGTTAAGCCCGCTGATATTGCGGTTAAGGCTCTCCATTTGGCTCACATATCCAGCCGAACTACGAGTGATTGTTTCACTATTGTCGGTTATGGAACGGTAAGACGACAACAACACTTCCGACACATGGTTGAGCGATTCGGTTGTCGCACGCAATTGCTCCATTTGCTGCGATATTGCCGACAACTGCGACAAATATTGTCCCGTTGCGTCGGTCAACTCGGCCATTTTTGAGAGTTGTTCGCTCGCTGCCGCCATCTTTGCTATGCTTTCACTCAACGAACGAGTGTCTTCCTCCGAAATATTCAAGCCTGGCAATCCAGCGACATTACCTCCTCCATCACCGTTGACAACCACGGACTCGCCATTGCCTCCGTTGACGACAATTCCTGTGCCACTCGAAAAATCGGGTCGATCTTCAGGATTGCCCGAACGCAACACAGGGAAAACTTCTTCCCATTTATAAGCTTGCTCCGGGCGGTCAAATGCCGTGAGAATAAACATCAACACCTCGGTTCCCATACCTATGCACAACAATGTGTTGCCACCAGGCAAGTGGAGTATTTTAAACAATGCGCCCCATATCACGACGGCGGCACCTATACTGTAGGCGAAGTTGAAGAAACGTTGTCCCTTTTCGCCCGAAAGAAACCGCTCTATGCTATTTTTATATTTCTTATATTTGCCCATAATTATATACGTTATGTAATGCAAGAAAGTTATTCGTCGGTGTGTTATTTTCTTTTACTCTTATGATAGCCAATGGCCGAACGTACACAGCGGAAACCAATGTATGAACGTTGCTCGTTCTGGTACTCCCACATGCGCAAATCACTGCGCACGTTGTGTGCCACATCTTTCCACGAACCGCCGCGCACGATTTTGCGCTTCATTATGTAAGGGTCTTCTATGGCTGCATCATAGCGATACTCGGGGTTGAGATCCGACGTCTGCCGACTCACGCTCTCGGTATAAGCAGTCGAAGTCCATTCGCTCACGTTTCCGGCCATGTCAAACAGTCCAAACTCATTGGCATCATACGTACCAGCCTGTGAGGTGATTATATTGCCATCACGCACATAATTACCTTCTTGCGGTTTGAAGTTGGCATAAAAACAGCCTTCCACTTCATCAATAGGCATATCGCCTTCCCATGGGAACTTATTCTTGTCAATTCCTGCACGGGCTGCATATTCCCATTCAGCCTCAGTGGGTAATCGATATGGTTCCACATATACGCCTTGTGCACCAAGTGCGCGACGCAAGTAAGCCGTGCGCCAGGCACAGAACGCGTTGGCCTGCTCCCAACTTACGCCCACTACCGGATAATCATTATACCCTGCATGGGAGAAATACATTCTCACATATTGCTCGTTATATGCATTGTCAAAGTCATTTATCCAGCAAGTGGTGTCGGGATAAATATTTACGATATAAGTGTTCAGGAAATCATAATCACCTGTGAGCGGACGAGTAATGGTTTGGCGTATGATACGCCCGTCATCGGTCATATAGGCCGTATCTTTTGATATGATAGGCAATTCTTCATTAACAGGATGGTCGGTGTTGAGATCCCTACGGGCAGGGTCACGGCGATACTTGCGTTTTGCTGCCTCGGTAAGATTGAATATTTCATACCTGTAATTCATCTGCTCTGGGTCAAGTTCTCTTGCCCCAGTGATAGGATTGGTACGATATACGCTCTCTATGGCGCGTTGCTCGTCCTCATCGGGATTACGCCATGGTATAGCTTTGCTCCAATTAAGATGCGGCGTGATGGGATTACCCTCATCATCTTCTTCGATGCGGTATTCTTCATTGCCACCGTATGCAGGATCGGCAAGGCGCTCGCGGATAATCGAGTCACGCACCCACAGCAAGAATTGTTTATACTTCGAATTGGTGATTTCAGTTTCATCCATCCAAAAGGCATCAACCGATATACCACGATCGTCCTTGCGTATGCCCCAAGCCGTGTCATTCTCTGATGGCCCAACACGCATCGAGCCTCGTTCCACCAGCACCATGCCGTATGGTGTCGGTTCGGCATAAGCCGTGCCACCGATGCCTGTTACCTCGCCGCCAGCACCGATACTGCGCGACGACATGCACGAAGTGGCAAGCAAGCCAAGGGCAAAAGCTATGTAAATCAATCCTTTTTTCATATTCTACATTATGCGGATACTTTTATGTTTGTTTTTATTTTTATCTTGGAGATTCAATTTCACATTATATTGCAAAAACACCTCGTGACTGCCACTACTGGCCCGCGAGATTGCCGATATGGGATAATCGTAACAGTAGCCGAGGAAGAAGTTCTTATATTCGCCGCCCACCATTATCGACACGGCATCTTTCCATCGGTAGCCTATGCCACCCGAAAGAAATTTTTTGAAACGCACTCTTGCGGTAATGTCGCCAGTGAACGTCGAGAAGTCGGTACGCACAATCAACGACGGCTGTATTTCAAATAACGTATTTTTTATGGGAATATTGCTACCCGCCATCAAATAAAGGGCTCGCCCCATTTCAAATTCATATTCACTCTCCGTTGCTGTTTCAGAACTAAGTTTTATGGTCGGCTGCAACACATGTGTCGATGACAGCGATGCCCAGAACAACTTATGAGTATAAAACACACCCGCTGCCATGTCAAACGCCATACCGGCAATGTCGTTCGTTGGTATTGCGGCATCTTCGCTACTATGGAAGTCGTCACCCTCTGGAATAAACACATCTGTGCCGCGAAATGTCTGGTTGGCAAGCCCTATTTGCACACCTATGCTCAATGTCCCTCCCAGCAACTTCAACTTGTATGCGAGTTGGGCTCCAATGTTGATATTGCTAAACAAGCCAATGCTTTCTTGCGAAAACATTATGCCCACACCTATGCGCTTGCCAAAAACCTTGAAAGGGCTATCGGCCATGCCTGTGAACGTGACAGGCGCATTTGTAATGCCCACCCATTGCATCTTTGCACCCGCAGTGATCTTTATTGAATCACTTGTCCCGGCAGCCGCTGGGTTATAGTAAGTCGGCAATGCCCAATACTGCGAGAATAACGCATCACTTTGCGCCGCTATTTTCACAGGGAGCAGCATTGCAACCATAAGCATTGCAAGCAGTGTGTAATATATAGTTCTTGAACGGCTCATTTCTGTGATTATTCAAAATAGAACGTAACGACAACCATGCGTGAGCGTGCTCGGTCAATTGATTGCGTGTATTTCATCATCTCGGGGTCGTCCGACAAATCATCACGCACATGGTCAAGTAAGTCGCGAAGCCCAAAACAAAATTTCACCTCGGGGCACAGCTTGAAGAAAGGCAAGTAAAAGTCACACCCGAAGCCTATTGTCAGCATCAAGTCGGTTGAAGTCAGGCGTATCTGTTCGCTGCGTTTTCGTGCCACATCAAAAACACCCATCACACCCCCTACTATGTATGGGCGCAAATTACGATAGCGCAATGCCGAATACTTGATATCAATAGGCAAAACCACATAATTGCTACGTATGTTTTGTGTTTCTTCAATCTTGCCGTTATTTTCGAGGAATGTAACCCTCTTATTGCCAAAATACATACCGGGCGACAAACGCAAATTAAAGTGCTGCGACAGGCGCAAATCGGCAAGCACATTGACACAAAAACCAGGCGAATGCCCTGGCACCTCGGCAAACCATGCCTCACCTTCGGGAGTCACGAATCCGTTGTTTTTCAGCAGCAAATCCTGGAAATGAAACCCAACAGAAAAGCCAAAATGCAACCGTTTCAGGTCGGCATACGGACGATTAAGCAAATCCTGATTGTTACCGCCAGCCGCTATGCACTGCACCGAGCAGACCATTATAGCGGCCAATACAATTATAATATGTCGTAAAGAAACAACTTTCATCAATAAAAAGAACGAAATTGCAGCCTTAATATTGCACGGCTATCTGCAAAAGGTATTATATCCACCCCATATAAATGCACCACCGATAATGCCACACGCATATTCATGAAAATAATCAAAAAATATTCACGCCATGCTGTTGCACATATTCATCTCTTCACTAATTTTGCACCGCTTTTTTACCCCCATTCGCTTTCTATGAAAGCGTTTGATGTTGAAAGCGATGGCCCTTAGACCACGTACAATGGTCAAACGGACCAATTATTATCACTTTATGCTATTAAAACAGATAATTATTTTTTAGTCTGTATGAAAAAAAGTTTGATTGCTTTAGGTTTTGGCACTCTCGGTTTGGGTATCGCCGAGTTTGTCATGATGGCTATTTTGCCATTCGTTGCCTCCGACTTGGGCGTTGATATCCCCACTGCAGGACATTTTATTTCGGCATACGCCCTCGGCGTATTTTGCGGCGCGCCAGGGCTGACATTTGTACGCCGGTTCCAATTGAAAAACATCTTGCTTGGGTTGACGTTAATTATGATTGCAGGTAACTTATTTGCCGCATTTTCAGTCAACTATACCATGTTGCTCATCGGGCGTTTTATCTCAGGACTCCCGCATGGGGCATACTTCGGGGTTGCATCTATTGTTGCCGAAAAACTGGCCGACCACGGTAAAGGTTCGCAAGCCGTGTCGATAATGGTGGCAGGAATGACTATTGCCAACCTTTTCGGTGTACCGCTTGGCACATCAATATGCACACTCATGTCATGGCGTGTAACATTCATCTTAGTTGCAATTATCAGCGTTGGTGTATTCTATTATATATACAAGTGGGTACCGCAAGTCGAAGGACTGCCACGTAGCAATTACAAGAGCCAATTCCATTTTATGCGCAACGCTGCTCCCTGGCTCATAATCTTCTCCACTATGCTTGGAAACGGCGCAGTTTTCTGCTTCTATTCTTATGTTTCGCCCTACCTCACCGTCAGTTGCGGATTTTCTACCGACATCATTCCATTTTTGATGGTGCTTGCCGGCTTTGGTATGGTAGTAGGTAACCTCGTAAGCGGCAGGTTATCCGACCGTTTCTCACCCGGACGAGTAGCTTTCACAATGCAAGTAATAATCAGCATGGCTTTGCTCGGACTATTTTTCACACACACACTGCAATTGACGTCAATCGTGCTCATGTGCATTTGCACATTTGGCCTGTTTGCTGTTTCCAGCCCACTTCAAATCTCCATAATACACTTTTCCAAAGGTGGGGAATTGCTTGGCGCGGCATGCATACAGATGGCGTTCAACCTTGGCAACGCTATTGGAGCTGCCACTGGAGGCATTCCTCTACGCCACGCATTAGGTTACGAATACACTGCTCTCATCGCAATGCCAGTCGCCATGATTGGTGCAATACTGACGTTTATATTCTTCAAAAAATATGAGAGCCGCCAACCATCAAATGAAATTTAACCCCAATCGGCATAAATCCTAATCGCTTTTGCGGTCTAACGACCATTTGTGGCTAAAATAATACTAAAAATACTTCGGGGTGATGAATTATATGATTTCATCACCCCGAAGTTTATGATTACCATGCTACAACTGCATTACAACAGCGTTGCAGGATCAAGATTAGCAGCTTCTATATCCTTGAAGTAACGATAGGTCGAAACCTTGAGTTCCATTACTGCATCTTCATCGGCTACAATTATTGCCTTGGGGTGCATTTGCAATGCGCTGATGGTTGACATCTGCGACACACCACCTTCAACACCAGCCTGCAATGCACGAGCCTTATTGTAACCGTTCACTATAAGCAACACGCTCTGAGCATCCATTATAGTACCCACACCGACAGTAAGGGCAGTCTTTGGCACCTTGTTAACATCATTGTCAAAGAAACGCGAGTTGGCAATTATAGTGTCTTGCGTGAGAGTCTTTTCACGAGTACGCGATGTAAGCGACGAACACGGTTCGTTAAATGCGATATGCCCATCAGGACCTACCCCACCAAGGAACAAACGGATACCACCATAAGAACGGATTTTTTCCTCATAGCGGGCACACTCCTCCACCTTGCATGGAGCATTGCCGTTGAGCAGGTTCACATTCTCACGCTTGATGTTGATGTGGCTAAAGAAATTGTTCCACATGAATGAATGATAACTTTGTGGATGCTCTTCAGGCAAATTGCAATATTCATCCATGTTGAAAGTCACAACATTTTCAAACGACACCTTGCCAGCAGCACACAATTCAGCAAGTTTGCGGTACATTCCAAGCGGAGAGCTACCTGTTGGGCAACCGAGCACGAAAGGACGATCGGCTGTAGGAGCAAATTCATTTATTTGCTTGGCAACATAATTGGCAGCCCACTCCGAAACAGTGGCATAATCGGGTTCAATAATTAATCTCATAATAATGTCTTTAAAGTTTTTTAGAAAATGTTTTTTGTCAATACGCAAAATTACAGAAAACTACCGTAAATAACGAATAAAAATCTCTCTGATTTTTCCAAAAAATATATACAACCTATTTGTCGTGATTTATGGCCAATCCATGAATAAATTACACTTGCCACATACGCCATTATAAATTCCGACTTTCACAATTCAAACAAGGAGATAATTACAGCCGTGATTTTTTTAGGCGATTTTCTACAATTTATTTGGCAATATCAAGAAAAGTACATACCTTTGTGCCGCTATTTCAAGGAAAGCCCGGGTGGCGAAATGGCAGACGCGCTGGTTTCAGGTACCAGTGGAGTAACATCCGTATCGGTTCGACTCCGATCTCGGGCACCAAAAGAGGGTGACGCAATGCCACCCTCTTTTTTTATATACAGCCATAAGCCTCCCAACAAAAATAAAATCGGGGCAGTAGAAATTTAGTGGGGATAACCATACAACATGGCGATTCTGAAAAGAAAGAACTTTTTGTCGGTAACTCCATGCAGATTCGCCCTGAAGAGTTTGATTTTTGCATTGAATGATTCGGCAGC
>DVKC01000010.1 GCA_018716295.1 Candidatus Avimuribaculum pullicola
ATGTCGGCACGGTTGAACTTGTCGTTTGCGTCCTCCTGGTTCGACTCGCTTTCGAGGAAGCGGTCGATGGTAATCTTCTCGCCGAGCAGCACCGAGAGGAAGCCTTCAAGCACCACAAAGTTGCTCTTGTCGCGGAGCAGCCGTTTCATTGCCCAGTCAAATCTTATCAGGTTTTCCATATCGCACGCCCTATTTATTGTTCTATAATACAAAGATATACACATTTCCCCAAATGTCGGCTGCATGACGCAATAAATTTTGAACATTTCCAATTACAATAAACAACTTTTCATCAGCAAATTCCATATCTATCATGTAATTCAAATGAAAAATATCATGCAATTTTGATAGGGCGTGTGGTGATTATGTTGTAAATTTGCAAGATATTTGAGATAGTGTGCCTTGCCGACAGCAAAGCTCACCATAACAGACAAGAATACAATTAGAAATACTATAGACAACTATGTACAGAACAAAAACTTGTGGAGAACTTCGCTTGGCAAACGCTGGCGAAGTAGTGACATTGGCCGGCTGGGTGCAACGCAGCCGCAAGCTGGGAGGCATGACCTTCGTTGACTTGCGCGACCGGTACGGCATAACCCAAATAGTGTTCAACAACGAGGTTGACGCATCGCTGTGCGAAAAAGCCAACCACATTGGGCGCGAATACGTGGTACAAGTGCGCGGCACAGTATCGGAACGCCAAAGCAAAAATGCCAATCTGCCAACTGGCGAAATCGAAATCATCGCCAGCGAGCTTAACATACTCAACCGTAGCGAAATCCCTCCATTCACCATCGAAGACAATTCTGACGGTGGCGACGACCTGCGCATGCAATTCCGCTACCTCGACCTTCGACGCTCGGCTGTACGCCGCAACCTTGAGTTGCGCCACCGCATGGGCTTCGAACTGCGCAAGTATCTTAACGACAACGGATTTCTCGAAGTAGAAACACCTATATTGGTAAAATCGACTCCCGAGGGTGCACGCGACTTTGTGGTACCATCGCGCATGAACCCAGGACAATTCTACGCCTTGCCACAATCGCCACAGCTATACAAGCAATTGCTAATGGTTGCAGGTTTCGACCGTTACTTCCAGATAGCCAAGTGCTTCCGCGACGAAGACCTTCGCGCCGACCGCCAACCCGAATTTACGCAAATCGACTGCGAGATGTCGTTTGTTGAACAGGAAGATGTGTTGCAGATGTTTGAAGGCCTTGTAAAACACATTTTCAAATATGTGCGCGACATCGACTTCACCGAACCATTCCCACGCATGACTTGGGCCGATGCCATGAAAAACTATGGCAGCGACAAGCCCGACATTCGTTTCGGCATGACATTCGTTGAACTGAAAGACCTCACCGAAGGGCACAACTTCGTAGTATTCGACAGTGCCGAATACGTTGGCGCAATTTGCGCCCCTGGATGCGCATCATACACACGCAAGCAAATCGACGAGCTGACCGAATTTGTCAAACGCCCGCAAATAGGCGCAAAAGGCCTCGTGTGGGTGAAAGTGGAAAACGACGGCTCGATAAAGAGCAGCGTAGGCAAATTCTACAGCGAAGACGACTTGAGAACGTGGACAGAACGTTGCAACGCCCAACCTGGCGACTTGCTGCTGATACTTGCCGGCAAGACCATGCCCACACGCAAAGCCCTCAACGAGCTGCGCCTTGAAATGGGCAACCGGCTCGGGCTTCGCGACAAAAACACGTTTGCTCCGCTGTGGGTAATCGACTTCCCAATGTTTGAATGGGACGAGGAAACACAACGCTATTACGCCATGCACCACCCATTCACCAAGCCCAAAGACGAAGATATCCCATTGCTTGACAGCGACACGGGCAACGTCCGCGCAAACGCCTACGACATGGTTGTCAATGGTGTCGAACTGGGCGGCGGCAGTATCCGTATCCACGACCCCGAATTGCAAGACAAGATGTTCGCCTTGCTGGGCTTCACCGAAGAACGCGCACAAGCGCAATTCGGCTTCTTGATGGAAGCATTCAAGTATGGTGCACCGCCACACGCCGGACTTGCGTTCGGGTTCGACCGCTTCGTGTCGATGCTCGCAGGGCTCGACAGCATACGCGACACTATCGCTTTCCCAAAGAACAACTCGGGACGCGACATGATGAACGATGCACCGAGCCAGCTTGACCAAGAACAACTCGACGAGCTTTATATCAAGGTTGACACCGAGCGCATCGAAAAAAATAAAAAATGAAGATAAGCGAAATACTGCAAGCCATCGAAGAATATGCACCACTGCACCTGCAAGAGCAGTGGGACAATGCCGGTGTGCAGGTGGGCGACGTGAGCCATGAGGCGACAGGCGCGCTATTGTGCGTCGATGTTACCGAGGCAATAATCAACGAGGCAGTCGAGCGCGGCATCAACCTCGTCATTTCTCACCACCCATTGCTATTCCGCGGGCTGAAACGCATCACGGGCAATTCGGCGGTGGAACGCATCGTGGCTACGGCATTGAAGCACGACATCGTAGTGTACTCGGCACATACCAACATGGACAGCACACTTGGCGGCGTGTCGTGGGCAACAGGGCGCATCGTGGGCCTTACCCACATGCGCACCCTCGTGCCACAACCGGCACAAACGATGAAACTGTCGGTATTCGTGCCAGTGGCAAACAGCCGTACCGTGAGCGAAGCCATCTGGGCCGCCGGAGCCGGGCAAATGGGCAACTACGACCAATGCGCCTATATGGTTGACGGGCGCGGCACATTCCGCCCACTCGATGGGGCACACCCCGCAATAGGCGAGATTGGCAGCAACCACACCGAGAACGAAACACGCATCGAAGTCGTATTCCCGGCAAGCAAATGCGCCCGCGTGGTGCAAGCCATGCTTGCCGCGCACCCATACGAAGAGCCGGCATTTGACCTTGTAAGGCTCGAAAACATGGCTGCCACAGGTCTTGGCGTGATAGGCGAACTCGAAACACCCATGAGCGCAACAGACTACATCGCATTCGTGAAAAAGTCACTCTCCATAGGCGCAATCCCATACGTCGGCGATGCTACAAGAGTAATACGCCGCGTGGCACTGTGCGGCGGGGCGGGAGCCGAATTTATCGGCACAGCCATAGCACAGGGTGCCGACTTGTATATGTGCGGCGACCTCAAGTACCACGACTTCACCACACATTGCGACCGGATCGTGCTGGCCAATATAGGGCATTACGAGAGCGAACAATGCACAAAAGGAATTTTTTATGACATAATTCAGAAAAAATTCCCTAACTTTGCAACCTATTATGCTGACCAGGATAAAAATCCAATAAGTTATGGCTAACGAAAAGACAAAACAAGAAAAAGAGTTGACCGTCGAGGAACGTCTTAAGACCCTTTATCAGCTGCAAACCATCTTGTCGGAAACCGACCGCATCAAGACAATACGCGGCGAGTTGCCACTTGAAGTGCAAGACCTCGAAGACGAGGTTGAAGGATTGCAGACGCGTATCCAAAACTACAAGAACGACATTGCACAGTTGCAAAACGACGTGCAAAAGCAGAAGCGCGACATCGACGAGGCTAAGACACGCATCGACAAATATACCGAGCAGCAAAACAACGTGCGCAACAACCGCGAGTTTGACTTCTTGACCAAGGAAATCGAATATGAGCACCTCAACATCGAACTTGCCGAAAAGCGCATCAACGAATTTTCCAAGCAAATAGAGCAACGCAACGCCGACGTGGCTGTTGCCGAAGACAACCTTGCCGACCGCAAGCATATCCTCGAAGAAAAGAAAGGCGAGTTGAACGAAATCGTTTCAGAAACAAAGCAAGACGAGGAGAAGTTGCGCGAACAGGCCAAGAAGCTCGAAGGTAAAATCGAACCACGACTGCTCGCCGCTTTCAAGCGCATTCGCAAAAATGCCCGCAACGGCCTTGGCATCGTGTATATCCAACGTAACGCTTGCGGCGGCTGCTTCAACCGCATCCCGCCACAACGCCAGATGGAAATCAAGATGCACAAGAAAGTAATCGTGTGTGAGTATTGCGGCCGCATTCTCATCGACCCCGAACTTGCAGGAGTAAAAGAGGGCGAAGAACCAACCACGAAATAACAACAAGTCACCTTAACCATAAAAAAGCGACGGCGATGCTGCACAAGCACCGCCGCCACTTTTTTATCAACGCATCACCCACAACCGACGAGCAGCATCGCAACGGCCAATAAAAAACGGCCTGAGAGCAGCATTGCCAACTCCCTGACCGTTTTTTTATTTCCTGACAATTCGGTGATTGGTGATTTTTACATATTCATACCGCCGCAGCAGTGGATAACCTGGCCGGTGACGTATGACGAAAGGTCGCTGGCAAGGAACAATGCCACGTTAGCCACATCGTCGGGTGTGCCACCACGGCGCAATGGAATTGTAGCAGCCCATTGCTTCTTGGTTTCTTCCGACAACGCGTTGGTCATGTCGGTGATGATAAAGCCCGGGGCGATGCAGTTGGCACGGATTCCGCGCGAGCCAAGTTCCTTGGCGATACTCTTGGCGAGGCCTATCAAGCCAGCCTTGGAAGCCGAATAGTTGCATTGTCCGGCATTACCCGAAACGCCTACCACCGACGACATGTTGATGATGCTGCCGCCGCGCTGACGCATCATGATAGGAGCAACAGCGTGGATAAAGTTGAATGCCGACTTCAAGTTAACGCTAATCACAACATCCCATTGAGGCTCGGTCATGCGCATCATCAAGCCATCCTTGGTGATACCTGCATTGTTTACCAAAATATCTATGCGGCCGAAATCATTGATAATCTGCTCAACCACGTCCCTGGTGTTTTCAAAGTTTGATGCATCTGAAGCATACCCCTTGGCTTTAACACCAAGTGCCTTTATTTCTTCCTCGGTTTGCTTGCCGATTTCGTTGATTACAAGGTCGGTGAAAGCGATGTTTGCGCCTTCCGACGCATATTTCAATGCTATGGCCTTGCCAATGCCACGTGCAGCCCCAGTGATAAGAGCCACTTTTCCTTCAAGTAATTTCATAACCTTATATGTTTTAATAATTAAGTGAATTACAACTGTTTTACTTTTCTACCATGAAAGCTCCACACGAGTAGCCTCCGCCAAAGACGGTAAGCCCAAACTTGGTGCCGCGCGGATAATTGTCAACATTCTGTGCCAGCACAAGCGCAGCACTTGCCGAACCCGTGTTGCCCAACTCTTCGATATTGTTGAGGAAACGGTCGTCGGGCAATTCCAACTGGTGAGCCACATTGCTCACAATGCGCTTGTTGGCTTGGTGGCAAATAATATAATCGAGGTCGGTTATGGCCATGCCAAGCGGCTTCACTACATTATCGAGTGCCGAAATCATGTATTGGCAAGCACGAACAAACACATCCTTGCCGAAAGGCATCGTTATGCCATCTTCGTGCGGACGCAGATGCACACCTTCGGGGCCTTTGCCCACGTTGCCAAGACCACAGGTGTAAACGCCACGAATAGTCATGTCGGTATCGGCCACACGCTCCTTGGAGATGAAATAGGCTACTGCAGCATCGCCCCACAAGTGACCGCACTTGGGGTCGCTCTCGTTGCGGTAATATGTGTTATGCTCCGAGCAGATCAGCAACGCCTTGGTGGCCTTGCCCATGGCAAAATACCCTTCGATGATTTCCAGACCGTTGACAAACGACGAGCAAGCCGACGACACATATACCGCCTTGGCCCCGTCAATGCCATACTTTTGTTGTGCCACATGAGCCAGCGTGGCAACAGTGTCGTAGGGCGAGTAGCAAGCCGACACAATCAGGTCAACATCGGTTATCTCGTAAGGCAACGCCTTGAGAGCATTTTCAATTGCGGCAAGCCCCATCGAATCGGATCCCTCATCGGGTCCTGCTATCGAGCGTGTTACAATACCTGTGCGTTGCACAATCCAGTCATTGGTCAGCCCGTTCACTTCTAGGAAGTGGTCGTTATGAACCCTACCTGCCGGAACGTAATATCCTGTAGCATTAATATACATCTGTTGTGATTTTATTCTTGTTTGTTACTTATTCCGTTTAGGATGAAATCTTTCAAATATTCCCGCAATTTCAGCTTTTCTATGCCCAGCTCGGCAAAGCTGTCGCGGATATAAGGCACGTCCAACCCTTGTAGCGACAATATCATCACCATTGCAGTCTGTTCAACATGTTTCACTTTGAACACACCTTGGCTCACACCCTCATTGAGTATTTGTTTCAATATATTGGCTTCCTGGGCTGTAGTGTTTCGGCGGGCGCGATCGACCTTGCGTATGTCCATGAAGAAACCCGCCCTAAGCGAGCCATTGCGCAACACAGCCTCTTTGTAGCATTCAAAACGCACGAAGATAAAGTCCATCAATTTCTGTTCGGCTGGTTCGAGCCTTTCGAGCACTTGCGTGAGTTTTTCTACAATCTTGTCGCTCTCGGTCTTGACCACCGCGTTGTATATGTCGCGCTTGTTGCGGAAGTAGGTATATATGGTACGCCGCCCCTTGTCCGAGGCAGCGGCAATGTCGTTCATCGTGGTGTTTTCAATACCCTTTTTCGCAAACAACTGCCGTGCAATTTCTATGAGTTTGTCCCTTGTCTTCAAAGTTTGTTGCGCCATGAGTGGAAAACGTGCAGCATTGCACATTACCACATTAACCGTGCAAAATTAGACATTTATCTCCAACAATACAAATAAACCCCACATATTTCAACCAAATACGAATTAAGAAATATATTTCAGGAACAAACAACCACCACGCCACCATAAATATCGGGGCAGTAGAAATTTAGTGGGGATAACCATACAACATGGCGATTCTGAAAAGAAAGAACTTTTTGTCGGTAACTCCATGCAGATTCGCCCTGAAGAGTTTGATTTTTGCATTGAATGATTCGGCAGC
>DVKC01000011.1 GCA_018716295.1 Candidatus Avimuribaculum pullicola
TTTTGCGTACAAACATGCCATAAAGGTACACTTTTTAGGCTTGCGTCACCCGCGTCACCATGAAAAATTTATGGAATAGCTGATTTTAAGGTTGTTACAACCATTGAATTCTTAGGCTGTCAAAGTCAAGATCGCCTCCGGGGTGGAATCATAAATGACCGTCGTTACAAAATTCGGTTTCTTGAGCAGTTGTGCTTCCCCATCACTTCCGTGCTTGCCTGCTGACATGGCTCTTTCATATTCATCATATTCCTCGTTATATTTCTCATGCAGCCGGTCATCATACTCATTAATCGGCTTATAGATAAAACCGAGGGGAGGAGTCTTTCCGAGCCCGGGACGTCCGACCAGCATCATATAAAGGGATGGGCAAGTTTTCCACTCGCCCTTTATACGGATATGACAAGAGTTGCCTATTGCAGTAGCAACAGCAGAAAGAATAATAGACGCAGTATATTCCACATTGAAATTTTCGTATCTGGCAAGATTGAGGATAATCTCCTGTATCTTGTCCGGGAAGGCATCCAACGGAAGACCTGTTTCCGGAACGCCTTCCACTTCCGAACGAAGCATGTTGGTCAAATGAATGGTGTTAAACATAGCCACCTCCTTCCTGTTTGGGAAGTTCATCACCAATAGCGAAAGCTTCATAGTGGAAACGACGCAGAAAGCGGTCTACGTCTTCCTGCGTGTACCAGTATTTATCACCTTCACGCGAGTAGCCGAGATAGCCGTTGTCTCGCAACTTTTTCAGATACTTTTCTTTGATGTTCAATTTCTCTATCAAAGACTTGTTGTCATATAGACGGAGTCCGCCTTCATGAGCCGGAGGCGGCAGTTTCTCTTGTCTCTCCACTACGCTGAGAATCTTTTCAAGCAATTCCCGGTCGCATAGCTTCTCTACATTCGTTTCTTTAGCCATACTTAAAAACAATTATGGCCGATTGCCCTGATGCACACTCAGACCTTCAGCCTGGTTATACGATATGGTACGATTGTGCACATCGCACCAGAATCACGGCACGAATGTATGAAATAGCTGAGGACTAATAAGTTACAATAAATTATCCAATGTTAGGACAGGTGTTATGGAAAGTTATGATTCTGCCACAACTTTACAAGTAACCTATTGATTACCAGCAATAAAAAAGAGAAAAATAAAATTGAAAAAATCGAAGATTGCCAGATGATACAAAACAAAATGCATAACAAGCCAGAAACTAAGACTTGCCAAGAACGAAGATAATACTCTTAGTTTTTTGTCACTTATGAAAAAACTTGTCGATTTCTCCGGCATTGTTAGGGACGGGCATATCCCTCCTGTTCTGCCGGGACTGTCCGATACCGGTTTGTTCAAATAGTGCGTTAAGTTCGACATCGGGGAAGAGTCCGTTGCCGAACTCCCAAAAAGTCTTCTGTTCGTATTTGGAATATTCAGGATAATCGCCGCAATATATTCGACCACACATATAGGCAAGAAGAGCCTTTGTCCCTTTCCAGCTATAATGGGACCCTACCTCTTCAATATATCCGGCTTCTATTGCTTTCGCAAAGATTGTACGGGCAAGTGAAGTATCAAGCCTTCCCGACAATACAACCCCTTTGGGGGAATCCGGACATTCAGAATGATTATCTATGGGTTGAACGGTTTGCTGGTTCTTTTCCCTAAGTTTGATGCGTAACTTTTCCGCTCCGTATGCAAATACACCCGATAAGACAAGGGCGGTGAAGATACCTGTTATTACTACAGGATCAGGATGGTTGTCCTTTACCGGATCAATTATCCCAAGACCTATAAGGAGCAGAGTTCCTATAAAAAATACTATTGCGGCTGTCCACATGATTATCCTATGGTGCTTATTAAAGATGGTAGAAAGCAGCAATACCAGAACAAATGCGCACACCAGCAATAGGAATATCTTTGTAATAGTCATATCAAATCAATTATAGGTATAAAATTAATGATTGTTTATAATAGCCATCTATAATTATCAGACAATTTCGAGAGAAGCAAAATCCTCTTTCAGACGTGCCACTTCCGCCGACAGCGTTTCGGGCAGAAATTTGGCATATACCTTTTCGGTGACATCCGTGCTTCCATGACCGAGCAAACGACTGACAACCGACATGGAAAGTCCCTTGTTCAGTGCAAAGACCGCAAACGAATGCCGGGCCACATGCATTGAGAGGGTAAACGGAAGCCCTATCTGTTCTCCGACAACCGCCAGCGACTGATTGATACATTTCGTTGCATTGTTACGGGCTTTGTACAGAGCCTCTGCATCATCAAGATCTAGATCGTCCTTTACTAAGTTGAATACATACCGGCATCCGGCACGTTTCTCCTGCCACCGGTGAAGAATATTCAAGGCAGGTTCCGTAAGAGGAATTACATGGCGCTTGTTCGTCTTGATCATGATTTTTCTCAGTTCCTTCTTCTCGAAATTTACATGCCCCCACTGCAATGTCATAACATCGACAACACGGAGTCCACAGGCATGGAAGGCAAAGAAGAACATTTCCAAAAACTCCTTACGGCGCGGTTCGGTGCAGGCATGGTAATATTCCAATAACGCGGACATCTGTTCTTTTGAAAGATACTTGCCGTCAAACTCGTTGTCTTCATCCGCGAGAGATATCTTTGAGGCGATACGCATATCCTGAATTCTCGCATTGACGGCATGGTCTATCATCTTCATTTCTGAAGCATAGGCACATGCCTTCAGAATCGGAGTCAAAGCATGGTTGATCGTTGCATCGCTGTTCTGTTTTATCTCACGCCGCCACCTGATGTATTCGTCAATCAGTTCAACCGATATTTCACCTAAATAGATACTGTCCGGCTTGTAGGTACCGTTCTTTGTTGCACGGAGAAAGATACGGAAAATATTCATGCCGCTCTTGCCGTTCTCATAGCGGCTGCGTCCGATTCGGTTTCTCGAATAATCGGATTCAAGCCTTTCCAAAACAAACTCGATAAAATCCTTCCCTTTGTCCTCCCGTGTGAGCGGTTTGTCGGCCAAAAAGTCGGCGATCACCTGTGCCGTAATCTGATTGGGATGCTTCTCCTGATATTCGGCCAGCAGTCCGTCGATCTTGTCCGCACGGGCAAGCAGCAGACTGTTGATCCGGTTGGCCTCCGGACCATAACTCGCCCTCACACCTCCGCGTCCCTTGTTGGCTTTCTCATTCCAGTCGCCCAGCCGGACAAAGATGTTCATGCCCTTGCGTATCACCTGCCGGTTCCAGGTGTATTCAAGCTGGACAAGATACTGTTTGGCAGGATCGATCTCACCCCTGACATGCAGGCGGTAGCGTCCCAATGGATATAGTCGTTTAGGTCTTCCCATAGTGGAGGATATTTGAATTGGAAATACAGCTTGCGGCAATACTCACAAACCTCTGTAAAGGTAATGAATTTTGTCCAAACAAATCCCGATTTTTCCTCCAAAAATTGTATTTTGTCCAAACAAACCGCGCCATCTAAGGCGGTCAAACGCTGTTGTCCAAACAAATTAAATCCCCGCTAATCTATCTGATTAACAGGGATTTAATAATTACTCCGCGCTTAAAAACGCATTAGTATTCTTCCTCGTTGAAGAAGAAATCGTCCTTGCTGGGGTAATCGGGCCAAATATCTTCGATGCTTTCGTAGGTTTCGCCTTCATCTTCCATTTCTTGAAGGTTCTCGATTACTTCGAGCGGCGCACCCGAGCGCATAGCGTAGTCGATAAGCTCCTCCTTGGTCGCCGGCCATGGTGCATCTTCAAGCTTTGTTGCAAGTTCCAATGTCCAATACATAGTGTTTCGATGTTTAAGATTATAAGTCCAAAAATTTTGCGCAAATATAGTGCAAGAGTCAAATAAAACAAAAGAAAAACAGCGGTTTTTTACTTACATTTGTTAACCCACACCATATCTCATGCAAAATAATGCAACACAATGCAAACAAACACTAATGCCGACACTGAAATCAACTTGCTACCATGCTCCGCAAGTCAAAACAGCTTGATGATTTCAACCTTGGTGCCTACATCGGGCATCGCCATGCCCACATGGGCGTTAACGTAGGTTGGGTCACAAATAAGGAACTTCTCGCCATCGACAGTCACATAGTTCCCGAAGATTTCCTCATCGAAATGCACCGCAGTGGCAAGATGTATGCCTGGATAGTAAACAAGAACCACTTTCATGCCGAGCAGGTTGCGCACAAGTTGGGCAAAAAATATGGCACGGTCGTCGCAGTCGCTATAAGCCGACACAAGGGTTTCCTCGGCAAAGTTCCATTTCTCGTAGCCGTAATTGTCCTGGTCGGTCTTGTAGCGGAATGCGTTCTGCACCAGGTGCAACAAGTAATTCACAGCCTCGCGCCCAGACTTGCCATCAATGTGGGGCGATAGCTGCCGCCCGAGGCTATTCAATAGCTCCCCATCGACTGGTGCAGTGCCATAAATGTCGAAATCCACGCAGGGATAAGTTGCATAGTATCGCACAAGGTTGCGGTTGTATGCCACATTGTAGCTGTCGCCGCCGAATTGCAACGGTTGCTCGGCCATGTCATCGGCCAACCGTGGTTGCTCGGCAACGGCAAAATCTACAGGCACATCGCCACCGCCAAACTCGACCTTGCACGTTTCGATATCGGTCAATTCCTCATGGCTGGGCACAATCACATAATATTTCATATTACCGTCGTGGCTGCCGCCGTGGAAAGTGAAATAGGGCGTGTACATGGTGGCATTCGACGCAAGCATCGCATACAACGTTTGCCCCGAGCGACCCACTTTGGCACCATAGCCAAGCTGGTTGAGCATAAACACGGCAAACACCACCCGTTCGTTTTCCGACGCATCGGGGATATACTTGCCAGCCACTTCACGAGCCAACACAAATTTGCCCCAGCCATTGAGGCGCAATTCGCGGGCAATACGCAGCAAGTCATTAACTACCGTATCGACAGGCATACCGGCCAATTGCCGCCAGAAGCGAGCCACCTCGTCCTCCGAGGCATTGGCAAGGTGGCTTATGGAATAATTGCCAGCCCGCTGCAACAGCACCTGTGTGCCGAAAAACTCGGCCCGCACCGTCGTCGGCGCAGGGACGACGGGTGCCACTACAGGCAAATCGACCGTATCGACTGGCACAGGCAGCGTCACCGGCACTTCGGCCACCACTGGCAACTCATTGTCTTCGTCGCGTACCGGCTCCGACGGGTCATAGACTGGCGGCTCGGGCATCGGGCGGAAACTGCGCTCGTGCCTGAACAGCTTGAAGCTCTCCCACCGTTGCTCAAGGTAGCTGGCATATACCTCGTTGAGCGAGTCGCGGAACGCTGCTATCTCCCGCTGCTTGGTGTCGCGGAATTGCTCAATCTTGCGCAACTGTCCTTCGCGGAACGCCGCCATGCCGCCCTGTTGTGATTGAGGGAAAGCAACTCCCGCAACCACAACAAGCCAACACACCGCAGCCCACCGCCGCAAATTATCAATCTTCATTCCCATAACCATCTCATTTAAGGCAAGCTGCGCACAGCCCGCACACGATAATGTTTATTGCTGAAATCAACGTCAATATTACCATTTCCAAAATTCATAACAAAATAATAAACCTCCTGATAAGGAGTACTCGACCAATAAGTATCATAGCTGCTAAATCCTCCTATCAACACTCTATTTGTATAAAGAGTTGATAATTCAGAAATAGTTGGCAATCTCCAATCAGTGAATCCTCCAACAGTAGAATTGATACTCATAGTTACCGCGCCTAACATTTCCACATTATCTGCAAGATCCTTTTTTTGCACCATCAACCCAACAGATTTTAACACAAAATAATCTGGGTGTTCCGGGTAAAACGAAACAGTCTCGCCGTATACCGTACCTTCGCTATTTGTTGCGTATGCACGAACATAATATGTGACGTTACAATCCAAATCTGATAGATTTGCTGAAAATTCACCGATTCCTATACCATTAACCACTATCTTCTCCTCTGTTTCTATCATAGGATTAGTTATAGTATTTGAATAGACAAAGCCTCGTTCGGTATATGCTGGAATACCCTTTGATTCAATAGAACCGTGTAGCACGGCCGTCGTTGCGCCAATATCGGTAACAGGCTGTGTTGAAACGATAGGCAGTTGACTGTCGTATCGGAACGTCAATTCGTCGCTATACACAGTGTCCGACCTGTTAGCCACGGCGTATGCCCTAATGTAATATACCGACCCAAGCGACAAGTCGCGGACTTCGGCACTATATTCGGCTGAGCTTTGTGGCATGTATGACTGAACTTTTGTATTAGCAACAGTGGGCAAATGCATGGTGGAATATACAAAACCGCGTTCCGAGCATTTCACGGCATCATTGTTATCGATGCGTCCGTTGAATGTCACTGAGGTTTCACTTATATCGCTGACAGGCAGCACCGACACCGTGGGTGCGACATCCTTGCGGACGGCACGAGCACGCATATCATACGAGCTTTTTAAAGAGCCACGTTGCCCATTAAAGAAATCAAGGTAATAACGATTCGATGTGTTGTTTTCGGGAATAGTGGAACTCCAGTAATCCGAACTATTAGAAATGCTGTCGTTAAAACCGCCGATGGCAGCCTTGTTGTTGTAAATCGTTGCCAACTCTTCAATCGTAGGCAAACGCCAGTCGTTGAAATCGCCCACGATAGAGTTTTCGCACAGCAGCTGCGCACTTTCCCAGTCGATGGCCGATGCCGACACATCGCGCGTCTGCACATACAGGTCACCAACCATCACATAGTCGATGCCCGAGTTGTCATTTGCCGTGTTCGTACCGTTGCCACTCCCGAACACAGTAACAAGCAACTCGGCAACAGAACCATCGCCCTGCGTGGTCGAGCGCACAAGCAGCGTGGCATAATTGTCGGTGGTGTTGCTGCTCAGACGGCTGCGGTTGATGGTGAACGACACGGCAGTAGCTCCAGCAGCCGGGACAGATCCCAACTCGGGAGTGATTTCGGTAATCCACGCGGCAGCATTTGTGATTTGCCAGCTGATGTCGGCCGCCCCATCATTCTTAATGGTAAACCCGGCCACATTGTTGCTCTCGTTTGCGCCCATGTCGATGTAGCTCTTGTTAATCGACAACCCGCCATCACTCTCGGCAAGCGTGAACACCAGTTCCTCATCGCGCCCTGCGGCAAGCTCTATGCTCTTGTTGAGGCTCTGGCACCCTTCCTTGAACACTTTCAATTCATACTTACCCGGCACAAGGTCGGTGAAATTATACATTCCATCGCTGCCAGTGATTTTCACACCGCCACCGGGAGTCAACAATATCGCGGCAGCATTCACCGGCTCGCCATTTATCACAACCGAACCATGCACCGATGCTGGTTCTTCGACCCCAGGAACAGGCTCTAGCCCTGGTGCCGGCTCATCGTCGCCCGAACAGCCACACAGCAGCACTGCCGCCATGCACATCAGGCTTATAAGTAAATTTTTCATACAGATTTATCGTTTTTTATTGTTACTGTTTAACCCAAATCTAATGACCGATTTGGGTTTAATACCCTGTACACGTGTGATGTGCATCGCGGCTCACCACACGTGCACAGGGTTCATGATTATTCACTCATGGGAGTAAGAGGGATGTCGGCACGAACGCTCTCGCCCGACACGGCGTTGACCGTCTTGCGGTTGGTCAAGTAGCCATCCTTTTGCACAGTCACGGTGTATTGCATCACATCAAGGTCGGTAAACTCATACTTCCCGTCAGAGCCCGATATGGTAGTTTTGCCACCGGGGCTAAGGATAATCGTAGCAGCATTCACCGGGTTGCCAGTGATATTGTCTGTCACCGTTCCATAAAGTGTAGAATAAAACTCATGCTCGGACGATGAACATGAACCGCCCACGATAAACAATATCGACAGGCACACTGCAAATAATATCTTTTTCATACTATATTCCTCCCAAAGCATTAAAAATTAAGACATAGCGACACCCCACCGCCGCCACCATAGAATGGCGTGAAGAACGGTTGCACATCGAGCGTCGAACGGTCGGCTATGACAATGTGCTTCTTGCCCTTGGCGACAATACCGTCAATCACATTCCACGCATAAATCGCCACAGCACCGGCTATGGCTACGTTGCGCACCGTGGCACATTGATCGGCCTTGTCGGCGTTGCTACGGCGCACAGCCTCGTCGTGCGAAGAATTGACCTTGGAATTATACGACGAGCGCATACACTCGGCGACGACAATAGTACCCACAAAAGCCGTCTCGGCAGCTATGAAAAAGATACCTTTCCCTTTACTTCCCTTTTGCAGTTGCGCCATACCAGGCACAAACACCGAAGGCGTGAAACCATAATCGTTTGTCACCCTCACCATGTCGAAATCGTATGTGGGATTTTTCGCCACCTGTGCCAACACGCTCACACGGTATTGCCCATTGGCGTATTCGCAATAGCGGTCGATGACACGGGCTTTCACCGTGAGATTGTCGCTGCCAGTCGATGAAATCCTGCCATCGGCAGCGACAGTGACCTTCATGCGTATGCCCGACTCTTGCGAACGTGCTTCAATCACCTGCGCCACAGCTCGTTCGAGGGCTTCCTCCTCGGAGTATGCCATAGCCGATGCCGTCTTGATGTAGGAATACCGCAAGTCGTTGAAATACCCATCGACCCACGATGGCCGTTCTTGTGCCACGACGTGCCATGCCGACACGCCCACAAGTAGCAACAACGCCAGCAATCTGAACAGTTTCATGGCTATTACTCTTCTTTATATTTCTTCAGGTCTTCGGCGAGCTTCTTGCGGAACTCCTCGGCACGGTTGCGAATGTCCTCCTTCTTGTTTTGCGACAAATTGTCGGCCACAGCATCGGCTATGTCTTGCTTGGCAATCTTGATGCCGATGTAGCACTCCACATTGCCCTTGGAATCGACACCCGAGAACCTCAGGCAGCAATGCGAGGTGTTGTTGACAATGCCCATGATGATGTTGTTGATGCCACCGATGGTCTGGTCGTCGATGTCAGTCCCCTCGTTTGAGCCGATGCTTTCAAAGAAACTCATCACCTCGCCCTCTACGGCATGCTGCATCTTCATGGCGATGAGGTCTTGCCCATTCTTGAGCGCGGTCATCTGCAATGCGCCCTTTTGCGAGGCAGGGCCCGATGCAATGCCGGTGGCGGCAAAATACTCATCGTCGTCATACACGGCACAAGGCAACTCAAACGTGCCACTCTCGAAAGGATTGGTGTACTTCTGCTCCGATTGAACAATCTGCTTGTTGCCGCCGCAACTCATCATCAACACACAGGCACAAACGGAAACCAACGCATTAAATACTATAGTCTTCATAATAAAAAATTTTATGTGTCTGCGGTTCCCGTGGGCAGACTTGGTTTTATAATAGCATTCAATTACACACATAAAAAAAGCGCGGGAACCTGTACCTGTTACTCGTCCCACACTTTGAGGCCTTCGCATTGCCCTTCCTGCCGGAACGAGCAACGCAGAAGCCCACGCTGATATGTGTGTATATATACTCCCCTTGCAAGCAGACACACCGCCGCAAGGGGAGGGTACAACATACCCCGTAAACATCTACTGTTGCTTGGTTCTCTGACAGGAATGTGAAAGTTGCGAAGTTTCAAAGTGTCAAGAACAAAACGTCAAGTAAACGTCTTTCCTTATATGTCCGCCAACCCCGCCCAGCCCTAACGAGGCTTCCGCAATGGGTGGCATTTGCAAATATATACTATTAAATTTTAAAATGCAAAATTTATTTTTTCATTTTTCATCGGGCAAATTAACCAGAATCGCTAACCAGCATCCCCCCTCTCGCTCGCTATAGGTGCATTTTTCCGCATTCTGTTGATTAAATATGTAATGCCGAGCGGCTTGGCTACACAGTTGCTTCTTCAGGGAACTTATACCCTGTAATCCTTTATCATAACTGATGTCAAGCCACCAAGGACAATGCCGGAAAAATGATTAGTTGCCGAGGAAGAGGAGTTCGGAACCACCGGGGCCGACGGTGAGCGTCACTTGCGCTCCCTCTATCATGGGATAATTGTCGTCGGTGTGACCGACAGGGAAGCCGTAGGCAACGGGAAAATCATAATCCTTGACAATGCTCTGCACCATGTCATAGACATGTGGGAAATCGAGGGTATATTTCACGTCGCTGAACGAGCCAACAATCAAACCTTTTATGCGGTCGAAAGTGCCATTGATTTTCAATGTGTAAAACAGGCGGTTCAAGCGTTCGAGCGACTCACCCACATCTTCCACGAAAAGTATCACATCGCGGTCGGCATAGTGGTCGAGCATGTCGATGCGCGATGCCGTGAAGCTGTTCAGCAAAGCCAAGTTGCCACCAAGCAATATCCCGCTTGCCTGTCCTTGACGGTTGCGTGCATCGGCAGCAACTTTATAATGCGGCAGCCCGCCAGCGAGGATATTGCGCAACGTTCGGCTGCACGAGTCGGCACCATCAAACTTGTCGATATGCTCGCACATAGGCGCATGCAGACTCATCACCCCCTGTGAAGTGATAGCACCATGCATTGCCGTAATGTCGCTGTAACCCACTATCCACTTGGGATATCGGGCAAAGATGCCGAGATCCATCTCGCACAATTCCTGCACCGAGCCATATCCACCACGGGTGCATATTATTGCCTTGATTTCGGGATTAGTAAGTGCTTCCACCAAGTCGCTCTTGCGCTCCTCGATAGTACCCGAGAACGACACATTCTTACCCAAAGCGTGGCGACCAAGCACTGGTTCATAGCCCCATTGCTTAAGCACCTCGCAAGCACCCATCACATAACTTTCCTTGCAAGCACTTGCCGGACTGATAATTGCCACCTTGTCGCCAGGCTTCAACGCATCGGGCTTCACAAGCCCTTGTGCAAACGCCACACTGCCCGCAACCAACAAAGTAACGGCGAGCAATATAAATTTCCTCATTCTCATCATTTCGATTCGCTGTAATTAATAACTTTGGCAAAAGTAATCAATTCCAGCCGACCCTCAAAGCATATAGTCAAATTCAGATTTCTTGCAGTTCATCGGGCTCAGTCGCTGCGCTGTCGGCTGGCTCGGCCTCGTCGATGGGAATTGTGCGCAGCCGCCCAAGGTGATACGACTTTATTTCGGCCACCGAACCATCATAATAGACCCTGCCCGGGCCGCTACCCTTGGTTACGAGTTTGCCGCCATCGACAAAACACCGCACGGCACCTGTGCCCAATATCATGCAATCAACATCGGTCGCACACAACTCCTCGGCATCAACCAATCCCGTGCCGGTACAACGCAAATTAGCCTTGTCGCATAGGCCGCCAATGGTGATTGTGCCGCTGCCAGTGAATATCTTAGCTTCCACCTCGGGGGCCACCACGTCGCGGGCGATGATAGTGCCATTGTCGGTCAGCTTGAACTTCACTTTTTCGTCCGACTTGATACTACCGACAATAACGGTGCTGTCGGCCTTATTCTCAATCTCTTTTATCGAACTTGAATATATGGTTACATGTGGCATAGGACTTTCCGACATGACACGTTCGGTTGACACCTGCACAGTGAGCGTATGCCGCTTGTTGGTGAACATCAACGACCGCATATCGTGTGGCGAAGCCATAAAAACGGCCATTCCAGCCGAATCGGCATTGCAACGGTAAGTGACATTCAGATTGTCGGAAATACGCAATTTTTCAAAGTCGCCGACATTTATTTCATACAATCGCACCCCGTCGTCATCTTGCGCCTGCAAAGCAGCACATACCGACACTGCAATACATATCAATAGTAAAAATCGTTTCATGACACACTATATGGTATTATATTTCACTGACTATCCTGTTGCAAATATTTCTCTTCTATGAAGTTCAATATCGAGTCGAGTTCCGCATAGGTATCGGCGCGAAGCATGGCTATGCGCGTTTCGCGGAAGTTTGGAATTCCCTTCAGCAACGGGGTGGCGGCAAGGTGGCGGCGTATGTG
Source organism: Candidatus Avimuribaculum pullicola (assembly GCA_018716295.1). Classification (GTDB taxonomy): domain Bacteria; phylum Bacteroidota; class Bacteroidia; order Bacteroidales; family Muribaculaceae; genus Avimuribaculum; species Avimuribaculum pullicola. Next base: position 12,005 of record DVKC01000011.1, read on the forward strand.
CAGAATGCCACGATACTCGTCGATGCGGTCGATGCTCTCGCGTATCTGCCGTCGCAACAACTTCATCTTCTCGGCTGCGGGAATTGCCAACTGCTCCCCACCATGCTGCATGTAATGCTTGATTTCCCTGAAAATCCATGGTGCGCCAATCGATGCACGGCCCACCATCACGCCATCCACACCATAACGGTCGAAATGCTCCACGACAGCTTGCGGCGTGGTGATATCGCCGTTACCAATGATGGGAATGGTTATGCGCGGGTTGTTTTTCACCTCGCCTATCAAAGTCCAGTCGGCGTGGCCGGTGTACATCTGGCTGCGTGTTCGCCCGTGTATCGTCAATGCCTGTATGCCACAATCTTGCAACTGCTCGGCGAGCGTAGTGATGATTTTGTTCTCGCAGTCCCAGCCGAGGCGCGTCTTCACGGTGACAGGTATCTTAACGGCGTTGACCACGGCACGGGTTATGTCGAGCAACAGTGGCACATTGCGCAACATGCCACTCCCCGCGCCTTTCGATGCCACCTTTTTCACGGGGCAGCCAAAGTTAATATCCAGCACGTCGGGCTGTGCCGCTTCGGCAATGCGTGCGGCTTCTACCATCGAATCTATGTCGCGGCCGTAAATCTGTATTGCAGCCGGTCGTTCGGCTGGATTGATATACAATTTGCGCGTAGTGCTGTCGATATTGCGAATCAATGCATCGGCCGATACAAACTCGGTATAAACCATGTCGGCCCCTTCCTCGCGGCATATCAGCCTGAAAGAGCGGTCGGTGACATCTTCCATCGGAGCCAGCAGCACCGGTCGATCACCCAAGTCTATGTTTCCTATCTTCATTGTATTGCAAAATTAGCCCAAATATGCGTGATAGAAAAATAGTGCTACTATTTGTAATAATATTTCGGAAAAATAGAACGTTATCACACGCACTTTAAGAGTTTTTAAGCCTTCGGTATTTGCCATGTTGCAGATTATGCCTACCTTTGCAGCCTCAAAAAAAAATAGATGTTTAACAACTTGTGGAAAAATTTGGCTGCTTGCAACCACACAAAAAAATGCTAAAACGCTAAAACCCTGCCCTGTTGAATATTCACATTTCAACGTCAACACCACACATGGCATAAAAGTCGTTTAGCATTTTTCCACAGCAAAAAATGTTTGGAAAAATGAATTACTTGTTTACGTCCGAATCAGTTTCGGAGGGCCATCCCGACAAGGTGGCCGACCAAATCAGCGATGCCGTCCTTGACCAGTTCCTCGCCTACGACCCAGCCTCGAAAGTTGCTTGCGAAACTCTTGTCACCACTGGGCAAGTGGTAATTGCCGGCGAAGTAAAATCGAATGCTTACATCGACCTGATGGATGTCACTCGCGGTGTAATCAACCGCATCGGTTACAACCGCAGCGAATACAAGTTCGATGCCGATGCTTGCGGAGTGCTCTCGGCACTGCACGAGCAGTCGCAAGACATCAACCGTGGCGTAGAGCGCAGCAACCCCGAGGAGCAAGGTGCAGGCGACCAAGGCATGATGTTCGGTTACGCATGCAACGAAACCGACAATTACATGCCATTGACTCTCGACCTGTCGCACATGCTGCTGCACGAACTGGCCGAAATACGCCGCGAAGGTAAAATGATGCCATACTTGCGCCCCGATGCCAAGAGCCAAGTAACCGTGGAATACGGCGAAGACCGCAAACCAGTGAGAATACACACAATCGTTGTCAGCACTCAGCACGACGAATTCATTCTCCCCGCCGACAACACGCCCGAAGCACAAGATGCTGCCGACAAAGCCATGCACGACCGCATACTGGCCGACGTGCGCGACATATTGCTGCCGCGAGCCATTGCAAAACTCCCCGAACGAGTTCGTGCACTCTTCGACGATAAGCTGATTTTGCTCGTAAACCCCACTGGGAAATTTGTAATCGGAGGCCCTCACGGCGACACAGGCCTTACCGGGCGCAAAATCATCGTTGACACCTACGGCGGCCGAGGCGCACACGGTGGTGGGGCATTCTCGGGCAAAGATCCATCGAAAGTTGACCGCTCGGCAGCGTATGCCGTGCGCCACATCGCCAAGAACGCCGTAGCTGCCGGCATTGCCGACGAAATGCTCGTGCAAGTAGCCTACGCCATAGGCAAAGCCGAGCCAGTGAGCCTGTACGTGAGCACTTTCGGCACAAAACATGTACCATTCACCGATGCCGAGATTGCCGAAAAGTTTACCCGCATATTCGACCTGCGCCCGAGTTCGATAGTACGCGACTTGAAATTGCTAAACCCGATATATGAGGAAACTGCCGCATACGGCCACGTAGGCCGCGAGCCTCGCACCGTGGAGAAATATTTCCACTCAAAGTATGAGGGCGACAAAACAGTCACAGTCGAATTATTCACATGGGAAAAACTCGACTACGTGACCCGCTTGAAACAAGAATTCGGCTTGGCATAATCACACTCTTAACAGCAAGAAACAATGGCGCACGGTACGAAACCATGCGCCATTGCTGTATCATAAAACCACGGCAATTACCACGAGCCGCCAGCGCCGCCTCCGCCGAAGCTTCCACCTCCGAAACCTCCGAAGCCGCCGCCACCAAAGCCGCCAGAACTCCCGCTACCACGGTATGCACCACCGCCAATATGGCCAAATGGCAATCCGCCGAGGAATATACCTCCAGGGCCAAACGTGCCAGTGCCACCGCCAAGACTGTCGCCACCGTTGCGACCGCCGCCCGACTTGCGCGACGCCATAGCAATAACGAAGAACAGGAACAATGCACCGAACAGAGCTATCAACCCTGTGACAAATCCGCCGCCTTCTTCCTCGTAGCGTTCCTTGCTATACTCGCCAGCAACAATCGGGCATACAACGCCCACTGCAGCCACTATGCCGCCAAAGTAGTCGTTCTGCTTGAAATGGGGTATCATCTCGCGTTCGACAATCATCTTGCACGTAGCATCGGGCAACGCTCCTTCCAGTCCATAACCAGTGGCGATGAACGCCTGCCCGCGCTCGCGAGCAGTCTTGGGCTTTACCAATATCACCACGCCGTTGTTGTCCTCGGCTGTTCCCACTTGCCATTGCTCGCCTATCTCGTAGGCCATTTCGGCTGGATCCATGCCACCAAGGTCAGGAACAATGACAACGGCCACTTGGTTGCTCGTACGGCGGTCAAACCTCGCAAGCGAGTCTTCGAGCCAACTCACCTGCTGCGGTGTCAATATTCCCGCAAGATCGTTGACCAGTCGGGGCGGGTCGGGGCGAGTCGGCACTTGTGCCATCACTGCCACGACAAGCATCACGGCTGCCAACACAGCCACAATCCTATTACTCGGCATACGAAATTTCATCGCTTTGCTCGTTTACATCATCTTTTTCCCAAGGGAAATAAGACGACAAACTTTCACCAATCTGACTTATCACCTTGCACAAGCCGCCTACGGGGTCGCCCTGGCGCAGATGTGCGGCAAGTGTGTCTTTCTCCTCGTTCCAGAAGCCAGTGCCGACACGCTCGTTGATACCGCTGTCGCCAATGATGGCAAACACATGCGAGTCGTATGCCACATACACCAGCACGGCGTTGCGCTGCCGGGTTTCATACATCTTCAACTCGTTGAAAACCTCAATGGCGCGCCGATATGGGTCGGCCAACTTGCACTGTGGCTCGACATGCACCCTTATTTCGCCCGACGTGCGCTTCTCGGCGGCAACTATTGCATCTACAATCTTCTTCTGCCCCTCCTCGGGTATGAAATCGCTCAGAGCCATGAGTCGCCTTCGTTAAAATTCCACCTTTGGAGCTTGCTCGGCACCAGCTGCAGCCTCGAAATATGGCTTGGTATCAAACCCGAAAATCATTGCCGCAATGTTGCCGGGGAATTTGCGCACCGACACGTTGTAGGCCCTCACCGTTTCATTGAACTTCTTGCGTTCCACAGCGATGCGATTTTCAGTACCTTCAAGCTGGGCTTGCAACTGCAAGAATTGTTCATTGGCTTTAAGTTCGGGATAATTCTCGCTCACGGCAAGCAGACGGCCAAGTGCCGCACCAAGTTCACCCTGTGCTTCTTGGAAACGGTTGAGGCTCTCGGCATCGATTTTGTCGGGATCGACGGTGATTTGTGTGGCACGTGCGCGGGCATTCACAACGCCTTCGAGCGTTTCCTGCTCGTGTGTTGCATACCCTTTGACCGTGGCGACAAGGTTTGGAATAAGGTCGGCACGACGTTGGTACACGTTTTCAACTTGCGACCAAGCACTGGCCACATTCTCTTCTTGGGTAACAAACGAATTGCGCAGTCCTGCGACCCATACGCCCACAAGAACCACGACAGCAATCACTGCAATGGCAGCAATCAAGCATCCTTTTTTCATAATAGTCAATTGAAAATTTGTATTTTAACAAGATACAAATATCATGCCCGAGATTGCCCCACTGCCACACCACCCAAACTTAGTGTTAAGCATATCCATGTAACTTTATATCTAAAAACCGATTTGAACTGAAAGAGTGGTAATCTGAAAATATATTTTGTACATTTGCAACGTAGGCATCAATGGCGGTGGAACCGCCACACCATGCTTAACCGCAAGCTACGTTCCCTGCGGTCACTTCGCTTGCGGTATCGACACCTCCCCCACAAGGCGGCTTCGGAGATGCCGCACTTCATACTATGGTTCTCCGAGGGAAATTATCCACGCTGTCGGCAATACTGTTCTTCTGAAATATCGCTTGTAGTTCCTCCATGAAATTAAACCTTCGGTGGTGCATTTTTTGGTTCGAGATGTATTCTACTATTCTGTTTCGCTCGCTGTAAGAGCAAGTTATGGCACAGTACGACTTTCCCCACCCATCGAATAACGGAAACTCATCGTGCCGCTCGACAAGCCATTTGTTTGTCGATGTTTTCAGCACCCGCATGAAATCCGACACTGCCAATGTCGTCGGTAACTGCTCAAGTAGGTGTATGTGATCGGGCATTCCACCTATGCGATGCAATACACAGTCATTATTCCTCACATATCCCCAAATATAAGAATACAATCTCTTTTCGTGGACTTCGGTAATAGCTGGAAGGCTGTGCTTCGTGCGGAAAACAATGTGGTATAATAGTCTGTTGTAACTCATAAGTGGGTGTTTCATAGTGCGGCATCTCCGAAGCCGCTATGTGGAAGGCGTCATACACCGCAAGCTACGTTCCCTACGGTCACTTCGCATGCGGTTAAGCATAGTGTGGCGGTTCCACCGCCATTACTACCCATACCGCAAATATACTAAACTTATTGCAAATCGATCAAAAGATATGGATTAATTTGCCCCGGAGGGGCAAAACTATGCTTAACCGGCTGGTGAAGTGAGCGATAGCGAACGTAACCTGCGGTAACGGCCCTCCACACAGGGCGGCTTCGGAGATGCCGCACTTCACGGCACAAAAAAAGTCCCGTTCTCACGAATAGGACTCTCCTGTAATAGAATCTGTATAGAAAAGTATTATCAACCAAATACGTGTATTACTATTTGTGTGTGTATCGGTATTGCAAATGTCGCCACTTTTTCCCATTGCGAAAAGGGTCATTTGTGCTTAAATCTGTCCCAAAGCACCGAACTTGCACAAATAGACACAAAAACAGAGGGTATGCCGCAACGGCACACCCTCCAAAGTCTTAGACAAACTCCCAATTACTTTACAATGAGCTTGCCGCTATAGTTGCACTTGTTGCCACGCACTTGCAACACATAAATGCCAGCCGACAAGCTGCCCTCAAGGTCAACGTCGATGCTGCCATTATCGGTAACATAACGCTTTGCAAATACCTGTGCGCCACCCATGCTGTAGATGCTGAGTGTGACTTCATCTTCGCCTTGGGCATACACCTTGAATTGCCCGTCGGTGGGATTAGGGCCCACAAGCACCATGTCTTGCTTCTTGGTCACGTCGTTAACGCCAGTGTTGCCCAGATACACCAGCCCAGCGTATGCGTCAATAAGCCCGTTGGGGCCCCACTGTTCGGGAATGCCGGTGCCGAATGCATCGGGTTTCTGTGCCGTGGCGGCAAAAATCTCCTTGATGTCAGCAGGTGTCAACGTAGGGTCGCATTCGAGCCACGTGGCAATGATGCCCGTAACCACCGGACAAGCCATCGACGTACCTTGGTTCATGCAATAAATATAAGTTTCGCCATCACGCTCCACCTGATTTGTGAAATACCCGTTATTATAAGTGTAGCCGTAAGTTTGCACATTAAGATTATAACGGTTGTAAGCCGAACTTACACCATAACCAGGAGCCACGATGGTGGGGTGCTGCACTCCGTTCAGGTCGGTGCCATAGCTCGAAAAACTGGCCATCGTACCTTCGGTGGCTTCTCGATAATACATATACAGGTCATTCCCGTCATTGTCTGTGAACCTGTCGCCATCTTCATTAATCGGGTACCACCTGGTTTTGGTAGTGTAAGCACCGACCGAAATCAAGTTCTCGCCAGTGGCCAAATCGTTATATGACCCATCCGACGAACCGGCAGTGTAGGCAGCATCGCCATTGTCGGTAAATTCGCAGTAGGCATCGCTCCACATATCCAATTCGTTGCCTTGTTGGCCATAGAAACGCATCGCCAGCAAGTAACGTTGCGAGAAGTTGGACGACCCTGGCGACATCAAGAGGTTGACCATGGCTTCATACTTGCCATTGCTGTTGCGCATGGCGTAGATGTAATTATAGCTGTCATACTGTACCGTGAAGTACCTATTAAGCGCATTGTTTTCAAACAACGAGCTTATCGTCACATAATTATATTCACCAATATCGACTATATCGCTCTCAAGCACCACATTGTTGCCGCTATTAGTGTCCACGACAACAAACTGCAACTGCGTGGGCTGCGAAGTGTAGCAGTCAATCATGGCATAGTAATATCCTGGATAACTTTCACCCATATATGGCGAACCGTCGATAATGGTCTGGCATTGCACCTCGTCGGCCGAAGCGTTTTCAAACTCCTTGTGCACATACAGGTCAACGTCGCCCTCGTTACCGGCGGCTACCACCACTATAGCACCCTCGCCAGTGAGGTCGCTGATAGCCTTTGCAGCACCAGTGCCGTCGTGCGTTCCAGTGTTGTTGCCCAAGCTGAGGTTTACCACAGCCGGCTGGTTATTTTGCGCGGCATAATCGATGATTGCCTTTGTTTGATTTATAATATCCGACTGCATCATGTTGTCGCCCAATCCGCACAGGTACAAGTCGGCCTCCGGAGCCATGCCCTGCAACCCGTTGCCCACGTCGCTGCCAGCGGCCGTTCCCGACGTGTGCGTGCCATGGAAATCGTTACGCGAGTCGGTGGTGAGCGCTCCGATGGAGGCAGGGTCGTCGTAGGTAGTGCCAGAGTTGTTGCCCACGTAGGCTTTCACTATGCGCGTGTTGCCCTCATCGTCCTTGAATGCGATGTGGTTGAAGTCGATGCCGCCATCGACAACGCCCACCAGCACCCCCTTGCCCGTCATCGGCGACGACAAGCCAGCGCCGGCATGAACCATATCGACGCGTGTGGCTTCGCGAGCCTTGTCGTTGAGCATCTTCACCGGCCGCGCAATCTCGATGCGCTCCACGCTCCCAAGCTCGCCAATCTGCTCGATGGCATCAATAGGTATCTGAGCCACGACCACGCTGCCAATATCGGTAACGACAATTGCCCCGGCAGCCTCGATGTCGGCAGCCGTCGCGCCGTCGGCAAGCACCACGCATGACTCGACCATCTGCACGCCATTGACATTAACAATCTTGGTGAACGGACGGCTTTGCTGCATCTGCAATGCCTTAGACTTGACCGTGACATCACCTACTACAGGCATAACCGACTTCAACGAACCATCGGCCTCGATCACGCCCTGCTTGTTCATCTCAAGAAAAATATTTGTATAGGGCGACAACTTACTGTTGCCCTCGCCATATACCACGTTTGCAGCCGAACACAACAGCGTCGCTGCAAGTAATTTTTTTAAATGTATTTTCATTAGAAATCCCATTTTTGTAGCAAATTGCCGCAAATTTACATTCTTTAGATTAATAAGGCAACAACAACTATAAATAAAATATGCAAAATTTATTAATTTTCCAACCTCGTCGCACAAATTGCATATTACGTGGCTTAACACCCACAAAAACCAGTTTGCATCATGCAGCATCTCCGAAGCCGCCTATTTGATGGAGCCTCTGCCGCAAGCTACGTTCACTGCGCCCACTTCGCATGCGGTTAAGCATGGTGAAGCCCCTTTGGGGCTTGTTGTAGGAATAGCTGCATCACATTATATTCATGATTTTCTAATAATTGCTTTATGGGTAAATGAAAGAGTCGTGAATTCAACCCATACCTCTTGGCTGGTTGATAACAAATTTGTACATTTGCTATGTGGCTTATGGCGGTGGAACCGCCACACCATGCTTAACCGCATGAGAAGTGAGCGCAGCGAACGTAGCTTGCGGTATATGACTTCTACAACACGGCGGCTTCGGAGATGCCGCACTTTATAACACCACTTATGAGTTACAACACACTATTATACCACATCGTATTCCGTACCAAACACAGCCTACCAGCGATTACCGAAACCCATGAAAAGACATTGTATTCTTACATCTGGGGATATATGAAGAATAAAAACTGTGTATTGCATCGAATTGGTGGGATGCCCGACCACATACACCTACTTGTACAGTTACCACATTGACAGTATCGGAGTTCGTGGGGGTACTGAAAACATCGACAAACAAATGGCTGGTTGAGCGGCACGACGATTTTCCTTTATTCGGCGGATGGGGGAAGTCGTATTGTGCAATAACATGTTCATACAGTGAACGAAGCAGAATAGTAAAGTACATTTCGAACCAAAAAATCCACCACCGAAAGTTCAATTTCATTGAAGAGCTGCAAGCGATATTCCAAGAGAACAGTATTGCCGACAGTGTAAACAATTTCCTTGGAGAGTTGTAGCGTTAAGTGCGGCATCTCCGAAGCCGCTGTGCCAGAGTTGTCAGTTACTGCAAGCTACGTTCGCTGCGCTCACTTCGCATGCAGTTAAGCATGGTGAAGCCCCTCCGGGACTTATAGCTGTATTAATCGTTCTAATGGCTGCGTTGCCATCACATCCATTCTTGCCAAGATTTTCAATGGTCAATTTGGAATAAATTAATTGTGTAATTACTATAACTTACATTTTGTAAGTAGTGCGCACCCATTATCTAATTTGATACACCATCAACTCCTCATCTACCGCTAAGACCCATTGGGTTTAAATGAAAGAGCCGCACAAATAGCCCCCCGCTAATTGTTAATAGTTAATTGTTAATTATCCAGCACTTGCGTGTGTGCCAAAATATTCTTACCTTTGCGCCCTAATAAGGCTGGCAGATAACACCCAGCCATTTCGGCTTGTTACACACGAATAAAATTACAATATGACATTTGAAGAATTAGGAGTCCGCGAGGATCTTTTAAGGGCTATAAAAGAAATGGGGTATGAAACCCCGATGCCTGTACAGGAAAAAGTTATTCCCCACTTGTTAAACGAAGACAACGACGTGGTCGCGCTTGCCCAGACTGGTACTGGGAAAACGGCTGCTTTCGGCTTGCCTGTGTTGCAACGCATCAACGTAGAACGCAAAGTGCCACAGGCCCTCATCATCTCGCCGACACGCGAATTGTGCTTGCAGATTGGCGGCGACCTGGCCGACTACTCAAAATACATCAATGGGCTGAAAGTGCTGCCTGTTTATGGCGGTTCAAGCATCGAAAGCCAAATACGCTCGCTGCGCAACGGCGTGCAAATCATCGTGGCCACACCAGGACGACTGCTCGACCTTATCAAGCGCGGCACTGTCAACCTTGAGAATGTACACACCGTCATACTCGACGAAGCCGACGAGATGCTCAACATGGGATTTGTCGATGACATCAACGACATACTCACACACGTGCCCGAAGAGCGCAAAATGCTGATGTTCTCGGCCACAATGCCCCCCGAAATTGCCAAAATCGCTTCACGCTTCATGCACAACCCCGAGGAATTTGTAATAGGCACTCGCAATGAAGGTGCCGAGAATGTGCGCCACATTTACTACCTCGTGCATGCTCGCGACAAATACCTTGCACTGAAACGCATCGCCGACTATAACCCTGCAATATACGGCATCATATTCTGCCGCACCCGCCGCGAAACGCAAGAGATTGCCGACAAACTTATCGTGGACGGCTACAATGCCGACTCGCTGCACGGCGACCTGTCGCAAGCACAGCGCGACGCCGTGATGAAGAAATTCCGCGAGCGCAACCTGCAATTGCTTGTCGCCACCGACGTGGCTGCCCGCGGACTTGACGTGAGCGACCTCACACACGTAATCAACTATGGATTGCCCGACGACGTGGCTACCTATACCCACCGAAGCGGACGTACAGGACGTGCCGGGAAAACTGGCGTATCGGTATCGATAGTACACTCACGCGAAAAGGGCAAAATCAAAGATATAGAAAAACGCATAGGCAAACAATTCGAGTTGCGCGAAGTGCCTACACCCGAGCGCATCATCGAACGCCAGCTCTATAACCTCGCCGACCGCATCGAGAAGGTAAAAGTCGATGAAGACGTGATAAGCCAATACATACCCGGAATACAAAAGAAACTGGAATGGCTCTCGGGCGAAGACCTGATAAAGCGTGTGCTTTCGCTCGAATTTAACCGTTTGCTCGACTACTACAAAGATGCACCAAAGCTCGACATCGTTACCGACAGAAAAGGGAAAGATGGAAAGAAGAAAAAGAGCGGTGCCGAAATGTCGAAGGAAGAAAAGGATCGCCGCACGGGCGAACCAGGTTTTGACCGTGTATATATCAACGCGGGCAAAGCCGACGGATTCTTTGCTGCCGACCTAATCGGCCTTATAAACGAAACTGTGCAAGGCGAACGCATCGAAGTGGGACGCATAGACCTGATGCCTGGGTACTCGCTGTTTGACGTGCGCAAAGGCGACGGACAGCGTGTGGCAACGGCATTGCGCAACTCCGACTTCTTCGGCAAAAGACTATACAGCGAAATCGCCGACCCCAACAAAGACTATGCTGCCGAAAACAGAGGCGGCAGTGGCAAAGGTGGCAAATTCTCATCGAAAGGCGAAAGCCGCCACCGCGACCGCCGTGGAAAGGGTGGAATAGACCGCCGCACTCGCCGCGACCAGGAACGCGGATTCAAGGCACGCGAAGCCCGCAGCGAACGTGGACGAGCTACCAAAAGCGGGGAACGGAAAAAGGAAATGCACGGCAATTATGATAAATTTATAAAGAAAAAGAGATAACCGTGGAGTTTATTTCTTAATTTCACAGCCTGAAATCTCACACAATATTGACGATGAAGAGCGTGAAATCAGCTATTACCGCATTGTTGGTTGCCGCCACAATGGCAATGCCTGTGGCGGCACGCACTGTGCGTGACTTCTTTGCCTCGGAGCAAAATGGTATATTCATAACATTGCCACAAGACGAGAGGCTCGACATGCTCGACTATTACGAGGCCGGGCAAAATGTGCCAGCAACAAACAACTTCGGCGGCACGGCAACAATCGATACCCTCACAACCGATTACCTGAAGTTGCAAACGTCGGGCAGCACACTTGTAGAAATGTTAATGGCCACGTCGAAACGCGACACGGTAATATACGTGGTGCAGACAGCTTTGCTACCCTCGGCCGACAGCCACGTTGCCGCCTATGACACAGAGTGGAATGAACTGAATACCGACAAATACTTCAAGATGCCACAACTTGCCGACTTTATCTCTATCCCAAAGGGGGATAAAACGCGCAAGGACGACTTGGTGAAAATGGTAAAAATGCCTACCATAGAATGCAGCTTCGACCTGCCCGACAGGACAATAACTGCGACTCCGACGATAAGCGGCACAATGACCAATGAAGATTATGATGCTCTGAAGCCATACCTCGCCAAAAGCATCACCTACAAGCTGAAAAACGTGAAATTTAAACAATTATCAATTGATAATTGAAGTTGCCCTGGAGGGACAAACTTTGCCGCAGGTTGGGTTCGCTGTCGCTCACCCCACCTGGGGTATTTGTCACCCCCTTGAACTACGGCTTCGGAAATGCGGCACTTTGATTGGAACAGCCATGCCACTCTACGGCCCGACCCCCTACCAATTGTCAATTGCTCTTGTAGTTTGCAAGAGCCGCCCGCAATTCGTTTACTACCATCACTTTCAATTCCGAAGGGGCAAGCACCTCGATTTGCGAACCGTGTGAAAGAATTTCCTGTATGAAATCATAGGTAATGAGCAAGTGATAGTGAAACAGCGAGTAGCTGTCATGCACCTCCTCGTTTTGCGAATGGTGCAACGGCAATGCCCTGAAATACTTTGCCTGGTTGCTCGTGGCTTTAAGCACCACTTCCTTAGGCTCGCCCTTGCTCTGCATTATCCCAAAACAGTCCTTGAAATAATCGGTGGCACTAAATCCCGGCGGCATCGAAAAATGCTCATTACGTATCACCACATCACTCATGCGGTCGAGCGAATAAGTTTTTATCATGCCATCACGCATGTTATATCCTATAACATACCACAATTGCTTGAAAATGCGCACGAAATATGGCTCGACAATGATATTGCGCTTCGTGTTGACACGGTTGTAGGCCCGGTATGAAAAATTTATGCGGCACGAATCCTTGATGGCCTGTATCACCACCGGCAAGTTGCCACGTGCGCTCGGCACATCTTCGAGCACTATACGGTCGGAAATATCGCGCGAGTCAAGCAGCATCCCGCTCATCGAGGCAGCATCGAGCAACCAGTTGCGCAAACGGTCGTCCTGCTCGCTCCCCGAAGTGTCGATATAGTATTCAAACGTCGCAGGGTCACACTCCACATCCACCTTGAACGTGTCGGCTATGCCTTGGCGATAATTATAAAACGTGCGCCGGGCAAGCGGTTCGCCATCACTCACCGACGACTTCATCCACAGGTTGTTAAGCTCCTCACGAGTGATGCGCCCATAGCGTTGGATGGTGTCGAGAATCCAGATGTATTTATTTATCAAGTTCTTTGCCATCGGCAACCCTCCCTTTTGAAAGCAACAGCAATCCGACAAAAGTCACAGCAGCATTGAGCAGCAACAATTCAAAACTCATGGTGTAGCCGAAATGCACGAGCAATGCACGCTGCACAAAGTAGCATATCACAGGGGCTGCGATACACACCACAGGCACAAAACGGTCGCGCACACGCAACGGCACTGCAAGCCCAAAAGCAAACAAGCCCAATATGGGGCCGTAGGTGTAGCTTGCCAACGTGTAAACCGCGCTAATGGCATCGCTGTCACTTATCGCATAGAACACAACAATCACAACGCCCATAGCCACCGACATGCCCACGTGCACCCACTGGCGTGTAAGCGTCAAACGTCGCTCGTCGAGCTTGTTGCCTCCAAGTATGTCAACCGTGAACGATGTCGTAAGCGACGTGAGAGCCGACCCCGCAGCCGAATAAGCCGCCGAAACAAGCCCAAGGATAAACACCACTCCCACTACCACAGGCATAGAGCCATGCGAAGCGACAAGCCCAAACAACTCATCGCTCTTCTCGGGCAACGACAATCCTGGAGTGTGACGAACATACATCACCAACAATGTGCCCAGGACAAGGAACAATGCTATTACAAAGAATTGCGAAATGCCGCTCACTATCATATTTTTCTGCGAGTCGCGTGAATTGCGGCACGCAAGGTTGCGCTGCATCATATCTTGGTCAAGCCCCGATGTGGCTATAACCATGAAAATACCTGCGACAAACTGTTTCCAGAAATATTCGCCCGACTTGGGGTCATCAAAATAAAACACCTGTGAGGTTTCATCGTTTACCACTGCCGACACCATCGAACCAAAGTCCAACCCAAGCCCGCGGGCAATGAAAATGATACACAACACAACCGACATGACGAGGCAGAACGACTTGAGCGTATCAGTCCATATCACCGTCTTGACCCCTCCTTGCATCGTATATAGCCATATTAGCCCAATGGTAATTACCACATTAACCACAAATGGCACACCCATCGGGCCGAATGCAAGACTTTGCAACACGACGCATACCACAAAAAAGCGCACCGAGGCTCCCAACATCTTAGACACGAAGAAAAACCACGCGCCACTGCGATATGTGGCCATGCCAAACCGTTGTTCGAGATACCCGTAAATCGACAATAAATTGCGCTTGTAAAACAATGGCACAAGCACAAACGCTATTGCAACATAGCCGACAATGAAGCCCAGAACCATCTGCAAATAGCTGTAGCCCTTGGCAACCACCATACCAGGGACCGAAATGAAAGTCACTCCCGAAATTGCCGCTCCCATGGTGGCAAACGCCACTACCAGCCACGGAGCTTGGCGGCTGCCAGTGAAGAAGCTCGCATTGTCGCTCCCCCGCCCCGCTATGGCCGAAACGACAAACAACAATGCGAAATATGCTATTATGGTAATCAGAATTACTATCGGTGTCATATCCTATCTGCGCTACATTTATTCGGCATACAACAAATAGTCCCGGCGACGCACCTTGAAGGCCTCAACGTCGCTACTCCAGATGGCTTTTATCTCAGCTGCACTTTTCCCTTCGATTATCATGCGGCGCACATCGCCATTGCCTATGAGCAAATCAAAAAACGATGTAAAGAACTTGTCGCCAATCCCAAGGCGACGGTACGCATCGATGACATATTCAAGATTTATACCAGCAGCAATCACAGCCTCGCTGTCAAGCCCCGTCAGGTCGCGACCGTAACATTTGCGCCCAAGCAACGGCGGATTTTTCGCACCAGCCACACTTTGCGGCGTAAACTCAAACTGGCAACCTTTCATATCAGGGTGACCATACATCTCAAATGGGTGGTCGGTGCCTCGTCCGAGGCTCACCACCGTCCCCTCAAAATAGCATGTAGATGGATATAAGTAAATTGCAAGCATCGACTTCAAGTTGGGTGATGGCCACACAGGCAATGTGTAACGGCTCTGATGGGTATATCCCTCGCAAGCCACCACAGCAAGGCGGTCGCCAAGTTTTCGCCCACCATCGAGCCACCCCTCGCCATCAATCATCAAGGCAAGTTCGCCAAGTGTCATTCCATGCACCACAGGAATAGGCAGTGCGCCCACTCCCGACTTATATTTCATGTCTAGTATCGGGCCATCGACATACATTCCGTTGGGATTTGGTCGGTCAAGCACAATAAACTCCTTGCCATATTCGGCAGCCGCGTTCATCAGCCGCAACATCGTGACGTAATAGGTATAATACCGTAGCCCTACATCTTGCAAGTCGGTGACAATTACGTCAAACTTCGCCATCACATCGGCCGAGGGCATTCGCTTCTTCCCATCATACAGCGATGCGATAGGTATGCCAGTGGCGGCATCTACGCTGCTCGACACATGTTCGCCAGCATCGGCACTGCCACGAAATCCATGCTCGGGCGAAAAAATAGTGGTAACATTGATGCCATTGTCAAGCATCACATCGAGCGTGTGGCTCTGGCCTACCATGCTGGTGTGGTTGCCAAGCAACGCGACGCGCTTGCCCGCAAGCAACGGCGCATACTCCGATACACGCGCAGCCCCAACAATGACATGTTGCTGCTGCGAATGTATTGCCAATGGTGAAAATAACATAAACGCCACAGCAAAAAATAAAAATAAACGGTTATTCATGATTGGTTTTATGGAATGTTTGCTTAAACAAATATGTTTTTTTATGGCAAGTCAACATAGTAACCACGTTGCAAACCGCCATCTACAGCATCGCTTACAGCACCGCTCAATTCGCGTTGCTCGCGATACAATTCCTCATAGTCGCGCGTGTAGTCGGCATCAGGCACCACATGGACATCAAACCTTAACTCGGCACGCCCTTCAGGCGCAATATTGCCATAACAATAAATATAATGCTTCACGAGCCCTATGTTCTTGGTGCTGTTGTACTTGATGTGGATATACCCTTTCTTGTGTGGAAGAATTACTATTGGCAGATTGTCGTTGACAAACATGCAACCACACGACGTTTGTACCTCTTTTATTATCAGCGGTTCTTCGCCAAGGTTGGTAAAACCATAGTTCAACTCCAATTCCTCACCTTGCAAAATCGGGTAATAATGCCTGTCCTGGTCTTCAATTTCTATCGTAGTCATGTCCACCGTCTTCTTGCACGACGGCAACACGGCCATTGCGCAAATGGCGAGCGATGCCATGACAGCTATGCCTAATTTTCGGTTTATCATAATTATATGCTTTTTATCATTGTTTCAATCTAATTTCATCTATCGCTATATGGTTGTTTTTGCCCTTGGGACGAGTGACCCGCAGCAACAGTGCATCGGCCCCGGCAGCAGCAATGCGGCCCACGTCGAAGCTATACACCAGCCTCCGGCTATCTTCCCTCAACAAATCTACCTCGGCAGCATCATCGGCTACTTGCTTGGCAACCACAATGCCATTTTGCACCAGTTCTATCGAAACAGGCAACGCAATTCTGTGACGTGTCAACTTCAAGAACGACACTTCGAGCCGACGTGCCTGTCTGGGAAGTGGAATCTCTATTTCAAGCCCATCGCCTATCGATGAAATGAGCCACCCATAGTGGTAGCCGCAAGGCAAGCCGTTGGTGCAATCGGTAAGCATCGACAGATTGCTATATCCGCCATCGAGCCGACTCAATGCCTTGAGTTCAATCCCGGCAAGCAGGTTGTCCTGCTCATGCCCAAGTATCGACATTTCCCAGCATTTTATGTAATCCTGCACAGTCAGACCACTCTCCGAAATTTTTTCCATGCCGGCATACCGCCCGGCACGAGCAAGCGATTGCAACCATGCCTCCACTTCATCTTTCTTGGCGATATTGCCCGTGGCACGAGCCACTTCAAGCATGGTATATGACATGGCTGTTACCAATTGGTCGAGCATATCACGCTCTTCGGCCGTTGCAGCATTGGCAATCTTGCTCAGAGAATTATAAAATGCCCTAAATTCATTTTCACTTCCGATGTACACCATTGCCTGGTCAATTGGGGCATATATATTAAGCTTCTTGCACTTTTTTGCCTTATTGTCCCATTGCATATACTGCTCGGCGAGCATAGCCCCTGCTACAGGGAAATGCTGCGTGAAATAATCGCGTACCAGTACCTCCACATCACGACTCGTATCGGACATCAAAGCTGCGAGCACATAATTGTGCAACCCCGAGAATGCCGAATAATCCTCGCCACTGCCATTGAGAAAAACGCCGTCAACGCCTATTTCGGCGAAATGCTGCAATCGGCGTTGCATGACAGACAATATAGGGAAAGGCGTGAAATAATCGTCGAAATTATTGATATAGTCCCATACATACACACAATGGCATTTTGCTGCCCATTCTGCTACAGCCGCATCAAAGTCGGTCAACCGCCGTCCACTATTGACTGCCAACGGCCAACTCATGGCACTGACGATTACACCCACATTATCGGGCATCACCTCGACAGGCGGCGTGGTTGTACTACTGTAAGCACCCATGAAAAACCGATGCCCTGGGAACTCATGCGCAAGTTTAGCCACAAATCGAGCAACCGATGGCGTGGCATTACCAACTGTATTGCCAGCTTCGGTACACTTGCTACAACCACAAGCGACACCATCGTCATTGGGCATTATCACAAACTGCGATGAACTGGCGAATCCATCGCCAAATTTGTGCAAAATGTATTCTTTTACAAGATTATATAATGTGTCGGACGAGAAACAATATTGCCCGTCATATTGCTCGCCATCAACAGTAGCATATACCGAAGCATCGGCGTTTTTGCCCACGACACGATACAAGTTATGCCCCCATATTCCCCAGTCGCGGCCGACGTTGTTCTCGCCATTCAATTCCGATTGTTTCCAACTGATGTTTTCGGGCAGATATGCTTCACGGTATTCAAAAGCCAAAATTCTCGATGAATCCGCCGAGGTTGCCAATCCATCGGCATTTTCAAGCACCTTATTTGCACTTAATGAGCTATTTACGTCGGTATCACCTCTCTCGCCGACCGCAGTAGAAGCATTGCCACAGCCGGCGGCAATAAAAAGCGACAGCACCGTAG
Organism: Candidatus Avimuribaculum pullicola; assembly: GCA_018716295.1. Classification (GTDB taxonomy): domain Bacteria; phylum Bacteroidota; class Bacteroidia; order Bacteroidales; family Muribaculaceae; genus Avimuribaculum; species Avimuribaculum pullicola. Next base: position 30,195 of record DVKC01000011.1, read on the forward strand.
CGGCGCAAGCTTTAGAAGTTGACGTATAGCTGCAATTCCACATTATATATATTCCTATGCTTCGATGCCGTGCTTATGACATCGCTATATGGGTTGAAATAGTTATACCATGTGCCAAGCACACCCACCGAGAAATTGCGGGTGAGCATCACCGTTCCACCAAGCCCAACCATCGACGACATCTTATGATATTGATAGCCCGTCACGATGGCATTATCAAGAAGCGTAATTTCGGGATAATTGCCCACGCCAGCCATCGCCGTGATATTGGTGCGCCGATCTTGGTTAAGGAAGAACTTGGCTTGGCCAGTGAGGTTGAAATAATATTCACTGTTAGTGGTGAGCATGTCGAGCCGCAGGGAAGTGAGCACAGGATCCCACATCTTCGACACCGTGGGCGACAATGAGAATAAATTGCTCTCGTCAAGCAATCGGCGATAACCTACGTTCAAGTTCAGTTCCCACTCCTTTTTGAAGCTCCTTGTAGCACCCACGTTTGCTACCCATTCGGGGAAATAGTCGCTGGCCCAAGCAAGATTGGCATTCAAGCTCCACTTGGAATTGAACCTATGCGTCCACGCAGCCTGGAACTGCAGTGCTGCGCCGCCGCCATCGAGATCTTCGTTCACTTCATCGGGATTCATGTTTCCATCGATGCTCTTGTAGTTTACACGAGCGGTATAATCGTTTTTGGCGGTTGTATGGGTATATTCTACCGATGCAATCGAAGTAATCACATCTTCGCGTGCAGGGCGTGAATGCAAGTAATACAACCCTATCTGGTTGTTATAGCTGCGATTGAGCAAGCCGCGAATATGCTGGTTATAATCGTCAACCTCGGTAATCGCCGGCTCGTAATGCAATTGATATATATAAGCCGAGTCAAGGTTGTGCATTTTCTCGAATGCAAGCCCCTTGGTGTAAAGCAAGCTATTGTTCTTTTCATCGAAAACCAATGCCGAGTCAACTACCGATATGGCAGCTTCGGGATTATTGTCGCGTATAAGGTCGAGCGCATACAACTCGCTACTTGCCGAATATGCTCCCGTAATATCGGGATTATCGGGGTAATCCTCCAGTTCGCCACGCAACATTTCGAGTGATTCGTCATATTTACCCTTTTCATCGAGCGACTGGGCTATCTTTACCTTGTAGAAAAGGTCATTCGGATATTTCTCTGCGCCAGTATATGCATATTGCTCAAATTCTTCGGTCTTACCGAGCAAAGCAGACGAATTTATCGCATATCTCAATCCCAAGTCGCTGTCGGGATTTACTTCGAGCAACCGTTGAGCCTCATAATACGCCCTGTTGGTGGCACCCTCTTCCATCAATTTCTTGATATACGGAACGGCCGTTTCTTCGTATGCCATTGCGTAAATATCCCGATTAACCACGGTAGTATCGTTGTAAGCCACATAATACAAGTCAAGCGCAGCAGTGGCATGACCCATCTTGGTGAGAATGTCGCCCTTGCGCTCCACATACAGAGGATAAGACGGCATATACTCTTTCAGAGCCTCAACCTCGGCCAAAGCCTCATTATAACGCTTGAGCATAGTATAGCACGTGATAATGCGTTCACGAGCCGAAACCACGATAGAACTGTCTTCTTTCTCATTTTTAACAACAAATTGCGCACATGCAATCGCTTCGCCATATTCATTGTTGTTCATGAGCCGTTCCGACTGGTCATACTGTGCCTTCACCATCTCGTATGTAACATCATAATCACCAGGATTTGCCCGATAAATGCGACCGAGCAGCGCATCGGCCTCGCGCTCGTTCCCGAAACGACGTTCGAGCATGTATTCCTTATAGAGCAACTTGGGATTATCGCGTCCATCGAGTTTTTTCGCCTCCGACAAGTAATAACGCGCATCTTCATAATATCCGCGCGTGAGCGACGTATTGAGCAAGTAATCAAGTGCCTCGCGACTACGTGTCTGCTCATAAATCTTGCCATACATTACATACGGGTCGCTATTGCGGGCAGCCAATGCCGCATCGGCAAGGAGCGAATTGTAATATGAGCGCAATACAGGCGAATTGTTGGTGGCCATGCGATTGTTCACGTATGTCAACGCCTCGGTATAACGTCCTTGCTCGCACAATATGCCCACTTTCTTGCGCAACAATTCCATATTGCCAGGGAAACGTTCAGTACCACGCGAGGCAACCTCGTAAGCACGATCGACAAACCCTTGTTGCAAATACATATTGCACAACGCCAGATAAACCTCGGCATTGTCGGGATTTATTTCAAGCCACTTTTCAAGATATTTCGTCGCCTCGGCAAGGTTGCCCGCCTTGCGGTATTTGAGATACGACATCTCGTAGGAATAAGCCAAATCTTTCTTCAACCCGCTATCTTCGGGATAAATCTGGCTGATGCGCACAAGCAGACGATCGGCTTCCACATCATTGCCCATTTTGCGGTAAAGCTCGATTTTCTTACGCCACAACCCACGCCAATATGGGTTGACTTCAAGCAGTTCATTAACATAGCATATCGCACTCGAATAGTGTTCCGACTCTTCTTCCACCTTTACAATCAATTGCTTGGCATCTACATGGTTGTAGTCGCCCTCAATAGCTTTTACCAGATTGTAACGAGCCATATCGAGGTCGTGCTTCTCATAATAGTAACGTCCCAGCAACCAGCGGATGTTGGGGTCGGTCGGGTGCACCTTCACGCCTTTATCGAGGATTAACTTGGCTTCCTCATTTTGTTGGCGGGCAAAGCATTGCTTAGCTGCATCGACGTAATATTCGGGCAAATGCACGCTGTCATCGTCGGTCGCCGACAAGAAAAACAGCGAGCACACTATCGCCAATATCCAATATGCAAACCTTTGTCGCTTCATGTGCGGTATATTCTATGTTAATTCGTTTCTATATTATATTCAGAATGTTCAAGAGAGCGGTCATCTCCTCTCGTCATTGTCGTTATCTTCATCATGGTCGCTGCCAACTTCGGGTTCAGAGTCATTTTGCTCTTCCTCCTCTTCTTCCTCACGTTGGCGACGACGTTCTTCTTCACGCTGGCGTTCCTTTCCGAATCCTTCACGCTTGATATCCTCCCACTTGAACGACCGCTTGGTGAGGAAACTAAAGTAACCTTTTACCGAGAAGAACACTATAAGCGGGTGATATAGAATAGGTTCAAAAAGTGATGCTATGAACAGCCACACATAATCCCACTTGCTATTGCGGTTGCTGGGATCCTCAACGTAGTAGCTGAAGAAGCATATAACCAACAGCATGAACTCGTTGAACGTGTAAAGCATGAGCAGTATCACCCAGAATGTCATCCAGTTGACTGCACCAATCAATATGAACCATATCAGGGAGATATACCCTATAAACTCTATAATCGGTGCGACAAACTCAAAGACGAACATAAACGGATAGGTAATAAGCCCAAGCCGTTTGTACCGTGGGTTGAACAACAACTTGCGGTGCACAAGCATACACTGCATCAGACCACGCGCCCAGCGTGTGCGTTGCTTGTTGAGCGACCACAACGTCGGAGGCCCTTCAGTCCAACATGTAGTTTCGGCCACATGCGGTATGCGATATGGCTGGTTCAACTCGCACATGTAGGAAATCATGCGCATCACAAGATCCATATCCTCGGCAAAGCTCGATGAATCGTATCCACCGACTGCCACCACTACATCGCGGCGGAAGAAACCGAAACCACCCGACACGTTGTTAACAGCATTGAGAGCCGACCACCCCATCTTGCCCACAAGGTAAGAACGCAGGTACTCCACTTGCTGGAACAGCGGGATAGGACGTTTCGACACGCGCGATTCAACCATGCGACCATTTTCAACCTTACAGCCGTTGACCATCAGCATAGTAGAACTGACGGCTATAACCGGGGTCTTCTCCTTGAGCACAGCCCACACGAGCCTGTACAAGGCATACTTATCGATAATACAGTCAACGTCGGTATCGATAAAATAAGGATAACGCGAGGCATTGATGCCGGCATTCGACGCATCGGCCTTGGTGCCGCCATTTTCCTTGTCAACCACTGTGAGCTGTTCAAAAATAGGCTTTGTTGACTTAAACACCCGCCTTACTGGCGCACATTTCACCGCCTCGTGGTAGGCAAATGGCACCTCAACAAGGCAGAAATAATCGATAAGCTTCTCAAGTGTCGAGTCGGTACTACCGTCATTGACAATTACCACCTCAAACTTAGGGTAATCGACCGACAGCATCGACACCACGTTATCTATAATATTACTCTCCTCGTTATATGCCGGGGCTATAATCGACACACCAGGCGTATAAGGCGAGTCACTAAGCATCTTTTTAATCCAAGCTATGCTCAAAAATGTCTTTTCGCGGCGCTGCGAGTTGAAACTCAAGAACATGAGCACCGTGTAATTGATAATCAGCAGCAAGCTATAGAAAAACACGGCATAGCCATAAATATCAAACAACATCTCTTTCATACGGCATACCTCCTGTTGATTATCGGGTCGTTAATATGGTCAAATATCCATTGATATTTTGCACCTGCACTGCGCTGCTTGCGGTCGAAAATCGCCTTGCCCTCTTCACCATACTTCGACAATGCAAGAGCTGCGGCAAACTTCACCGAGTAGTCACTTGCCCCATCATAGCATTGTTCAAGGAAATGAGTCTGGCGGCCAGTTCCCATATCCACTATAGAATTGATTATCGCCACCTTTACCACCTCGGTCTGAGCCTTGTAGGCCTCCACAAGATTTTCTTCATCGGCAATATGCCTCATTTTGCCCAACGTACATGCGATTTCGCACTTCAACTCGCTATCGCTCGTGCGGATAAACGTATCGAACAATTCGTCACACTCATTCACCTTGTTCAGATAGCGTATCTCGCTTGCAAACAACGGCTTGAGCTTATCATTCTGCGAATCCCTCACCCAATGTGCCACATTGGGTATCGTCAAGCCCACCTTGCGGCGGTTCACCAAGATAGAATGTATATCGATTTTGTCCCAGTCGCGGTAATATTTGTCATAATCGCCATTGTCAAAGAAGCGGAACGGCTCCACAACACTATTCCACATAAAAGCCGCCTGGGCGGCTTTGCGCAAATCGTTGTTGCGCGAGTAAAGCAACGGCGTTATCACCGCACCTGGCACATTCTCTTCAAGGAAGCGCATCCAAGTCAAAGCTCTTACCTTATATTTAGTGCGTGAAAATTGCAACTCGCTCTCAAAGAAACTTTGCAACCCGAAAGCCTTTATGATATTATGGAAATTTGCCCGGTTGATAGTTTCACCCGCATCAGTACGCGTGTCGGTAATTTCTGTCTTTGTATCGGCTATCATCTGCACAAGCAACCGCTTCTCCCTGAGGGTAAACGGTTTGCGCCTGTCATAATTCATCATTTCGGCAATCTCTTCAGGTTCGTGAATCACGTCGTCGTTACCGATTTCAATCATCGGGTCGCGATACAATTCCAGGAACCTATCCATTATCTTCCTCTCCTTGTGCTTGATTATGTAGAGATATATCGTTTGGCACAACAGATAGCCACCCACACATATACTTAGCATAATGATGAGGATACAAATCTGTATGACCAACGGAAATCCCACAAACAGGTCATAAAGATACCAGAAATAGTAGGAAACCACATTCAGCGCATATGTACCGTAATCAATTTCCATAAAGGCATTAATTTTTTATGTTATAAAACATACCACACAAATAGGTCGATTTATGTTAAACTTCTGCTAAACTTTAAAAGACAGCAATACAAATATAGCGCAAAATTCTCGCTACAGCCAAATATTTTCGCGCCCTTTTTATCAGTATTTCAACATATTAGCGAATTAATCGAAGAATTTCGGCAATTTTTATTACACCAGAGCAACGTTCATATTTTTACATATTTTCACATTGGTGTGCGCTACAAATGAGCCATCACCGCATACACCCAAACATTCTCATGCAAGTATTTTTCCCATTTTATCGAATAATTTAGGCACTTTTTTCATAACTTTGTGAACATGATGGAAATCGCTATCCTGTATTCCACTTACATCAACAGTGCGTCGCAAATCAAGAATACCGCAGAAGCATACTTTGCGCAAAACAAGACACACCACTCTGCCTCGATACTACCAATAACCTCGGGCGGAAGAGGGTTTATCGACGCTATGGAAGCGATGCCCGGCACAAAAACCACACGCGCAACCACCATTGCCCGCGACCGACACTCAAATCCAATTGAAACAAGCTACCTCATCTCGCACGACGGCAAGACTGCATGTATCGAGTGCGCAAAAATATGCGGTTACGACCCCGGTGACAATTATTGCAACCCAGCCACCACTTTCACCCACGGCATTGGCGATGTTATCCTTGACGCCCTTTCACGCAACTGCCGCAATTTCATAATAGGCATTGACGGACTGGCAACCATCGATGCAGGAATGGGAATGCTCAATGCACTCGGCTACAAAATGCACAACGAGGCTGGCAACGAATTGCAACTGTACCGCGGATCGGAGATGCTAAGGGTGCATTCCGTAACCGACAGCAGAAACACGGCACTTCTCAAGCGATGCCGCTTCACAATTGCGCACAACGACAATGCCGCATTTTACGCCGCGACAGGCCCTGCCGCACTCTACGCCCGCCAACTTGGAGCCAACGAAGTCACCGCCGACATTCTCGACAATGGGTTGCGCAACATGGCCTCGGTTTACTTCCACCACAACGGCCGTGATGTGTCGTATATAACTGCCGGCGGCGCAGGAGGAGCAATTGCAGGGGCATTTGCTTCATTCTTTAATGCGAAATTACGACCTGCCACCTCTGTCCTACCAGGAACGGCACAAATATCAAAGGCCATGAACAATGCCAATGCCATTATAATCATCAGCCATTCCATCACCCCCACCACAATCTCAAGCCCGGCATTCGCATCTCTCATGGCAACGGCAAAAAAAAGCAACGCACCAATATACCACATAACCACACACATCCAAAACGCCCCGATGCTTGAAGCCATGGACGTGCGCAACATTACCCCCACCGACGACCCGGCAACCGAATTGGTCAAGCTGCTTGACCACATCGTGCCAAAATTAGCCGATGAATAGCGTGTAACACAACGGATTTATCGCATTTTTTCCGACAACCCACGTTCAAGCCATTTTATCAAAATTCATCAAAGCTCAAGGGAAGCATGGTGCGAATACCTTCGATACGATACACCTTGTTTCTGCCGCAAAGCAATATTTCCACAGGTTTGCCACCGATTTTCTCATATTCCAATATCGCCTGGCGACATACTCCACATGGCGACACAGGCTCTTCAACGAAATCGCCGTTCTGCCACGCAGCAATAGCCAATTTCATGAAACGCACTCCAGGATAACGTGCAGCGGCATAAAAAATGGCTGTCCGCTCGGCGCACGTGCCGGCAAATGCCGCATTCTCCTGGTTGGCACCAGTCACAACCTCGCCATTGGCAAGCAACAAGGCTGCGCCCACATGAAACTTGCTATAAGGCACATACGCCCTGCCGCAAGCCTCGCGAGCCATTTCGGTCAACTTTTTGTCGTCTTCTTGCAATTCATTATAAGAGCAAACCCTTATCTTTGCAGGTATAATTATTTCTTCCATGGCAATACAGTATTTATGCAAATATATCCATAATTTTTGGAATTGCAAGTTAATAACGCTTATTCTTTGTATCGCAGGTTTCACTTCGGCGGCACAAGCGCAGTCGGCTGCTTACCTCGAATATATCGAGAAGTACCGCAACATAGCCATTTTGCATCAACAGCAATATGGCATCCCAGCCAGTATCACACTTGCCCAAGGGCTGCTCGAAAGCCGCGCGGGACGTAGCCGATTGGCTACAAAGGGGAACAACCACTTCGGCATCAAGTGCCACGGCCGGGCATGGAATGGCGGGGAAATATATGCCGACGATGACAAGCGCAACGAGTGCTTCCGCAGCTACAACTCGGCCGACGAATCATTTGAAGACCATGCCCGTTTCCTGAAACAAAAACGATACGCACCACTCTTCGCACTCGATGTCACCGACTACAAGGGCTGGGCACGCACTTTGCGCAAATGCGGATATGCCACCGACAAGCGTTATGCCGACAAGCTTATCGACATAATCGAAAGCTACGAATTATATCGCTACGACACAGGTCAACCCATCATGGCACAACCCAAGCACCTCGACGGCGACGAATCGCTGCAGCACTCAATCGACAGCGAAATATTCGAAGAAATAACGGCTGCCCACGACATAGTGAAACGCAACGGGCTATATTGTGTGATTGCCAAGGAAGGCGACACTTATTCAAAGATTGCCGATGAATTTAGTATGCGCGCTCGCCGCCTCACGTCATTCAACGACATCAGCTGGCGAAAACGCAACAACGAGATTGCTGCTGGCAGCATCGTATATCTCGAAGAAAAGAATGATGCCGCCCAATCCACAGCACCAAGCACATACGTGACGCGCACTGGCGACACTTCCTACAAAATAGCGCAGCAATTCGGCATCAAACTGAAGCCACTATGTAAAATGAACCGCCTATCGACCAGCAACTCACACCGTTCGCTTAAACCTGGCATAAAACTACGCTTGCGGTAACCATTCGCACCATAAAAGAAGCCGCCCAAATATTGCAAAAAGCGATACTAGCGGCTTCTTAGCATGATTAATCACAAACAACTAATTTTCTGAAACCGACTTGAGCCATTCAGCTTCCGAGGGGATTTCCTCGGCTATTTCAGTACCAGCGGCCTCGCTACCATACTCCTCGGCGTGCTGCGAACGGTCAAGCCCTATCCGTTCACTCTCTTTCGACACACGCATACGCACCATCTTGTTGGTCAACCAATAAAGCGCATAGCTCATCACGAACGTATAAGCAAACACTATGACAACGGCAAGCAGATGGTTGACAAAAAATTGCAAGCGTGTCACCTCTTCGCTTCCACCGGGGAAGAAATAGGCATACGTGAACACTCCTGTCAACACCGTGCCCACAATCCCGCCAAGTCCGTGTGTGGGAAATACGTCAAGTGCATCGTCAAAAAGGTGTTTTTTAGCCTTATAAGTCACAGCAATGTTGCAAATAATGGTGGTGATAAACGAGATGAAAAAACTTTGCCCCACTGTCACCCACCCGGCACTGGGCGTGATGGCCACAAGCCCAACTACAGCACCTATGGCAGCACCCATAGCCGACGGCCGGCGACCGAGCACACAGTCAAGCAACACCCACGTCACCATAGCTGTTGCGGCAGCAGTGTTGGTGTTCAGGAATGCCGAAATGGCAATCCCGTCGGCAGCCAACGACGAGCCGCCATTGAACCCGAACCACCCAAGCCACAACAATGCCGCACCAAGCAGCACAAACGGGATATTGGCCGCCTTGCCCTCCTCGCTCGTGCGCTTGCCGAGAAACAACGCGCCAACCAGCGCAGCCACACCCGAGGCAGCATGCACCACTATGCCTCCGGCAAAGTCGTGGACGTGCATTTTAGCAAAAATCCCCTCGGGGTGCCACGTCCAATGGGCCAAAGGGCAATACACCACAAGCACCCACAAAATCATAAAAATCAAGTAACCCGAGAATTTAACACGCTCGGCAAACGACCCCGTGATTAACGATGGCGTAATGATGGCAAATTTCATCTGGAACAATGCAAACAATGCCAACGGAATCGTTGTCACAACGATATCTTGCTGCTTGAGGTGCACCCCTTCGGCAGCCGGGAGCAAATTCTCAGCCCCAACCCCTTGCAACATAAAGAAATCAGCAGGATTGCCTATAAGGCCGCACACGTCGTCGCCAAAAGACAGGCCGAATCCCACAGCAACCCATATAACACTCACCACGCCCATCACTATGAAACTCTGTAGCATGGTGCTTATCACATTTTTTGCCCTCACCATGCCTCCATAGAAAAATGCCAACCCCGGGGTCATCATCAACACAAATATTGTAGCCGTTATCATCCAAGCGATATTGGCATACTGTTGCGCCGACAACTCGGGCAAGTCAAAATCGGAAGTTGAACCTGATACAAATAAACCTAAAACACTGATACAGCTCATACACAAAAACAATATCAGCCATCTTTTTTTAAACCTTTTCATCTTGTACAAAAATTAAGCATAATGCAATAAAACACAGTGCAAATTTATCAATATGTTTTATATTATACAAATTTTATGGCAAATATTTTCTATTTCGATTTATTTTATAGAATTAATCCATAACAATACACAATATTACATCAAATTGTCACGCCAGCATTTCACATGGTAGAAACACAAAATTAGGCACTACGGCCGTATAATGTCGGTTAAAAGAAGAAGCAGGTAAAAAAGAATTGCTAATTTTACCGGCTCAAAAAATCATGCTCGATGAAAAAGAATTACCTTCATGTGGTACTTTGGCTCGTATTGCTCGTAGTAATCACACTACTTGCAATGAACAAGCTACCACAATTGTCGATACTCGGTTCACCATTAAAAGAAGTTGACATACTTGCCGACATAAAAGCACCCCAGAGCGATGCCGACCCCGAAGATGCAGCCTTAGCCGAAATCATCGACCGACGCGCCGACTCGATAATCGCTGCAAAAAAAGCCGCTGCAAAAGTCACCACCGACTCAACGAGAAACGATGCCACAGCCACGACTAAAGATAAACGCCGAAAAACGTCATCGGCAAGAATTGACACCACGCTGCAAGGTGGCACTGGCAATGCTTTTATCGAAGACTTCAGCCTTGGCGAAGGCCACGGCATGGAACCGTTCTACTCGGCCATCGACCGCATGACAAACGGCAATGGCGGCGTGGTGAGAATTGCCGTACTGGGCGACTCATACATTGAAGGCGATATTCTGACCGCCGACCTGCGCATGATGCTACAACAACAATATGGCGGCTGCGGAGTGGGATATGTGCCTGTAACGTCTGAAACCTACGGCTTCCGCCGCAGTGTGCGACACAGTTTTTCGGGTTGGGATTCACACAAGGTCACCGACACAGACGGCAGCTTCGACCGCAGCCGCGAAACCATATCGGGCGAATACGCCATCCCCGACAGTGCCGCTACCGTAGAACTAAGAGGACAAAGCAGATATTACTCCTGCCTCGACAGCTGCGACGAATCATCGATATACTTCCGTGCGTATGCACCATGCACTGTGACAGCATCAATCAACGGCAGCCAACAAAGGCAGCAATTCGACGTGCAACCGCAACAAGGAATACAAATGCTCACAGTCAATGGCAATGGCAGCAAAATAGGACGGATACGCTGGTCGGTCAATGCGTCGGGCGACAACTACACATTTTATGGTGCTACAATGGACTGCAGCCAAGGCATCATACTTGACTGCTACTCAATGCGTAGCACTGCCGGGCACAACCTGCTCGGCATCCCCGAACAGAACTTGGCCGAATACGACAAGCTACGCCATTACGACTTGATCATACTCATGTATGGATTGAACGCCATTACGCCCGAAATCACCAACTATGCCGGTTATAAAGAGCGAATGTGCGAAGTAATCGACCACTTAAAACGAAATTGCCCCAGCAGCGGCATATTGGTGGTAAGCGTTGGCGACCGATGCGAACGCCGCGACGGCGAAATGCGCACCATGCGTGGCGTGCTGGCCATGGTGAAATACCAGCGCCTTATTGCCGCCGAAAGCGGGGTGGCTTTCTGGAGCATGTTTGACGCAATGGGCGGCGAGGGCAGCATTGTAAAAATGGTGGAAGGCTCGCCGCGCGAAGCCAACGGCGACTATACGCACATCAACTTCCTTGGCGGACGCCGACTTGCAGGATATTTCTACAATGCTTTGCTAAAAGGTGAAGATGAATACAATAAATAGTAACGAACGATGATTGACTGGAACTATATATGCGAACTCATGGGACGGATAGGCGACCTGCTCACCTACGACCCCGCAGCACCAATGATATTCAGCAGTGGCATTTTCTTGTGGCTTTTTGCTGGATTTCTGATAATTTACACACAACTCGAACACAAGGAGAACGCCCGCATAATATTTGTAATACTCTTTTCTTACTATTTTTACTACAAGAGTAGTGGGATGTTCTTTTTCTTGCTGGCGGTAGTTACAGTGTGTGACTACTTAATAGCCCGATGGATGGGGCGCACATCGGGTCGATGGGCTCGCAAAGGTCTTGTAACGCTTAGCCTCTTAATCAATTTAGGGTTATTGTGTTACTTTAAATACACCAACTTCTTCGGGCAGGTATGGGCCGACTTCACTGGCGGACATTTCGACCCTCTCGACATTTTCCTGCCTGTGGGTATATCATTCTTCACATTCCAGTCGCTCAGCTACACCATCGATGTTTACCGCCGCCGTATTGAGCCGCTTGACCGAATCATCGACTACGCTTTCTTCGTTTCATTCTTCCCGCAACTTGTAGCCGGGCCTATCGTAAGGGCAAAAGACTTCATACCTCAGATACGCCGCCCGCTCACAGTCACCCGCGAGATGCTTGGCACTGGCGTTTACTTCATCGTATGCGGATTGTTCAAGAAAGTGGTTATTGGCGACTATATCAGCATCAACTTCGTTGACCGCATTTTCGACAACCCTGCACTATATTCCGGGCTTGAGAACCTTGTCGGGCTATATGGCTACGCCTTGCAGATTTACTGCGATTTCTCGGGCTACAGCGACATGGCAATAGGCATCGCATTGCTGCTTGGCTTCCATTTCAATATCAACTTTGACAGCCCCTACAAGTCGGCTTCAATCACCGAGTTTTGGCGACGCTGGCACATATCGCTGTCAAGCTGGCTCAAAGATTACCTATATATTTCGCTCGGAGGCAACCGCAAAGGGAAAATACGGCAATATATCAACCTGATACTGACCATGTTCCTTGGCGGACTGTGGCACGGCGCGTCGTGGAACTTCGTGCTGTGGGGACTGCTCCACGGTGTGGCACTTGCGCTACACAAAGTGTGGATGGCCATTACTGGACAGAAAATCGGGCAAAAACACGGCTTCTGGACACAGACACTGTGCGTGGTGCTGACATTCCACTTCGTATGCCTGTGCTGGATTTTCTTCCGCAACGTTGATTTCGACAATTCAATGGCCATGCTGCGGCAGATAGGGACATCGTTCCACATCGAGTTGCTGCCGCAACTTGTTGAAGGCTACTGGAAAGTACTTTTAGTGATGGCCATAGGCTTCATGCTGCACTTCCTGCCTACATCGTGGGAAACAGCCGCAAAGCGCATGATGGTGAAGATGCCAGTCATCGGCTACTGGCTCGTGCTCGTGCTGGTTATCTACCTCGCCATCCAAATGAAAAGCAGTGAAATCCAGCCCTTCATCTACTTCCAATTCTAACCCCAGCCACTATTATGAAAACACTTTGGAGCTTAGAAGAAACAATCGTAGCATTCTACGTTTATTGCAAAATTCCTTTCAAGGACAGCAACAAAACGCACCCATTAGTCGTGAAGTTCGCAAACTTAATAGGAAGGTCGCCAAGTGCATTGAACATGAAAATAGGAAATCTTGGACGCTTAGACCCCGACCTCAAAAAGAAAGGCGTAACAGGTTTGGCTCATGGTGCAAAATTAGAAGAAGAAGTGTGGAAACAATTTTATAAAGACCCCGAACTATTTGTATTCGAGAGTGAAAAGCTAATCGCAAAACTGACATCGAAGAATATCGAAGATTCAGCTGACATAGAAATAGCAAACTTGCCACAAGGAGCTGAACGAGAAGTCGTGGTGAAACAAAGGATAAACCAATCCTTTTTCCGCTCTGCTGTCATGAGTGCCTATAATTTCCGATGCTGCATTTCAGGCATTGGAAATCCCGAACTTTTAGAGGCTTGCCACATTGTCGATTGGAAACAAGATGCGGTCAACCGAACTAATCCTAAAAACGGACTTTGCATGAACCCATTTTTCCACAAGGCATACGATAAATTGCTCATTTCAATCACTCCCAACTTAACGATAGAAATTTCCGATGAAATTATCGACAACACAAGTGAGCCTTCATTTAAAGATTACCTGTGTCGCATCAACGGTCGCCATATCATTATGCCCGATAAATTCCAGCCACAAAAGGAATTCATCGAGATACACCACAACCAATTCAAACTACGCACTTTGTAGCCAAGCATACCGTATTTTCTCACAATTTTACATTTTTTCCTCTACAAGAATAGCCATCCTACTTACATTCTCCTTAAATTTGTGAATTGTTAGAGCAACATTATCTCATTTACAAATATGCCCTCATCGTTTAAATTTTTCATCAAATCTCAGCTAAGAGATACTACATTGCTGAATGCTGGAGAAACGACAAATATCCTTTACACCGTGGTAGGAGGCGACATTTCAGATGCGCAAATCAGCACTATCAACAGCATTGATAACCACCTCGACCGCATAGCAGCAATATATAGACAGAGCTGTACATTGAAATATAACGACATAGAACATCAAACATTCAAAAACAACCTGCTGCTCATCGATAGTTTCATGCCACAATTTATCGCAGAGTGCCTAATTTTCGATAATAATCCTGATTCGAAAACGCATGACATAAAGGATATCGTGTATCAAGTGGCACAAAACAATCCTTTCAATTATTCGGGCAATAATCTGTTTAAATTCTACGAATATAAAATGAAAACTTTGCTGCTTGATGCTGCATCTGGGATGTGCCCCACAAAAGAATGGAATGGTGACTATGATGAAATTAATGATTTCATTGTGGTAAAAAAAGATGACAAAATCGTTCGTAACCAGTTCTGCTATTGGAACGCCCTGAGAAACTACCTTTTCAATAACACTCGTTTCGAGCGAGCCAGCCGTAGCCGATACAATTTTGGTACTTTATTCCGTGGCGGTGACGGCAAGGTGTATATCAGGCTCAACTTGCAAATCAGATTCAAAAAATAATCACGCATATTAAATTTCGATATGATTAAGGCACTATTTTTTGATATTGATGGGACGCTTGTCAGCTTCAAGACTCACCGCATACCCGTCTCTACTGTCGAAGCATTGCTGGCAGCAAAGGATCGCGGAACAAAGATATTCATTTCTACAGGACGGGCATTCCCTCTTATAAACAACATCGATACAATAGTGCCACTTGTTGACGGATACATTACCACCAACGGGGCACATAGTTTCACTCATGATGGTTTTGAGCAATTCACCCCTATCAACAGACACGACGCAACTGTCGTAACCGAATACCTACTCAAAACTGGCACTGCTTGCATGGTAGTCGGACGCAACGATATCATTTTCCCCAACCTCAACAGGCAATTGGAACGCCAGTTTGAGGAAATGTTCGATTTGCATTTCCAATGGAGCGACAAGCCACTTGACGAACTCACACGCCAGGGCATACTCCAATTCACACCCATCATCGACAACGCCGAAGAGGCGCGGTTAATGACTGGACTTGAACATTGCACATCAAGCCGATGGTGCCCATATTTTGCCGACATCACAGCTTGTGGCGTTAACAAGGGGAACGGAATGCTGGCAATTTGCAAACATATAGGCATCGACAGCAGCGAAACCATGGCTTTTGGCGATGGCGGCAACGACCTTCCAATTATAAAACAAGCTGGCATTGGTGTGGCAATGGGCAACGCCAATGAGGCAATCAAGCCCCACGCCGACTACGTTACCACATCGGTCGATGACGACGGAATCGCACGTGCCCTCGCCCACTTCGGCGTAATATGACGGTTTGACATAATACCAATGCAGTCTAAAAATCCCGCAAGATTATCACCATATCAACTATTTAAAAGCCAAATATTTGCAGTTAAAATTTGGTTATTTGGCGCATTTTCATTTGGTTATTTGGACCGATTTCATTTGGTCATTTGGCGGCGGGTTAGAAAACGTATGTGAGCATCAGGTTGACACCTGCTTGGTGACTCCAAATTATCGGCATATTCGTTCCCCAAGATTCTCCTTCAACCCACATAAAACGCTCGTATGAAGTCTTGCGGTAATACCAGTCAAGCCCCACAGTTGCATAAAGCCTTTTCCACAGCCGATAGTCGGCCCGCAACTCCAGATGGTTGAACCATGCATTTGAAGCATCGCCCTGCACATTTGTCGGCCCGCCTTCTGGCGTGAGCGACCAATCTACATCATAATCATACCCGCCCCACGTGTATAACCGATACATGTTGTCCGACAAATTTATCGAAAGGCGGTCGCCAAAATTGCAATTTAACCCGAATTTGAACGAGAAGCCCGACGACCAGTTGTAATTGCGATGATACTGGCGGTAATAGTCGCTCAGCACCCCGCCGAGAATTACGGCATTCGCGTGCACGTAGGCATCAAACGCCCATCTGGGCGACACATTATAACGAAACATAGCCCCTCCGCCCACCGAAGCCGGTGTCCCCAACTTGTAGGGGACGACGCAAGGTTTCAATACCCCTTGTACGGGTTTCGAACTAATCGTGTCGGAGTCGAAATAATCGAAATGCTGATACATACCCACCGACAGGCCACACTTGTGGGTATCGACCAACGAACACGACAGCAACCGCCCGATGATTTCCACACGGCTAAGCAACGGCTGCGTCTTCATGGCATTCAATTCCATGATAAAACTGAAATAGTCATACGGAGCCTTAGTACTTGCGGCGAAGCGGTCGCCATACTCGATGCCAATGCGCAGTGCACCGCCCGCCTTGGCCAACTTATCGTCGTCCTGAAACACCAACATACGCGAGCCGACCGACAATGACACGCTAATGGGCGGTGTGCCAAACCGCCGCCCAGTCGTAGCACGCCGTTCCCACGCCCTGCCAGTGACGATGCGCGTGAACCCACGCATGGGTGATATGATAAAAGCCGCCAACTCGCGCCCGAAGCGTTTGCCACCCGTGGTGCGGTCGTCGAGTACAAGGTCGGAAGCACGGTAAAGCACCTCGCCTATTGCCGCACCGCCCACGGGTGTCGCAATGATGTCGTTGGTCGATGGGTACTCACACTCCATGAACATTTCCCACATTGCACTGCCACCGATTGCAAACAACTCGGATTGCCAGAAGTTAAACCCATTGGAACGCCCGGCATTGTAGAAAAGCGACCCATTATAAGGGTGCGCAAACATATTGGTGCTGAGGTGGTCGTCGTCCCACTCAAATCCGTGCTTGAAATTCTCCTTGATGGTGTTAAATGAGATGTAGGCATAATGCCCTTTCTGCACATAGCGGTCAAAAGCCCAAAGCCCGATGTTGAAACCTACAGTTTCGGCCGATGCCCGCCAGAATGCCTTCTTTTCGAGCCTTGCCGAGTCGCAACTGTCGGGCGGCACAGGTGTGCCGACAAGATGCCAGCGGAAATGCCGCGCTAAAGATATGCTATCGCCATGCGCCCTGAGCGCAAACGGCAGCACCACAAGCATCAACACAACGTAAAGCTTAACTTTCACTTCACCTTTCAATAAAAATATATCAAGCCGATGCAAGATTTGCGACATACAATGGTTTATAGAGGAAAACAATCTCTTTATTATGTTGAAAAAATGTTTCATATATTCTACATTAGTGCTGTCGTTGGTGCTGGGGATAACAATGGCCGCCAACGAATCGTTGCAGCAAGTGGAAATAACAGTAGATGATTGCCTCTCTTTCATAGAGGAATATAACAGCAAAGCCACAAGCCAGGTACAAACTGCCGCTACCGACAGCCTGTATGCCTCTTCGCCTTGCAAAGAAACCCTAAAACACCATTGACTGACTACAACTTTTCGGCAAGTTGCTCGATAACGGCAGGGAATGCCTCATATTCGAGCTGATGGACACGCTCAGCGAGTGCCTCGGGCGTATCATCGGGAAGTACGGGGCAACGGCGTTGGCATATTATCGCACCGCCATCTACCACCTCGGTCACATAGTGTATGGTTATGCCGCTGCAGCAGTCACTAGCTTCAAGCACGGCACGATGCACGTTCATTCCCCACATTCCTTTGCCACCATGCCGCGGCAATAGCGATGGATGAATATTGATTATGTTACCATCTACAGCGTCAATAATCGGCTTGTGCACCATGCTCAAAAATCCAGCAAGCACCACAAGGCGCGTATCAAGCCGCCTAAGCTCATCAACTATCTCATCGGGGCAATTCCACTGCTCGCGCGAGAAAACGCGGCACGGCACATCATAACGAGCCATGCGCTCGATTGCACCGGCACGTGGGTTGCCAGTAAACAACGCAGCAACTTTCACCAATTTGCTCCCGGCAAAATGGCGGGCAATATTCTCGGCATTTGTGCCATTTCCCGATGCGAAAATTACGATATTTACCATTACAGTGTGATTAAAATTTCTGCATATCTACAAGTCGTTTATAATGGCCATTGAGAGCGATAAGTTCATCGTGTGTGCCACGTTCCACTATTTCGCCCTCGTGCATGACACATATAAGGTCGGCATTGCGTATCGTCGATAGGCGGTGCGCAATGACAAGCGTCGTGCGGTCTTTCATCAACCTGTCGAGTGCTTCCTGCACCGAACGTTCGCTCTCGGTGTCAAGTGCCGATGTGGCCTCATCAAGTATCAAAATTGGCGGATTCTTCAGTATGGCCCGAGCGATGCTTATGCGTTGCCGCTGACCTCCCGACAAGCGGCAGCCACGGTCGCCGATATTGGTATCGAAGCCATCCTCGGTATCCATTATGAAATCAAATGCGTTGGCAATGCGGGCAGCTTCCTCCACTTGTTCGCGAGTAGCATTCTCCACGCCAAATGTGATATTGTTATAAAACGTGTCGTTAAACAAGATAGCCTCTTGGTTGACGTTGCCCATGAGCGAACGCAAGTCGCGCACACGCAGTTGGCGTATGTCGATGCCGTTGATAGTTATAGAACCTTCATTGACATCATAGAAGCGCGGCAACAGGTCGGCAAGCGTCGATTTACCCGACCCCGACTGCCCCACGAGGGCCACCGTGTGGCCAAACGGTATTTCGAGCGACACATCTTTCACAACCCAGTTTTGCGCATACTTGAAACTTACGCCACGATAGCTTATCGATGGCTTATCGGCGGGAACAGGCTGCGGTTGTACGGGGTCTTTGATAGGATTGTCGGCTTTCAATATCATGTCGATACGCGTCATCGATGCCATGCCTCGCTGTATCGAATACATGGCTTTCGACAAGTCTTTGGCGGGGTTGATAATCGAATAAAATATTACCATGTAATAAATGAACGATGCCGCACTGATTGAACTCGACCCCGAAAGGATAAGTGTGCCGCCAAACCACAACACAATTGCTATGGTGAGAGTGCCCAACAACTCGCTCATGGGGTGCGCAAGTTCATAACGGCGGTTCATGCGATTGGAAATGCGCACGAATTTCTCGTTCTCGCGCTTGAAACGTCCGCTAACTTTCTTCTCGGCATTGAATGCTTTCACAATGCGCAATCCGCCCAACGTTTCCTCGATATTCGAGAGCAGCACACCCCATTGCGTCTGCCCTTCGAGCGAAGCACGCTTCAAGTTCTTGCCCACTTTGCCCATGATATATCCGGCAACAGGAAGCAGCACGAGGACAAACAACGTGAGCTGCCAACTGACCACAATCATCGTCGTGAGGCACACTATTATCATGATAGGATTCTTAAACAGCATGTCGATCGACGACGTAATCGAAGTTTCAACCTCGGTAACGTCGCCACTGATACGTGCCATCACATCCCCCTTGCGCTCGGCAGTAAAGAATCCCATGGGAAGCGACACCATTTTGTCGTAAATAAGGTTGCGCATGTCGCGCACCACACCTGTGCGGATAGGCACACTGAAAAACGCGCTCAGGTAGGCTGTACCGGTCTTGAACATCGTCATCACCACAAGCAGCGCAGCTAGTGCAGCCAATGCCACCGACTGCCCATAATCGGCAATGATTTCTTGCGTGTAGTAATAAAAATTGTTAACCACGACATCTTTCATTGAACCGTCACCCCATGCCATGAACTCGTAATGGCTCGGGCTAATATGGAACAACATTTCCAATATGGGAATGATAATCGCAAACGAAAAGAGCGTCAAAAAAGCCGACAGTACATTGAAAAAAATATTCAACGCAAGATATTTTTTATACGGCGCAATAAACCGTTTGGCTAATAACAAAAAATCTTTCATCGTTTAAAATGTAGTGGTAACGTTTTGCAAAGATAAGTACAATTAAACTTTGCAGCTAAATTTGTATCTAAAAAACTGTATTTGCCAACCATTATTACAGGCATGATGGCAAACACAGGATATTTTTATGACAATCGTAACAAAACTATAATTGAAATGAAACGTTTCTGGGCAATAGCATGTTTGCTATTAATAGCGAGCATAAAGATGGCTGCCGCCGTGATAAGCGGGACGCTTGTATCAAGCACCGACCAATCACCGCTTGCAGGAGCTTCGGTAAAGCTCATGCGCAACAATGCCGACAGCACGTTTGTGACAGCCGTGTCGGCTGGCAACAACGGGTCATTCAAGCTGAAAAGCGTGGCACGAGGCAAGTATATTGTTAGTTTTTCATTCCTCGGGTATGAAACTTTGATGCAAAACATCGAGGTAAAAAGTTCCGACATAAACATGGGGAGAATTCCCATGGCAGAAAGCAGCATCTTGCTGGCCGAAACAACCGTAGTGGGTGTAAAAACCGAAATAGTGGTAAAAGAAGACACTATCGAATATAACGCCGACTCATATCGCACACAACCGAACGCCGTAGTCGAAGACCTGTTGAAACGGCTACCGGGCGTGGAAGTTGACAGCGAAGGAAAAATCACTGCCAACGGCAAGGAGATAACAAAAATACTTGTGGACGGCGAGGAGTTTTTCTCCGACGACCCCAAAGTGGCTACAAAGAACTTGCCAGTAAACATCGTTGACAAACTGCAAGTAATCGACCGCAAGAGCGACCTTGCCAGGCTTACCGGCGTGGACGACGGCGAAGACGAAACGGTAATCAACCTCACTGTGAAAAAAGGCATGAAGAATGGCTGGTTTGGGAACTTTACCGGCGGATATGGTACCGACGAGCGGTACACGGGCAATTTCATGGTCAACTACTTCCGCGACAAAAACCAGTTCACGATTTTGGGAAGTGCCAACAACACAAATGAAATGGGATTCACCGATCGTGGCGCATCGCGTTTCACCCGTTTTGGCGGCAACCGCGGCATAAGTTCCACACAGTCGATAGGCCTTAACTTTGCCGTAGGTACCGAGGAAAAATTGCGCATTGGCGGCGACTTGTTCTATTCCCACAGCGACCGCGACAGCCGCAACAGCAGCAATCGCCAATACCTGTTCACCGACTCCACATCATACTACGATGCCGCAGGAACATCGCGCGACCGTGGGCACAACATTTCGGGCAATTTCCGCCTGAAATGGGAAATCGACTCATTCTCGACACTCGAATTCCGCCCGCGCTTTGCAATAAGTTTTAGCGACTCGGAAAGTGCCGATAGTTCGGCCACACGTGCCGGCGACGCCAACCGTTCACTCGTCAACCGAAGCCTCGGCAGCAAGTACAACGACGGCACAAGCTATGAATTTAGCGGACGACTTATTTTCAACCACAAATTCCGCAGCCACCCAGGACGCAGCTACAGCGCAAGCCTCAATTACCAGTTCAGCGATGTGAAAGAGAATGGCAACACATATACCGACAACACCTATTACCTTGTGGATGGTGAGGACGAAAACATCAACCAGATATACGACAACCACCAGTGGAGCAACAATGTGCAAGGGCGGCTGACGTGGACCGAACCGCTCGGAAATATCAAAAATGCACGATTCCTCACTTTTTCATACAACGGACAATATCGCTTCAACAACGCCGACAAATATGTATATGACCTTGTAGCTCAAGCGACCGGCACTACAGCCGCCAACAGCGCACTGTTATCGATGCTCGGCGACCCAGCTTTCAAGCAAGCAGTCATCAAGGAATATGGCTCACTGGCATGGACCAACCCCACAATGCTCACCCAAATAGTAGAAGACGAGTTGCAACCCGAACTTAACGAAGAGCAGAGCAACCGCTTCCGCAACAATTACTTCAATCAATCAATACAGGTAGGATTCAAGCAAGTGCGCGACAACTACAACCTCGATGTGGGGGCAATGGTCAATTCCTCAATGTCGAGCAGCGAAGACCTGATAAACCCCGACCGCAACATTGCCACCCGTTGGGTGTGGAATGTGGCACCATACGCCCGCATACGACTAAAAATGAACCAATCACGTTCATTGTCGTTTGACTATCGTGCCCGTTCGTCGCAACCATCGCTGACACAATTGCAGCCCGTAGCCGACGTGTCGAACCCGTTACGCATAGTCGTTGGTAACCCCGATTTGAAACCAACTTTCACCCAACGTGTAAACCTGCGGTACAGTGACTTCAACCAAGAGAAACAACGCAGCATAATGGCAATGGCCAATTTCCAATTTGCCACAAACAGCATCATATCCACCACCGATTACGACTCGCAAACGGGTGGACAAGTGACAACTTATGAAAATGTCAATGGCGTGTGGAATGCCAACTTGATGGGTATGGCAAGCCTTCCGTTCCGCAATAAAAGTTGGTATTTCTCATCAATGGCAGCATTGCGATACTCCAACACTGTCGGGTATAACAACAGCCAATACAATCGAAGCGGCTCATTCTCGGTAAACCTGGCTCCAGACATACGTTTCAACACCGATGCCATTCAACTTGAGCTACGTCCAAACTACAACGTGCAAATCACACATAACACCGTGCAATCACAAAACGACCGCACCATACACAGCTATGGCGGAATGTTCAACGGAGCATACTACACGCCATTCGGACTCGTGTTCAATACCGACATATCATATAGCGGCACCAAAGGCTATAGCGACGGATACGACAGCAACCAATGGCTGTGGAACGCATCAATATCCTACCAGTTCCTCAAGAACAAAGCAGCTACCATCACAGCCAAGGTATATGACCTGTTGCACCAACGCCAGAACATAAGCCGCACCATCAACGCAAGCTACATTGAAGATAGCGAGTACAACGCTGTCACACGCTATGCCATGTTCACGTTCACCTACCGCTTCACAACATTCGGCAACAACAGCTCGGCCGACGAACCGCCCATCAATTACGACGGGCGCAGGCCTGGCGGGCATCGCCGAGGCGCAGGTGGTCCGCCTCCAGGAGGAATGCGCCGTGGCATGAGATTTTGAACCATCGGTACGACACTCCCGACTTTCCGATTTTTTAACTGCCCTGCAATAAGAATGCAGAGCTTTTTTATCTATTTTTGTAGATTGTCAACAAATCATTTAATAATGGACAAAAATCACCTTGCAATAATGTTGCTTACGGTAGCTATGCCACTTGCAGCCGAGATCCCGGCAGGTTATTATAGCTCACTTGACGGACTGCGCGACCAATCATTGAAAGACCAATTATGCGACATAATACACTCGCACACGCGACTCAATTACAACAGCCTGTGGGACTACTACCCCGAAACCGACGCATACCCCGAAAGGGTGAACGGAAGGCTGCTCGTGTGGGACATGTATTCCGACAACTGGGACAGCCGCCAATATTATTACTATGGCGGCACCCGCGGACTCAACCGCGAACACTCAGTTCCTAAAAGTTGGTGGGGTTCGGGCAACGATGCCATCTACAACTTCCCTGCTGGTACCGACATCATGCACATATTGCCGTCGGACGGCGATGCCAACATGGCCAAATCAAACTACCCGCTTGGCGAGGTTGACAACTCCGGGATTACATTCACCAATGGCACCACCACTGTGGGGCTGCCTGTGGGCGGACAAGGGGGCGGCTCGTCGAGGGTGTTTGAACCCGACGACGAGTACAAGGGCGACTTTGCCCGCATCTACTTCTACATGGTAACGTGTTACCAAGACTACACATGGCGTTACAACTACATGTTCTCAAACAGCACCTACCTGTCGATGCGCGACTGGGCCATCGACTTGCTCCTCGACTGGTCGCGCAACGACCCTGTGAGCCAGAAAGAACTCGACCGCAACGATGCCGTGTACTCCATACAAGGAAACCGCAACCCATTTGTCGATGACCCCGAGTTGGTGGAATACATCTGGGGCGACCGCCAAGGCGAGCCTTACAGCGTGGAGCACTATGAAGGCGACCCTGTACTGATAAGCCCTGTCCAAGACAGCGAGCTGAACTTTGGCGAAGTGGCTGTGGGGGCATCGCAGAACGTTGACCTTTACATAAAGGGCGAAGGGTTGACAGGCAATCTGTCGGTAGCCATATATGGCGATAACCGCAGCCTCTTCAAAGCTGCTGCAACTTCGATTCCGGCGACAAACGCCAATAGAGCATCGGGCTTCCAATTGCGCATAACATATTCGCCGACTTCAGTAGGAGAACACTCGGCACGCTTAAGTGTATATGACGGCGGCATAACTGGCAGCGTGGGCGTATCGCTCACCGGGTCGTGTCTGCCAGTTCCCACACTTTCGAAACTCACGGCACGACAAGCCACCAACGTCACCGCAACATCATACCGTGCCAACTGGGACGCAGCACCCGCCGATGAAACCATCGACTACTACGTTGTCACACGCACCATTTACGGCAGCGACGGCTCGTCATCAACCACGATGGAGCAATCGGAAGAGAACTACCTCGACTTCGACGACATGCAACCCGGCGAAACGCACACCTACTATGTGCAATCGAGCCGCCTCGGCTACCTATCCGAACCGTCCAACACCATCAACGTCGGCACATCGAGCGCAGCCACAGTGACATATAACAGCCCGCTCGCCGTGACAACCTACGAAGGGCGATTGGTGCGCTTCACCTGCAATGAGCCACACACAGGCTGCCGCATACACGACATCAGCGGACGACTTGTCGAGCTGCTGCCAACCTTGGAAAGCGGCACCACGATTACACTCCCCTACGGAGCCTATATCATCACCACCGACCAGCACCGCACTCCAATCAAAATACTCGTGAGGTAACCACAGACCAACATCGAAACAGCAACAACAGAGGCGCGCCCGCACATTCGGGACGCGCCTCTGTTGTTAGCCAAAATTGCATCAATTCCGATAAATCAGAAAACATCAACCTTGCTGCCTGTAATGTCGGCAAATAGGTTATTTGCAAGGCTTGATGCTCCAATGCGGAAATATTCGTTTGTGAGCCACTTCTCGCCCAACACTTCTTTCACAATTGTATAATACTTCAGTGCATCCTCGGTGGTACGTACCCCGCCCGACACCTTGAAGCCCACCATGCGTCCGTGGCGTTCATGATATTCCTTGATGCACTGGCACATCACCCAAGCCGCCTCAAGCGAAGCCCCTGGATAAATCTTGCCAGTCGAAGTCTTGATAAAATCGGCACCTGAATACATCGACAATATTGAAGCCGCACGTATATTCTCGGCTGTTTTCAATGCGCCAGTTTCAAGTATTACTTTCAAACGGGCATCACCTGCGGCTTCCTTGATTTCCGAGATTTCATCGCATAAATCCTCGTATGCCCCATCAGCAAAATACCCCAAATTGAACACTATGTCAACCTCATCGGCCCCATCGGCCACAGCAAGGGCAGTTTCGGCACACTTCACTTCCAAGTGCGCTTGCGACGACGGGAAATTGGCCGAACAAACGGCTATATTCACCTCGCTGACCTCAAGCGTCTGCCGCACCACACTGGCAAAGTTGGAATACACGCATATTGCAGCCACATTGGGATACTGTGGATAATTCTCCTCAAAATCGTTCACGCGGCGTGTGAATGCGGCAACCGACCGTTCGCTGTCGGTACTGTTGAGTGTCGTAAGGTCAATGCAGTTAAACATAAAGCTGTAAACGCTTTCCGAACGGTTCTCATCAAGATGTTCAGCAAGCAATTTCTCCACGCTATTTTTCACTTGCAAGTCATCGGTAGTGACATTGCTCTCATTGATAGCCTGCACATACTTGTCGGCAACAGGCAACTCATGCTCATGATTGTGTTCGTGTTCCATTATATTGTTTTTTTATGTTTTAGTTTCTCGTTTTGGAGGTGGCGGGTGCTGTCGCGGCGGGTTTTCTTTTCGATGCTTGCCTCAAGGGCTGCGGTGAGGTCAACGCCAGTCTGATTGGCAATGCACAACAATACCCACAACACATCGGCAAGCTCCTCCGACAAAGCATCGGGATTTTCGCCCTGCTTGAACGATTGGTCGCCATAACGGCGCGACATCACACGCGCCAACTCACCCACTTCCTCGGTAAGGACAGCAAGATTGGTCAGTTCGCTGAAGTAGCGCACACCATAAGTGTGAATCCACTCGTCAACGCGCTTCTGAGCTTCTTCAATGGTCATATCTATGCAAATTTAGACTTTATTCTTCGAATCTACAATTATCGTCACTGGCCCGTCATTGACCAACTCGACCTGCATGTTGGCGCCAAATTGCCCACGTGCGACGCTTCGACCTAACAGCAATTGCACCTGTTCGCAGAAACGCTCATACAGCGGCACAGCAAGTTCATGCCCAGCCGCGTGGATATACGACGGGCGATTGCCTTTCTTGGTAGATGCCGCGAGCGTGAACTGGCTCACGGCAAGCACATCGCCGCCAACATCGACCACACTACGGTTCATAACGCCAGCTTCATCATCAAATATGCGCATATTCACCATTTTCTGCGCAAGCCAATCGACATCATCGGCAGTGTCGCCTTCAACAACGCCCACCAGCACCATCAACCCCGCTCCTATCGAGCTGAACAAGTCGCCGCCAATAGTCACAGAAGCTCGCGACACACGTTGAATTACAATTTTCATTACTTTGTTTCTACTATTTCTTCTCTTAATCCGTCATAAACAATTTTTGCTTTGGCAGGCCCTACAACTGCGGCAATATCCTCAAGCGAAGCTTCGCGTACACGCTTAAGGCTCTTAAAATGCTTCAGCAATGTATCACGCGTCTTTTCGCCGATGCCTTTGATGTCGTCAAAAGCCGAATGAACTTGCCCCTTGCTACGGCGATTGCGATGATGGGTGATGCCAAATCGATGGGCTTCGTCACGCAAGTGCTGCACGACTTTCAGCGATTCGCTATTTTTGTCGATATACAACGGAACGCTGTCGCCAGGGAAATAAATCTCTTCAAGCCGCTTGGCGATTCCCACAAGAGCAACCTTGCCACGCAGCCCCATTGCATCAAAAGCCTCCACAGCCGCGCTTAATTGCCCTTTGCCGCCATCTACGATGACCAGCTGAGGCAACTCCTCACCCTCCTGCATAAGCCGCGTGTAGCGGCGTGTAAGCACTTCCTTCATCGATGCGAAATCATCGGGACCGACAACGGTCTTTATATTAAAGTGCCTATAATCACGTTTCGAGGGTTTGGCATTCTTGAATACCACACACGATGCCACGGGATTTGTCCCTTGTATGTTGGAGTTATCAAAACACTCTATGTGCCGTGGCAATTCAGTGAGATGGAAATCACGCTGCAGCGTGGTCAACGTGCGCATGGTGCGTTGCTCGGGATTTAGCTTCTCCGATGTCTTCAGTTTGTCGATTTTGTATTGCTTGGCATTCTTCAACGACACTTCAAGAAGTTTCTTCTTGTCGCCCTTTTGCGGAATGGTAAATGTAACCCCTTCAAACTCCACATCGGGCAATTCAGGCACTATTATCTCGCGCACACGGCGTTCAAATTTTGTCTGTAGCTCATTTATGGCCATTGACAAAATTTCAGCAACGGTTTCATCGAGTTTTTTCCGATACTCAAGAGTAAGGCTCTGCACAATCGAGCCATTGCGAATGTGCATGTAGTTGATGTAATAGCAATCATCGTCGCTATCGACCGAATACACGTCAACATCGTGGATTGTGGCACTCACGATTACCGAACGAGCCTTATACCGCTCCACAAGCAGATATTTTTCCTTAATCTCCTGTGCTTCCTCAAAACGCATCTCGGCAGCGAGCCTTGCCATTTCATCTTTCAAGTAATCGCTCACCTGCTGCACATTTCCATTCAATATCTGCTTGATTTCATCGAAATATTTGCCGTATGTCGCCGCATCAACAAGACCTTCGCAACACCCTTGGCAGTTCTTGATATGATATTGCAAACACACCTTGTGCTTATGTTTCTCGATGCTCTCGGAAGTTATCGGCAAACGACACGTGCGTATAGGATACATTTCACGCAACGTTTCGATTACTGTTTTCGCAACCGACAAATTGGAGTACGGGCCGAAATATTTACCCCCACTCTTCGTCACGGTGCGCGTCAAGAACAC
Organism: Candidatus Avimuribaculum pullicola; assembly: GCA_018716295.1. Lineage (GTDB taxonomy): Bacteria > Bacteroidota > Bacteroidia > Bacteroidales > Muribaculaceae > Avimuribaculum > Avimuribaculum pullicola. The sequence continues at coordinate 58,599 of DVKC01000011.1, forward strand.
CCGTGGATACATCTCATTGGTGACACATATCCACGGGTATGACTTGTCATCTTTAAGCAGAACATTATATCGAGGTTTGTACTCCTTGATAAGGCTATTCTCAAGGTGCAAGGCATCTTCCTCGCTGCCTACTACAATATATCGCAAGTCGCGAATGTTGCGGACGAGCAGGTTTGTACGAGCCACGCTATGAACACGGTTGAAGTAGCTGCTCACACGGCGACGCAAACGCTTGGCTTTACCCACGTATATCACTGTGCCATCTTTATCGTAATAAAGATACACACCCGGGCTGTCGGGGAGCAGCTCAACCTTTTCTTTCAAATCTTCACGCGTATTCACACCCTTGCCGCAATCAGCACACTATAAGCGAGCGCACATCTACCCCCTCGGGGAAAGCCTTGCGTCCATCAAGTTCTTCCAGCTCTACAATGAAGCTGACGTATATTTTTTTCGGGTTCATCGACTTTACAAGCTCATAAGCCGCCACCATCGTTCCACCAGTAGCGAGCAAGTCGTCATGCAATACCACCACGTCATTTTCGTTGATAGCATCACGGTGTATCTCGATTTCGTCGGTGCCATATTCCTTTTGATAAGTTTTCTTCACAGTGTCGGCAGGCAATTTGCCCGGTTTGCGAACAGGCACAAATCCTGCACCAAGTTCTTGGGCAAGTATTGCGCCACACACAAACCCACGGGCTTCGATACCCACGACCTTTGTCACGCCAAGCCCTTCGTATTCATTCTTCAGTTCGTCACAAACCAAGTGCAAAGCTTCGGCATCTTTAAACAGCGTAGTCACATCCCAGAACAGTATGCCCTTAACCGGGAAATCGGGTATTGCACGAAGCGATGCTTTTATTCTTTCTACTTTTTCTTTTTCCATAATTATGATGTTTTTTAAAATTGTTCCACGTGAAACATTTTGTAGTTATCTACCTAACAGCAAAAGCAATATGTTGATGTCGCTTGGCGAAATGCCAGGTATTCGCGATGCCTGAGCTATTGTTTCAGGATCGATGCGCGTGAGCTTCTGCCGAGCCTCGGTTGACAGTGATTTCACATCGTTGTACACGATGCGACCTTTGAGCTTTACATTCTCAAGCCGGCGTATTTTATCGGCAATGACACGCTCGCGATCAATATACCCCTGGTACTTCATAAGTATCTCAGCCGACTCCACAATCTCTTCACGGCGATCTTCCTCGATTGTGTCAATAAATTGCCGCAATGGGGCTACAATCTGTGATAGCTTGTCAACATCGAGTTGCGGACGCAAAACCAAGTCGTAAAGCTTCACGCCTTGCTTCAACGGAGCTGTACCGAGTGCCTCAAGCGACGGATTTATAATCGATGCCTTAATTGAGAACTCCTTAGCATATTCAATCAATGCGTCGCGCTGCCTACGCTTCGAAAGCAACAAATCATAACGTTCACGAGTAGCGAGTCCAAGCTGGTAGCCACGCTCGGTAAGGCGCATGTCGGCATCATCTTGCCGCAGCAATATGCGATACTCGGCACGCGAGGTAAACATGCGGTAAGGCTCATCAACGCCCTTCGTCACGAGATCATCAATAAGAACTCCTATATATGCCTCGTCGCGGGCAAGCTCAAACGGAGGCAAACCATTAATCTTCTGGTGGGCGTTTATACCAGCCACCAGTCCCTGCCCTGCGGCTTCTTCATAACCTGTCGTACCATTGACTTGTCCTGCAAAAAACAGGTTGGCTATGCGCTTCGTTTCAAGGGTATGCGTCAACTGCGTCGGGTCAAAGAAATCATATTCTATGGCATAACCGGGTCGATATATCTGCACATCGCGCAGTGCAGGAATCTTCTGCAACGCACGGAACTGCACATCGAGTGGCAATGATGATGAAAAGCCATTAAGATAAAACTCCTGTGTGCTTTCACCCTCGGGTTCGAGAAACAATTGATGATGCGTTTTTTCGGCAAATGTCACGATTTTAGTTTCGATGCTCGGGCAATAACGCGGACCGATACTCTGAATTTGCCCATTGTAGAGCGGAGAATCAGGAAGCCCGGCACGCAATATATCGTGGACTTCGGGATTGGTATAAACAATCCAGCAAGGGCGTTGCCGCAGCGTCCGTTTCACGCCAGGCATGAACGAGAACTTGTGGAAATCAGTATCCCCTTCCTGCACCTCGGTATTCTCGAAATGCACCGAACGGGCATCAATACGCACTGGCGTGCCAGTCTTCATTCGAGCTGTCGTAAAGCCCAATTGCCGCAATTGCTCGGTAATTCCATGCGATGGCGGCTCAGATATACGCCCACCAGGAATCATTACGCGCCCAATGTGCATAAGCCCATTGAGGAATGTACCGGCAGTCAGCACCACGGCACGGGCATTGAAAGTAACACCAAGTGCAGTCGTTACGCCAGTCACCACCCCATCGTCAATTTTAAGCCCTGTCACGCTGTCTTGCCACATATACAAGTTATCGGTATTCTCGATTACAGCGCGCCATTCGGCAATAAAACGGGTACGGTCGGCCTGTGCTCGTGGGCTCCACATAGCAGGGCCTTTCGAGCGGTTAAGCATTCTGAATTGAATAGACGCGCGGTCGGCCACCATTCCCATTTGACCACCAAGAGCGTCAATCTCGCGAACAATCTGCCCCTTGGCAATACCACCAACGGCAGGATTGCAACTCATCTGGGCAATCTTGTTCATATCCATCGTGATGAGCAACGTGCGCGACCCAAGCCTCGCAGCAGCACATGCAGCCTCGCAGCCAGCATGGCCGGCACCAATCACAATGACATCATAGTCAAATCTCATTATTAAGTATTATCTTATGTAATTCCCTTAAATTTTAATCGAATCTAACGAAGAAACAGCGCACGCATCACACTGGCAAAAATCAAAACTGCCCACTGTAGAGCAATGCCAACGCCTTGTCTTCGTGCTGTTCCATCACTTCACGTTCACCAGGGCCCTTGTCGTTAATTCCCAGCAGGTGAAGCACCCCATGTATCACCACACGCCGCAATTCATCGTCATACGCGCGGCCGAAAAGCTCGGCATTGGTTCGCACCGTGTCGAGCGATATATACATGTCGCCAGCGATACGGCGGCGAGTGGAGTAATCAAAAGTAATAATGTCGGTATAATAATCGTGTTTGAGAAACTCGCGGTTGACGCGTAAAATTTCCGCGTCATCGCAAAATATATACGTCAGTGTGCCGACAGCTTTACCAAAATTCTTAGCCACGGCTACAACCCACATTCTCACAACCTCACGGTCGAGAGCCGGCATATCCACGCCCTCTGTTTCAAAAACTATGTTAGCCATTCTCGTAACACGTTTATTGGTACAAATATAGTGCAAGGCGAGCGCAAATGCAAAAATGTGCTCGCACATTTTTCGCTTTTGCCAAGCCGAAGCCTATATTATCCAAATATATCGCAAGGCGAGCGCAAATGCAATCAAAAAACTATTCACTTTTGCTTTTGACGTGCCAACAACCGTCAATAATACAACATCATACCTATGCCGATTTTTCTTGCGAGTTTGCCAAATAGCCAAAAGCACACACAACTCGCTATTTTTCTGCAATTTACACAAAAACAAACCCTTTGAGAATTGAATATTTAAAAAATCCCGAACAATTACACAGGAATTTAGCGACTATTGAGTGGTTTACACTTCACTCCCCCACCCCACTCATACAAGCGCACATAAAAAAGCTCACGACAACCAAATGCCGCGAGCCTTACATTCTTTACTGTTACATCACAAGCAACATTTAAGCGCAGTTTGCTTACCGTCGTTTGAAGTTACCACTACCACATATACGCCACTTGCAAGATCAGACAAGTCGGCAGCACCATTCACAACACATCGGCGAGCCACCAACGCACCCGACGCAGCATAAACCATCACTTGGCTATCATTGCCGACCTCCGACATCACCACTTGCTTTCCTACACTGTCAAAGTAGCAACCTTGGGTTTTCACACCTGCTACACCCGACGACTCCATGGGAGGCATGAAAATCACTTCCCCAAGACTGGCAATGTCATTTTTATGCGTGATCACTGTTTCTATCAACTCCTCGGTCTGCTCGGCAACATTCCATTTGTTACCCTGGGCATAAATAGTATTTTGACCATTGTTATAAAGGTCATACAACGCCCCACCGTTGCCGTTGCCAACAAAGACATTTCCACCAGGATTGTAATCCGCGGCCGATGGATCTTCGGTCTTGCCAATGTTCACACTGCCACCGCCAATCACCGTTATGCCCCACAAGTTACCTTCGATGTGGTTTCCTGTAATCACGGCAGTCTGATTATATTTCGAGTCATATATGCTTATTCCACTGCCGCCATTCATGGCATTATCCTCATACTTGTTGTCAACAATTTCGTTGTTAATTATGCTCACGTTCATAGCTCCGTTGGTAGTTATGCCATAACGATGCTTGCGCATATCATTACCCTCTATGAGCACATTGTTGCTACCGCTTGCCCCAAGCATGTTAGACACAGATATCGCTCCCACCTTATTACGCTCATTGCCAAGAATGATATTATTCTTTATGACAATGTCACGGTCGCCACCGACAGTGATATTGAGTTGCGGCTTGTTGGCATTCTCAGTATTGTTGTCATAAAAGTAACAGTTCTCTATAATCACGCCATAATAAAAATTAGCAGCACCGCCTATGGCTGGGACAGCATTTTCAATAAAGTCACAATCGGCCACATCAAGAATACCGCCCGATTCGGCCATGCTCAACGCACCAGCCGACGACATTTCACCATTGCAATACTTGAACGAGCAGTCACGCACCACAACCTCTTTTGTCGTCCAAGCGCGAAATCCAGCATACTCAAAATTGACACACTTGAGCGTAGTCACATCTTTTGCCTCACTAAAAAGGGCTATACCTTCAGGATTGTCGGTGTCGGCATTACGTGTCACCGTCACAGCCGTTGCCGCTTCAAGGTCGGCCTCGCCCTCTATGCGCAATTGCACTGCATCGCCCATTTTTATTGTAATGCCATCTTCAATGACAAACTTGTTGCCTTCGGAAATAGTTACATTATCAAGCATTATATAAGTATTACCATCTTTGGTTACACCACTTTCCGCAATCTGACTCAAAGCATTGAGCGTATATTCTGCCCCATCACCAGTGGTGACATATTCTGCCGAAGCAGTTTGCACAACAGCAATCAAAATGGAAGATAAAAGTAATGTTTTTTTCATACGCGATAAAAAATTTGAAGTTATATGGAGCAAATATATAACAAATTTATTTCATACACCACAAAATTGCTAACAATAACACATTCAACTCGACTTTTACATAACGACATGCCATCGCCACGACATTTTTTCGCTACTTTTGTAACAACGTAATAAAACAACAGCCCTATCAACAACATGGCAAACATAATAGATACCTGGCAAAAACAATTGCGGGAAGCAGCTCGTCCCGAGAAAGTGAAAATACTATCATCGTTCTTCAAAACTGGCAAAGGCGAGTATGGCGAGGGCGATATTTTCATCGGACTACCTGTACCCGATAACCGAGCCATATCCAAGCATTACCACTCATTGCCGCTCGACCAGATTGCCGTGATGCTACACGACTCAATTCATGAGTTTCGCCTTGCCGGACTGCTTGCCTTGGTCGAAGCATACAAGCGCACCCGCAGCTACCACCCGCGATGCAAAGAAATAGCCACTTTCTACCTCGCGCACCGGCTATGCTGCAACAACTGGGATCTCGTTGACCTGTCGGCACCCTATATACTGGGCGAATACATGATACTTATCAATAACGACACCATTGCCCGACAATTAGCACAAAGCAGCAATATATGGGAGCAGCGCATTGCAATAATCTCGACACTTGCCTTAGTGCGGAATAATCTATTCTTAACAGCCATGGAAATTGCCGAAGAACTTGTCGATTCTCCCATCGACTTACTACAGAAAGCCACTGTATGGGTTCTGCGCGAAGTGGGCAAGCGCGACAAGTTGCTGCTATGCCATTTCCTCGACCGCCATACCGACACCATGCCACGCACCACGCTGCGGTATGCCATCGAACGATTCGCACCCGACGAGCGCAAATATTACATGGCCATGCGCCGCACCACCACTCCCCTACCCGACCGACAATGAGCGACATCTTCACTTCAATTGAATTTTACATCACGGCACTTGCCGTCGCCATAGCCATACTTGCCTTCTTCGGCGCAGACAACGAAACCGTACACGCCACCACCGACCTCTACAGCCCCTCTGTAACGCCTTGCGCTGACCAGGCAGACTCGACACCGACCATAGTGCTAAAAGCGGCTGACGATGGCCGTATCGAGGTCACACGCCGTGGCATGGAGATACCAGCACACTGCTCGGTGTACATCAAGGCCGACATCGTTGGCGACCGTATTACACTTACCGAGCGCATCACAGCCGACAACCGTGCCACAGCCAATAACGACATGCCTTGCTCCCTCCATTTCGCCATACATGCCAAGTCAGGACGGAAATATTTCGTTCGCTACGAATGCCCCTCAAGCACCCTGTGGGCCGCCACCCACTTCGCCAACTATGGCGGCTATACCACCACCCTCCCCCTAAAAGCCTGAAACAATCAGCAAATATCTACATTCGGTTGTGTACGGGGTGCATCATAATTGTAAATACATTTACTTTGTTGTAGAGGGTGTATCAAAATAGGCATGACCCACCTCGTAGGGACGCACGGCCCGTGCGTCCGATTGCCGCAGGACTCGATTAATCATCTGTAAATTAATTATTGCTGTCCGATAAACTCGATTAAATATAAAAATGTAGTGGTCGGCCATTGTGTATTCAGTGGTCGAGTCTTATTTTATAGTTCTAAGCCCCCTCAAAAGATAGATAATTGGTAATCTTCTTTCTGCTTTACGTTTAATAGCGTTTCCCAATCTTTCTCCGGATGATTAAACAGGCTGTAGAAATCGACATAATACATAAGCGTAATCCGCATTAT
>DVKC01000012.1 GCA_018716295.1 Candidatus Avimuribaculum pullicola
TGCGAACGGTGACACGCGCAAACAGCTGTTGGCAAGAGCCAAATACATCCTCACCAAACACGAATCCAAATGGACAAGGGCACAAAGATGGAGGGCGGACATCATCTTCGAGTTCTATCCCGAGTTGAAGCATTAATAAAAAAAGTGTAACTTATGACCTTAGAGCGGACAGTAAACGTACCCCATTATATCACGTGCAAAATTATATTGTAGGACGTGAGGAAATCACTACCACATTTAGTGAAGATTATGCCAGTGGTTTACAATGAAGAAAAAACGCCCATTGGCGGAATTAAATTAGCGAATATCTACCTCTGCCAATGAGTTATTAAGGCAAGTAGTTCGATTCGCAACATCTATAGCGGTTACTCGGCGGGGAGGGGGGAGTTGATGAGGAAGACGCGGGTGCGGGCGCGGGTGATGGCGGTGTAGAGCCAGCGGTAGAATTGCAGGGTGGTGAATGCCTCCTCGGGTATGCCGCCCATGTCGATATACACGTCTTCCCACTGTCCGCCTTGTGCCTTGTGGCACGTGACGGCGTAGCCATATTTCACCTGCAAGGCGTTGAAATACGGGTCGCGCTTCAATGCACGGTAGCGAGTGCGTTTGTCGCCCACGAGTTGCGACATTGCGCTCACGTATAGCATTTCGCTCTGTTCGCGGGTGAGTGCCGCCGCCTCGCTATATAGCGCGTCAAGCACCGCCTTGGCCTCGACTTCCACATCGTGGTCGGGCAGTTCAAGTTCGAGCGTCGCAAACCGCAACCCGTGCCGCGCCTCTTCCATGCCCCGCACACGCACCACCCGCGCCATCTCGCCATTGGCTATGAAATCAAGCCCCTCATACTGCTCGCTCCACAAGTAATTGTTCTTTGCCACCATCAGCAAGTCACCGGCCACCAGTTCCTCCTCGTAATAAAATATGCTATTGCGTATGCCGAGGTTGAAATGCGCGGCACGCTTGTTGGAGCGCGTAATCAACGTCGTCCCGCGCACCCCCAGCCGATCATAGCTGCTGCCAAGCTCGTCAATAAGGTATTCACTCGAAATGCTGCGTATGTCGTCATACCCTCGCAAGCGCAACACCGGAGGGTCAAGGTCGGTGACTTCGCCGCAACAATATGCTTCAATAGCCATGCGCAGCAACGTGGCATTTTCAAGCACTCCCGAGTCGCCACGCTGCCTCGCCACTTTGTGCAACGTAAATGGCATCACCTGCAATCCGTAGCCCGACAATACACGCGCATCGAGCGCAGGACTCTGTTCAAGCCCCACAGGCGGCAACTGCGCACTGTCACCGAGCATGATAAGGCGGCAACCATTGCCGCTGTACACATAGTGGATAAGGTCGTCGAGCAAACGCCCAGTGCCAAACACCGCCCCTCCATCGGTATTAGTGTTGGCCACCATCGAGGCTTCATCGACAATGAATATAGTATCGGTGTGCTTGTTCTCGGCCACATTGAAGCCTCCGTAGTCCTCAGGGCTGTAACTCTGTTGGCGGTAAATCTTTCGGTGAATGGTGTACGCCGGATGTCCTGCATATTCCGAGAACACCTTCGCGGCCCTGCCAGTCGGAGCGAGCAACACCGATTTCATGCCAAAGGCCGAAAGCGTCTTTACCAGCGCACCAGTAAGCGATGTTTTGCCCGTACCAGCATATCCGTTAAGCAACAGCAACCAATTGCCGCGACACGACACACAAAAACGTGCAAAACCAGCAATAAGCTCGTTTTGCTCATCATTGGGCTCATATTCAAGGAATTGAAGCAAGGCGACAGCAAACCGCATTTCCAATTCATTGCCACCCGACAGCATTGCAGGTAAAGTGGCTGGCTGCATCACAGCATAAATGCTATAGGCAAATAGCACCTGACAGGCACAGCCTTATGGTTTATTTTCCCGGCTTCCCACTTGGGCATCACGCTGATTACACGCACAGCTTCACGATTCAACTGGTCGTTGCTGGCACCACGCACTATCGATATGTCGCTCACCCGTCCGTCGGGATTTATTATGAAAGTACAAAACACCCTTCCCTCCACCTTGTTATGGTAAGCCTCATAGGGATATTCACGCGTTTCATTTATAAAATTAAACAACCCCCTGTCACCGCCGGGAAACCGGGGCTTTTCATCAACAAAATCGTAATCATACACCTTCTCATACGGCGCACCAGTCAGCGGATTGACCGTAGAAACATGGCTCACCTGTGCCGCGGCACCGCCAATGCCCAAGCATAACAATGTAATGCAAAGAAACAGATATTGTAGATTTCGATTCATAATACTGCGGTTTTTTCTGTCGGGGCGCAATTATATGCGCCGCCATTTCACAGGCAAATATAGCCGCTTAAACCATACTAATCAAATTAGTATCTGCCTTATTTGGTATTGGTTAATATTGTTTAGGCAGTTTTTGCAAAACAGTTCGCCACTCATCTGCTTTATTGAATAAATTTAACCCACCAGCAAAACAGCAGCCTACCATGATGAATGCTAAAAAAACAAGAATTTGCCACAAGCATCGCACACTATTTGCGCCTTTATTACGTTTAAAGCAATAGGTATCTATGTTTTGAGAATGATTTTAAAACGCCATATCATAATTTTGACGGTTGCCATGCTGTCGGCTATCGGTGCCGTGGCTCAAGACGGGACGACGGCCTATGAGTTCCTCAACATGCCGGCATCATCGCACGTCTATGCACTCGGGGGCACCAATATTTCCATCATCGACGACGATGTGAACCTCATCGACCAAAACCCGGGCTTACTCGGGCCTGAATATGAAATGCAAGCCGGACTGAACTATATGCGCTACCTCGGCGGCAGCAACTTCATGGGTGCGCGTTTCACAGCCCCAGCTGGCGAACGCGCGGCATGGGCAATAGGCGTACAATACTTCGGCTACGGCAGCATCGACGGCTACGACGAAAGCGGCAACGCCACAGGAGCATCGTTCAGCCCTTCCGACATAGCATTCTCTGCCACCTACGCCCACGACATCAGCGACCGCTGGCGCGGCGGAATCACGCTCAAGTTTGTACACTCGTCATACGAGAGCTACAAGGCACTCGCTATATGCGCCGACCTGGGAGTCAACTACTACAACCCCGACAACGACCTATCGCTATCGCTGGTGCTGAAAAACCTCGGTGGCCAGGTGAAACGTTTCAACGAAGACTACGACCGACTCCCCTGGGACATACAAGTGGGTATGAGCAAGTCGCTTGGCAACACGCCGCTGCGGCTGTCAATCACCGCGTTCAACCTCAACAAGTGGAGTCTGCCATACTATAGCAGCGACAACAACAGCTCGTCGCAAGAACTTGAGGAACACGACTCGTTTGCAAGCAACCTGTTCCGCCACTTGATATTTGCCATCGACTATGTTCCATCCGACAAATTCTATATCGCACTTGGCTATAACTACAAGACACGCACCGACATGACCACATACGCCCGCAATTTCCTTTCGGGCTTCTCGGTGGGTGCGGGACTAAAGGTCAAAGCCATGGGATTCGGAGTGGCACTGGCCCAACCCCACGTGGGCGGCACCACGTTCATGTTCAACCTCACTGCATCGGTGAGCGAAATGCTTAGGTAATTATGGCTATGAATGAAACAAACATCGCAGATTACATAATAAGGCAAGATGCCACAGTAATCGAAGCCTTGCGCAAGCTCAACAACCTGTCGGGGCGGCAAATGACGCTCTTTGCAACCGACAGCTCGGGACGTGTGACAGGCACAATCACCGATGGCGACATAAGGCGGGCACTCATCGATGGCCACACGCTCGACGATGCCGTAGCCAGCATCATGCACACGGCATTCATAGCATTCCGAGGCATGCACCCCGACATTACCGACATACGTGAAATTCGCCGCCGCCAAGTGACTCTCGTCCCACACCTCAACGATGACGGCACAATCAAGCGCATCTACGACTTCTCGGTTTACCACTCAATACTGCCAATCGACGCCGTGGTAATGGCTGGCGGGCGCGGCGAGCGGCTGCGACCGTTGACGTTGGAAACGCCCAAACCGCTGCTGCCAGTGGGCGACCGCTGCATCATCGACTACAACATCGAGGCACTTGCCCGCAACGGAATCACCGATATAAGTGTCACAGTCAACTACCTTGCCGAACAAATCGAACAACACTTTGCCAAGCCTGTCGCAGGTGTGCAAGTGAAATGTGTGCGCGAGCCGCGGCGCATGGGCACGATAGGGTCGCTCACGCTCGTCGAGCCAGGCTGCAACGACACAGTGCTGCTGATGAATTCCGACCTGCTCACCAACATCAACTATGAAGCCATGTACATGGCACACATCGGCGAAGATGCCGACCTGACGGCCGCCGTCACGCCCTACATGGTGTCGGTGCCATACGCCATATTCCGCACCGAGGGCAACCGTGTGCTGTCGCTCGAAGAAAAACCCACCTACAACTACTACGCCAACGCCGGCATATACATGATACACCGCCGCTGCCTCGACCTGATACCGCGCGACACCTACTACGATGCCCCCGACCTCATCGAGGCCCTGATAGCTCGCGGCGGCAAAGTGCGCCAATTCGTCATCGACGGCACCTGGATCGACATAGGCTCACCCGACGACTACCGCGCCGCCCAGGAACTAATGCGCCACCGCCCCACCCTCCCCCACTAATACCCTGCAACGGATTTATCCATCCTCCGTAATGTGTGGTGGACTAATTATGAGTAATGCAAAAAAGAGAGTTTATACATTGCAAAACAATCCCATTTTTGCTATATTTGGGCTTGAAAGACTGAATAATTGCTTTAATAAGGAGATTTTCAAAGATTACAAGACTGATTTAAATGAACAAACTGCATAAAATCATGAAAAAATTTTTAAGCATTATAGTTTTGTTTTTCCTTATGACATCATGCAAATCCACAATGGAAATTTCATTGATGGAGTATGGCAATGATGTGCAGACAGAGTGGATAGATGGCAAGTTATGGGTTTATAAGCAAGATGAATGCAATGTAGTAGGAATGACTGCTTATCCAGTAAAAGACAATTATGGAAAATACTATCAAGTGGCTTTATTTATAATGAATGTTGCTGTAGACCCTATAATTTTTGATCCTGCCGATGTGTCGGCAATGTTGGGGTCGGGTACGGAAATAAAGAATTTGGAAGTTTATACAAACGAAGAATTCCAACAAATGATAGAACGAAAACAGCGGCGCGATAAAATATTGTATGGAATTGCTGCTGGGTTAAGTGCTGGCAGTGCAGGGTATTCCACGACTTACGTTAATGGCTATGCTTATACTACATATAACCCAAGTGCAGCAACGTTGGCCAACATTGCTGTTTCCAATCAAATGTACCAAATGGAAAGCGACATGGAATATGATAAGAGGATTAAAGAGGTGGGGTACTTGAAAAAGAATACAGTGTATCCAGGACAAGGCATATCGGGATATATGAATATAGCATCGGCAGGTGATGGCGTAATGGAAGTTTGCATCCTTGTTGGTGATAATGAATATACTTTTCAGTGGATTGTGGGCAAAGCAAATGCGAAATAAAATATACGCTTTCCCAATTAGTTCTCTTTTAACAAAAAATGAAATAGGTCATTAGAATTATGAATTAAATTGCCCCGAGAGGGGCAAAACTATGCTTAACCGGCTGGTGAAGTGAGCGATAGCGAACGCAACCTGCGGTATTTACCACCACTTTGAGCTTTGGCTTCGGAGATGCCGCACTTAAGCAGCTACAATTGTGCATCATCTCCGAAGCCCCTCCAAAACTTAGTGCCGCCTTCATCAAGTTGAACCTCTAATGACCTATTCAGTTACTTCCGAAAAAAATCACATAAAATATTTTATGCTGGGGTTACAGCAGGCCCTTGGTGGTGGGGAGGGTGTAGCGGAAGATGTCGCGGCGGATAGCCGAGCGCAGGGCGCGGGCCAGGGCTTTGAAAATGCCCTCGATTTTGTGGTGTTCGTTTTCGCCGTGGGCACTGATATACAGGTTCATGGCAGCGGCATCACTGAGGCTCTTGAAAAAGTGGCGGAACATCTCGGTGGGCATCTCGCCTATTTTCTCGCGGCGGAACTCGGCATCCCACAACAGCCACGCCCGCCCGCCAAAGTCGAGCGCGACAGTGCAATCACAGTCGTCCATCGGCAACACAAATCCATACCGCTCGATGCCTCGCTTGTCGCCCAACGCACGGCGCAACGCCTCGCCCAGAACGATGGCGGTGTCCTCGATGGTGTGGTGTTCATCTACCCACAAGTCGCCCCGCACCTTTATCGCGAGGTCGATGCCCGAGTGGCGGGCGATCTGCGACAAAATGTGGTCGAAAAATCCTATGCCCGTACTGATGTCGGCCCGCCCCGTGCCATCAAGGTCGATGCTCACTTTTATGTCGGTTTCGGCAGTGCAACGTTCCACAGTGGCAGTTCTGGCACCACCCCGCAAAAAGTCGGCAATGCGACCCCAGTCATCTGTAACGAGCGATGTGCAGTCGCCCAACCCAGCTTCTTCCACCTCGGCACGTCCACGCTCGACCGGGGCGAAATATATCGCCCGCGCCCCAAGGTTGCGGGCAAGCATCACATCGGTGAGCCGGTCACCAATCACATACGATGCCGCCAAGTCGTAATCACCGCCCATGTATTTCCCCAACAACGCCGTTCCAGGCTTGCGCGTGGGCTTGTTCTCGTGCGGGAAAGTGGTGTCTATTATAATATCATCAAACTGCACCCCCTCACCAGCAAGCGTGTCGAGCAACAAGCGGTGTGGCGGCAAGAAATCCTCCATCGGGAACGAGTCGGTGCCAAGCCCGTCCTGGTTGCTCACCATCACAAGCTCATAGTCGAGCGTCGAAGCGATGAACGCCAAGTTCCGTATCACTCCCGGCACAAACTTAAACTTGGCAAGGCTGTCGAGCTGGTAATCAACTGGCGGTTCTACCACCAATGTACCGTCACGGTCGATGAACAATACCGTGCGGCGAGGCTGTTTGCTACATGCTGCGTCCATATTCTTTGAGAGCTTCGATTAACAATTCATTTTCTTCACGGCTTCCCACCGTCAAGCGTAGGCAACCATGGCACATAGGCACACGGTTGCGGTTACGCACCACGATGCCACGAGCGAGCAAGTAGTCATATAGCCCATCGGCATCACCGACACGCACAAGCAGAAAATTGGCCTCGGATGGATACACCCGCTCAATGCAAGGCAGCTGTGCAAGTTCCTTGGCAAGCCAGCCGCGCGCGGCCTTGATTTGCTCGACATTTCCATCAATCTCGGTCATGCCATCAAGCAATTCCATGGCGTAACGCTGTGTGAGCAAGTTAATATTGTAGGGATATTTCACCTTGTTGTACAAGGCTATAATCTCTTTCGACGCAAAAGCCATTCCAAGCCTCACCGACGCACTCGCCAACGCCTTGGAAAAAGTTTGCAGCACTATCAGATTGGGCAATTCGGCAAGATGGCTAAGCATCGACCCGCGTTCCGAGAAGTTCACATACGCCTCGTCAACCACCACAATGCCACCAAAACGGCGGCACACATCGGCAATCGCTTCCCGAGGGAAGGCATTTCCCGTAGGATTATTGGGCGAACATATCCACACCAAGCGCGTATTGCCGTCGGCTGCCGCCAAAAGGCGGTCGGCATCAAGTCCAAAATCATCGTTGAGCGGCACAGTTCGGTATTGCACATCATTAATGTCGGCACACACCTCATACATTCCATACGACGGTGTTATAGCCACCACGTTGTCTATCCCGGGACGGCAAAATATGCGATATGCGAGGTCGATGCATTCATCACTGCCCACTCCAAGGAATATCTGACTGGCAGCTATGCCTTTCAACTCAGCTATCTTATTTTTCAACTGCTGCTGCAGCGGATCGGGATAGCGGTTATATGGTTCATTGTAGGGACTTTCATTAGCATCGACAAACACACGAGCCACACCCGTGTATTCATTACGCGCCGAGCTATAAGGCTTAAGCCCCCATATATTAGGTCTTACAAGTTTCTGCAAATCCATTTTTTATAGGTCGTATTTTATTGTTCGTTAATCCTCACTTCCACGGCAAGGCTGTGCGCCACAAGCCCCTCATTGCGAGCCATCACGGTGACAGTCGGGGCTATTGATGCAAGCCCGTCACGGGTGAGCCGCTGGAATGTGATTTTCTTCATGAAACTATCAATGTTCACTCCACTGTAGCAACGTGCATAGCCACTGGTTGGTAATGTGTGGTTTGTCCCCGAAGCATAATCGCCCACACTCTCGGGCGAATAAGCCCCAAGGAACACCGACCCTGCATTCTCGACCATCATGGCAAGCCGTTCGGCTTGCGCATGGTTGATTATCAGGTGTTCGGGCGCATAATAGTTGGCAAACTGCATCATCTCCTCATCATCGTGCAGCACGATTATGTGGCTGTGCGAAAGCGACTGCCGGGCAAGCTCACCCTTGGGCAAACGGGCAAGCAACATGTCGATATTGTCGGCCACAGCCATGGCAAGTCGCTCGTCAGTAGTAAGCAATATCGACTGGCTGTCGGCTCCATGTTCGGCCTGCGACAAGAAATCGCTTGCGACAAACAGAGCATTGGCACTACTGTCGGCTACGACCATCACTTCTGATGGGCCGGCAGGCATGTCTATCGCCACGCCACGGGTACTGACCTGAACCTTGGCTTCGGTGACATATCGGTTACCAGGCCCGAAAATCTTGAAAACAGGACTAATGCTCTCAGTACCGATGGCCATAGCCGCCACCGCTTGCGCCCCTCCTACTTTGAATATACTCGTGATCCCAGCCTCGCGGGCAGCATACAATATGGCAGGATGAATAGTACCATCGCGGCGTGGCGGCGTACACAACACCACCTCCTTGCACCCTGCAAGCCGCGCAGGAATGGCAAGCATCAACACCGTGGAAAACAGTGGCGAATTGCCACCAGGTATATACAGCCCTACTCGCGAAATCGGCACAGCCTTCTGGCGACAGTTTATGCCGGGCATTACCTCGACCGACACCTCGGCAGGCAATTCGGCTGCATGGAACTTTTCAATGTTGGCGGCAGCCGTTTTTATTGCGCTGCGCAAATCCTCGCCGACTTGCACACACGCCTCATCGATTTCGGCCTCACTCACCTTGAGCGAGTCGATGCGGCACCCGTCAAACCGTTCGGTCATCTCAATTAATGCCTTGTCGCCCCGTGCCGCGACATCATCTATAATACGAGCCACATTGCCTCGCAACGTTTCATCAACTTCGGCTGCCCGACGTGCGTATAGTTGCCATTGCTCTTGCTGCGGATATTTTACAATTTCAATCATGATGACATTTCGTTTTTATGGAACCATCTTCATTATATCAAGCACCAGGATACCTTCGGCACCAGCCTCCTTGAGGCGCGTCACTATATCCCAGAAATTTGCTTCCTCTATCACCGAATGCACCGAACACCAATTCTCGTCGGCGAGCGGCAATATCGTAGGGCTTTTTATACCAGGCAAGATAGCCACCACCTCATCGAGCCTTGCCCTCGGCACATTCATCAACAGGTATTTCTTACCATCGGCAGCTTTTACAGCCTTGAAGCGGAATATCAGTTCGTCAAGTACCTCCTGTTTCTCGGTCGCCAACTTACCAAGTCCACCTATCAACACAGCTTGAGAATCGATGACCTTTTCCACCTCGGCAAGGTTGTTGCTAACAAGCGTTCCACCCGACGACACTATGTCGAAAATACCATCGGCAAGCCCAATGCTCGGAGCAATTTCCACCGACCCGTTGATAACGTGTATGTCAGCTTTGATGCCGTTCTTATCAAGAAACCCTTTCAATATGCGTGGATAAGAAGTAGCAATCTTCTTGCCTTCAAACCATTGCACCCCGTTATATGCCACATCGCGCGGAATGGCAAGCGACAAGCGACAACGGCTGAAACCCAACTGATGCAGCACTTGCACCTGCTGGCACTTCTCAAGCACCTCGTTCATTCCCACTATCCCCACATCGGCAGTGCCAGTGGCAACCGAGTCGGGTATGTCATCGTCACGCAAGTATAACACTTCTACAGGGAAATTACGCGACGGCACCAGTAACGTACGTTTCACTGCGGGAAATTTTATCCCCGCCTGAGCAAGCAACTCCATCGTTTCATCATAAAGTCGCCCTTTCGACTGAACAGCAATTCTAAGCATCTTCTTAATTCTGTTTTTTACTGCCAGCCCCTTAGCTACTTGGCTGGCAAGGTATAAAAAAAATACACCGACTTGTCCTTTTCCGTTATACTATCGGGGCAAGTCGGCGTTTTTTATTTGAGGAAACCATCAATTTCACACGCTCTATTACATCAAAAACGCATCGCCCTGCCACAACCCAAACAGGCTGTAGTGATAATGCAAATGATGATGTAGCGTGTAAAAATTCATGTTTATTCCATTGTTTTGCCGCAAAAATAAAACATTTATGTTATTCTACAAAACAATCCGTCACTTTTCTTGCATCAAGTGCAAAAAAAGAGGGTGCGCACACGGCACACCCTCCCCTCTTCTTATGATATAGCAATGAAGTTATTTCATCAGAGTTGCATATTCGCTTGAATAGCGCAGCATCTGGTCGATGTAGTTCTCGGTATAGTCGATAGTTACATCTGTAATTTTGCCGCTTTCATCGGTTACAGCTGTGTAAACGGGGTTGACAAAGCCCTTATAAGGAGCAATATTCAACTTGGCGTAACGTTCGAGTACCTCATTGTGGAGTTTCGGGTCGAATTTCACAGCATATTTCTCAACCATTTCGCTGCCAGCAGCATAATCACCTTCCGACTTTATGCGCTGTATTTCGCCAAGCAGCTTACCAAACAATGCGCGCAATTTCTCATAATCATTAATTCTCAAGTAGGTTTTACCGTCGCGTGTAACATATTCAATCACATTGTCGGCTTTCCCTTGCTCGTATGCCCATTGGCAGATGAGATGGCGGTTGCGCATGTGTGCCTCTTCGATGTCCTTGCCCGGCTCGATGCGAGTGAGCTGCGTCATCAAGCCATTCATCACATATTTGTAATATTCGGCTTTGTAGGTATCGGGGCTTGTAACGATGCCCAGTTCTATCAACTTGGGATCGGCAAGGTAATAAAGAGCAAACAAGTCGGCACGAGCCTCTTCAAGTGTCGAACCATGCTCTTTGAGTGCATCGTCGTGTACTCCAGGCATAAGTTGACCCGAAGCATGTCCAAGGCATTCATGCAAGTCGGTGTGCAAGTTGTCGGCAAGTTCAAGGTAGTTATTCATCAGGTCGATTTCTTCCTGTGAGTAAGCAAACTCCTCATTGAACCCATTTCCGGCAGCAGCCTTGTTGTAAGCATCAGTAATATTTTCCAATGTTACCGATTTCGAGCCATGAGCAGCACGTATCCAGTTGGCATTTGGCAAGTTGATACCGATTGGTGTAGATGGATAGCAGTCACCTGCCAGGATTGCAGCAGTGATAACCTTTGCCGAAACACCTTTCACCTCGGGTTTCTTATATTTTGCATCAACAGGAGAATTGTCTTCAAACCACTGCGCATTCTCGCTTATGACGCTTGTGCGGTGCGAAGCCTCGGCATTGCGGAAGTTCACAATCGATTCCCACGATGCCTTAAGCCCTAACGGGTCGCCATACGACTCGATAAAGCCATTGACAAAATCCACCGAACTGCCAGTTTCCTCAACCCACATTATGGAATATTCGTCAAAAAGCTTCAGGTCACCAGTCTTGTAATACTCTATTAGTTTGCCGATATAGGCTTTCATACCCTCGGTTTCGGCCACCGATTGTGCCTTTTCGAGCCAATACACAATTTTTTCAATTGCAGGAGAATACAAGCCGCCTACTTTATAGACATCTTCATATATCTTACCATTACGTTTCACCAACTTGGAGTTAAGTCCGTATGAAATTGGCGTAGTGTCACCGGGCACTTTCATTTTGGCATAAAATTGCTCCACTTCCTTTTGAGTGACACCATCGTAATAGTTGTTGGCCGAAGTCTGTATAAGGTCAACTCCTGCTGCCTGGTTTACACGCTTTGCCAACACCGTGGGGTCGAAAATAACTGGCGAAAGTTCCTCAATCAATGCTTCGACAGTCTGACCAGCGGCCAGCGGCAACTGCTCGGCAGGGACAGCTTTCACTTGTTCCACGAAAAACTCTTTGCTGAACTTAGGCGAGAATTTGTCCATCGAATAGTGATGGTAAATGCCATTAGAGAACCACACCTGCTTGAGATAATCTACAAACCCCTTGTAGTCGGCAGTCGTGGTATCACCACTGTAATTGGTGTATATGCCTTCAAGCGTCTTGCGTATGGCCAGATTGTACTTGCCATTCTGATCCCACAAGATGTCGCGGCCCACCAATGCGGCCTCGCTCAGGTAATAAATAAGTTCTTTTTGTTGCAACGGCAGTTCTTCAAATCCTGGTACACGGTAACGAAGAACCTCGATGTCGGCAAACTTGTCAACGCTGTAATCAAATGGTGCTTCGGTTTCTTGTCCCTTGCCACCATCGCAGCTCGACATTGCTATAGCTATTGCCATGGTCGAAATTAAAAATTTGTTCATTTTGAGTAACTCGTTATAAATGTTTGATTTATTCTACATACAATACAAGTCCCTTGAGATATTCACCTTCGGGGTGGTAAATATTGATGGGATGGTCGGCCGGTTGCGAAAGCTGGTGCAAAATCCTCACTTTGCGCCTCGACTGCGCCGCCGCGCTGAACACGGCCAGCCTGAACTGTTCACGCGAAACTGCTTGCGAACAAGAGAATGTGAACAATATGCCTCCCGGGGCGATTTTCTCGAATGCCTTGCCATTGAGCTTGCGGTAGCCAATGAGGGCGTTCTTCAACGCGCTCTTGTGCTTTGCAAATGCTGGCGGGTCAAGGATTATCAGGTCATATTGCCCGTGTTGCATCTCGGCAAGATACTTGAAAGCATCGGTAGCGAATGCCTGGTGCCTATTATCTTCGGGGAAATTCAGCAACACATTCTCATTGGTCAGGCTTACAGCCTTGGCCGAACTATCTACCGAGTGCACAAGCGCAGCACCGCCACGCAATGCATAAAACGAGAAACCGCCCGTATAGCAAAACATGTTCAGCACCTTGCGTCCGTGTGAATAATGCTCAAGCAGGGTGCGATTTTCGCGTTGATCGACAAAGAAGCCTGTTTTCTGCCCACGTAACCAATCGACATGAAACCGCAATCCATTTTCCATTGCGATATCCGTGTCATATTGTCCTATGATATAACCATTCTCGGCATCCAAGGCGGCCTTGTAGGGCAATGTAGTTTCCGACTTGTAATAAACATTACGCACATCGAGGTCAGGCAAGGCAACTATAGCCTGTGCCACTTTATGGCGATCGAAGTGCATCCCGGGAGAATGAGCTTGCAAGACGGCAGTAGAACCGTACACATCGATAACAAGA
The DNA here is from genome assembly GCA_018716295.1 of Candidatus Avimuribaculum pullicola. Lineage (GTDB taxonomy): Bacteria > Bacteroidota > Bacteroidia > Bacteroidales > Muribaculaceae > Avimuribaculum > Avimuribaculum pullicola. The sequence goes on from DVKC01000012.1 coordinate 13,516, forward strand.
CCCGGCAAGAAATCGCCCTCACCATGCACAAGGCGGAACGAATTGTTGTCGGCACGCATCAGCCCCAGGCTCTTGCGCAGCATTGCCGCAGCATTCAACCGCTGTGCATAGAATTTTTCATCGACAGGCTCATCACCCCATGTGAGCATTCTCACACTGATGCTGCCCACTTGGAAATGTCCGTTGCCGATGAGCGAACCGTCGGCGGCGTGAACCGCCACAATGTCGCCTTCTTCAACACCTTCATCGATGTGACCTATAGCCCCCGAGAATACCCATGGGTGGAAGCGCTTCAACGAGTCTTCCTTGCCTTTGCGCAATGTTATTTTCTTGTATGTCGTCATTTCGCTATGCAGTGGTTATTTGAAAAAATACCGGTATATATCATTACCATTGGCGTAAATCAACAGCAAGAACAGGAATGCCATACCTGCCACTTGGGCATGTTCCAGAAATTTCTCACTGGGCTGACGGCGGGCGATGATTTCATATAACAAGAACAAAACATGTCCGCCATCAAGTGCCGGTATGGGCAATATGTTCATGAACGCAAGTATCACCGACAAGAATGCAGTTACCGACCAGAATTGCTCCCAATTCCATTTCTCGGGGAATATGCTGCCTATAGCACCAAATCCGCCCAACTGTTGCACACCGTCAGAGGTAAACACATATTTCATTTGCGACACGTAGCTCGACAGTTTATCAACCCCAAGCGCGATGCCGCGTGGCACAGATTCCCATAGCGAATACTCGCGAGTGGTAGTATTATAAACCTCGGTTATCGGAGCGAGCAGTATGCCCAATTTCCCCGAACCGTCGATTTCGGCATTCACTGTGAGCTGCTTGCCATCGCGCAATACCGTCACAGGCACCGTTTTGCCAGCATATTTGTTCAATTCGGCAGTAAATTCGGTATAAGTGCTTGCCTTCACCGTATCGACAGCAACCACTTTGTCAAGTTTTTGTAATCCGGCTTTTTTCGCCCCCATCCCTGGTTGCACATCGGCAATTACCACAGGGTAACGATACATCATGAACGGCGTGCCTTCTTCGGCCTCGGCATTGGCCTTGAAAATGAAGTTTTCGGGAATGTCGATAGCCACAGTGTCGGTGCCATCACGCAGCACAGTTACACTTTTTGCGCCCAGCATCTTTATAAGTTCATCGCCTGTGAGATATGTCAATTCCTCGCCGTCGGCGGCAAGCGGAATATCGCCATTGCGAAAACCTATTTCCTGCGCCGAGGAGCAATATTCCATCCCTTCGGTAGCATCGCGGAATGTGATGTATTGTTCGCCCCAGGCATACACCATGCCGGCATAAATGACAATGGCAAGGATAAAATTGAACAACACTCCACCCACCATGATTAACAACCGTTGCCACGCAGGTTTCGAACGGAACTCCCATGGCTTGGCTGGCTGCTTCATTTGCTCTTTATCCATCGACTCATCAATCATTCCAGCTATTTTGCAATAGCCGCCAAGTGGCAGCCACCCTATGCCATACTCGGTGTCGCGCCACGATGCCTTGCCCTCGTCGGCACCTTCTTTTGGCTTAGGCTTGTATTTCCATAGCGTGAACCAAGGGTTGAAAAACAAATAGAATTTCTCAACCTTCACACCGAAAATACGGGAAAACAGGTAATGCCCAAATTCGTGCACTATTACCAATATGGCGAATGCAAGTATCAATTGAGCCGCCTTAATCAAAAATGTTTCCATCGTGAAATATATATGTCTTCGTTTTGTATGTGTAGAATTTACTTGTATATCAGTTCTGTTGCACGGCAACGTGCTTCGTGGTTGGTAGCCACATAGTCGTCATACGTCGGGTGTTGTATCACAGGCGACGAAGCGACCACTTGCTGCACGATTGCAGGAATATCCATGAAGCCTATTTTATCATCAAGGAATGCCGCCACAGCCACTTCGTTGGCAGCATTGAGCACGCACGGCACGTTGCCGCCACGCCTGATTGCATCGAATGCCATGGGTAGCATTGGGAATTTATCCATGTCGGGCTGCTCAAATGTCAGCGTGGCATAATCGGCCACACTGAGCCGCCTGTCGTGCGACAGCAGCCGCTTGGACGGAAGACCGAGGGCGTAGCGTATGGGCAAGTGCATATCGGGCAGCCCCAGCTGGGCTTTCACCGACCCGTCGATAAATTCCACCATCGAGTGGATTATCGATTGCGGGTGTACAACCACTTCGATGCGGTCGGCATCGACGCCAAAAAGCCACTTGGCTTCTATCACCTCGAAACCCTTGTTCATCATCGTAGCCGAATCAATAGTGATTTTTGCCCCCATACTCCAATTGGGGTGGTGCAATGCATCAGCCTTGGTCACATGCAACAATTCTTCTTTGCTGCGGGTGCGGAACGGCCCGCCCGAAGCTGTGAGCAACAACCGCGACACCGATGCAGGCTCTTCACCCACCAGACACTGATATATGGCACCATGTTCCGAGTCGATAGGATACAAATGCACTCCATGCTCTTCAACAAGTGCTGTGATTAATTCACCCGCCACGACAAGTGTTTCCTTGTTGGCCAATGCTATATCCTTGTGCGCCTTTATGGCATTGATTGTCGGTTCAAGACCGCTGTACCCCACCATTGCAGTCACCACGGTGTCGATTTCCGGCTCGGTCACTGCTTCGGCAATCGCCTTGGCGCCAGCCAGCACCTCCACACCACTGCCATCAAGCCTACGCTTAAGTTCGTCATAAAAAGCCTCGTCGCCTATTATCACTCGACGGGGACGGAACTTGGCAGCCTGCGCGGCCAGCAATTCAACGTTGCGATTGGCCACAAGCAAACATGGCGAAAATAGGTCGTGATGGTCGGCCAACACATCAAGCGTCTGCCGTCCAATCGACCCTGTACTGCCCAAAATAGCTATTTTTTTCTTCCTCGCTTCCACGCTTAAAATTTATAACTCACAAAATTAGCGCATATTTCCCGTATAGAAAAACAGATTAAGAAATTTTGTAAAATATCGCACTAATGCCACAAACGGCAGCGAAGCACGACAATCATGCCATTATCCATGATGCCGTGCTTCGAGCTGATGCGACTATGCGTATTTTTTCAGCGGTCAAACTATGATTTTCTTGTAACGTATGCGGTGTGGCTCGGTGTCGCCTGTGCGGGCTCGCTTGTTCTCCTCATACTCCGAATAAGAACCTTGGAAATAGAACACCTGGCTGTCACCCTCGAATGCGAGAATGTGGGTGCAAATGCGGTCGAGGAACCAGCGGTCGTGCGAGATTACAACGGCACAACCTGCAAAGTTCTCAAGGCCCTCTTCAAGCGCACGCAGCGTGTTCACATCGATGTCGTTGGTAGGCTCGTCGAGCAGCAGCACGTTGCCTTCCTCTTTCAGAGCCATCGCCAAGTGCAGACGATTGCGCTCGCCACCCGAGAGCATGGCAATCTTCTTTTCCTGGTCGGCTCCGGTGAAATTGAATTTCGACAGATAGGCACGGGCGTTGATGTCGCGCCCACCCATGCGGAACGTGTCGTTGCCTTGCGAAATAACCTCATAAACCGAACTGTCGGGATGCAAGTCCTTGTGGTTCTGGTCAACGTATGCTATCTTCACCGTTTCGCCAATGTCGAATGTCCCCTTGTCGGGCTGTTCAATACCCATTATCAACTTGAAAAGCGTCGATTTACCAGCACCGTTAGGCCCTATCACACCCACTATGCCGTTTGGTGGCAACATGAAATTAAGGTCGGAGAAAAGCAATTTTTCACCGTATGCCTTTTCCACTCCTATCGCTTCGATTACCTTGTTGCCAAGGCGAGGGCCGTTGGGTATGAATATTTCAAGTTTCTCTTCGCGCTCTTTTTGGTCTTCGTTAAGCAGTCGGTTGTAACTCGACAAGCGGGCTTTCCCCTTGGCTTGGCGGGCTTTTGGGGCCATGTGTATCCACTCAAGCTCGCGTTCGAGCGTCTTGCGGCGTTTGCTTGCCTGCTTCTCTTCCTGAGCCATTCGCTGGGTTTTCTGCTCAAGCCACGAAGAGTAATTGCCTTTCCATGGAATACCTTCGCCACGGTCGAGTTCCAGAATCCAGCCAGCCACATGGTCGAGGAAATAACGGTCGTGCGTGATGGCGATGACCGTACCCGGATATTGCTGTAAATGCTGTTCGAGCCAATCGATCGACTCTGCATCGAGGTGGTTGGTAGGCTCATCGAGCAGCAGCACATCGGGCTGTTGCAGCAACAAGCGGCATAAAGCCACACGGCGGCGTTCACCACCCGACAAGGTCTTGATAACCTGCTCTTCGGGCGGACAGCGCAATGCGTCCATTGCACGGTCGAGCTTGTTATCGAGGTTCCAAGCGTCCACGGCATCAAGTTTGTCCTGCAACTCGGCTTGCCGGGCAAGCAATGCATCCATTTTGTCGGGATTTTCAAGCACCTCGGGATCGGCAAATTTTTCATTCACCTGGTCATATTCGGCTATCAAGTCGGTAATATGCTTCAACCCTTCCTGCACCACCTCCTTGACAGTCTTGTCGGGGTCAAGCTTGGGGTCTTGTTCGAGGTAGCCCACCGTGTATCCTGGCGAAAACACCACTTCGCCTTGGTATTGCTTGTCGATACCGGCGATAATCTTCAACAAGGTTGACTTTCCTGCTCCGTTCAAGCCGATGATGCCAATCTTTGCACCATAAAAGAACGACAGGTAAATATTTTTCAACACCTGTTTTTGTGGCGGGTAAATCTTGTTCACCCCCACCATCGAAAATATGATTTTTTTGTCGTCGGCCATATTTAATTATTTATTGTGGGTATTATTTTTTGAAACCTTTGGTACGGTAGTCACAACGCACTTTTCCTTTTATTATGCTGTTGAGCTTGCCGCGAATGAGCTGCTTGCGAATTGGGGAAAGGTGGTCGATGAAAAGCACTGCATCAAGGTGGTCGCATTCATGCTGCATCACGCGGGCAAGGTAACCGCTCACCACCTCTTCGTGAGGTTTAAATTCCTCGTCGAGGTAATTGATGCGTATTTTCTCGATGCGGGTCACAGGCTCGTGTATTCCAGGCAGGCTAAGGCAACCCTCTTCTCGCGAAATTTTTTCGCCATCTTCTATCACCTCGATATGCGGGTTGATTAACACATACTTGCTGTCGGCAAGCTCAGGGAACGAGTCGGCAAGTACCGACGCATCGATATACACCACGCGGGCATTAACGCCTACCTGCGGGGCGGCGATGCCTATGCCATCGGAGGCATACATTGTGGCTTTCATGTTTTCCACCAGTTCATGCAACCCAGGGAAATCTGGGGTGATGTCGGGCGAGATGTTCCTCAGCACCGGGTGTCCATAAAGATAAATCGGAAGTATCATTGTCATAACTTGATAATCTTAAACATCATGCAAAATTAATCAATCTGCCCGAAACAGCAAAATCACTCCCCGGCACAAACTGCCAGCACAGACGATATTACAATAGTGTTACAAAATTGGCCGATTATATGCCAAAAATTCTTGATTATTGGCACAATTATAACAAACGTACAGCATTTTAGGCTTAATATGTCATAAATCTTGGTATAAAGTTTTGTATATCCCGAATTATTGAATATATTTGCCATATCTATTAACACAAAAACTCTTAACCATTATGAACACGTCCTACCTATTTTTAGCAACAGGCTTCGAAGACATGGAAGCCATCGCCACGATCGACATACTCCGTCGCGCTGGCATTGAAGTGAAATCAGTATCAATCACCGACACTAAGGAAGTTACAAGTGCTCATGGCATAACCATTACCGCCGACGTTCTTTTTGACGAAACCGATTTTTCCGACGCCATCTGGCTGATTCTTCCTGGCGGGCTGCCGGGAGCAACCAATCTTGCCGCATGCAAGCCACTCACCACACTGCTCACCGAGCATAACCGCGCAGGACGCAACATTGCCGCAATATGCGCATCGCCAGCTGTGGTATTGGCCCCGCTTGGCATTCTCGACGGACGTGAGGCTGTGTGTTACCCAGGATTTGAGGGTAAGATGCCTAATGCCAAGAAAGGGTTCACACCAGTGGTTACCGATGGCAACATAATCACTGCCAATGGCCCTGCTTCGGCTGTGCTATTTGCATTGAGCATCGTTGCCAAGACCAAGGGTGAAGAAATTGCCCGTGAAGTAGCCGAAGGCTTGTTGCTGTATAACAGCAAGTGCCAAAACTACTATTTCTAATAAATTTTACAAAGAAATAAACATTACAGCCGTATGCCAATATGATGCATACGGCTGTGTTTTATGCAACTCACAGTTTTTTTAGGAAAATGAAAACCATCGAAATATTCTTCAGTCCCACAGGCGGCACTCGCAAAGTGTGCGACGCACTGACTCGGGCTATCGACAATGGCGAACCGACCGTAATCGACATGGCAAAACCCGAGTGGACAAATAGTGTGCAACATATCGTGCCAACCGATTGCTTGGCTGTCATCGCCGCGCCATCATTTGCAGGTCGCGTACCCTCAACCATGGCTGCCCGCATGGCACAAGTAAGGGCCGAAGGCGGCAAGGCGGTAATTGTGTGTGTATATGGCAACCGCGCATACGACGACACACTTGTCGAATTGCAAGACCTTGCCGAACAGTCGGGATTTACTGTGGTGGCTGCCGTGGCGGCAATTGCCGAGCATTCGGTGGTACGGCAATATGCCACAGGTCGCCCCGACAGCGACGATATGGCGATGCTTACCAATTTTGCCAATAAAATCAAGCTCAAATTGTCAAGTGGTGAATATTCTGTGCCACAAATTCCCGGCAACCGCCCCTATCGCGAAGTCAAGCCGTCGGGCGTTGTGCCCATGCCGTCGGAGGGTTGCACACAATGTGGCCTATGTGCGCAGCAATGTCCTGTACAAGCCATCAGCCACGACGATGTGTCACAAACCGACCCGTCACGGTGCATCATGTGCATGCGATGTGTCGCTATATGCCCAGCCAAAGCGCGACACATACCGCAACAAGTAGAACAAATGCTCGCCGCCCACCTCAAGCCCCTGTGCGCCACCCGCAAGCACCCCGAGCTATACTTGTAGCACCAAATTCCAAAGTAAGAACCAGCATTTTGCCACAATCGTCCCTACAAAAACAAGCGGACGCATTGTTGACAACATTGTGCGATTGAAATGTGTAGATTTTGGGGAGTGGGGCTTATTTGTTGGAATTAATTACTAATTTTGCAACTTGAATTGAAAATGCTCGTTTTATGAAAGAATTAGCAACGAAATACGACCCCTCGGAAGTTGAGGACAAGTGGTATAAATACTGGATGGAGCATAAGTTGTTCCACTCCGAACCCGACGACCGCGAACCATACACGATAGTTATTCCCCCGCCAAATGTGACTGGCATATTGCACATGGGCCACATGCTCAATAATACAATCCAAGACATATTGGTGCGCCGCGCACGTATGCAGGGCAAAAATGCCCTGTGGGTGCCAGGTACCGACCATGCCTCGATTGCTACCGAAGCTAAGGTGGTGAACAAGCTTGCCAAGGAAGGCATCAAAAAGACCGACCTGACACGCGACCAATTTCTGGAACATGCGTGGGCATGGACGCGCAAGCATGGCGGCATAATACTTGAGCAGTTGAAGCGACTCGGCGCATCGTGCGACTGGGATCGCACAGGCTTCACCATGGACGAGAAGCGCAGCCGCAGCGTAATAAAGGTGTTTGTTGACTTGTATAACAAAGGTCTTATTTACCGTGGTGTGAGAATGGTCAACTGGGATCCACAGGCTTTGACAGCCCTCTCGGACGAAGAGGTAATATATGAGGAAGAACACAGCAAGCTATATTACTTAAGGTATTATGTAGCCGGAGGGACTTCTTACGCCGTAGTAGCCACCACGCGCCCCGAAACCATCATGGGCGACACTGCCATGTGCATCAACCCCAACGACCCCAAGAACCAGTGGTTGCGCGGCAAGCGTGTAATCGTGCCACTTGTCAACCGCGAAATTCCTGTCATCGAGGACGATTATGTCGATATTGAGTTTGGTACTGGTTGCTTGAAAGTGACACCCGCACACGATGTCAACGACTACATGCTCGGCGAAAAACACAACTTGCCCAGCATCGACATTTTCAACGACGATGGCACACTGAGCGAGGCTGCCGGCCTATATGTAGGCATGGATCGCTTTGCCGTGCGCGAGCAGATTGTGAAAGACTTGGAAGCAGCAGGATTGCTCGAAAAAGTGGAAGATTACACCAACAAGGTGGGACACAGCGAGCGCACCGATGCCGTTATCGAGCCGAAGCTGTCGATGCAGTGGTTCTTGAAGATGGAACATCTGGCCAAGCCGGCACTCGAAGCCGTGGAGTGCGACGATGTGAAATTCTATCCGGCCAAATTCAAGAACACCTACCGCTACTGGATGACCAACATCAAGGACTGGTGCATCTCGCGCCAGTTGTGGTGGGGACACCGCATTCCAGCCTATTACATCGAGGTGCCTGGTGCAAGCGGCACCAAGCGTGAATGCATCGTTGCCGAAAGCGAAGATGAAGCCCGCCGCATAGCCGTGGAGAAGTTCCCCGTGCTTGCTGGCACCGACTTTGCCATGCGTCAGGACGAGGATTGCCTCGACACATGGTTCTCATCGTGGTTGTGGCCCATTTCGCTCTTCGACGGCATCCTTGAACCAGGCAACAAGGAATTTAGCTACTACTACCCCACTACCGACCTAGTGACTGGCCCCGACATCATATTCTTCTGGGTGGCACGCATGATTATGGCTGGATATGAATATGGTAACGACCGACCATTCAAAAATGTATATTTCACAGGTATCGTGCGCGACAAACTCGGGCGCAAGATGTCAAAGACCCTTGGAAACTCGCCCGACCCGATAGGACTTATCGAGAAATATGGTGCCGACGGTGTGCGCATGGGCTTGATGCTCGCAGCCCCGGCTGGCAACGATATACTATATGACGACGCACTATGCGAGCAAGGGCGCAATTTCAACAACAAGATATGGAACGCATTCCGCCTTGTAAAAGGTTGGCAAGTATCCGACGATGCCCAACAACCATCATCAGCACAGATTGCCGTGCAATGGTTTGGCAACGTGCTTAATGGCACCATTGCCGAGCTTGACGACCTGTTTGGCAAGTTCCGTTTGTCCGAAGCATTGATGGCTGTTTACAAACTCTTCTGGGACGAGTTCTCTTCATGGTATCTTGAAATGGTGAAACCCGCTTATGGCCAACCAATCGACCGAGCAACGTATGATGCCACGCTCGGCTACTTCGATGCGTTGCTGCGTCTGCTGCACCCGTTCATGCCATTCATCACCGAGGAGCTATGGCAACACCTTGCACCCCGTGCCGAAGGCGAAAGCATAATGCTCGCCCAGCAGCCAAAGGCTGGCACAGTCGATACCGATTGCATCAAGGCAATGGACGAAGCAAAGGAAATCATTGCCGGGATACGCACCATAAGGCTGCAACGCAATATCCCCAACAAGAACGCTTTGCAATTGCAAGTGCCTGGCAATTTTACCAATCCGTTTGGTGATGTGATATGCAAACTTGCCAACGTGTCGGAAATCATCGGCAACTCGACAAAAGATGCAACAGCAGCAACATTCCTCGTTGGCACTACCGAATATGCTGTTCCTCTCGGCAACAACATCAATGTCGAAGAAGAATTGAAAAAACTCGAAGCCGACTTGAAGTATATGCAAGGTTTCAAAACCTCAATTGAAAAGAAGCTCAGCAACGAGAAATTCGTCAACAATGCCCCCGAAGCAGTAGTGGCTGGCGAGCGCAAGAAACTTGCCGATGCTACAGCCAAGATTGCAGCCCTTGAAGCCAGCATAGCCGCACTCAAGCAGTAATCAACCCAATACCCAGTATAAACAAAACGCCCGCCAAGAATCGACTTGCGGGCGTTTTGTTTACATTTGGCGTGTGGTAGCTACACAAGATATTTCGGGTCGTCACCATATTGGTTGCGACCAACCATGCCTTCTTGGCAACCCCATATTATCATCAAGATTGTCCCCACTACCGGCACAAGGAATACAAGGTAGTACCAGCCACTTTTTCCTATATCATGTAGGCGGCGCACACTGACAGCTATCATCGGAATAATACAAGCCAATGGGGCAATAACTGTCCAGCCCAAGAAGGTTGAAATGAGAAATACCATCAAATATGACCACCAGAACTCGGCCCTGCGTGAACGGCCTTCAAAATCCACATATCTTGTCCAAAACATCTTGCAAGCCTCCAACACTTCGAGATTACGCATTGGCATACCGTTAGGAGCAGTGACAATCCGTTGACGCTGCTGCTGTTGCTGCTGGTAGTTATAACCACCTGCCTGTTGTTGATAGTTAGGCCTTTGTTGGTATCCAGGTGCTTGCTGGTAGTTTGGAGCTTGTTGGCCATTGTTAGGCTGGTTATAATTTGGCGGCGTTGAAGTCTGTTGTGGATTTGACGATGATGCTGCGGGTCTTTCCACAGGTTGCCCGCATGTTGGGCATGTCGTGGCCGAGTCTTCGACCATTTGCCCACAATATTTACATTTAATCATAATTGGAAAGATTTATGTTTTTAACAATTCTCAAATTTAGGCATAATAATTGGAAATAGTGCAAATAACAACAATTATTTCTGCAATTTTCTTAATCGGATTTCTACACCACTATTTTTTAATATATTTGCGCAATATTTTGTTTTTACACTTTATGAACAGAATTGTTTTCATTGATGTAGCCAAGGCTATATGCATTATATTGGTGGTTATTGGCCATTACATTCCCAATGATGCTCCAAGTTGGTATGTCACAATCAACAAATTTGCCATTCACTTTGCCCGATTTGTTCTGCTTGAACGAATTTAAGCGTTCATGTACTTTGTTTTCGGAATATTTGTCCATGAAAACAAAATTGGGCGTATATTGACAGAATATAGCAATACCAAGAATGCCATTGTATCGGCATTGTTTATCATTCTGGAAGCTATGGATCTATCTATCGCGAAAGAAAACCTTGCAGGCACATTACTTGAGGCAGTGTTGTCATTTGTCGGTATAGCATTTATTGTAAATTGGTCGCAAGTCATAAGCAAGAGCATCAGCGCAGGGCGTGGTTCTTTGCTATTGTCGGTTGCAGCATCGTCCTACGTCATTTATCTATTCCACACGACATTTGAGGGAATAGCAAAAGCCATGATACACAAATTGCCATTTGATAGCAGCATCTGGTATGTTTTCACTACCGAAGCATTGGTGGTGGTATTATTAGGCATAGTATGCCCAATGGGTGTGTACTATGTGGCAAAGAGATTTGCTGTTTCTCGTTTTTTGCTCGGGCTTAAACGATGATATTGGCAATGTGGACGTAATCATGTATATTTGTAGCGACAAATCATAGAAAAAGGCACAATGAGATATTTTTTGATAGCAGGCGAAGCCTCGGGCGACCTACATGCAGCACAGCTCATCAAGGGCATAAAAGCAAATGACAGCAGTGCCGAATTTGCATTTTTCGGCGGCGACCTCATGGCTGCCGCAGCAGGTTGTGCACCGCTGGTACATTACCGCGAAATGGCATTCATGGGATTCATCGAGGTATTGAAGCATATCGGGCAAATTGCCGGCTTCTTGCGCCTTGCCAAGCGGCAAATCGACCAGTGGCAACCCCATGCCGTGGTGCTTGTCGATTATCCATCGTTCAACCTCAAGGTTGCAAAGTATGCCCACAGCCGCGGCATTTTGCCTTTTTATTTCATATCGCCCAAAGTGTGGGCGTGGAAAGAATACCGTGTGAAGCAAATCAAGCGTTACATCACCGAGCTTTACTCAATATTGCCATTCGAAACCGAGTTTTACGCCCGCCACGGCTACAAAGTGGAATATGTGGGCAACCCTACAGTGAAAGAGATGGCCGATGTGCGCAAGACATTCGTCACCGAAGAGCAATTCAAGCTCGACAACGGGCTTGATGCATCGCGCCCCATCATAGCATTGTTGCCAGGCTCGCGGCACAAAGAAATCCGTGACAACCTCCCCGAGATGGTAGCGGCATGTCGCGAGTTTCCCGACTTCCAGATAGTGATAGGTGGTGCTCCAAGTATCGACAAGACCGAATATCACGAGGTACTGAAACGTGCCGGAATTGAGGGAAGTGACAGCATAAAGGTATTGTTCGGCCAGTCGCACCAGCTTGCGGCCCACAGCCGCGCCGCTGTGGTGACATCGGGCACGGCAACGCTCGAAACCGCCGTGCTTGGCACTCCCCAGGTAGTGTGCTACCGCATGAATGGCAGCAAGCGCGTGTATAACCTATACAAACATTTACTCAAAGTAAAATATGTGTCGCTGCCCAACCTCATTGCCGACGAACCAATACTCACCGAGTTGCTCCTGCATTACTGCAACCGCCGCTCAATCGCCGATACATTGTCGCCGCTGCTTGGCGACACCCCCCAGCGCCGCGCCATGCTCGCCGGGTATTCCCGCATGATGGCCCGCCTGGGCACAGCCGACTGCGCCGCCACAGCCGCCGCCAAGCTCGTCGCCCGACTGAATAATTGACAATTAGGCAGACTGGCTTATACAATGGGTGAGCCGTCTTTTTCCATAATCATTGCAAGAACTCTGCGATGATGCGACACTACCTCGGGGTACAAAAGAGGCTTACAAAGCCCACACCTATTGGAGAGGATATGCGCGCATCGAGGAGATGGATTTTCCTGACAAGGAAGAATAGAAATAGCTTGCTGCTGTGCCGAAAAGTGGTTTTATTTTCTTATTTTTGCAAAAAGCAAATTTTAAAGATATGCCTCCAGTACACCAATTACCCAACGACAACAGCAATAAGTATAAAATCCTCTTCGTCTGCCTCGGCAATATATGCCGCTCGCCGGCAGCACAAGGCATAATGGAAAAAATGATAGCCGACCGTGGTTTGCAAGATCGCTTCTATGTTGACTCGGCTGGAACTTATGGCGGGCACAACGGCAGCCTGCCCGACGAGCGTATGCGCATTCATGCCCGCCGCCGAGGCTACGAACTGACCCACCTGAGCCGCCAGGTAACGGGCCACGATTTCGAAACGTTCGACCTCATTGTCATTATGGATAAGAACAACTTGCATGGGTTGCGCTGCATGAAAGATGTGGTGGACGAACGCAAAGTGGTGGAAATTGCCCGATACCTGCGTATGCACCCAGGCCATGACAGTGTGCCCGACCCTTATTATGACGGTGCAGAGGGATTCGAGCTTGTGCTCGACCTGCTCGAAGATGCATGTCACGGACTTCTCGACGAATTGTGCAGAACAGTATAACGTATGAAAAAATCGGCAATAGCAGCATTAATGGCGGCAGGAATATTGCAAGCAGCTGCCACAGCCCCAGTGGCTGTTAAATGGGAGATGGGCGAGAATTACACCAACCCGCACAGATATAGCTCACGGTTTGTGGTGACAAACGTGTCAGACTCCACACTGGGTACGGGTTGGGGTATATATTACAATGTTTTTGCCAATGACGTGGCAACGGCCGACGGAAGCCCTGTAGCTGTATCGGAAATAGTTCCCAACTATTACGTGATGCGTCCAACCGATACATACCAGCCACTTGCCCCTGGCGACTCGACAGTGGTCGAGGTGATGATGCACGGCACTTTCACATCACGTGCCTTTGCCCCCGATGGCGGGCATTTTGCATACGACAAACAACTTGAAGCCCCGGTGCCATTGGCAATAGAAATAGCCCCGCTCGACAGGCCATCACAATGGAGCGTCCCCGATGTGACATTTGCCGATTATCCCGATGGAACTTATATTTACCGTTTGAATGAGTCGATTAATCCCGATGGTGCAAAATTCAAGGGGTCGGCTTTTGATATTTTCCCCACGCCTAAGTCAATAAATGAAACAGGAGGCTCAATACAGCTCACATCGGTCGCAATAACAGCTACCGATGAAATTGGCATTGCCGCCGATTACCTGCGTGAAAAGTTAAATGCCGCAGGAATCAGCATCGATGATGCCGGCGGCGATATTAAAATCACGTTGTCGCTGTTGCCAGTGGCGACTGGGCACAATGAAGAATATTATGAACTCCAAGTGAAGCAAGAGGGGGCAATCAATATCGCCGGGGTATCGGTCGAAGGCATTCTCAACGGTGTAAAAACCTTGGTTGCAGCCATTGAAACCCGCTGGGCGATTACTGCAAAAGAATTGCCTTGCGTGGAAATCATCGACTACCCCGACCTTGAATTTCGTGGGGTAATGCTCGACGTGGCCCGCAATTTCACAAGCTATGACAATCTAAAACAAATGGTTGACCTACTTGCTGGGTATAAAATCAATTACTTCACGCTGCACTTTTGCGACGACGAGGCTTGGAGAATCGAGATACCAGGGCTGCCCGAACTGACCTCGGTCGGTAGCCGGAAAGGGCTGACACTTGATGAAAAAGAATTTTTGGCACAGACCTACCGAGGCAACGGAAATCCTAATGACACCACAACCACGGCAAACGGATATTATACCCGTGAGCAATTTGTAGATTTCTTGCGGTATGCCACAAGCCGTGGCATGAAAGTCATTCCCGAGATAGAAACCCCAGGACACTCACGCGCAGCCATTGTGTCGATGAAGCACCGTTACGCACAATTAGTGGATACCGACCAAGCCGAAGCCCAACGATACATTCTATGGGACAACCGCGACACGTCGGTTTACACATCGGCACAAGGTTTCCACGACAACATACTGTGCATCGGGCGTGAAGGCACTTACAACTTCATCGAGAAAGTGGTTGACGAACTTGCCATGATGTATGAAGAAGCCGACTTGAAGCTCGAAATACTGCACATCGGAGGCGATGAAGTGCCCGATGGTTCATGGGAAGGCTCGCCAATAGTGCACGAAATGATGCGCGAGCATGGGTTAGCAACCGTGCGCGAAGCTCACGAATATTTTATCGACCGCGTGACGGCAATGCTTCAAGACAAGGAAATCAAGGCCATGGGCTGGCAAGAAGTGGGACTCGGGCACAGCGATAAATTTAATGCCCGTGTAGCCCCACGGTTTGCCGGAGTGAATGCGTGGAGCACTGTCGGAAGCCGCGACGTAGTTACATATACACTTGCCAACGACGGCTACCCTGTGGTGCTATGTGGCGTTAACAACTTCTACTTCGACATGGTATATTCACGGCACCAAGACGAAGACGGATTATCG
This sequence comes from Candidatus Avimuribaculum pullicola, assembly GCA_018716295.1. Taxonomy (GTDB): domain Bacteria; phylum Bacteroidota; class Bacteroidia; order Bacteroidales; family Muribaculaceae; genus Avimuribaculum; species Avimuribaculum pullicola. The sequence goes on from DVKC01000012.1 coordinate 28,785, forward strand.
TGGGGAGGGGCGACCGATGAGTTCACCACATGGCAAGCCCAACCATTTGACATTTACCGCACTCGATTTACCGACTACAACGGCCGCCCAATCGACTTACGCCATGCTGCCGACGGCAAGCCGCAATTGCTCCAACCACAAAACATCATAGGCGTGGAAGGAAAATTGTTTGCCGAAACCATTCGCAACTATGGCATGGTGCAGTCATTCATATTTCCCAAGCTGTTTGGGCTTGCCGAACGTGGCTGGAATGTGCGCCCACAGTGGGGCGGACAGTACGACAACCTCCAAGCATTCTACCATGCGCGGCAACAATATAACCTGAAAATCGGCTCGCGTGAATTGCCTCGCCTGTTCAACAAAGGGGTCAATTTCCACCTTGGCGCACCAGGAATCACCGTCGATGGCGGAATGCTGCACATCAATGCCCGCTATCCGGGAGTGGAAGTACGCTACACGCTCGATGGCAGCCAACCCACCCGGAAATCCCCACTATGGACAACCCCGGTGGCCACAGGTGATGCACAAGTAGTAAAAGCCCGTGCCTATTATCTTGGCAAAGAGAGTGTAGCCACCATTTTGAACATCAACCCCGGCAGCATGGACTAAAAAAACGGCGACCAAATATATTTCACAATTTGAACTGAAAAATATTGGCCAAAAGGTTTGGTAAAGACAAATTTATATGCTATTTTTGCCGATAGTAAGCGTGTTATGACCATGCAACGCTTTGTGAACAATACAAGTGTGGTTTCGTTGCCGAGTGAGGCGGCGATTTCGGTAGGTGTGCAGCTGACTTGCTTGGCAGTAGTTGCAACCTAAATTATTGTTCTCAACACAAAATGAACGTTAAATATTCACATACATCTCCATTTTCGATGTATGTTTGCATAAGAAATTACCACTAACTAAATCACATAAATGAAAACAAACCTTAGCTCTCAGATTAAGTTGGACAGAATACCTAAAAAGTATTATGCTCCTACGAGTGAAATAGAGCTTGCCTCACTCACTCGAAATGAAAAACTAAATACCAAGATTTTTGAAACACCGGCTCAAGGCGCAGAAAGCATTGCAAAAGAAATTGCCACTACTATCCGCCGCTTTGTTGACACTACTGGCAAGTGTGTGCTGGGTCTTGGCACTGGCGACAACACAATGAAGATATATGAGCAGCTCGTTGAGCTTTACAAGCAAGGCGAAGTGAGCTTCAAGAATGTCATTGTATTCAACCTCTATGAGTTTTTCCCAATCGACGAGAACCGCACTCCAAGCACCACTGCACGTTTGCGCGAAGCTTTCCTCAACCAGGTTGATATCACTCCTGCCAACTTCCACAAGTTTGACGTAAACACCACCATAGAAGATATTATCCAATTCTGCCATTATTACGAAGCCGACATTGAAAAATGCGGCGGGCTCGACTTGGTAATATGCGAAATTGGCCAGTTGGGTACATTGGCATTCAACGAACCTGGTTCGTCGATGAACTCGGCTTGCCGTATGCTTCGCCTCAGCAACGAGTTGCGCCAGAAGGTTTCGGAATCTTACCACTGCAACGAAGTGCCTACGACAGCTATCACACTGGGATTGTCCAATATATTGTCGGCAAAACGCATAATCGCAATGGCTTGGGGCGAAAGCATCTCCAACATTGTATATCGCGCTGTTGAAGGCAAGCTCGACGACCAAGTACCGGCATCGGCATTGCAAATGCACCACCACGCCAAGTTGGTTATCGACCTGTCGGCTGCCGATGAGCTCACACGCATCAGCCACCCATGGAAAGTGACTTCATGCGAATGGACCGACAAGCTCATTCGCCGTGCAATAGTATGGCTCTGTGGCCAAACCGGCAAACCCATCCTTAAGCTCACCAACAAGGATTACAACGATTATGGCTTGAGCGAGTTGCTCGCATACTATGGCTCGGCCTACAACGTGAACATAAAGATATTCAACGACCTGCAACACACCATCACTGGCTGGCCAGGTGGCAAGCCCAACGCCGACGATACTTATCGTCCTGAACGTGCCGTGCCATATCCAAAACGTGTGATTGTATTCAGCCCCCACCCCGACGACGACGTTATATCGATGGGCGGCACACTCAAGCGTCTTGTTGACCAGAAGCATGACGTGCACGTAGCGTATGAAACATCGGGCAACATTGCCGTTGGCGACGAAGACATGTTCCGCTATGTAATGTTGATGGATCGCATCGGCGAGCGTTTCGGCATCGACACCGAGAAATACAAAGAAATTAGTGCCGAAATCCACAACTTCCTCAAAGACAAGAAGCAAGGCGACATCGACATTGAGATTATCCGCTACCTGAAAGGTAAAATCCGTCAATGCGAAGCTACCACGGCTTGCAACTACATGGGAGTTAAGCCCGAAAATATCCACTTCTGCGAATTGCCGTTCTATGAAACAGGTACAATCAAGAAAGGCGATTTGACACAAGTTGACGTTGACATCATCAAGAAGCTCATCATGAGCGTTCAACCTCACCAGATATTCGTTGCCGGCGACCTTGCCGACCCGCACGGAACGCACAAGGTATGTACCGATGCCGTACTTGCAGCTGTTGACGAATTGCTCGACGAGCCATTCATGAAAGATTGCCGCATCTGGATGTACCGTGGCGCATGGGCAGAATGGGAAATCGACCATATCGAAATGGCTGTGCCTATCAGCCCCGAGGAATTGCGCTCGAAACGTAATTCTATCCTCAAGCACCAGTCGCAAATGGAAAACGCTCCGTTCCTTGGCAACGACGACCGCCTCTTCTGGCAACGCGCCGAAGACCGCAACCGTGCCACGGCACAGCTCTACAGCGACCTTGGCTTGGCAAGCTACGAGGCAATGGAAGCATTTGTGGAATATCATCCTATCCGATAATAGGAGCGATAGTGGAATTATCCACTCCACACAGTCCATAGCTGGCTATGTGCCAGCATGGCAATGACTATGATACACCCTATCAAATCAATATATTATTCGCTAAAAAAGCAACAACAAATAAGTGAATCATAGGTTAGGAATCCGGTGGCGCGAGAGCGTAGCCGGATTTTTTTGTCACTGTCTGCCAGAGCGCAGTGGACGCACAAACCGTGATTTTTATTATTAATGGCAATTACACTTATTTAACTTTTGGAAAAAGGAATTAAAGCGTATTTTTACAATGCAAATCAGAACTTCGCAGTCCTGAAAGGAGATTACATTGCCTTGGCAATTCGGCGCGTCGATGTGGCACAGCCGAAAGCAATGGGACGGCTCATCTCCTTAGTTTAAAGTATTGTTTACCGTCTGCGTCCCGTCTTGCAGAGTGCGTGGCTGACCTTGAAACCTTTCAAGCACAGCCGCAAGCAGGGGATTTATGCGCACGTAAACAAGCTTATGGGACAGTTAAGATTGACACATTGCCACACTTCACATCGCCGCGACCGCTCTGCCAAAGGAAGGCCGCCGCACCGCCATGCAATTTCCCTTAAAAACACAAGATATATGAAACTACATTTACACTTAAAGGCAGTGCTGTGCCTTGCTGCGCTGCTAACCGGACTTCAGGTCTTGGCCTACGACTTCGAGGCCAATGGGCTATATTATGAAATCAACGAAACACCTGGCACGGTTTCGGTGACTTACAACAACGATGTCAAGTATTCGGGAGCTATCGTCGTACCATCAACAGTGGAACATGATGGGACGACCTACACGGTCACCCGCATCGGTGAAGTGGCTTTCGCAGCGTGCGACATTACGTCAATCGATATGCCTAATACTATAACCTCGATAGGTTATAGTGCCTTTGAAAATTGCGTGTTATTGACCGAGATTGGGATTCCCGAAAGTGTGGTCACTATCGAATTTTCGGCATTCCAAGGATGCAGTGGCATAAATAAGCCAATAGTGGTACCCGATGGTGTAAAAGGGCTTTTGGACGCGAATTTATTCCGTGGCTGCACCAACCTGCCATCTGTGACAATCGGCACAGGCATTACGGCCGTCCGCGGCGGAGTGTTCGAGGATTGTACTAATTTAAAAGAATTGATAATCAAGGACAGCGACGAACCGCTTGAAATATCGCGTGGGTCTGCTACTGGCGCAGGGTTTGAAACCGCGTATATCGGACGAAATATCGGGAAGAAAAATAACAGCGGAGAATTTTATGAAGGCAATGGGTTTATAGACGTGCAATCGCTCAAGAGTGTGACATTCGGCGACAAAGTAACAGCAATCTATGATTATACCTTGAATAGTTGTAACAATTTGGAATCCATAACTTTCGGGAGTGGGCTTAAAACTATCGGCAGCCAAATTGTGCACTGCATGAAGTTGACATCTCCCCTTGTATTTCCGAGCGGGCTTGAGTCGATAGGCGATTATGCCTTTAGCTTGTGTGGCATCACGGGTGAAGTGGTGCTGCCCGATGCGCTCACCTCGCTCGGGCGCGGTGCTTTCAATGGTTGCAGCGGAATATCGTCGCTGACAATAGGCACAGGACTCACTGAGTTAAGCCTCACGGCGATAAAAGGCTGCTCGGGGTTGAAAGAAGTGATTTTCAAGGACACCGAAACTCCGATTCATGTTGATGGATCAGAAATAGATGTCCCATATAATATAGAAACTGCCCACATAGGGCGCGACATCTCGGTTGTCACCAATGGACGCGGCCTATACAGCCTATTCGAGGATTGCACCACGCTGCGCAATGTGACCATAGGCAACAAGGTTACCGCACTCAGCGACTATGCTTTCGACGGCTGTACAGCACTGGCATCAATCGACATTCCCAACAACGTCACCAAGATTGGCACAAGCGCATTCTCGCACTGCACGAGCTTAACCTCATTGACGTTGCCGGCAGGGGTGACCGACATCGGTTCAAGCACGTTCTCTTCGTCGGGGTTGCGGTCAATCGTGCTACCCGACGGAATAACCGACATAAGCTATACGTTTGCCTATTGCAACGATCTTACTTCGGTGTCTTTGCCCGATGCCTTGGTGTCGATAGGTTATAGCACATTCAGGAATTGCCCTAATCTGGAAAGCATATCATTGCCCGACGGCGTGACCGAAATAGGCAGCGAAACGTTCTATGACTGCACTGGTTTGAAATCTGCAACCTTGTCAGCAGAATTGACACAAATAGGCACTAACGCATTCCATGGCTGCACCAACCTTGCCTCGATAGATATTCCCGACAAAGTCGAACTCATCGAGTACAGTGCGTTTGCTGGTTGCAGCAACCTTGCCACAGTGTCGCTCGGCAAGAGTATTAAAACTCTCGAATACGATTGCTTCGAGGACTGCGAGAAAATAGCCGAAATCACTTTCCCTGCATCACTGCAGGAAATCGAAGAGGGCGCATTCAGCGGTTGCACGGCGTTGATGACGATTAACGCACTCGCCACCACGCCATCGGAACTTGAAGAGGAGGCATTCGACACCAAGCAGTACCTGCGGGCCAATGTGTATGTGCCACGCGGGACGCTCGACGATTACATAGCATCGTCGTGGGGCAACTTTGCCAACTTGTACGACACGCTCGACCCGTCGTCAGTTGGCTTGATGGAAGATGGCAGCATCGACATTCACGTGGAGAATGGCTGCATCGTAGTGGATGGCATCAACGGAGATACCCACATCGAGGTGTATAACATCGGTGGACAGCTCATCTATCAAGGCAGCGACACAAGCATCTCAGTGCCAGCCAGTGGCGTGTACATCATCAGGACGCAAGGGGAAACAGTAAAATTGACAATTAACAATTGACAATTAGCTTGTGGGCGATGTTCGATGTGATTCGGCACGGCTCTTTCATTTAGCCCCCAATGGGTCTTAATAGTAGATATAGAATTGCCCCAGAGAGGCAGAACTATGCTTATCCGCCAGTGGAGTGAGCGCAGCGAACGCAACCCACGGTATTTGCCCCCATAAATACGGCTTCGGAAATGCCACACTAAAGTAGCAACAAAGTGCGGCATCTCCGAAGCCGCTTTATCTTTTGCAAATCTGGGAAACAGTAAAATTGTCAATTGTCAATTATTTTACGTGTGCCGTAATTTAGAATTAGTTTAAATTGTTGCGCAGAATTTGATTATATTCCTATCTTTGCACTCAGAAAAATAGACTACCAAAAATGACAAAACTATCAGAACTGAAAACGGGCGAAGAAGGCCTCATTGTCAAGATATTGGGGCATGGGGCGTTCCGCAAGCGTGTTATCGAAATGGGTTTCGTGCGAGGGCATGAAGTGAAAGTGCTGCTGAATGCGCCGCTGCGCGACCCGATTAAATATAAAATACTCGACTACGAGCTGTCGCTGCGCCGCAGCGAGGCCGACCTTATCGAGGTGGTAAGAAAGGGCGACGAAGTACCACACAACGAAGTGCGCAAACCTCAAACCGTGGAAGATGAGGCCGATGCCGCATTTGCCGAGAAACACGAGGCCGACCACGAGCGCAACACCATCAACATAGCCCTCATAGGCAACCCCAATTGCGGCAAAACGTCGCTATTCAACCAGTTGTGCAACGGGCATGAACGCGTGGGAAACTATAGTGGCGTGACTGTCGATGCCAAAGACGGGCACTTCGATTACAAGGGATTTCATTTCAAAGTCGTTGACTTGCCCGGGACTTACTCGTTGTCGTCATATTCGCCCGAAGAGCGTTACGTGCGCAAGTACCTTAACGACGAAGTGCCCGATGTGATTATCAACGTGGTGGTAGCATCGAACCTTGAGCGCAACTTATACCTCACCACCGAACTTATCGACATGAACCGAAGCATGGTGATTGCACTCAACATGTATGACGAGATGCAAGCATCGGGAGCGAAGCTCGACCATGAGCAGCTGGCTGGAATGATAGGCGTACCTATAGTCCCCACCGTTTCACGCTCGGGACAGGGAATGCAACAACTGCTCGACACGGTGATACAAGTGTTTGAAAACACATGCGACACGGTGCGGCACGTCCACGTAAACCTCGGGCAAGAGATTGAAGAAGCCGTGCGGCAGCTCAACGAAGAAGTCAAAAAGAGCGAACTACCCATTGCACAGAAGTTTGCGCCACGCTATATAACCATAAAACTCCTCGAAAACGATGCCGAGATACTCGAAGAAATGAAAGACGACCCGTCATTTGCCCGCTGGCGTGAAATCCGCGACAAAGCTGTGGCACATATCGAGAGTGTCACAGGCGAGGACATCGTTTCAACCATAGCCAGCGAGAAATATGGCTTCATTTCAGGAGCATTGAAAGAAACATTTGTATCGGAACCTGCACAATCAAATGAGCAGAAAGCCACCGAAGTTATCGATGCAATAGTGACGCATAAACTGTTTGGTTTCCCAATATTCCTGCTTATAATGTGGTTCATATTTTGGGTGACATTCGAACTGGGCGCATATCCCATGGACTGGATCGATGCCGGTGTCGGCTGGCTGGGCGATACCGTGCGTGAATGGATGCCAGCCGGCCCGTTGAAAGACATGATTGTCGATGGCATTATAGGCGGCGTAGGCGGCGTAATCGTCTTCCTGCCCAATATAATGATACTCTATTTCTTCATCTCATTCATGGAAGACTCGGGCTACATGGCCCGGGCGGCATTCATCATGGACAAAATCATGCACAAGATGGGACTGCACGGCAAGTCGTTCATTCCGCTCATCATGGGCTTTGGCTGCAATGTTCCAGCCGTAATGTCGTCGCGCATCATCGAGAGCCGCAGCAGCAGGTTGATAACGATGCTCATCATTCCATTCATGTCGTGCAGCGCACGTCTGCCCATCTATTTGCTACTTGTCGGCACATTCTTCCCCACCAACGGCTCGGCAGTGATTTTCGGGCTTTACTTATTGAGCATCTTAGTGGCCATACTCACAGCAAAATTGATGCGCAAAACCGTGTTCAAGAGCGACGAAACCCCATTTGTGATGGAATTGCCGCCCTACAGAGTTCCGACGATGAAAGCTTCGTTGCACCACATGTGGGAGAAAGGCGAGCAATACTTGCGCAAGATGGGTGGCGTGATATTGGTCGGCAGCATTATTATATGGGCATTGAGCTATTTCCCTCGTGATTTCAGCAAAAGCAACGACGACATGACAGCCATCGAACTTGCCGAACAGCAACAAGGCAGCTATCTTGCTTCAATCGGACGGTTTATCGAGCCCGTGGTTGAACCGCTTGGATTTAACTGGAAAGGCTCGGTGGCACTCATTAGCGGTGCTACGGCCAAGGAAATCGTGGTATCGACACTCGGTGTGCTTTATTCGGGCGATAGCGAATCGACCGAGAGCCTGTCGCAACGCATAGCCGAAGTCAACCCCGAAACAGGCACACCCGACTTCACGCCACTTGTGGCCATCAGCTTCATGGTGTTTGTGTTGCTATATTTCCCATGCATAGCCACAGTGGTTGCCATCTCGCGTGAGGCTGGTAGCTGGAAATATGGTCTTTTCACGCTGTTATACAATACTGCAGTAGCTTGGATTGTATCGTTTGCCATCTTCCAAGTGGGGAAACTGCTGCTGTACTGACACAGATAGCATTTCACACAACAAACCATAGCATTCATAACCCCAGCCTGTCGTTTTATCATGAATGATTGGCTGGGGTTAAAATAAGTTTAAATTTATTTGTTGAGAACGAAATTGTTGTTTAACTTTGAGAAATAGTTCAATCTCCACGCATGTCACTGGATTGAAATTATAGAACAAAATCTGTCGGCGTTGCTATATGGAATATTACATAATTGTAAACGGACAAAATATAGGGCCAATGGGCGAAAGCCAAATGCTCGATTACGGGTTGACTCGCGATACCCTTGTATGGCGCAGCGGGATGCCACAGTGGCAGAAGGCTGGAAACATGCCCGAACTCGCGCACTTGTTCTCCAACATTCCGCCACAACAGCCAATCGACCAGCCACAGTCGCTGCAATCATGGCCAGGAGCTGTTGCAGGTTTGGTATTAGGGATATGCTCCATTTACTTTTGTGCGGCACCGATAGTGGGATTATTGCTGGGCTACTTCGGCTTAAAAGTGACCAAAGACAGCTACAAAGCCTACAAGCAAAACCCCATGCTTTACAGCAATGGCGGTGTGCTTAAAGGTGGGCGCATAGTGTCATACATCGGTTATGTGCTGGGAATTGTGTACACCATAATCCTGCTGATTTTGATAGTTTTGATCATACTGGGCGCACTAAGATTGGCTATGTAAAAAAAGATTTTAAAGAATAAAACATATAATTATCATGAAGTATTATGTAATTCTCAATGGAGAGTCAACTGGCCCGTATGAAGAAGCCCAGTTGCAAACTATGGGTCTGAAACGCGACACAATGGTGTGGCGCGAAGGTATGCAACAATGGCAACGTGCCGACAGTTTGCAAGAATTAAGTTACCTGTTTGGTGGCAACAATCCAGCCGGCGGCTATAACCAAGGGGGCTACAACCCTGCTGGCGGTTACAATCAAGGTGGCTACAATCAGGGCGGTTACAACCCTGCTGGCGGTTACAACCAAGGTGGATATAATCAAGGTGGATATAATCAGGGTGGTTACAACCCCGGCAATTACAACCAAGGTGGATATAATCCCGCTGGTGGATACAATCAAGGCGGTTATAATCCTGGAGGCTACAACACTGGCGGCAGACCACCAATGCCTGAATCCTACTTGGTGTGGGCAATTCTCGCCACCATTCTGTGCTGTGTGCCACTGGGCATTGTGAGCATCGTCAATGCTGCCGGTGTAAGTTCGGCTTATAATGCCGGTGATTACGATTTGGCAGTTAAGAAAAGCGAGAATGCCAAGAAGTGGGCCATAATAAGTGCCGTTTGCGGTATCGTGGCATCAATACTTTATGCAATTATCTTGATAGCCGAAGGTAGCAGCATGTATTATTAATACGTGACCCGCCACAATTGGGCAATCATTGAAATAAAGTGAATTTATGGAAGTAAACGAAATAAATTATCCGCAATTTTTCGACCTTGTTACACGCCGCTATTCATGCCGCGGCTATGACAACGCACCTGTGTCGCGCGAAATGGTGATGGCTGTTGTCGAAACTGCGCGCATGGCACAATCGGCTTGTAACCGCCAGCCATGGATGTTCCTTGTAATCGACACGCCCGAACTCCGCCAGGCTGTGGCTCGATGCTACGGCCGCGACTGGGCGCGTGAGGCACAAGCATTCATCGTCGCATTAGGCAATAGCTCCGAAGCCTGGGTAAGACCTTGTGACGGGCACAACAGCATGTATGTAGATGTAGCCATTGCCTGCGAAAACATGTGCCTCGCAGCTGCCTCGCTTGGACTTGGCTGCTGCTGGATAGGCAACTTCGATGTCGATGCTCTACGCCAAGAACTTAACATACCTGCCGAATGGTCGCCTGTGGGAATACTGTCGTTGGGCTATCCCAAGCCCGACCAAGCAGCCCCCGAAAAGAAACGCAAAAACGTTGACGACGTGGTGAAATGGGGAAAATTCTGACTGCAATAGCACTTGGTAGCTTGATGCTTGTCGTGGCAGCTTGTTCGTCCGACACTTGCCGCGACAGCACCAATGCTGTGCCAGTGGCGGCATTTTACTCAAGCTCCACACAAGGTATGATAACTGTTGACTCGCTCACAGTGTATGGCATAGGCGTTCCAAACGACTCGGCAATCATACGCAATGAGGCAGTTTCGCAAGTACATTTGCCATTGCGGGGCAATGCCGAGGTGTGCCGTTATGTGCTACACTACGAACAGCGAGCCATCTCCGACCCACGACTCAACGACACGCTCACCGTGAATTACGTTCCCCAACTCGTATTCACGTCGGCTGAGTGCGGGGTTATGTATTTTTATGAGATAACGGAATGCGGTACTACTACCCACCTCATCGACTCGGTGGCTGTTGTAAGTGCCGATGTGTCGAACGTAAGTGCCGAAACGCTGCGCATCTACTTCCGTACTTCCGATGACGGCGGCGATGACAACAGCGGCGAAACTGAAGAACAACAATGATGGCAGGTCGAAACAAGGCAACAATGACCCCACGCGAGGCTCTAACCCGTTGCGAGGCATTATGCGCACGCAGCGAGCAGTCGTCGGGAGATATTGCCATAAAACTGCGCAAGTGGGGCATTGGGAAATACGACAGCGGTGCCATTCTGGGACACCTCATTGAAGGCGGATTTGTCAATGATGCAAGGTATGCTTGCGCCTATGTCCGTAACAAATTCCATTTTGCCGGTTGGGGACGAGTGAAAATAGCTTACAGCCTGCGGCAGAAAGGCATTGACAATGCTATCATCAGTATAGCATTATCCGAAATAGAGGACGACGAATATAATGCCAAAGCCGAGTACGTGCTACGCAACAAGTACAACGACGTGAAGACTCGCGCACTCATACAGGCACGTGGCGCATTATTGCGTTTTGCCGAGCAACGCGGTTTTGAATCGTCAGTGGCAATGCCAATTGTAAACAAGATTTTGAGCGGTCGTGATAGCGATGACACAGATTGCGACTTTTAAATGTGGGAGATAGCCAAATATGTGACCGACCTGTTATTCCCACGTCTATGCCCAGTGTGCGGCAAGGCCTTGAACGTGGGAGAGAATCATGTATGCGCCCTATGCCTCGCACAATTGCCACTCACACATTACGACACCATACAATTCAACCCCATGGAGCAACTCTTTGCCGGCAAAGTGCCGGTAGAACGCGCCACGGGATATTTCTTTTATGAACGCGGCAGCCGTCATGCCGCCATACTGCACGGCATCAAATACCATAACCAGCCATTAATGGGACAGTGGCTGGCAAGGCGTTTTGCTGCGGCGTTGAAACGAAACGGGTGGCTCGACGGAATCGATGCCATAGTGCCAGTGCCTTTGCACAAGTCAAAAATGGCACTGCGCGGATACAATCAAAGCGAATATATAGCCCGCGGGATAGCCGCCGAATGTGGCTGCGCTGTGGAACAGCTGGTCGTTGCCGTGAAACGGCATGAAACGCAGACGCACAAAGGGCTGCACGAACGGCTGCTCAACACCATGGGCATATATAAAGCATCAAGCAAAGCAAACCGATATGCAGACAAGCACATATTGCTCGTTGACGATGTGGTTACAACAGGTGCCACGCTGCTGTCGTGTGCCACGGCACTGCTGCAAGCAGTCCCCGACATGCGCATATCAATAGCCACACTTGCCGTCGCCCGCCTCCAATAACCCGATAATCTGTAACAAGAAACAAAATAAGTTTAAACCGGTATTTAAATTACTGGGCAGGTTTAACAACTTGGAAAAAACTGTTCTTAACTTTGCAGAAACTAAAAACTTGAACTTATGAAAATCAACAGGCGATATGTGGCAATAGTGATAGCGGCAATAGCTGCATTATTAATTATAATCACACGCCAACCAAAGGAATACCGCACGGCTTCGGGCGTAGTGTGGCACACAACCTACAACATTACATACGAGAGCGACAAGAACCTCGACGATTCGATAATCGTAGTGACAAACAAAATCGACTATAGCGCATCGATGTACAACCCCGCGTCGGTGCTAAGCCAAATCAATAGCAACAGCACCGACATAGCCGACTCCACCGTGGCATTGCTACTGCGCACGTCAAAACGCATACACCAGGCCACAGGCGGAGCATTCGACCCGACAGTAGCCCCACTCATAAGGCTATGGAGAACACAGGACAGCAATGCACCACTTCCCGACAATTCCCAAATCGACAGCGTGATGCAATTTGTAGGACTCGACAAGGTGCGCATCGACAGCAACAACCGCATACACAAAGACGACAATCGCATACAAATTGACTTCAGCGCAATAGCCAAGGGACATGGTTGCGATGAAGTGGCCCGAATGCTCGCCCGCAATGGCGTGGAAAATTATCTCGTGGAAATTGGCGGCGAAATCGTGGCACATGGGAGAAATCCACACGGCAAACCCTGGATAGTATCGGTTGACGCGCCTATCGAGGAAAACGTCGAAGTGACACACGCTTCATCTAAAATATATGAATTGCATAACCAAGCAATGGCAACATCGGGCAATTACCGCAACTACAAGGTGGTGGACGGGCAAAAAGTGACACATATCATTGACCCCAAAACCGGGCATTCGGCACAAAGCAACCTGCTGAGTGTTACCGTCATTGCCCCGACGTGCATCGAAGCCGACGCATACGCCACCGCATTAATGGCAATGGGACTGGAAAATGCCCGCAAATTTGCACTTTCAGGCACTGCCCTGCTGCCCCGAGGAAGTGAACCTAAAATAAAAATATTCCTGATTTTTGTCGATGAGAATGGCAACATGAATTCGTGGGAAACTCCCGAACCTGCCAACTTGGCCCGTTAACCACGCACGACCCTGAAACTACTCGTCCTTGACGTTCTTGGAACGCGATTCTTTCTTGGTCGATGTGCTGGTATCCTTGTCTTCCTTAAGATCTATCTCGTTTTTGTCACGGTCAAAAACTTTATACTGGAGATACGCGAGCGACTGGTCGGGCAAAATGCGGAATTTCAACCCATACTCTATGCGCCAACGGCGGTATTCCGAGAGGAAGCCCTTCTTGAGATATGCATCGACAAATGGATGCACATACATGGTGAAATTCGTCACCTTGAGCGAATGAATCAAATAATCGATTTTGTCCTTGAGCATATCGGTGAAAAGGAGCGACGGCTGCACCTCACCCTTTCCTCCACACGACGGGCAAGCCTCGGCAGTGGCAATATCGAGGGCTGGACGCACACGCTGGCGCGTAATCTGCATCAGCCCGAACTTGCTCAACGGCAATATGTTGTGCCGCGCACGGTCATTGGCCATCACTTCTTTCATGTGGTCATAGAGAGCCTGCCTGTGATCGGCTTGCGACATATCGATAAAGTCGATGACAATAATGCCACCCATATCGCGCAACCGCAACTGGCGGGCAATCTCGTCGGCGGCACGCAGGTTCACATCAAGTGCGTTGCTCTCCTGGTTGGTCGAGTTTTTTGAACGGTTTCCCGAGTTTACATCAATCACATGCAATGCCTCGGTACTCTCAATGATGATGTAAGCCCCCGACTTGAACGACACCGTCTTGCCAAACGACGTCTTAATCTGCCGCGTTATGTTAAAATGGTCAAATATAGGAGTGTCCTCGGCATATAGCTTCACAATCTCCTTCTTCTCGGGGGCAATCAACGTCACATAATGCTGGATTTGCTCGAAAATCTCGGCATTGTTGACGTGAATGTTTTCAAATGCGGGGCTGAAAATGTCACGTATGAGGCTCACTGCACGGCTTTCCTCCTCATAGATGAGTGCAGGAGCCTCGGCACGCTGTGCCTTGATAAGGCTATCCTCCCAGCATTTCATCAGTGCCTTGAGTTCATTGTTAAGTTCGGCCACACGCTTGCCCTCGGCCGAGGTGCGTATAATTATGCCGAAATTATTAGGCCTGATACTTTCGATAAGCTGGCGCAACCTCACCTTTTCTTCCGATGACTTGATTTTCTGCGACACCGATATTTTGTCGCAGAATGGAATAAGCACCAAAAAACGCCCCGTAAAAGAAATCTCGGTCGTCAGGCGCGGGCCTTTCGACGATATTGGTTCCTTGGCGATTTGCACAATCAGTTTCTTGCCCACCTCAAGCACATCAGTTATTGTTCCATGCTTGTCAATGTCGGGCAACGGTTTCATCTTCGACACTTGTGGCATGTGACGCTTGTCATCGCCAAGCACCTCGCCAAGAAATTGCAGGTAAGACTTGAATTGCGAACCCAAGTCAAGATAGTGCAAGAAAGCATCTTTTTCAAACCCGACGTTGACAAATGCAGCATTAAGCCCAGGCATCAACTTCTTGACTTTGGCAATATAAAGGTTGCCGACGGCATACGATGCATCCCTTGGCTCTTTTTGCAAGGATACCAATCGTCCGTCTTCGGTCAAAGCTGTAGATATGTTATTGGGCGTTACGTCAACGATGAGTTCGCTTCTCATTACACTTTATTAAAAATTATTGTATGCCGAGAGAGGAAGAAAACTACCAGCTACCGCCTCCCCTTGTCATTTCTTGTATATTACACACAAGAACCGAACCGCCCTTACCCCTTCAAAACAAGGAACTGGAGTAACAGGGCCGAAGAGTGTCAAAACAAGTCCTTTAAAAAGCTATGCAACCTCGAAAAGAGGCTTTGAAATGAGCCGATTACACTCTTCACCGTTGTATGTATCTCTGCCACTTTCTTCAAGCCGACTCATGCTTGCACAGCAACCGTCTTAATTTACAAAGAACAAACTCAATGAAGCATTACCGCCATGCGTGTAGGGCGGGCATCATTTTGTTTGTTCTTTATAAGACTTGATTAGAAAGCCGTGAATTACACACAATTCAGTTTTTGTTTGTTATTTCTTCTTATGACGGTTCTTTCTCAGTCTTTTTTTACGCTTGTGTGTTGCCATCTTGTGGCCTTTTCTTTTCTTTCCGCTTGGCATATCTTTATATATTTAAAAGTTGATTGTCTTTATTAATATATTGTTTCCCGTCCCACACAAGGGGACGGATACGAGAATTACTTCCACCAGGGGGCAGTAAGTGAATTACTTCACTTGCTCCATGAAAACTTTAGCCGGCTTGAATGCTGGAATCTTGTGTTCAGGAATGATAAGCGTAGTCCCTTTCGAGATGTTACGTGCAGTCTTTTGCGAACGTGTCTTAACGATAAAGCTACCGAAGCCGCGCAAGTAAACATTTTCGTTATTGGCAAGGGAGTCCTTAACAGTTTCCATAAATTTCTCCACAGTTTCCAGCACCGATGCCTTGTCAATGCCAGTGGTCTTTGCAATCTCGTTTACGATGTCTGCTTTAGTCATTGTATTCGTTTATTTTAATTATTTAAAATTTCCCATATCCACAAACAAAGTGGAAAATAGACGCCAACACACTGCCGAACAATCTATTTTTCAACAATTTTGCGCTTCACAAATCCTACCTTACCGGATTTGTAGGTGCAAATATCGCACTTTTTTTTGAAATATAGGTAAGGTGCATCGAAATTTTCATAGAATTTTTTGTTTTTCACTTGTTTAGGTCGCAAAGCGGGCTGTCGCCGCCAACGATTTATACCATAACACGGAAATCGTTTCTTAAATTTTGCAAAATTTAAACTGCTACATAAACTGCCTCGTATTAACTTTGCAACTAATTTTGTAAACACACTTTAAAATATGAACAAGAGATTCACCATTCCTTTCTTGCTACTCACCGTGCTGTTTTGCATCTTTCTCGTCGTGGCCAACATGCTCGAAGTAAAGGTTGTGAAATTAGGCCCATTGTCGGCTACCGCCGGGCTTGTGGTATTTCCCATCTCGTATGTCATCAACGACTGCATAGTCGAGGTGTATGGCTTCAACCGCGCTCGGTTTGTGATATGGCTTGGATTTCTTATGAACTTGGTGGTCGTGCTGCTTGTGCAACTCGCGCTCGTCTTGCCACCCGACCCCGTGTGGGACGGGCAACAAGCCATGGAAGCCATCTACGGAAGCACGCCTCGGATATTGCTTGCCAGCTTCATAGCATTTGTGTGCGGCTCAATGGTGAACGCATACGTCATGAGCCGCATGAAAGTGGCAAGCCATGGACGGCACTTCTCGGCACGGGCAATATTGTCAACCCTTTTTGGCGAGGGTATCGACTCACTCGTATTCTTCCCTATCGCGTTCGGCGGGGTGTTGCCGTGGGAAACGGTAGCAACACTCATTTGGAGCCAGGCCATCATAAAGACCGCCTATGAGGTTGCCGTGTTGCCCGTGACTGTGCGTGTGGTGCGACTTATAAAACGGCGCGAACGCATCGACACATACGACGATGCCCAGAGCAACGTGGATTACCGCTGGTGGAGAATCGACAAGCTCGACTAAACACGCATTTTTACTTCTTTTTTTAAGAACCAGCTTTCATGATGGAAATATTCAAAAATATAACAACGGTCTTTGTTGACCTCGACGATACTATATGGTGGTTTTCCAAAAACTCGTTGCAATCACTGCGCCATGTTTTCGACCAATTCGGGATTGGAAAATTTTGCGACTATGAAACATTCGACATGCACTACCACTACATCAACAGCCATCTGTGGAACGAATACCACCATGGACGCATTCCGAAAGAAGTGCTTGTAAACGAACGTTTCAGGTATGCCCTCGAAAAATCGGGCTGTCCTACAGGCGCAATCGACGGCAAAGCAATGAACAGCGAGTATCTCGACTTCCTGTCGCGCCTGCCACTCGCCGTGCCCGGAGCCGAGGAAATGCTCAGTTATATACACTCGAAATATGACGTAAATGTATTGAGCAATGGGTTCAAAGGCGTGCAACAACGCAAATTGGCATCTTCGGGACTTGACAAGTATATACACCAAGTGGTGCTCTCAGACGACTGCGGCATAACCAAACCGCTACGGGGCATATTCGACTATGCGCTCGACCGATGCCATGCCACAGCACAAAAGTCTGTAATGATAGGCGACAATTACGAAACCGACATTTGCGGCGCACACGATGCAGGGTGGCACACCATCTATTTCAACGCCGATGCAGCACAAGGCAACTATCCGTCGGCCGATGCCATGGTCACTTCTTTAGCACAAATAATGGATATATTGTGACACCAGCCACACGCACAGGAATCAATACCACGTCACCCCAGTCGAAGAACTGCTTCGCTTGTCATACTTGAGGTCGCTTAACAACGACGATTTAACGGCAATGTGGAAATTATATGACTTATACGGCCCAACCGGCACGAAACTGGCGGTCATGGTGAAGCAGTGCAAGTCGCGCGATATGGAGCAATTCATATATGCAATCTTTCCTGTATCGAAGTTGTAACTTGCCGAGAAGTTAAACGCCCAGTTCTTGGTGGGCTTCACATTGCCCGACAAGCTCAAATTCTGCGTTATGCGGCCGTTATAATCCATCTTCTCATAGTTGAAGTCGCCATAACTGTAGTTGACCGAGTAATTCAACGTCAAGCTCCATGGGAACTCCCACTTGGCATATCCATCAGGATTAAGCTCTATGCCCGACTCGGTGCGGCCACCTTTGTTCTCTTCTTCTCTTTCATTTCTGCGATATCGGTCAACAGCCTCGGGCGGCTCATCTTGCAGCTTCTCTTCCTTGTCTTTTTTCTTCTTGAAAGTGTCGTTGTTGAGCGTATATGAGAATGAAGTACCCGTACTTGACAACTTGGCAAGCCCCTTGCCAGCTTGCAAACGTGTGCGATTGACGCGCGTTGGCGTTCCATACTCATTAAGCTGGTAGGTATATACATCCCACGTGGCCGACAGGTTGAGGTTGAAATTCTTCATCAACCGCAACGACAACGACGTGTTGATGTTGCTCCAGCGAAGCGAGTCGGCAGCGAAGTTGTAAGACTGGCTAACGGTAAAATTCTCAATTAGCGATATTTTTTTCACGCCAGTACTGTCGGCGTCGCTTTTCACTTTCATTTCCACATTGTTGGCAAGCGACAAGCTCACCGACCCTGTTTTGCCCTCGCCGACACTACCGAATATACCATGCGCAAAGTAGGAATACTTGGTATTGACAAGTTTGCCCGTAGTAGGATTGGTATAAGCGTATGTACCATAATACCCCCAGAATGGAGAACTAAAGTCGGGAGCACCTGTAAATGAGATTGTAGGTGTCAACACATGGCGTATCATCTGCACCTTGTCACCAAATATTTTCCACGGCTTGAAGAAGCCATAAATCTTGGTATCAAGCGAAACCGATGCACTGAAGTCGAATATATTGTAGAAGCTATAAGTAGTGTCACGCACCACTGCCGATGCCGCCGGATCCCACTGCTGGCGTATCTTGCTGGTGTACATTCGGTCGTTTATGCTCACACTGGGAGTGACATTGATGTAGTCAAACACATTGAATGTCGCCGAGATAGGTATCGTGTGGCGCATACCGTTGCGCCAATCCTTGATTAGGCTTTTCTTGAAAAATTCATTCTGCCCCGCAGTAAGCGAGTTCTGGAAAACGCCGGTATATGACATTTTTATCTTCTCATACCACTTTTCCTCGCCTACAGCTTTCTTGCGCTTGAATGGCGCAGTCTGCGACATGGTTAACGTTATGTTTGGGAACGACACGGTAAGTGTCGAGTCGGACGAGCGTTGCGAGATATTAGCCGATGCCGATAAACTCCACTTTGAATTGGGGAACCTGTAGGTCATGTTGACACTACTACTTGTAGTGTTCTCGGTAAACGAATTGCTATAATAGTCGTCAAGGTTGTTACGACTGTAACCGCTGGTGGCAAAATTCACGCTCGCCGAAAATGTCATGTTGGGATTGGCTTTGGAATCCTGCGAGTGCGTCCAAGCCAATTTAAAGTTGTTCTGTTTCGAGTAATCGGGTTCACCTTTTTCACCTGTAATGGTCGTCAGGAAACTCATGTTGAAACTTCCCGAAAACTTGTAACGCTTTTTATAGGTCGATTGCGCAGCTACACCCCACGAACCTTTGGTGTATATTTCCCCAGTGAGGGCAAGGTCGATTTTGTCGTTGATGGCAAAATAATAACCGCCATCCTTCAGGTAATAGCCACGATTGTAGTCATCGCCAAACGTCGGCATGATTATACCCGACGAATAATCTTCGCTGAAAGGGAAGAAACCGAATGGAATGGCAAGCGGCAACGGCACATCGGCAAGTACCATGTAGGCCGGCCCCATCACAATATCCTTCTTCGGCCGCACCTTGGCTTTTGTGAGTTGCAAGTAGAAGTGCGGGTGTTCGTGGTTGTCGCACGTGGTATAACGTCCTTCCTTGATGAAATATTCGTCGTTCTCCATCTTTTTAGTCTGCCCGCCAGTCAGGTAGCCTTCGCCTTGCTGTGTCACCACCTCGGTAATAAAACCCTTCTTGGTCTTGAAATTGTAACGCATCGTCTTCGACTCATATTCACCACTGCGGTCGGTGAACACTGGCAAGCCATTAACCTCGCCCGTGCTGTCGGGACGTCCCACGGCATACACCTCGCTATTGTCCATATTCATGTCGATTTGCATCGACTTCAAGTTGATGTCGCCGTATGTAACATCGCCATCACCATACATCGACACATTGTTGCGCCCATAAAACACCAATGAATCCTTTGTTGAAAATTGCACCGGGTTGTCAAGGTCAACCATTGTCATCACAAATCTCGACCGTTGTCGCAACGTGTCGGCACGAGCTACCGACGTGGAATCATTAGCGACAGCCTTGGTCGAATCGGCAGCCATCACGGCAGCCGTGTCACTGGCAAGACGTTGCTCCTGCAACCGCGATATGATACTGTCGGCAGCGGCACTCTTCACCGAGTCGGCCACGACCTGTGCCATCGAGTCGATGGCAGCTACAACAGTGTCGCCCAGCAGTTCCTCCACCGTGGGGGGCAAGTCTTGTGTTGTCCCATCGGTCGATTGCTTGGCTGTGCTACAGCTATGGCAAATCCACAAGACAACAACAAAAGATGCTATATATAGTAGAATACTTTTCAATTTTCAATTTGCAGAAATCAGGTGCAAAATTAAGGAAATACATTCACACCTACACAATATTGACACTAATTATTGTTATAATGCCACCTGTCGCCACCCAATCAGATGGCCCACAGAGATGTTTAAACACAAATCGGTCATTAGATTTTGATCTGGTTGTACACTTATGTTTGTCGGATTGTTTTTTTTTGCCTTGCCGAAGGCGGGGCGGGCTACGTCGAGGCGGGGCGGAAAGAAAGACGGCAGACAGAAGTGTGCAAAACGGTCAAAGAGCTTTAATTTTTTTCATTTTGCGGCCTAATGGCTGATTTGGGTTAAAACAAAGAAGCTGGGCTATTGAAAGTCCAGCTTCGAGATATTCTTTGGGGTGAAATAAGGGTTTCGAACCCTTGACCTTCGGAACCACAATCCGACGCTCTAACCAGCTGAGCTAATTTCACCATCTTTGTTTTTCGGCTGCAAAGTTAAACCGTTTTTTCCAATTATGCAACAGTTTTTGAAAAAATATTTTCAACTTTATTCTTTCGTCATTGAGAATGAGCGCATTATGCGAGCCACAATATATGTCAATATCAACAACAAAACTATTGTTACTGATGCTGGCACGCTCACCAAATAAACTCCGAAGAGGTAGCTGCCCCAAAGCCCGCCTACAGCACATAATATGCCTATAGCCACCGACAACATCATCATTTTGCCAAATCGCTTGGCATACAGCTCGGCAACCATCTGGGGCATGGTGAGCATTGTCATCAGCAGCATTATACCTATCAGCCTGATAGTCAAGACCACACACAATGCCACCATTACCGACATCACACAATTGACCGCTTTCTCGGGCAAACGCTTTGTTGCAGCAAAATCACGATCAAAGGCACACGCCACTATAACTCGGTAAAAAAGTGCAAAAAACGCCACCAGCACAACAAGGAAAACGGCAAATGCCACAATATCGCCACGGCTAATGGTGAGGATATTACCAAAAAGGAACGAATTGAGGTCGGGCACGTAACCAGGCGTGAGAAATATAAACAACGTGCCCACGGCCATGCCGAACGCCCACACCACGGCTATTGCCGAATCTTCGCGCACATGCTGCCTTGCCGACATCCATTCCACGCCCAGCGACGATGCCACGGCAAACACGCCAGCCGCAAATATCGGATTGATACCAAGGTAATAGCCCAACCCAAGCCCGCCGAAACAGGCGTGAGTGATGCCTCCAGTGATGAACACCATGCGGCGAGTAACGATGTAAGTGCCTATCATGGCGGCAGCTATGCCAACCAGCAAGACTCCCAACAAAGCGTTCTGGAAAAACGTGTAGTTAAATATTTCAAGCATTTGCCACACTGTTACTGTTATGCGACTCACGCGCCTCAGCGGCAAGCATCACCAGCTCGTCACGCACCACCGATGGCAATTCTATCTGACGCAACTGTATGGAACGCGCCCACCCTCCTATTTCCTCGGGACGCAGCGTGTAAAGCACATCACGGAATTGTTCAATCTGCTCATCGGTATATTCATCGGCTTTCATGCCGCGATAAGCATCCAATTCTTCATCTTCGTAATATACTATTTCCTTGCTCACAGCGGCAAGCAACGATTCTTTCTCACACACCAAGTGTTGCCCACAACACCCCTCGGGACGATTGGGCACAGGTTGCGCTTCGGCTTGCCCTGCTTCGCCACCTTTCTCGGTGATGCGGTGGTGGATATACAACACAATGCCTGTTACCACCAAGGCAAGCAAAATCCACAATGCTACTATCATAAATTCATACCTCCTTTATGCCAAATCCGCTTGCGGCAAGGTGCCGCCAGTAATCGGGATAAGATTTCGACACCACACCGGCATCGGCCACCACAATCCCCGGGTGTACCAACGCCGCCGGGGCGAACGCCATTGCCATACGATGGTCGTCGAAAGTTTCTATTACCACATTTTGCATCCGTGTTTCGACATATCCCGATGGCTCACCACCATACGACAGGCTGCAATCGTCGCCCACGGTTATCTCATAGCCCAATTTCAGCAGCTGCGAGCGTAATGCCTCGATGCGGTCGGTTTCTTTTATCCTCAACGTCTGTAATCCGGTGATGTGGAATGGCACTTCCAACAAGCACGCGGTCACTACCACCGTCTGCGCCAGGTCGGGGCAATCGGCCATGTCCAATTCCATACAACGATTGTCAGACCTTTTGCAATGGCGCAGCTCGATGCCACCATCGCAAGCCACGGCCTCCACGCCAAACCGCTTGAATATGTCGCACACGCGCGAATCACCTTGCAAGCTGTCGGCAAACAACCCGCGCAAGAATATATGCGACAATGATGGATTCAATGCCTGTATCTCGAACCAATAGCTCGCAGCCGACCAGTCGCTTTCGACAATGAAGCGCGAAGGCGGCACATACACCCCGTCCATGACGATGGTGTTGCCCTCCCACTGCGAATGGATGCCAAACTGGCGCATGATGCCAAGTGTCATATCGATATATGGACGCGAGATTATCTTGCCCATCAGCGTGACGCGCTTGCAGCCAATGACGGGCGCAACCATAAGCACCGCCGAGATGAATTGTGAACTCATACTGGCATCAATCGCCAAGCTGTCGCAATGATAGCTGCGACCATGCAACTCGATGGGCGGATATCCAACTTGCCCCACATAACGAATGTCGGCACCACAAGCATTCAACGCATCGACAAGTGGCTTGATGGGACGCTGCCGCATGCGCTCGGTGCCGTCAAGCACCACCGTACGCCCCGCCTGTACCGAAAAATATGCCGTCAAAAAACGCATTGCCGTTCCGGCAGCACCGATGTTCACCGTTGCCGACGTATCGTTGGCAAGAGCGGCAATCATGGCATCGGTATCGTCGCAACGAGCCACATTGCCCACATCGCAACGCCGCCCCGACAAGGCATCTATCACTAACACCCTGTTGCTTATGCTTTTCGAGGCTGGCAGGTCGATGGCATTGTTTATGAATACCGGTATCTTATCAATGCAATAATCCATAGTGCCGCAAAATTAAAAACAGTTTCCCACCCCTGCAAATTATTCCCAAAAATCTACACCGCAGATTTTAGCCCTGGTTTAAATTTAGTGCAAATAGATTTTTAAAATTTATTCTCAAAGATATTCCCGCCCAACTTGGCGCAATATATATCAGGACATCTGATAGTTCCCAAATCCCTCTTCACACAAAAGCGACCTGTGTATCTGGTAAAATTTCAGTTATGTTAGAAATTCTATTAACCGAAACCTTAATTGCATGCACCCATATTAGCTTCTGCTTCAACTTCTGCAACCAAATGCTCATTTGCGCCTTACTTTCTGCCTCACTGGTCACATCCCATTCAATACAAGCAATGACAGTCAACTTTTTATTGCTGTCAAGCAACAGCCTATTCACGTGTGCAAAAAATTCTTCATCATTGGTAGAAAAACGTGCAGCACACACAGCAGTGGCAAGCGTATCCCTCACTTTAACAGCAATCCTACGCATCAACTCTTCGCCACTTGCACCAAGCACTTCGCGAGTGCTTTTATCCCGTGTATGCCCCCGATAATTCTTTACTTCAATCAAAAACAACCTACTACCATTGTGAATACCCATAAAATCCACAGCTTTTGTCGGCTTAAGAACCTTTTCAACCTTTTTATGCGCTACATGCTCATCATACTTAATCACCGTCCAACAAGTGTCCCGAAAGTTAAAGTTGATGCCACTCTCTTGAAAACTATTCATAACTGCTCATGTATTTTTGCTCCAAGTCATAGAATGCCGCATACTCTTCCAATATCGGGTTATTCTGTATTGCAGCAAGAATATCTCCCTCTTCTACAGCGATTTCACCTTTTTCCTTATATAAACCGAAGAAACGAACACATGCACCAGTATGTTCTTTGTATTCTGAATACAGTGAAAGCAGGTGTGTAAGCAGGTAATCATGCGTAGCGATAAAAATCTGCAAACCACACTTCTGTAGCTCACGAATAAATTCAGCCACCACTCTGATAAGAGCTGGATTAAGATTCGATTCTGGTTCGTCCCAGAATAGGACTGTTTTAGAATTTATTTCGCCATTTAGAATAAGATATAAAATAGACGCTAATTTACGCAAACCTTCAGCCACCAAATGAGCTTCCATGTTTCCATCAGCAGTCTGTATGTAAAAACGGCCATTCATCTGAAGTACCTTGAAACCCAATTCACGTTCCAGCAATTCGATTGCCGTTTTTAATGGATTGCCGTCTAAATCACGCAATATCGGAAGCGCAAGCGAATGGGCTAAATTTATATACGTTTGGTCAAACGACAATTCCCGTTTGCTACTTAACCCTATAAACCCTTCATACAGAGAAAACATTTCTCGTGGCGGTATATAAATAAACTGGCAACCATTCCACTTGTCATCTTTTTCTATCCTTACTGTTGTCTTTGACGTTGCAGAAAAACTGAATGCCAAGCTTTTGCCATCCACTGTAATATCAACTAATGCCTTACTCGAACCAATCCTTTTGTTTACCAAATTGCCGATAATATCTGGCTTGAAATAATGGGTTATATTTTCTGCCAATATATATTCAAACTGTTCTTTGGAAGTAGTCTTCTTTGCAAGGAAATCGTGGCGTGACTGCAAAGCAGATGCCAAGCATTTGAGAACATGCGTCTTACCTGTGCCATTTTTCCCAATAAGCACATTGACCCCATCAACAAACAAAAAACTATTGTTGGCAAAACCTGTAAACCCTTTTAATAATATTCGATTTATCATTAATTGACCACTTAATTAAACGATTACAAACTTACACAAAATCCATGGAATATCCGCCAGATTTCGGCAGATTAACGCAATAGGAATTGGGATAATGATTTGGGTTCAAAGCAAATTGCAGCACGCACACTATCCTTCAGTAATATGCCCTTCTTGAAATTTCTATTGTTATTTCTCTGACAGAGAAAACAGTATATCCGCGGGGCTTTTGAATATGTAGCTTGCCTGTATTCCCTGGTTTGCCGCATTTCCCCACGCGGCAAGCCCGAAATCCACCCCGGCATTTTGCGCACACTGGCTGTCATAAATAGTATCGCCTATATAAACAGCATTCGAGGCGTTTATATCAAATACATTAAGATATGCCAGCAAAGGGTCGGGATAAGGTTTTGGGCGAGAAGCATCTTCCACACATATTACAGTGCTAAAATAATCAGACAGAGCAAAAGGGGCAGCAAAATCAGTCGTATATTCGTTGCGGGTCTTGGACGTAACTATACCCAACTTGTAGCCATTCGTTTTCAAGCTAACCAATAATTGCGGAATGCCGTCAAAGAGCCTTATACGGGATTTATATTTCAGCAGATGTTCATTCCATCTGTTATTTGCATGTTCAATGTCCGTTATTCCTAATTTGCTCAACGCCACGCTACCTGGTATTCCAAGCACAAATTTCAGTTCATGCTTTTCGATCTCCTTATGCAGCATCTCCCATACAGTATCTCTCAAACTTTGAAGTATGGCTTCTTCCGTATCAATTAACGTACCGTCAATATCGAATATGATATGCTCATACTTTCTCATCGCTGCCATCTGTCAAGGTTCGTTGTCAATCTGTTTAATCACACGGCATGGATTGCCCACTGCCACGCAGTTGGCTGGAATGGAACGGGTCACTACACTACCTGCCCCGATGACGCTGTTCTTGCCAATCGTTACTCCAGGCAAAATGATAGCACCACCGCCAATCCACACGCCATCTTCTATCTTTACTGGCAAGGCGTATGTGCGACATATTTCCCCGCCTTCCGACCAGTCCTGCACCATGCGCTCATTCACTCGGGTAGAATGTGTGGCTGTATATATCTGCACATTAGAAGCAATCAACACATTACTGCCTATATCGATACGGTTGTTGTCAACGAAAGTGCAGTTCATGTTGATAATCACTTTGTCTCCGATAAAAATATGTTTTCCGCATTCGCAATGGAAATCAATGTCAACATGCACCCCTTTTCCCATACTGCCGAACATCTCGTGCAACAAGGCTTGCTTGCGCTCAGTGTCGGCATAATCGGTGGAATTGAACTGCGCCAACAGCCGCCTTGTACGCAAAATCATATCCACAATTTTCGGGTCATTGCTTCCAATGAAAGGTTCGCCCGCTAAACATTTCTCGTATTCTGTTTTCATCAGGTTCTGCATTTTAATCAAATTCCACCTGCCAATTCTTGTCGGAATAGGCGGTGAAGCACATTTCTATTTGTTCATAACTGTTTTTGTTCACTGCCAATGGAGGCAGTTCGTCCAATCCGAAATAACCGCTTGCAACGGTTTCCATATTTGGCTTGAAACATCCACCTTTTACCTCGCAAAGCACAAACACCTTGCAAATATTGTAAGCGAATGGGGGCTGATTGTGCAAATTGCGGTCATGCAGAGCGATGACTCGCACAGCTTCTACGTCAAGTCCAGCTTCTTCCCTTACTTCCTTGATGGTATTCGACTTGATGGTTTCCATCACATCTACCCATCCGCCAGGCATAGACCAAGTCCCATCATTTTCTTCTACCAACAGAATCTTATTATCCTTGAAAATAGCCGCACGAGTATCAAGTTTAGGTGTCTGAAACCCGCTCTCATTGCAAAACAAATCTTTCACCTGCGCCAAAGGAAGCCTTCCCTGCAAACTCATTATCTCAGCAGCAATTTCCCTGACACGCTCAAAACGCTCCTTGTCAAAAGGGTCTTTTGTATAAGTCAGCCCCGCTTGCGCTATGAACTGAAGTTCTTTAGCCCATTCCAACCATTGGTGTTCCTGCTCTTGTTTATCCATAATCTTTGCACGGTCATTTCTTAATTATACAAAATTAGGGACAAGAAACAATTTCTCGTTTACCCTATGTTAAAAAAAGCCTATTAGCTCTTATACGGCTTAACGATTGTTGTGTAATACCCAGAAAAGAAGCTATATATCCTAAGTTCACCCTTTGAAAGAGTTCGGGACATTCTTTTGTCAAATGTTCATAGCGTTCTTGGGCCGACCAATTCAATCGGCGAATATGTATGTCTTGCAGACGGAGGAAGTTTTCTTGTTGCAACACCCGCATCCAGTTTGCAAGATCAATGTAAGACCTGTACAATTCATCCAGTTGCTCCACCGAAATAGAATAGGCTGTAGTTTCTTCCAAAGTTTCTACATATTCAAAGCCCGCTTTGTGGCGGCATAAGTCCCATGAGCCACAGGCAACATCACCTTCCTTAGAAAACCATGTCGTTATTTGTTTTCCACTATGCAAAACATAAGAGCGCGTGATGCCTTTTTCGATAAAATATACCTTCCTGTCAAGTTTCCCGGCATGGATAATAATTGTTTTGGGCGGAAATACAAATCTCTCAAAAAGACATACCAGCGCATCCAATGCTTCATCCGAAACTGGATAATACGTTCTTATCTTTCCGACAATGTTTTCCATAACCCTGTTATTTTTTGCAAAGATACAAAATGGAAGCAGCAATTCAACCTCCTCTTGATTTCAAGTAGGTATATTCCTTGATACAGATTTACGGAAAATTTCTGCGATTTTTATGACTGTAGAATAAAAAATGGAAGGGTGCTGTAGAAACGTTTTTTTGCGAGTATCGGGGAAATGTAGTATTTTTGCTATGAGATTTGTGGCGGCTTCGAGTGTGGAGTGCGGCACGTTTTTTTATAACTTCTATTTCAAACTTTTATTGTGGCACGGAAATTTTACGACCCCGACATAATCGACCGCCCGGCAGCAACAACCGCTGCCGAGGGGAGCAACGGAACACCTCGTAGCAACCAAAGGCGCAACACAGGCAACAGTAATACGGCACAAGCATCGCAATCTTCTGCCACATCGGCACAGCCTGCAAGCAAAGATGAGTGGCTCGATAAAATAAAAGCATTTTTCCACAGCAAGCGCACACGCATTGCCGTGGGCGCAATGCTGACCCTGTTCGGCACCTACTTGTTCATAATTTTCATATCATACTTGAATTCTGGCGCAGCCGACCAAAGCATCGTCGCTTCACTCTCAATCGAGGATATCGACAAGATGAACTTAGGCGACAAAATCAAGAATAAAGGTGCCATAATAGGCGCGATTATAACTAAGTCAATGATTTACAATGGCATTGGCCTTGCTGCATTTATCGTGGCACTGTGGTGCGTAGTCATCGGAATCAGGTTGATAAAAGTATCCTCCAAAGTGCATTTCTTCCAATTCACATTCATGACTGCCATCAACATTGCAGCATGCATGATGGTTTTGGGAGCGTTCTCACTATATGCCAATCCACTATTTTTCCCTATTGGCGGCAATATGGGATATTACAGCAGCCTATGGCTGCAAAGCTACATAGGCGTACCAGGACTGGTGCTTCTAAACATACTCATCGTGATACTGTGGGCTTTGGTTTTCTACAAAACGCTTGCATTCATATTCTTCACAATCAAAAAGCACATACCGAAACGCACCAAGCCAATAAACGAGGAGGACGAGGTTGAAGAAAATGCCAACGAAAACGAAACTGCCGATAACAACGATGACACCTCCGAAACGGCAGAAGAAAACGATGACGAAAACCCTCTCGAATCCAACCAAGAAGAAGAGGAAGAAGAACGTCAGAACAACAACAAGGCTAATGAAACGATGCCATACAGGATAAATGCCGCCAATGACAGCGAAATATTGTCGGATATTGATACCACCCAAGAGCAAGACATCGCATCACAGCTTGACAACACTACTGTTGACAGCAACGAAATAGACGGGACTATCACGGTGTCGAAGCCAATCGAACAAGGTGACGAAAAACGGTTCGACGCTTTCGACCCGACAAAAGAATTGTCGAAATACAAGATGCCGCCGCTCGACCTGCTGCGTGATGGCGGAAGCCGAAGCAACACCGCCGACATCGATGAACAAGAAAACAATAAAAGGCGCATTACCGAAACGTTGGCAAACTATGACATTCAAATCAAAAAAATAGACGTATGCGTAGGCCCGACAATCTCTCTATTTGAAATCCAACCGTGCGAAGGTGTGCGCATCGCTAAGATAAAGAACCTGAGCAACGATATACAGATGAGTCTGGCAGCACTCGGCATTCGCATCATTGCCCCAATCCCAGGCAAATGCACTGTCGGAATCGAAGTGCCAAACAAAGACCCGCAAACGGTGTACATGCGCACAATTTTGGGTTCGGCAAAGTTCCAAAATTGCAAAATGGACTTGCCTATGGCATTGGGCTGCACAATCACCAACGATGTGGCAATCGCCGACCTGGCAAAAATGCCCCACCTGCTCGTGGCTGGTGCTACTGGACAAGGAAAGTCGGTGGGACTTAACGCCATAATAGCATCTCTGCTCTACAAGAAGCACCCGTCTGAGCTGAAATTGGTACTCATCGACCCAAAAATGGTAGAGTTCAGCCTGTACTCCAAGCTCGAACATCATTATTTGGCAAAACTCACCGGCGAGAACGAATGCATCGTAATCGAGCCTAAAAAGGCAATAGCAACACTAAACTCGCTCGTACAGGAAATGGAAAACCGCAACTTACTGTTGCGCGATGCCGGCGAACGCAATATCAAGGACTATAACGCCAAATTCATTGCCCGCCGCCTCAACCCCGAGAAAGGGCATCGATACATGCCCTACATTGTGCTTGTGGTGGACGAGTATGCCGACTTGGTGATGACTGGGGGCAAGGAGGTGGAACGCCCAATAGCCCGCATAGCACAGAAAGCACGCGCAGTGGGAATACACATGATTATAGCCACACAACGCCCATCGACCGATGTAATCACTGGCATGATCAAAGCCAACTTCCCGGGCCGTATCGCCTTCAAGGTGGTGCAAATGGTAGATAGCCGCACAATCCTCGACTGCCCGGGTGCCGAACAGCTTGTGGGACGCGGCGACATGCTTTTCTCGGCTGCCGGCAGCGTGGTAGAACGCATTCAATGTGCATTCATCGACACTCCCGAGGTTGAGAGCATCTGCGACTACATCAGCAGCCAAGTGGGTTATGACGAGGCTTACGAGCTCCCCGAATATATCCCCGACACCGACGAGCAAAGTGGCGGTAACGACCAAGGTGGTTCGATGAACCTTAACGACCGCGACCCCCTATTCGACGAGATAGCGCAATACATCGTGGCAAGCGACACCGCTTCGACCTCATCGTTGCAACGCCACTATAACATAGGCTACAACCGTGCAGGACGCATAATGGATCAGATGGAGGCTGCCGGAATCGTCGGGCCAGCACAGGGCGGCAAACCGCGCAAGGTGCTTATCGACGCAACGCAGCTACAAAGCATGCTTGCCCAGAAACTATTCTGAGCTTTTTCACCAATCAAACGACCCACAAAATCATGAACAAAATCGCACTCATATTGCTATACATAGCCCTTGCACATATAACCTTATTGGCCCAAACCGCCAGCGAGGTACTGCAACAGGTGATTGACACCTACAACAGCAGCAAGGGCATATCGGCCGACTATACAATGACATACGACCGCAATACCGACCATGGCACAATAGCCATGGAAGGCGACAAATTCCGCATACTATCAACCGACCTTATGTGCTGGTACGACGGAACAACGCAATGGGCCTACTCATCGATGACCGAAGAAGTGAACATCACCGAACCGACACAAGAGGAATTGCAAATGTCAAACCCTTATGCCGCCTTGGTCGCTTTCGAGAGCAGTTCCAATGTGTCGATGGTACCAACCCAGCAAGGCACATACATGCTATCGCTCATTCCACAAGCATCAAACAGTGATGTGAAACTCATACAACTATTCGTCGGCAAGCAAAGCTACCAAATCGAAAAAGCCGTTTTTGTTATGGCCGACAACTCACAATACACCGTGGTCGTGGAAAATTATGCCACAGGCAAAAAATTTAATAAAAACACATTCAAATACGACCCCAAACAAGTACCAACTGGCACACAGGTCGTCGATTTAAGATAAAACTCAATGAATTATGGAAACTACACGATGCTTAATCATAGGTTCAGGCCCAGCCGGATACACGGCTGCCATATATGCCTCGCGGGCCAACCTCGCCCCAGTGCTATACGAAGGCAACATGCCGGGCGGGCAACTGACCATAACTACCGAAGTTGAAAATTTCCCTGGATACCCCGAGGGTGTCGATGGGTATGAAATGATGGAACAACTCAAGCAGCAAGCAGCTCGCTTCGGTGCCGACATGCGCAATGGCATAGTCACGTCTATCGACCTGTCGAAACGTCCATTTGTGGCAACAATCGACGACGACACCGAAATCTCGGCCGAAGCCGTAATCATAGCCACAGGAGCATCGGCACGATACTTGGGGCTTGACGACGAAAAGCACTTCCAGGGTCGCGGCGTGTCGGCTTGCGCCACATGCGACGGTTTTTTCTATCGCAAAAAAGTAGTAGCTGTTGTCGGAGGTGGGGATTCGGCATGTGAAGAAGCCAGCTACCTTGCACACCTTGCTTCAAAGGTATATATGATTGTGCGGAAAGATCACTTGCGGGCATCAAAGGTCATGCAAGAACGTGTATTCACAAATCCCAACATTGAAATACTATTCAATACAAACACACTGGGACTATTCGGCAATGAAAAACTCGAAGGCGCACATTTAATACGCCACAAAGGCACACCACAAGAGGAACGTTTTGACATAGCCATCGACGGTTTTTTCCTTGCCATCGGGCATACCCCAAACACGGCATTCCTAAACGGACAATTAGACACCGACGAAAACGGCTATATAATCACACATGGCTCGGGACAAGCCACAAGCATCGACGGAGTGTTTGCCGCCGGTGACGTAGCCGACCCTCACTACCAACAAGCTATCACAGCTGCTGGAATGGGATGCAAGGCCGCATTGGATGTGGAACGGTTCTTATTGGAAAACAATGGCAAATGACACCGCCAGCTATGCTGCTGGACCAATAGGAGTTTTCGATTCAGGCTACGGCGGATTGACAATCCTTGACAAAATCCGCCGCCGCCTACCGCAATATGAATACTTATACCTCGGCGACAACGCCCGTGCCCCTTACGGGGTGCGGTCGTTCGACGTTGTATATGACTTCACACTTCAAGCTGTCAAGTATCTTTTTTCCCGTGGTTGCCAACTTGTGATATTGGCTTGCAACACAGCATCGGCCAAGGCTCTTCGCTCGATACAGCAAAACGACCTGCCAACAATCGACCCCACTCGCCGCGTGTTGGGCGTAATCCGCCCCACCGTGGAGAAAATAGGTGAAATCACCCGTAACGGCAACATCGGCATATTCGGCACTCCCGGAACTATCCAAAGCCGTTCCTACGACATGGAAATAGAAAAGATGTACGGCGGACGGTTCAAAACATTCGGGCAGGAATGCCCACTGTGGGTGCCGCTCGTCGAGAGCCAAGAAGCCGACGGCCCGGGTGCCGACTATTTCGTGAAAAAATACACCGACGCACTGCTTGCACAATGCCCCGACATCGACAGCGTAATACTCGGCTGCACCCACTACCCGCTGATTGCCCCCAAAATCAGGCAATACATGCCACCGGGCATCACCATCGTCGAGCAGGGTGCAATCGTGGCCGACAGCCTTGCCGACTACCTGCGTCGGCACCCCGAGATGGAATGCCGCTGCCGCCGTGGCGGCACAGCCACCTACCTCACCACCGAGAATGCCACCCGCTTCGGCAGCATGGCCACCCTCTTCCTCCACACCCCCGTCACCGCCACCCACATCCCCCTGTAAAATGGATTGGGTACACCGCCGCAGTGACACACAGCCCATACGTCCGTGCGCCATTATGAACATATCAGTCTAAAACAGGATTTGTTGTAGAGCCGTCATACCATGGCGGCTCGATGACAGCACGAATGCAACCGTAATAAACTGTAAATGTGGTAGTAACGAGCCGCCATGATATGACGGCTCTACATAACAGCATCACAGCATTTTACTCAAGGAAATGCCGCAGCATACAACCCCAGAACAGGAGCGCACAACCATCTCAAGAGATTGGTACTAAAGGGCCAAGCGGAAGCCGAGGTTGTGGTAATGGGTGTCGGGAGAGTTGCAGAAACGGTTCGACACACGACAGTTTCTAGCATAACCGTACCAACTACCGCCACGGTACACGCGAGATGACCCACTTATGGCTCCCTGTGGATTGTGCTGCGGCGAATTCGCGTAATATTTACTGTCATACCAATCTTGACACCACTCATATACATTACCACTCATATCATAAATTCCAAGCTCGTTGGGGCGTTTAGTGCCTACCGGATGCGTTTGCTTGCCGTCCAAAAGAATAGAGAACCATTTATGCCTCTTTATTAAGCTATTATCTTCATACCATGCAACATCATCTACATTGTTGCTTCCACTATATTTATACCCTCGCGACTTGTTTCCTCCCCGGGCGGCAAATTCCCACTCTGCCTCTGTCGGCAAGCGGAAATTCTTTCCAGTCTTGGCATTCAGTTTCTTCAGAAATTCTTGTACTTTATTCCAACTTACACACTCTACCGGTAATTTGTCGCCCTTGAAATGGCTCGGGTTGCTACCCATTACTGCCTTCCACAACCGCTGCGTCACAGGATATTTACCTATGTAATAGCTGTCCAACGTCACTATGTGCGCAGGCTTCTCGTCACTATCGGCATCTTTGCCCTGCTCGGCAGTCGCTCCCATCATGAATGTGCCGCCCTCGACATACACCATATCCATATCGGACAAATCAATTTTTGGTAGCACTGGTGTGATAATGGGTTGCGGCTTATGGCTTGGTCCCGGGTCAATGACTATAATTTGCGGCTCGGTTTTCTCATCATGTTGCGAATGTGGTTGCTGTGCCGATTTTACCTGCAATGCGGCGGCGAAATCGGGTACCGACTGGTAGCGGTCATCGGGGATAGGCGACATTGCACGACGAATGGCGGCAATTACCACGCTACTAACGCCACGGTCGGCGAGTGCATTCGCAGGGAAGCGGCGCAACACGTCCGATGCCGCTGGCGGACGCTCTCCGGTAAGCATCTTGTAGAGTGTAGCACCAAGAGCGTAAACATCCATCGTCACTGGAATTTGCCGCTCCTTGCCACCTTCATCCTTCTCTTCTTCGTTATAATTAGATTGCTCCAATGGAGCGTAACCCGGTGTGCCGCCACCGATGGTGGTACTCGACTCGGGGTCGCCATCTTCGTTGTATTGCTTCGCCAGCCCGAAGTCAATCAGCACCGGGCAACCGTTGCCACGCAGCATCACGTTGCCTGGCTTCAAGTCAAGGTGCAACATATTGCAGCTGTGCATATAAGCCAACGCCGATGCCATCTGCCCGAATAGCTCCAACGCCTCGCCCTGCGGCAGACCTCCCCGGCGGACAATGAGAGCGTCTAAGCTGCCGCCGCTGCAATATTCCATTGCATAGTAGCTCGTGCCGTTGACCTCGAATGTTTCAATCACCTTCACTATACCCTCGTGGCTCAGCCCGGCAAGGTTTCGCGCTTCGCGCCTGAACTTGTAGTTGTATTTATCGAACAGCTCCCGACTGCCACCCGTAGTCACCGTGCTGCCCTCGCGGCCGTTGATGTCGCGCATGAAAAATTCCTTCACAGCAACCTGTATCTCGGTAGGCACCGAACCCAGTTCACCTTTCACCACCACACGAGTGTAGGCGAGATAGGTGATGCCGAATGTTCCCTGCCCAAGCACACGGTCGATGCGGTAACTGTTATCCTTGCCTCGCAGCACCGTTCCCGGCTGCAACGCCTTGTCATATCTGTCCATAACTTATCAAGCAAAAAAATATTTTCCACCCTTAAAGAAATCACACTCAACAGGCGGACACACAAAGTTAGCAATTCCACACCAAAAACCATTCCAAAACCGCAAGAAAAAACACCAACACCCCTACGGCTCTTTCATTTACCCTGTGTAAAAAATATTAGAGGTAGCAAACAGCAATGTCTGAAACAATCAGCATTACAGACGGCAATTGTGTGTAGAGCCGTCATATTATGGCGGCTCGTTACTACCACATTTACAACATATTACGACCGCACTCGAGCTATCATCGAGCCGCCATGGTATGACGGCTCTACTACAAATAAATGTAATTGCATTTCGTACCACCTTCTCCGCAGTCTATCATTTGTGTTAAATGAAATGGGCGTACTATTTCCGCACACGGCACTTTTCGTGGGTATATAAAAAAATAAATCCTTGGCATCACTGCCCAGGATCGCTTTAAAATAACCTTCTAATACCATTAACATAAACCTAAAACCAGAAGAGATTGTCTCTCGACATTCATCTTTAGTTTGCCTTAAAACTAATACCATGAATAACTGATGCAAAGGTAAGCATTATATGTTATGTAACATAATAATTCAGTAAGAAAATTCTTTCAATTTATATTATTTAACCTTTGTACACATGAGGCGCGATTAGTTTAACACTATGCAAGCAATAAATCACAGTCTTTCCATAAAAAAGCACTCTAAGGGCCACTCCGCTGTGCTTGCTGCATACCTGTAGTTCCTCTTTATCTATTAAATTCAAGGGCTGCGGCAGCAAATGGAATTACTTCGCTCAAAATATTCGATTGTAAGCAATTTATTAGTAAGTTTGCATAAAAAACAAGGGAAAAGTGCAAATGGAAATCTGGAAAATAATCTATTCCGACATCATGACCAATGACGTTACCGTCATCGGCTCGGTGTTCAAGCTCGCACTGAGCCTTGCGTTAGGTTCGATTGTGGGCCTTGAGCGCAAAAGCAAGGGACAAATTGCCGGCGACCGCACATTTGCCCTTATCTCGATGGGGGCTACTCTGGCCATGCTTCTGAGCATTTACATTCCCCAAGAATACCTCGGGTTGAAAAACGGCGACCCTGGACGCATCGCAGCACAAGTGCTCACAGGCATCGGTTTCCTCGGTGCTGGTGCAATAATACACATGAAAGGGTCGGTACGCGGACTCACAACTGCCGCCGGAATATGGATGGTGGCGGCGATTGGGCTGGCGATAGGCGCTGGAATGTATGTGGTTTCACTCATCGCCACTGGTTTGGTGCTGTTCATACTTGTTTCACTCGAACGATATGACCGCCAACGCAAAAGCATAAGCGGCCAGTCGCGTGTAATCAATGTTGTACTCGACGGCATTGTCGAAACTTTTGTTCCAATCGACGAGATACTGCAACGAAACGATGTGACAATACAAGACCGATACATAAAATATGACTGTACACAACAAGTGTCGGCAATTTCACTGGTAGTATTCACAAAAGGCAAAAAAGATTACACACCTCTTTTCAACGAAATCAGACACGCCATGCCGGTACGCACAATAACACTGGCCAGCGACATAAATATCTAAAACCAAAATGACAACGACCAACAGCACATCAGCATTCGATGCAGCCATATCGGCATGCGCTGGCATGACAAGCATCGGTGCAGAACAAAGCAAAGAGCTGCACACCGAGGTTGCCGACAACAGCGGCGAACAAGACACCTCTTTCCAGACCAACAGCCTTATAGGCGACCTGGCACTAATTCTCGTAGTAGGAGCAGTAGCAGCCATCATATTCAAAAAACTAAAGCAACCAGTAGTACTGGGCTACATCGTGGCAGGATTCTTGGTAGGCCCGCATTTCAACTTTTTCCCGACAATAGCCAATGAAGCCAATATCGACTTTTGGGCCCAGATAGGTATAGTGATATTGCTATTTTCGCTCGGACTCGAATTTAGTTTCAAAAAACTGCTCAATGTGGGCGGGTCGGCTGTGGTGACTGCCTTGATTATAGTCACGTGCATGATGGGTATCGGGCTAATAGTGGGGCACTTGCTTGGCTTCACGTTTATCGACGCGCTATTTTTGGGAGCAATGCTGTCGATGTCCTCCACAACCATCATCATAAAAGCATTCACCGACCTCAATATGCGCCAACGCAAATTCACGGCCCACGTCTTTGCCGTACTCGTATGCGAAGACCTGTTCGCCGTGGTGATGATGGTAATCCTGTCATCTATTGCCATCAACAAGAGCGTTGCTGGCGAAGAAATGCTCATGAGCATACTCAAGCTGGTATTTTTCCTTGTGATTACGTTCACTGTGGGCGTGTTTGTTATCCCCACATTCTTCAACTACTTCCGCAAGTTCATCAACGAAGAGTTGTTACTTGTCACTGCCATGGGCCTGTGTATGCTCGCGTCGATATTCTCGGTGGCATCGGGGTTCTCGCTGGCTCTCGGCGCATTCCTGATGGGTGCGATATTGGCCGGCACTTGCGAAGCCGAACATATCGAAAAAGTCGTAACACCAGTCAAAGACCTATTTGGTGCAGTATTTTTCATTTCAGTGGGCATGATGGTCGATCCTGTGATTATCAGCGAATATGCCGGCATCATACTGCTACTGTCGGTAGTTGTGATTGTGGGCATGATACTGTTCGGCACAATCGGTTCGCTCGTTGCAGGGCAAGACCTGAAAGCCTCGATGGAAACAGGCTTCAGCCTTACGCAAATAGGTGAGTTTGCATTTATCATCGCATCGCTCGGCATGTCGCTGGGCGTGCTCAACTCCTACATCTACCCCATCGTTGTAGCCGTGTCGGTTCTTACAACATTTGGCACTCCATACTTCATAAAAATGGCCGAACCGGCCTATAATTTCGTTTCACGCCACCTGCCCGAACGTCTGCAATTCCTCATAGTGCGGTACAGCACTACCGAAACACAGCTCGACGAGGGACAGACACTGTGGCGCAATATCATCAAGCGCAGCCTGTGGCGCATATTGCTATACACAGTGATAAGCATTGCCATCATATTGCTTTCGGAACTATATCTCATGCCTTGGCTCGAAAATCTGATGGGGAAGCAATGGGGCGACTTCATAGCCGTAGTAGCTACACTTGTAGTGCTGGCTCCGTTCCTGATTGCCCTTGCCGTGACTGGCGTGAAACGCTCGGAACGTGAAAAATTAAACCAGCAAGGCAACAATACCAAACTGCCACTGGTGCTTATCTTCATCATACGCCTGTTGGCTGCTTCTGTGCTGCTTATCGGTTACCTCGGGCACATCTATTCACCATGGGTCGCAATCATATTAGGCTCAATCGTGTTCATCGTCATAGTATTATTCTTCTCCAACAAGGTGAAACGCAACTTGCACGACCTTGAAGAACAATTCATGAAGAACCTCAATGAACGTGAGCTGCGGCGAAGCGGACGCGATGCCGTGCTCGTGTCGGATTTGCACATGGCACAAGTAACTGTCGGACATGGCTGCCCATTCGTGGGCGAACGACTGCGCAATGCCGACATTCGCCGCCAATATGGGGTAAATGTGGTGAATATACAACGTGGTGAAAAGAGTTACCCAATTCCGACTGCCGACATGCGCATTTTCCCTGGCGACATATTAGGAATAGTGGGCACCGACAGCCAAATACAAGCCTTGCTGCCAATCGTTGAAAAAGGAGAAACCATACAAAGCAACAATGACGACCGGGAAATCAACTTCGTGCACTTTGAAATCGGCGACAATTCGCCGCTGATAGGGCAAACCACAGCCACAGCACGGTTGCGCGACGACTACTCGGCACTGCTCGTAGCCATACAACGCGGAACCGAATACCTCAAGCCCGACGGCGCAATCCAATTTTGCGCCCACGACGTGCTATGGATCGTAGGCGACACCCGTAAACTCGAACAACTAAAATAACACGCAACACTTGTGGAGGAAAACATAACAAATAATGACGACACTGGGAAACAACCCATAATGCCCCTAAAAACAGAGGGCAAGCCCAATACACCAAAAAGGAACAACACATCCAAGCCACGGAAGAAAAAGAAAACCAGCCGCAAAGCTGCTGCCAAACGGCGAAATATGCTTATTGCAGCAGCTTGCGCAATCATAGGTGTGGCAATACTTGCATTGGGACTAATATATGTGTCACGACGACTACACAAGCCACAAATCGTGGTACTAAAAAAGGAGTACCCCATCAGCGGCATCGACATTTCGAGCCACAACGGGTATATCAACTTCTCACAAGTGGCAGCCGACAGCATCACATTCGTATATATCAAGGCTTCGGAAGGTACCGACTTCCGCGACCGCCGTTTCCAAGCCAACTGCGACAGTGCCGGACATGCAGGACTGAAAGTGGGCGCATACCACTTTTTCAGGAAAAACGGCAACGGTGCAGCACAAGCGCGTAACTTCCTCGATGCTGTTGCCGGCAAAATGCTCGACTTGCCATTGGTAATAGACGTGGAAGACTGGGGTAACGTCGAAGCCGAACGCACTGCGGTCGTGCATAACTTGCGCGAAATGATAGCCACCCTCGAATCGCATGGCAGCCGAGTGATGATTTACACCAACAAGGACGGCTACCGAAGTTACATTCGCGACCATTTCGAACACCTCGACCTGTGGCTATGCACATTCAGCCACCCGCGCAAAGTCAAGGGTTATAATTGGACTATACTACAATACAGCCACTGGGGCAACGTGGCAGGGACTACTGGCGACGTTGACCTCAATGTATTTAACGGCGACAGCCTGCAATGGGAAGAATGGTTGCGCAAGCGGTAACACACATTACAAAATAATTTCTGTAAAATTTCTAAACAGCTTCTAACTTTTTTTATATTTTTGCAAAATGAATGACCACGTGTGCAACTAAGTGGGAAAACTGCCTCATGGCAGGAAAAAACCACCGTAGCACATATCAAACAGATAAAAAAAGGACACATTAACACATATTTTCACGATTATGAAACATTACACCCTGCGCCTGACCGCAATAATATCAATCTTGGCTTGCTTTGCGCTGTTGACTATGGCACAACAGGGCGATTTTGACGAAAACAGTAGTATTGTGCCTCAAGAAGAAACGGCATTGGAAGACGATGAGAGCGAACTTATCGACGAAAACTACCACCACGTTATGGACAGCTTGCTACGTGCCGACAGTCTGCAACGCGACAGCATTCACCGTGCCGACAGCATGCATCGTGCCGACAGCATACGTGCCGAAATTCGGAAAAGACAAAAACCTGAAATCAAAATAATCACAGTGACATTGGGCGACAGTTCGACAATCAACTTCGACTCGATACAGCTACGCCCGAGCTTGATGTTCATGCCTCTGATATTTGAACGCCAAGAGTCATTCGACAACGACATAACATATTATGCCGACAGCATTGGTATCGACAAGCAGGGTTTCAACTACGATACACGGTTTCTCGACCAGCTATCACGCAACAATTATGACGAACGGCGCATGCGTTACAACATGATGCTCAACAACCCTCAATTGGTCACTTACAATCTTGACAACTTGCCAAAGCCTCCAAAACAATATGAAATCGAGGCCGACCCTACTACACGCAAGCTCAAGCTCGAAGAAACCGACACCGATCCTCTCGCTGCCGATATTGTCAATGACCTTGAAGTGCCTGTCATAAAAATGCGAAACTGGTTGCACACCGTTGACGGTTCGCTGCAATTCTCGCAAGCCTACATCTCCGACAACTGGTACCAGGGAGGTAACAACAATTTAAATATCCTCGGCAATTTCTTGTGGAAAGTGGCATTAAACCAGAATGCCCACCCCAACTTGTTG
The DNA here is from genome assembly GCA_018716295.1 of Candidatus Avimuribaculum pullicola. Classification (GTDB taxonomy): domain Bacteria; phylum Bacteroidota; class Bacteroidia; order Bacteroidales; family Muribaculaceae; genus Avimuribaculum; species Avimuribaculum pullicola. The sequence goes on from DVKC01000012.1 coordinate 70,103, forward strand.
TTTGAGAATACCATACAATACAAGATAGGCCTCAGTTCGGCGCCACAAGACTCGATACGCAACTACAGCATCAGTGAAGACCTGTTACAGATCAACACCAAATTTGGTTACAAGGCTATACGCAACTGGTTCTATTCGGCCACGATGCAATTCAAGACGCAGTTGTTCAACAATTATGTGTCCAACACCAACGACCTGAGCGCATCGTTCCTCACCCCTGGCGAATTAAATATCGGTGTCGGTATGACGTATGGCACAAAAAGCAAAAACGGCTATGCAACTTTCGACCTGTCGATAGCTCCATTGTCCTACAACTTGAAAATCTGCCGCGAGAACACACGCGTCGATCCCACAACGATGGGCGTAGATGCCGGTCGCCACGTCAAGGGTGATGTCGGTTCCAACCTTGAGGCAAAACTCACATGGGCTATAACGCCATCAATCAACTGGACTTCACGCATCTACACCTTTACCAACTATAGCTACGTGCAAGGCGACTGGGAAAATACTTTCAACTTCTCAATCAACAAATACCTTTCTACCCAATTCTACTTGCACCTGCGTTTCGACAACTCAACCGAAACGGCTTCGGACTGGGGAAATTGGCAGTTAAAGGAAATTCTGAGCTTCGGACTTACCTACCACTTCTCGATAAGTTAACGCATGACACTCCTGCGCCATATACTCGCAGCAATGCTCATCGCAATGCTCGCTGCCACAGCCTGCGCTGCCGATGGCGAGTATTACGGCGACACTCCGCCAGCACAGGCTCCAATATTGCCAGGCTACTCGATAGAGCATATACGTCAACGCCTTGCCGAGTCACCACTACAACCAATCGAAGGTATATGGGAATACCCCGAAGAGATGATGACCATCGTGGTCGAACAATTCTCATCACCGCAATTTTCCCACAAGCTGAAATACCGCATCGTGTTGCTCGACAGCGAAGACATGTCGTTACTGCCAGGGACTGTGATTGGGTACATTGCCGAAAGTGCCGATGACAAGAAATTCCAACTTTGGCTCTACAGCCAACAAGACGGGTTGAAGCTGCTTGGCCCGAGCCAATGTGTCGCCACGCTACAAGATGGCAACACATCGCTCATTTTCAAGCGCGGGAGCCTCAAAATGCGTGTACGTTTCAACCTCACACGCTTCCTCCCGCGGCTGTTCCGCTTCATCTCGGTTTCGCCATATATCGACAAAGAAGAATTGCCCATAGGGTTCAGCAAAGTCTATCCAGCGTATGACGACAACGAAAGTATGCACCATGAAATAAGATACTTATGACAAACCGCATTATCGCAACCTTGATTGTTGCAACCTCAATAGCTTCGATGGCACTTTCACGCACCCTCGTTCCAAGCACACGCGATGTAGAATTTCTTGTGGCCGATAGCATCTCGACACAGGTCGAAACCGACTCCACAACATCGGCTGCCACACAGCAATTGCCGCCATTCGACGAAAATGCCGTCACACTCCGCAGCTTCAACAAGCGTGTGGCCGACAATTATGAAACATTCTTTGTCCAAAACAATACCCAATTCACTCTCGCTGGCATAACATTGCTACTGCGATACACCGACATCAACGGCACACTTCTCCACGAACGTACCATGCACATTCCATGCGAATTACTCCCTGGCAGGTCAAGGCAAGTATCAATCAATTCATTTGACCGCCAGCACTTATTTTATTACTATCTAAGCGGGAAACCTCGCAAAAGTGCCACAGCATTCAAAGTTTCGGCTCGACTTATTGGCTACGACATATCGATACTGCGCCCCTGAACAACAATAACCACCTATACCAAAAAAAATCCATGAACCTGCTCACGCAGGCTCATGGACAAAGTGGTAAGTCGTAGTGTATAGAGTTATTTCCTTTATTATGAAACCAATAACTTATTGTATAATGCGTGTTATGAAAGCTTCTTTATAACCAAGTAGCCTGCAACGATTTGTAACAATATTCCTGGCAAACCTATTGTGAGGTCTTGCACGGCTGCGGTCAATGATGCTGTCATACCCCACTCGATGAGCGAGCCTACAAGCTGATAAGCAACGACCACTGCGGCTACCGTGAGAATGCCGAAGTATTGCTTGAACACCTTTGTGGCAACAGTTGCTGCTGCAACTATCAATGCCGACTTGACGAGAATGATAGGCAACATGGCTGCACCTGGCATACCGAATAGCAGGTTGTTAATCACTGGCGAAGCTACGGCAGTGAGCAATCCCACTTTCCAACCATACTTGTAAGCCGCAACCAGCGTAAAGAAATAAATAGGCAACCACGTGAGCCCACCTTGTGGTAACAAGTGGCACAACTGCGGCAGCAAAATATTGCCAACGACAAACAAGGCCGCAAACAAATAGGTTCTCAATTCTTTGTAACCAAACGTATAAAGTTTGATACTTTGTGTAGTAGTCATCATAATTTATATTTTTTTATCATTTGTTCTTGTTGTTTGCCGCCATGTTTGCAACAAACCCCTCTATCAGCGGCAATGCCTCCTGGGCTGTCTTGACTTGCGATGTCAATTTCTCGACAGGGCATATATCGTCGCCCGTGCGATTTATTATATTGTCGGTCACCACATCATAGCTTGTAGCAATTCCCGATTGTTGCAACAATTCAAGTGCTGGACGACTGACAACATCGGTGTGCAACTTTGCCACTCCGCCTAATGCCATCAGTGCAGCCGCTCCACGACCTACTACCTTGTCGGCAATTATTGCACTGTCGAGCGTCTGAGGGGAATTTTTCAGCAGCTCAAAAAGATCGATGATGCCCCGCCTGTAGCATTTCACTATGCCACCATCCTTTTTCAGGATAACACAGGAGAGCGATTCATCGTGCAATATCTTTATCAAACTATCCAAATCCATAAAAGGGATTATTTTCCACTTGCAAAATTACATTCTCTGCGGCAAAATAAATTATAAAAATTACTTTTTTTGTTACCCGAATTACTGATAATCGCAATTTTCTTATGTATTATTTTGCGTTTCGCACCCGAAACTGGCTCAATTGGCTTTTATCTCAAACGTCGAAAAAGCCATGGTCAACGCATCAACCGTAAGAACCCGGTCGGTAAGCAGTTCACCAATACCCGACAGCAATTTCAACACCTCGGTAGCCTGTATCGACCCCACTATACCAGCCACGGCACCAAGCACTCCATACTGGTCGGCGGCAGGAGCATTAGCTTCGGGCGGTACAAACAGGTCACGCAGCGTGGCACTACCTGGAACGATAGTCATCACATTGCCCGCAAACTCATTAATAGCTCCATGCACAAGCGGGATTTTCGCTGCTACACATATATCATTGATCGCAAACTTGGAAGAAAAATTGTCGGTACAATCCACAACCACGTCGCAACCCTCAAGCAACGAACTGGCATTCTCGGCACAAAACCGGACACGGTGTGCCGTCACTTCAACATCGGGATTAATCGCCTTTATTTTATCTTGCGCCGACAGCACTTTAGGGCGATGAACATCGCTTGTATAATGCAATACCTGACGTTGCAGATTGGAAAAATCCACAACATCATCATCAACAATCGACAGATGCCCCACCCCGGCCGCAGCAAGATATAGTGCGACAGGCGAACCCAATCCGCCAACACCTATTATCAACACATGCGACCTCAACAGCCGCATCTGCCCCTCACGCCCCAACTGCGGCAACATTATGTGACGTTTATACCTGTTCTCATCCATAGCAAAACAATTTCCCCGCAAAAATAGCAAATTCCCCTCAAAAACTGCCACCCACGCTCTTTGTCAAGACAGGCGGCGGCTCGGCAATGCTAAAAATCAGCAAGCTGTTTTTTGCTATTGCGCTCGCCTTGCACTATCTTTGCCATAAGAAAATTTACGGCTTTATATGGAGAAAATTCTTGTGACTGGTGCCGACGGATTCATCGGTTCGCACTTGGTTGAACTATTGCTTGCCGAGGGGTATAGCGTCAGGGCATTAAGCCAATACAACTCATTCAATTACTGGGGCTGGCTCGACGACATCAGACATCCGCGGCTTGAGGTGGTGTGCGGCGACGTGCGCGACCCCAACTATTGCCGCCACATCACACGTGGCTGCGACACAGTGCTACACTTGGCCGCGCTCATTGCTATCCCTTATAGCTACACAGCCCCCGACAGCTATGTTGACACCAACATTCGTGGCACACTCAATATATGCCAAGCCGCCCGCGACGAGGGGGTGCGCCGCATCGTCGTCACTTCTACAAGCGAGGTATATGGCACGGCCCAATATGTGCCTATCGATGAGAAACACCCACGGCAGCCACAATCGCCCTACTCGGCAACAAAAATCGGTGCCGACGCCATAGCCAAGAGTTTCTTCAATGCTTTCGGACTGCCTGTGGTAATCGCACGCCCGTTCAACACCTACGGGCCTCGCCAAAGCGCACGTGCCATCATTCCAACGATCATCACACAGATAGCCAACGGGGCTACCGAGATAAAAGTGGGTGACTTGACTCCAACGCGCGACTTCAACTATGTGCGCGACACTTGCCGTGGCTTCCTGGCACTTGCTCGTACCGAGGGAATCGACGGCGAAGAAATCAATATTTGTACAGGAACCGAAATATCCATGGCCGACACATTGCAACTGATTGCCGACTTGATGGGGGCGAATGTGCAATGGGTACAAGATGAGCAACGATTGCGACCAAGCAAGAGCGAGGTGTTCCGGCTGCTCGGCGACAACACAAAAATCAAGCAACTCACCGACTGGCAACCAACCTACTCGCTGCGCGACGGACTGACCGAAACCATCAAGTGGTTCAGCGACCCCAGTAACCTTGCAAAATATAAATCGGGCATATATAACCAATAACACACCATCACAACTATGGATGAATGTTTCCAGTGCCGCCGCAACACTAATATATTATTCCTGGGAGGTGCCAAACGCGTGTCGATGGCCGAACAATTGGTCAAGGCGGGCAAAGACTTGGGCATGGTGGTATCGATATTCAGCCACGAACTTAACGAATGCGAACCGATAGCATCGGTCGGAAAAGTTATCGTTGGCAGCAAATATACTTCACCCAACATTGATGATGAGCTTGATGAAATCATCGCCACGCACGACATACACATCGTGCTGCCGTTCATCGACCCTGCCATCGAGGTGGCTGCGCGATGCCAAGTGCGACACCCCGAGGTGTTCGTGCCTGTGCCATCGGCCGACGTGGCACGCAGCATGTTCGACAAAATATCATCGGCACAGCTGTTTGAACAACTCGGCATACCAGTACCCAAGACCTATACTGCTGCTGGCGACCTGCAATACCCTGCCATCTTAAAGCCCCGCCACGGCTCGGCATCAAAGGGCATAATAGTAGCTTACAACCACGACGACTTAAAGCAAGCCTCGGGAAACATCGATGAAAATTACTTGGTACAGCAGTATATCGCCGAACGCGAAGAATACACCATCGATTGCTACGTCGGCACTCAAGATGGCGAGGTGAAGTGCGCCGTGCCACGGTTGCGCATTGCCACAGCTGGCGGCGAAGTGACAAAAACCGAAACACGCCACATACCACAACTCGAAGCTACGGCTCGCGACACATTGAAACTGTTAAAACTAAAGGGTGCTGTCACCTTGCAATTCATGCGCGACCTCCAGAATAGCCGCTTCTTGCTCATGGAAGTGAACCCGCGGCTTGGCGGCGGCGTAATATGCTCAATATATGCAGGTGCCAACATACCCCGTATGATACTCGAAGAAAGCATTGGCTTCAATGCCGTCCCTGCCCACGACTGGAACGAGGGTGTGCTTATGACGAGATACATGAAAGAAGTGGTATTTTTCAACAACAATATTATATGAGCAAGCATGTGATTATTATAGCCGAAGCTGGCGTAAACCACAACGGCAACTACCAGATGGCAGTGGAAATGATACACAAAGCCCACGAAGCTGGTGCCGACTATGTGAAATTCCAGACGGCCGTACCCGAACTCGTGATTTCATCGATTGCACCTAAAGCCGAGTACCAAAAGGAAACCACCGGCACCGAGCAAAGCCAGCTCGAAATGTGCCGTGCCATTCACCTGCCCCTGTCGGCCTACGCGCCACTCAAGCAGGAATGCGACCGCGTGGGCATAGGCTTCATGAGTACGCCGTTCGACCTCGTTTCGATCGACACGCTCGAACCGCTCGGCATGGATTATTACAAAATCCCTTCGGGCGAAATCACCAACTTGCCATACTTGCGCAAAATAGCCTCGAAAGGGCGCAAGGTGATTATGTCAACTGGCATGTGCGAGCTCGATGAGATTGCTGCCGCCATCGACATTCTCACCCGTGGTGGACTAAGGCTCGACGACATCACGCTGCTGCACTGCAACACACAGTACCCTACCCCGATGGCCGACGTGAACCTGCTGGCAATGAACCAGCTGGCAAGCCGCTTCGGCACTCAAGTCGGTTATAGCGACCACACCGTGGGTATCGAAGTGCCTATCGCCGCCGTAGCTCTCGGCGCGACAGTTATCGAGAAGCATTTCACGCTCGACCGCAATCTGCCCGGCCCCGACCACAAGGCATCACTCACACCCGGCGAACTGGCAGCAATGGTGACGGCGATACGCAACATCGAGATGGCACTCGGCGATGGCAACAAGCACGTCACCGCAAGCGAAGAACCCAACAAGGTGGTAGCCCGCAAGAGCATCGTAGCCGCCACCGACATCAAGAAAGGCGACCTACTCACCGAACAAAACATCACCGTCAAGCGTCCCGGCAACGGCATCTCGCCCATGCTGTGGGACAGCGTGATAGGCACCCGCGCCGTCGCCGACTTCCCCCGCGACACCCTCATCACCCTGTAATAAACAGCAACCACGCAAGCAACCTTGCCTGTAGAGCCGTCATACCATGGCGGCTCGATACCAGCCACCATAAATAAACCTCTGGCACTCACAGCATTGCAACAGCAACAAGCAATTATTACCCACTCAATCACCCATTCCGCAGGGAATTTTAAGAAATGAACTGTTTTTTGTTTGCAATAATATGCCTAAATTTGCTGAAACACCAAATATTACAACGATATGAAACAACTGCTACTTACTTTCGTGATGCTATTGTCATTTGCAATGGGTGCTGTCGCCGACGATAGCGACTATTACCGCCGCAAAGCCGAAAGCTACACGCGCGAGGCCGAATATTACCAAAAACGTGCCGATAGCTACTACCGTGAAGCCGAGTACCACCTGAAACGTGCCGAAAATTACCAAGACGATGCCGCATACTACACCAAACGCGGCGACAGCGACCGCGCACGCACCTACATGCGCTATGCCGAGAACGAACTCGACCGCTACGAAACCCAGTTGCGCTATGCACGGCAAGCCGAAGAGAAAGCCGAGGATTACCGCGACAAAGCCGAAGATGCCCTCGACCGGATAGACTAAGGAACTGTTTTGAATTTTGTCAGAAAAATGTTTGAACAATGAAGCTGCGCGGTTCGTTGTTCATGCTTTGAGCGTCTTTTCGGTCGTTATCGATTATTTTTACTGGCGCATAGCTTGCGATTTGTAGAAATATTGCTACTTTTGCGTGAAAAACATATTGAAATAGTATGTAAAATGTGTATAATCCGTAAGGCATGCAAGTCATAACCAAGCATGCCCCGCATAAGAAAACATGAAATATGGAAAAAATTTACAGGGAACTCAGCAGCGATGGAATCGCTATGCTGCAATCGCAAGGCTGCCAAGCACAACAATGGGAGCAAGTAATGGTGTCTGAAGGCATAGACTTGAGCCAAGTGGTGAATGTAGCATTTTCGGGCTATGTGAGATTGGGGTCGCTTGGTGGCTATTTCGAGCTGCCGGGCGGGCTGTGCCGCCCCAGCGGCGTGCGCAACGCCACGTTACATAATGTGGAGGTGGGTGACAACTGCCTCATCGAAAACATACGTGGATATATAGCCAACTACCGCATAGGACATGACACGCGCATCAGCAACATTGGCATCTTGGCTGTCGATGGGCATTGCAGCTTCGGCAACGGCATCGACATATCGGTACTTAACGAAACCGGAGGGCGCGAGGTAATGATGCACGACTGCCTGTCGGCCCATCAGGCCTACTTCATGGCTCTGTACCGCCACCGTCCGCAACTGATCCAGAATATGCGCAAAATCATAGGTCGATATGCCGAGCAAGTGAGCGGCACTGTGGGTAATGTGGGGGCAAATGTGGTGATTGCCGACTGTGGCGAGCTGCTCAACCTGCGCATTGGTGATTACTGCTCGATTGTGGGTGCTGGCAAATTGGTTAACGGCAGCATCAATAGTGTGCGCGAAGCCCCTGTCACAATCGGGCGCAACGTTATTTGCGAAGATTTCATCATTTCAAGCGGCTCGACTGTCACCGACGGTGCCATGCTTTCGCGCTGCTTCGTTGGACAGGCTTGCATCATCGGTCACGGTTACTCGGCCTCGGAATCGTTGTTTTTCGGCAATTGCCAGGAAGAGAATGGCGAGGCTTGCGCCGTATTTGCCGGGCCGTTCACAGTCACACACCACAAGTCAACGTTGCTCATCGCCAGCCAATTTTCATTCATGAACGCCGGATCGGGCTCAAACCAGAGCAACCACATGTACAAGCTCGGCCCTATCCACCAAGGGGCAATGGAACGAGGTGCGAAAACATCGTCAAACTCCTATATATTGTGGCCGGCGCGCATCGGAGCGTTCTCTCTCGTGATGGGGCGGCACACCGACCACCCCGACACGAGCGACCTGCCATTCTCCTACCTCATAGAGCATGAGAACATGACCTACCTCTACCCAGCCATCAATCTGCGCAGCGTGGGCACCATACGCGATGCCCGCAAGTGGCCCATGCGCGACCGCCGCACCGACCCACACCGCCTTGACCAGATTAATTACAACTTGCTCAGCCCCTACACCATTCAAAAGATGATTAACGGCTGCCGCATTCTGAAAAACTTGCAGCGGCTGGCTGGGGAAACATCGGTGGTATATTCCTACCAAAGCACTCGCATCAAGAACAGTTCGCTCGTGCGGGGACTCGAACTCTACGACATGGCCATAAACAAGTTCCTCGGCAATTCCATCATCAAGCGACTCGAAGGCTTCGTCCCAAAATGTGACGAGGATATACGGAAACGGCTAAAACCCGACACCAACGTGGGAATGGGCGACTGGTGCGACCTGTCGGGACTCATTGCGCCCAAGAGCGAAGTGCTGCGCCTGATTGACGACATCGAGCAGGAACGCGTGACTACTGTCGATGAAATACACGACCGCTTTGCCGAGATGCACAGCCGTTATTACTATTATGAATGGACTTGGGCTTTCGACAAGATTTTGTGGTACTACGGACTCGAACCTGGCAAGATTACCGCCGCCGACGTAATCGACATCGTTGAACGCTGGAAACGTGCAGTGGTAGGCATCGACCATCTTGTTTACAACGATGCCAAAAAAGAATTTTCGCTATCATCAATGACCGGCTTCGGCGTGGACGGCGACCGCACTCAACAAATCGAGGATTTCGAACAAGTGCGCGGTGTCTTCGAGCGCGACCCGTCGGTGCAATCCATCCTCGACCACATCAAGGACAAGACTGCCCTCGGCGACGGTCTTATAGCCTCGCTCAAGCCCATTGTGCACTGATATTTTTATCGCAGCCACTTTTGTAGCTCGTCGACTGTCATGCCACGGCGGGCAGCATAGTCGCGGCGCTGGTCGTCGCCCACTACGCCAATCATGAAGTATCGGCTCAGCGGGTGTGCGATCATCAAGCCGCAAGTGCTGGCAGCAGGATACATAGCACCATTCTCGGTGATTGTGATACCTGTTGGGGCAAGTGGCATAAGACGGTCGATTTCAAATATCAGGCTCTGGTCGGGCATCGACGGGTAACCTACGGCTGGACGTATGCCCATGCTCGTACCATCGTCGATGGCATATCCCCAATATTGCCGTGCTACAAGCTGGTGCATCAATTCTGTCGCTGCCTCGGCAAGACGGTCGGCAACAGTGCGCAACAGCAGTGCATGGTAATCGTCGCCACAATCCTTGTACCGCTCAATCACTCGCTCAATTCCAGTTCCTGCGGTGACGGCAAAAGTGCCTATATAGTCGTCATGCTGCGCGATGTAGTCGGCAAGCGACAATGTGCAATCGCCGCCACCGTCGATGTGCTGCTGCCGCAACATCTGCAGCCGCACCCGTCCATCGTCAACCACTATGTCGTCACCGTCGGAATATGCTTTCCAAAGCCCTACCCGCACACGTATGCTGTCATTGACCTCACGCTCCAACATGTCTATCATGCATTGCGCGTCGTTTTCCAACTTGGCCATTTCTTCGGTCTTTCCGTTCACTTGCCATGCCGTGAAAAATGGTTTCCAGTTAATATACTTGGCCGCATCTGCGACGGTTACAGGTATATCCACTATCCCAAACTCTGCTGGCACCACAGGCATGAAATCGAGCCGCAAACGTCGATTGCGAGCCTCGCCGAGCGGTAGCAAGTCCTTAGCTTCGGCATACTGTTGGCGCAATTCGGCTTGATGCTTTTTCACATCGGCGATATATTCGTCGCGCCCGGCCGAAATCAACCGCGCCGCCACACCAGGCATTGCCGCCGCATCGCGCGTGTGAACCACAACGCCAGCTGGGTACTCGGGGGCAATCTTCACTGCCGTGTGCAATTCCGACGTAGTGGCACCACCCACCATCAACGGAATGTGCAACCCTCGCTCCTCCATAAGCCGCGCCACGCGGCACATCTCGTCGAGCGATGGTGTTATAAGTCCACTCAACGCCACCACATCGGCGTTGTTGTCAACCGCCGCTTTTATAATATTCTCGCCCGGCACCATCACGCCCAAGTCGATTACTCTGAACCCGTTGCACCGCATCACCACGCCCACTATATTTTTGCCTATGTCATGCACATCGCCCTTGACAGTAGCAATCACCATGCAACCGACCGATTTTCCGCCATCGCCCGATGAGGAACGTTCGGCCTCGATATGCGGATTGAGCCACGCCACAGCTTGCTTCATGGCCCTGGCACTCTTCACCACTTGCGGCAAGAACATTTTCCCTTGCCCGAAAAGTCGTCCCACAGTGTCCATGCCACGCATCAACGGGCCATCGATAACACCAAATGCCGATCCGACTTCTTGCATCGCCCCCTCGGCAACAGCATCAATGCCATCGGTGATACCGCGCACCACCATTTGTTCAAGCCGTTGTGCGGCAGTGAGTCGGGCTTCATTATCAACCACTTCTTTCACAACTGTTCCACCAGCTTGCCGCTCCTTTATCTCGGCTGCGGCAGCAATAAGGCGGTCGGTGGCATCACTCGAACGATTAAATATCACATCTTCAATCACATCGCGCAAGTCTTGTGGAATATCGTCGTATGGCATCATTGCCGCAGCATTCACTATCGCCATGTCGAGTCCACGTGAAATGGCATGATAAAGGAAAACTGCATGCATAGCTTCACGCACATAGTTGTTGCCACGCAGCGAAAATGACAAGTTGCTCACACCACCGCTCACTTTTGCTCCCGGCAAGTTCTTTTTTATCCATTCCACCGTGTACAGGAAATCGGCGGCATAATTGTTATGTTCTTCTATGCCAGTGGCTATAGCAAGCACATTGGGGTCAAAAATTATGTCGGTAGGCTCGACTCCGGCCACCTCGGTGAGCAATCGGTATGCCCGCCCGCAAATCTCTTTGCGCCGTTCGAGCGTGTCGGCCTGCCCCCGTTCGTCAAATGCCATCACCACCATGGCAGCACCCATGCCCTTGATATATTTGGCGCGTTCTATAAACTTCGCTTCACCATCTTTCAAGCTTATGGAATTTACTATCCCCTTGCCTTGCAACTCTTTCAATCCAGCCTCGATTACATCCCACTTCGACGAATCAATCATCACAGGCACGCGGGCCACATCGGGGTCGGAAGCCACAAGCCGCAGGAAGTGCTTCATTTCACGTGGTGCGTCAAGCATGGCATCGTCCATGTTTATATCTATAATTTGTGCGCCATTTTCCACCTGTTTGCGGGCTATCGACAAGGCTTCACCATAATTTCCCTCACTTATCAACCGCAAGAACTTGCGGCTGCCAGCGACATTGCACCGCTCGCCTATATTGACAAAATTGCGTTCGGGTGTCACTTTCACAGCTTCAAGCCCCGACAGACACAGCAGTTGCTGCCGCTGTGGCACGACGCGCGGCTGTCCAGCAGCAGCGACCTTGGCAATAAGGCGTATATGTTCAGGAGTTGAACCACAACAGCCTCCGACAATATTCACCAATCGACGGTCAATGAACCGTGCTACATGTCTAGCCATCAGCTCGGGAGTTTCGTCATACTCGCCCATCTCGTTGGGTAACCCGGCATTAGGATAAGCACCGACTGCCATCGGTGCTATCGCCGACAATTGCGACAGCCATTCCATCATTCCTTCGGCACCAAATCCACAATTAAGCGACACGCACACCAGGCGAGCGTATGCAACAGAAGCAAGAAACGCTTCTACGGTCTGCCCACTCAATATGCGACCGCTCTCGGTGAGCGTAGCCGACACCATCACAGGCACACACACGCCCATTTCCTCCATGGCAGCACTGGCAGCACACAATGCAGCCTTGGCATTGAGCGTGTCGAAAATGGTTTCTATCAACAGCATGTCAACGCCGCCGGCAATCAAGCCAGCAGCTTGAACCTTATATGTCGCCACAAGTTCGTCCCACGACACATTCCGCACCGACGGGTCATCGACCGACGGTGAAATCGACAAGCTACGATTAGACAAGCCCATGCTGCCAGCCACCCACCGCCTGACATTCCCGTGACAGCAACTCCAATCATCGGCAGCTCGGCGAGCCAACGATGCAGCTTCGCGGCTTATTTCACCGACGTAACTCTCCAGCCCGTAATCTGAAAGCGAGATTGCATTGGCATTAAACGAATTGGTTTCAATAATATCGGCACCTGCATCAAGATAAGCCCTGTGTATATCATAAATCGCTTCGGGACACGTCAGCACCAGCACATCGTTGCACCCTTTCAATGAGTGCTGCCACTGGGCAAAACGAGTGCCGCGGAAATCTTCCTCGGTCAACCCCAATTGCTGAACCATAGTGCCCATCGCGCCATCAAGTACGACGATGCGTTCATGCATTGCCTGCAACAAATCAATCCCCCTATCGTAATCCATAATTTTCTTACAATTCCTTAAATATTGAAACTATCACAAAAAACATTCGCCACTACCCGTTATTCACACGCTTTCCAGTCGGCGATAGTCCCTGTCTGCGATGAAAAACTGGCTCAAAGCTCTGTATGCCTATAGGATATTTCGACATGTCTTTAATTTGTTTTTCACAAATGTAATCATTTAATACTGTCTGACAAAATTGCATACAAAAGAAAAAAACTTTAATTTTATCCCATCTAAAAAATTACAGAAGTTATGAATATAGTATTCCTTTTTTGGAAAAACTTAAATCCTACTACAGGAGGTGTGGAACGTGTCACCGACCTATTGTGCCGAGAACTGAAACGGCGCGGACACAACGTTTTATACCTCAACAACACACTCTACAGCATCAACGGCGACAACTATGAATATCCAGCCACCGTATATACTTTCCCCGATCGCCGTGAATGGGACTCGCCCGAAACAACAAACAATATTGCCTTTTATCGCAATTTATTGGTCGAACAACACATTGACTTCGCAATATTTCAAGAACAACTCTATTTCCAAGACCTGATTTCACTCCCGCGCACAACGCCATACACAAGAACTATCGCTGTATTGCACAGCAACCCGCAATACCAATTCTCACATACGTTTAAGTCGATTATTGCAAACTGCCACAGTTTTAAAGATTTCTTGCACCTGCCTTGGGAACTGAAATGGACATACAGCAAAAAAAACGCCAAATTCAAACAATTGTCGGCAGCATACAATAACACAATGGCTCATATTGATGCGTTTTGCATGTTATCAATCAAATACTTGCCCGAATTGCAGCACCTATACAAAGGCAATATGAATAAAATAACAGCCATTGCCAACCCTAACACATACCCAATAGATTACAATATCGACTTGGGCAAGAAAAAGAAACAACTGATATATGTAGGACGACTTGACAAACAACAAAAATGCGTTGAACGATTGGTTATCATTTGGGGGCGCATTTATCAAGACTTTCCCGACTGGGAATTGACAATCATAGGCGAAGGCCCACAACTCAATGAATTGCAACAAATGGCAGCACCGTTAAGCCGAATTACATTCGCCGGCAGGCAGAAACCACAACAATACTACCAAAGCGCAAGCATACTATGCCTGACAAGCAATTACGAAGGCTGGGGAATGGTAATACCCGAAAGCATGGCACACGGCACAGTGCCAATATTGTTCAATTCCTACCCAGCCGCAACCGAAATCATCAATGACGGTGAATGCGGGATACTTGTCAAGCCATATTCATTGCGGCAATACGAGAAAAAGCTGCGAATGCTGATGAGCGACACTGCCATGCGGCACAAAATGGCGACCAAGGCCATGGAACATGTAGCACAATTTTCAATCGACAAGGTTGCCGACAAGTGGGAAGAGCTTTTCAACAAGCTGGCAGGGTCAACGACGGCGGAAAAAACGTCCTAACGGAAACCTTTTTACAAGGGTGCGCATAGCTGGGCACACGGCATACATGAGCAAGAATGTGATTGCACTGTACGACACCACATTCAACAAGGCGTAACCAGTCCAATGCCAGAAAGATGCCGATGGCGCAAATGCGCCCAAAGCCAACAAATAATGCAATGCCACACCTGGCACAATCACTGCGGCAAGATGCTTCAAATATCCGAACACATACAAGCGATATGGCAACTTGAACCCGCTGCGGTAAAGGTAATATGGCTTCCAAATAACAACGATTAGCAACAAGCTGGTAGCACTGCCAAGCAATACACCAGGCAATCCCCACAGACTACCGCCGACTATAGCCACCGTGAGGCAAACCAACGACTCGGCAACTGGTGCCCAAACATCGGCAAACAGCCCATGGCCAAACAAGAATTGCTCCACGGCATTGCGTGTAATACCTATAAACATACTCACTACAATCAACATTGTCACAGTCATAGACAACACATACTCACGGCCAAGCCACAACGTGATAAACGAATCGGAAAGTTGCACAAGCCCAAACGACAATGTCCCTGCCACAAAGAACTGCAACCCTTGCAACTCCCAAAACACTCGTATGATATTCTTACGGTCGCCCTCGGCTATCAAATTGCCGACTCCTGCATTGGTGCTGCCAAGTAGATTATTGACGAGTATCATTAACTTCGACACGATAATCGTATAATTGTTATAATATGCCACAACCTTAAGTGACACAAACAAATAAATGATTAACGAAGATGTTTGCGACTGCACGAATGCACCAATCTTATGAATCAATAGCTGACGTGCCTTGCGCATAATCTCGGGATATTTCTTCAGCAACCGCCGTCCTTCCGACTTGTCACTATGCAACCACGGGTACACCTTGTTAATCTTGTAATTAAGGTATATCGAATAAAGTATCCCCGACACAAGTTCCATCGCCAGCCACACGTAGTAGTTGGCAAATCGATAGGCGAGCCATATTTGCAGCAACGTTTTCACTATGTAAGCCGTCTGGGAATAAGCCGCCACCACATAGTTGCGCTGGTCGGCCGTGAGCAACGTTTGCCTGTAATTGGTGAAATAAGTGAGCAACGATGACGCCAGGAATGAGAAATAAGCAAAATATATCACTCCCCACGAAAACCCGGTATCGGGATAAATCACTGGCAACAAACAGCCGAGCACAAGCCCGCCACCAAGTATTACAAGGCCCACAATGCGGTAAATATGCCCCAACACCGAAATAATCTCGGTTATCGTCTGGCGGTCGCCCTCGAAAAGAGGCTTATATAAAACGAAACCAATTGCCGAAACTATACCCATTTCAGCAATATTCAAGAAACCCAACAAATTCCCTATTGTGCCAGTGAACCCCATGAAGTCGGCACCGAGCATATCAAGGAATGTCTTGCGCGAAAAAAACGACACCGCCAACGTCATCATATAAAATATGACATTGACACGCGCATTTAGCAACGATTTCCTTACTCTCGATTCCTTTGCCATTTCATCCATTCGTTTTATAGCTTGCAAAATTACGCATTATTTTTGACAAACATGTCCCGTTTGCTCGCCACTTACCCGCCATGCTGGTTTCTGTGGTGTGATAATTTAAGCGCAATATGTGGTTTATTTTTCAGGGGCTGGAACACATTACTGGCAAATTTTCGTAAATTTGTACCACACTGCGATAAATGAAACGATGAAACGCACATTACAACACATAATCATTGCGCTTGCCATTATATTACAAGCGACTATTGGAGCAATGGCACAAACGGTGTCGCTCGACTCATGCCGCAATATGGCCCTGCGCAACAACAAGCAGATGCAGATAACCCGCGAACAACAACACGGTGCAAACTACCAACGCAAAGCTGCCAAGGCCGCCTACTTGCCATCGCTCGATTTCTCGGGAATGTATATCTACAACCAAAAGAACATTTCACTGCTTGAAAGCGACCAAATGCTGCCAACAATGAGTTTCGACCCTCAGACGGGCGGTTACAACTATAATTTGGTGACCGATGCTACAGGTGCGCCACTCATTGTCAATGGGCAACCTGTACCATCGACCGTGGCAGTAATCCCCAAGAGTGCTATGACATTTGACATTCACAATGTGTTTGCAGGTGCTGTAACACTCACACAACCCATCTACATGGGCGGAAAAATCAGGGCAATGAATGAAATGACCCGCTATGCCGAACATCTGGCTCAATCAAGCCACAATGCTGCTGCAGCCGAAGTGATTTGCAACGTCGATGCCGCCTACTGGCAAGTGGTATCACTGAAAGCCAAGTATGAATTGGCACAAAGCTACGTGAACCTGCTCGACACATTGAGCCGGAATGTAGATGCCATGCTGGCTCAAGGGGTAGCAACACGGGCCGACCAGCTGAGTGTGGCAGTAAAACTCAACGAAGCAAATGTCGATTTAACAAAAGTGCAAAATGGGCTGGCACTGGCACGAATGGCACTGGCACAGGTGTGTGGGCTTCCACTGAACGAAACTTTCACACTTGCCGATGAAAACCGCGAAATAGAAATAGAACAATTACCAGCCTCGACCTACGACATGGACGAAGTGTACAGCCGCCGTGGCGAACTGCAATCGCTCGAAGCTGCTGTGAAAATATATGAAGCAAAGGCCAAAGTGGAACGCGCCGCAATGCTTCCAAGCGTGGCCGTGATGGGCACATATTCATTCACCAACCCCAACCTGTTCAACGGGTTCCAAAAAGAATTCAATGGAATGTTCAGTGTGGGTGCCGTGCTGAAAATCCCACTATGGCACTGGGGCGGAAACTACAACAAATACCGTAGCGCAAAAAGTGAAAGCATAGTGCGCCGATTGCAACTCGAAGAAGCCCGCGAAAAAGTGGAATTACAAGTAAGCCAAGCCTCTTTCAAAGCAAAAGAATCAATAAAGACCTACACGATGACACGCTCAAACCTTGCAAAAGCCGAGGAGAACTTGAGGCAAGCACAATTGGGGTTCAGCGAAGGTGTGCTGACATCCGACGATGTGATGACGGCTCAAACAGCTTGGCTAAAAGCCAACAGCGAGAACATCGATGCCCAAATCGACGTGCAGCTGTGCAACGTGTATCTTTCAAAAGCTCTCGGTACATTGGTACCAACCCAACCACAAGAATAATATCATAACAAAAATGGACAACAATACTGATCTCAAGAAGAAAGAAAGCACACTGTTTGCCGGGCTGGCAATAGTAGTTGCCGTAATGGTGTGCTTGTGCATAGCGGGGATATTCTTGATAAATCCTCCCGAAGAAACAGTGCAAGGGCAAGTCGAGGCCACCCACGTGCGCGTGTCGGGCAAGTTGCCAGGGCGAGTTGTGGCATTCTATGTCGAAGAAGGGCAGTCGGTAAAACAGGGCGACACATTGGCCTACATACATTCATCGACAGTCGATGCCAAGCTACTGCAAGCCCAGGCAATGGAACAAGCCGCTTCGGCACAAAACCGCAAAGCCGAAGCAGGGACACGCAGCCAGATAATAAATGCCGCCTACGACCAATGGCAACAAGCCATAGCAGCCGAATCGATAAGGAAAAAGACATACGAACGAATGGAAAACCTTTTCAAGCAAGGCGTGGTGTCGGAACAAAAACGCGATGAAGCCCGTGCAGCCTACGATGCTGCGGCGGCCCAAGCCCGCGCTGCACGTTCGCAGTATGACTTGGCCGTAGAAGGCGCACAAACCGAAGACAAACAAGCTGCACAAGCCCAGCAACAAGCCGCCCGCGGCACAGTGATGGAAGTGGAATCGATACTTGAAGACCAGTACCTCACTGCCCCTTGCGACGGAGAAGTGACCGACATTTACCCTCACGAGGGCGAACTTGTCGGCACTGGCACTCCTATCATGAACGTGATGCGTGCCGATGATAGCTGGGTGACATTCAACGTGCGAGAGGAATTACTTGCCAACCTGACAATGGGACAAGAAGTGCGCGTGATGATTCCAGCATTGGGGAAGAAAGAAACCACTGTGAAAATATATTACATCAAAGACATGGGCAGTTATGCCGTGTGGAACGCAACAAAGGCATCGGGACAATACGACAGCAAGACGTTCCAAGTAAAAGCACACCCAACCGAACCTATCGAGAACCTGCGTCCCGGGATGTCGGTGATACTGCTTGATGCCACACAATACGAAGAATGAAATATCTTCTCAAGCTCATATTAGACTCTATCAAGCAGGGGTGCTTGTATGTGATGAGCCGCCCACTGTTCTTGGTGTCGATAGTGGCAATCCCGTTGGTATCGGCATTCCTGATGCTCAACTTAATGTCCGACGGACTTGCCAACGACGTACCTGTGGCAATCGTTGACCTCGACGGATCGGAAATGTCACGCTCAATTGCCGCAAATATCGATGCCATGCAGACTACCAAAGTTGTGATGACTTGCTCCGACTTTGGCGAGGCTCGTGCTGCCGTGCAAGAAGGTAAAATCATGGGATTTTTCCTTATTCCCGAGGATTTCTCAGACGAAGCAATTGCCGGACGCAACCCCGAAATGTCATACTACACCAATTACGCCTACATCGTGCCGGCATCTCTCATGTACAAGGGGTTCAAGACGGTATCGGTATTATCAAACGGTGCTTTGGTCAAAGCCACGCTCACATCGGCAGGACTCGCCGATGGCAGCGTATCGGCAATGTTGCAACCTGTCGTCGCCCACACCCATGCCATAGGCAACCCATGGACAAGTTACCCCATATACATGAGCAACTCATTCATACCCGGCATTATTGCTCTCATGGCAATGATTGTAACCGTCTTCAGCATCACCGACGAGATAAAACGTGGCACATCGCCACAATGGCTCGACCGCTGTGGCGGCTCGATAATGGTCGCATTGATAGGTCGGCTCGCACCACAAACACTGCTTTTCACCCTCACGGGGTGGATTATACAACTCGTTGTGTTCGGCTGGCTCGATTTTCCGCTGCATTGCAACATCGCAACAATGATGGCAGCAATGTTGCTACTCATACTCGCTTGCCAAGGAATGGGTGTACTGGTATGCGGCATTGTCCCCAACATGCGCATCGCACTGAGTATATGCTCATTGCTAAGTGTACTCGCATTCTCAATCAGCGGCATCACCATGCCAGTCGAAAACATGTATGGCTGGGTGGGCATCATCAGCTACATTCTTCCCATAAGATATTACTTTTTGATATATATCGACCAGGCCCTCAACGGCATTGACATATATTACTCGCGTTACTACTTCATAGCATTGTTGCTGTTTGTATTAGTATCGCTCGTGCCGCTCGCCAATCTCAAGCGAATGTGCCGCCGCCCGGTATATATTCCTTAAAATGTCAGCAATGAACAAGTTCAAGGCATGGATAATAGATGTTTTCAACGTGTGCAAGCGTGAATTTCACCTTGCATCGCGCGACATGGGCGTGATGCTGTTCTTCCTCGCCCTGCCCATCGTCTATCCCATTCTATACACACTCATTTACAATCGTGAATATGTACACGATGTGCCTGTAGTAGTGGTCGATGATTGCCGCTCGACGACCACACGCGAGTATGCCCGCCGACTTGATGCATCGCAGTATGCCCACGTCATAGGCTATGCCGCCAATATGCAAGAAGCAAGACAAGCAATGGCACAAAAAGATTGCTATGCCATAGTGCACTTCCCCGAAGACTTTGAAGAGTGCATCGGGCGGGGCGAAACGGCTCATTTGCCAGTATATTGCGACATGAGCCTGTTACTGCGCTACAAGAGCATACTTATGGCACAAACCGATGTGACCGCAAGCATCAGTGCCGACATACAAGCCGAGGTAATGCAAATTGCCGCCATGCAAGGGCTCTCGGCAGACAGCAATGGCGGCATTGTGCCTACAGTCAAAAGCACCTCGGTGCCAATGGGCAACACTGCCATGGGGCTGGCTTCGGCATTGCTTCCGGGAATATTGGTACTGATATTGCAGCAGAGCTTGATTTTGGGTATATGTATGCTCGCTGCCGGCAGCCGTGAACGAGCCAGGCAAAACGGCGGCATCGACCCACAAGCCATCCAAGCAAGCATAACAGCCACTATGACGGGCAAGGCATTGTGCTACTTTGTCACCTACATCGTCCCAACTATTTACATACTCAAGTATGTGCCGATGTTCTTCTCGTTTCCGCAAAACGGGCATTCACTCGACATCATGATATTCATGATACCATTCTTGCTATCGACCATCTTCCTGGGCATGGTGATACAACGCTTTATACATGAGCGTGAAACGGTGTTCCTGCTATTTGTGTTCTCTTCGATACTTTTCTTGTTCCTGTCGGGACTGTCATGGCCGCAATACGACATGAACACGCTCTGCACGCTCCTCAGTGGCTGTTTCCCCTCAACATGGGGCATAAACGGCTACATACACATGAAAAGCAACGGAGCCGAATTGTGGCAGGTGGCGCACCCCTATGGCATGTTATGGCTGCTCACCGCCGCCTACTTCCTGCTCGCCTACATCATCTACCGCTACACGCCAGCCAAACATCACTGACTTTTTTGTTACCGATAGCGGCAAAAGGTGGCGGCGGCTTGCGATTTTTTCGTAATTTTGTGCAATAATTTCTTATTGCACTCATTTATGATTAAAAACCTCCTCTTCGACCTCGGCGGCGTGATAATGGACATCAAACGCGAACGATGTGTCGATGCACTCACACGGATAGGTGTGGAAAATGCCAATGAAATGCTGGGACTATATGTGCAATCGGGCGACTTCATGAACCTTGAAAACGGCTCCATAACAGCCGATGAGTTCCGCGACTCGATACGCGCCAGCATCAAGAACGGCAATAGCGTAAGCAACGATGAAATCGACCAAGCACTCAACGCATTCCTCCTGGGAATACCACTGCACCGTCTTGTCGCACTGCGCAAGTTGCGCCAAAACTATAAAATATACTTGCTGTCGAACACCAACCCGATAATGTTCTACAGCGAGATTGCCCGCCAGTTTGCGAAAGAGGGGAAAACAATCGACGACTATTTCGATGGGCAAGTGGTATCATTCCTCGCCCGCAGCAACAAGCCAGAGCGCAAAATATTTGAATATGCCATCACGCACCTCGGCATATCCCCATCCGAAACGCTATTTCTCGATGACTCGCAAAGCAACCTTGATGCCGCAGCACAATTGGGTTTTGCGACTGCATTGGTTCCACCCGGGACAGAATTTGAAGAAATACTCACTCATATATTGCCAATAGCCTGACAAGCAATGGAAGTGGTCACGCAACCGCATATTATCCCCGCTGCCAGCATCGCAGCTACGATAGGAATGTTTGACGGCGTTCACCGCGGCCACACAATGCTCATCGACACCCTCAACGACATAGCCAGGGCAAAAGGCCAGAAATCGGCTGTCATAACTTTCAGGACACACCCCCAAAAGGTGCTTCGCCCCGATACCGACTTACAGATGATAATGCCGCTCGACGACCGCTTGCAGGCAATAGCCGATGCTGGTGCCGACTATGTGGTGCTGATGGACTTCGACCATCAGCTTGCCCAGCTCGACTCGCGCAGCTACATACGCCTCATTCGCGACAATTATGGCGTGTCAACGCTCGTCACCGGATTTAACCACCGTTTCGGGCATAACCGCCAAGAAGGGTTCGACGACTACCGCCGGCATGGCATAGAATTGGGCGTGGAACTGTTCCAGGCCGATGAATACCGCGGGCCCCATAGCCCTGTCAGCTCATCAATTATCCGCCGCCTCATCACCGCCGGAAAAGTAGATGATGCCGCAAAGTGCCTCGGACACCCATTCACGCTCAAAGGAGTGGTGCAACACGGTTTCGAGGTTGGGCGCGAAATAGGTTTCCCAACGGCCAACGTCGGCAATATCGATTCTACGGTAATAATACCACACCGTGGAGCATATACCGTGAGGGTGCGTGTAGGCAGCAATCCCACGCCACTCGGAGGGATGGCCAACATAGGCATACGCCCAACCATTGGCAACGGCAACCGTTGCCAAAGCATTGAAGTCCACATCTTTGACTTCAACGGCGACATCTACGGACAGCCTATAACGGTAGAATTTGTCCGCTTCCTGCGCACAGAATTGAAAATGGGGTCACTCGACGAACTTAAGGCACAATTACACGACGACCGCACACGCTCATTGCAAATCCTCAACCAATAGCAACCTAACATACCCAAACATGGAAATTATAAATTTTGACGAACAAAACTCACTCGTGAGCCAGTTCATGATGGAGCTGCGCAATGTTGACATACAGACCGACAAAATGCGCTTCCGCAAAAACCTGATAAGGATAGGCGAAATAATGGCTTACGAAATATCACGACGGCTGAATTACAACACTACCAGCACCACCACGCCACTCGGCACCGCACAATGCCACACGATAGCCGACCAAGTGGTGCTTGCCACCATATTGCGCGCCGGAATACCATTCCACGAGGGATTTCTCAACTACTTTGACAACGCCCAGAATGCTTTTGTGAGTGCATATCGCAAATACAAGCCACACAGCGACACATTCGACATACACATTGAATATATCGCCAGCCCGCGCATAACAGGCAAAACGGTAATAATCGCCGACCCGATGCTTGCCACTGGTTCGTCGATGGAACTTGCCTATCAGGCATTGCTCACAAAAGGGAAACCTGCCAGTCTGCACCTCGCAGCTGTAATAGCATCGCAACAGGCTATCGACATGGTTCAAAAGCACTTCCCCGAAAACACAACCTTGTGGGTAGGCGCAATCGACCCGTCGCTGAACCCACACTCCTACATCGTGCCCGGTCTGGGCGATGCTGGCGACCTTGCCTACGGCGACAAAGAATAAAAAAATAGCTTATATCCCCAAGTGGCATAGCTCAACCGACGACACACCGACCAACAGGCGCGCCATACACCCTTCGATAAGTGGGCGATTGTCATCGACATGCCCCAAAGGGAAATCAAAAGCCACAGGATAGCCGTATGGTTCTACCATGCGGCTTATCATTTGTTCCATTGTTTCGCCATTGCGGTCGGGAGAATGATAATTAGTAAACCTGCCCACCACAAGCCCCTGCAGCCCGGCAAGCACGCCATTAAGCCTGAGCGTGTGCAACATGCGCTCCACCTTATAAACCTCCTCACCAATATCCTCGATAAAAAGTATCCGACCTGGCTTGAAAATGTCGTAAGGCGTGGATATAAGCCCGCTGAGTACCGCAAGGTTGCCACCGACCAGCATGCCGACAGCCTCGCCCCGACGATTTAACGGGTGTGAAGCGACATTGTAATGCGGCAAACGCCCCTGCAACACATCGAGCAACAACATGCTACATGAATCGCCGGCACCACGCTCGGCAAGCAACTTGGCCATCGATGCATGGATACTAGCAACACCCACACTCAACAATGCAGCATGAATGGCCGATATATCGCTGAAACCTATCACCCATTTAGGCTCATCGAGCAGTGGGCGCAAATCTACATGCGGCAGCAATTGCACAGCTCCATAGCCACCACGGCTACACAAGATAGCTCGCACCGATGGTTCGGAAACGGCCCATTGCAGGTCGGCAAGCCGCTCGCCTACCGTTCCACTATAACTGCCATTACGCCCCTTGCAATGTGGTGTTACCACAGGCTCGAAACCCCACTCACACAATGCCGCAACAGCACCATCGACCCTCGATGGGTCGATATATGACGACGGCGACAAGATTGCCACCTTGTCGCCGTGTTTTAAAGATTCGGGAAATATCATTCTGTCAATCATTTAACTTGGCAGCCAGGTTTTACTTCACCCTGCGGGCCAATTACCACCAAGCGGCCACCAGCATCCTCGGCACTCAATATCATGCCTTGCGACTCTACACCCTTGAGTTTGCGGGGTTCAAGGTTGGCAATGAAGCACACCTCCTTGCCAACGAGCTCTTCTGGCTTGTAATACTTGGCGATACCGCTCACTATGGTACGCCCTCCCAACCCGTCGTCAATTTTAAACTGCAGCAGCTTGTCAGACTTTGGCACTTTCTGGCATTCAAGCACCTTGCCTACACGAATGTCAAGTTTGGCAAAATCGTCAATTTTGACAGATTCGGCTACAGGTTCGGCCTGGAAGTTCTTTATGATATTTTCTTGTTTTATACGTTCCAACCGCTCGATTTGGGCATTAATTGCAGCATCTTCGATTTTCTCGAACAGCAATTCGGGCTTAGCCACATGACTGCCCACTGCAAGAATATCGATGCTGCCGAGCTTGTTCCAGTCGGCATCACCCATGTTGAGCATCTTGCGCAACTTGGCTGCCGAGAACGGCAAGAATGGCTCAAATGCTATAGCCAGGTTTGCCGTAATCTGCATTGCTACATTAAGTATGGTAGCCACGCGCCCCATGTCGGTCTTGGCCAATTTCCAAGGCTCGGTGTCGGCAAGATACTTGTTGCCTATACGAGCCAAATTCATAGCCTCGCGCAACGCATCGCGGAAACGGAAATGCTCAATATCTTCGCCCAGCGTGTCTTTCACATTCTTGAACTCGTCGAGCGTCTGGCGGTCATAGTCGGTCAGTTCACCAAGGGCGGGTATTTCTCCTTCAAAATACTTGTGGGTCAACACCATCGAACGGTTAACGAAATTACCAAGTATAGCCACAAGCTCATTGTTGTTGCGAGCTTGGAAATCTTTCCACGTGAAATCGTTATCCTTGGTTTCAGGAGCATTGGCAGTCAGCACATAGCGCAACACATCTTGTTTGCCTGGGAAATCCACAAGATACTCATGCAGCCACACAGCCCAGTTGCGTGAAGTGGAAATCTTGTCACCTTCCAAGTTAAGGAATTCATTGGAAGGCACATTTTCAGGCAACTGATACGATCCCTCGGCCATGAGCATTGCCGGGAACACAATGCAGTGGAACACAATGTTGTCCTTGCCTATGAAATGAATGATGCGTGTATCATCGCGTTTCCAGTATTCTTCCCAACGGTCGGGCAGCAATTCCTTTGTATTTGAGATATAGCCAATCGGGGCATCAAACCACACATACAGCACTTTCCCCTCGGCACCTTCGACAGGCACAGGCACACCCCAATCGAGGTCACGGCTCACGGCACGTGGCTGCAAACCCATGTCGAGCCACGACTTGCACTGGCCATACACGTTGGGCTTCCACTCCTTATGTTCCTCAAGTATCCACTTGCGCAACACGGGTTCCCACTTGTCGAGCGGCAAATACCAGTGCTTAGTTTCCTTCTTGACAAGTTTTGAACCACCGATGGCCGAACGCGGGTCGATCAACTCGTCGGCACTGAGTGAAGTTCCGCACTTCTCACACTGGTCGCCGTATGCCTGCGGGTTGCCGCAGTGCGGGCAAGTACCCACGATATAGCGGTCGGCAAGGAATTGCCCGGCCTCTTCGTCGTAATATTGCATCGAGGTCTTTTCGATAAACTCGCCTTTGTCGTAAAGCGTGCGGAAAAAGTCGCTTGCCGTCTTGCGATGTATCTCGCTGGTAGTGCGGGAATAAATGTCAAACGAAATTCCCAGTTCTTCAAACGAATCCTTGATTATCTTGTGGTAACGGTCAACAATATCTTGCGGAGATACGCCCTCCTTGCGAGCCTTGAGCGTGATGGGCACACCATGCTCGTCGCTTCCGCCTATCATTATCACGTCCTCGCCCTTCATTCGCAAATAGCGAGTATAAATGTCGGCAGGAACATACACTCCTGCAAGGTGCCCGATATGTACGGGGCCGTTGGCGTATGGCAACGCCGTGGTGACGAGAGTTCGTGCAAATTTCTTCTCCATATATTACTAAATTACTTTTTTGTTTGTGCAAAATTACAAAATTATCGGCAACATCGATGCTTGTTGCAAAAGACGGCCTGCAATGGCGTGGAGGGCTCAACATGCCCCATCCCCGCACCTTGCAGGCCGCATATCTTCGATAGCCGTATGTGGGCTACGCCGCACTTATATCAAAGCGAGAATCAAGATTTGTGCCGAGATTACACGCAAGAACATCGTGAGCGGATACACCGTAGAATATGCCACGGCTGGTGCGTCGTTGTTGGCAGTCTTGTTGCTATAAGCCAATGCTGGTGGGTCGGTATAACTACCCGAAAGCAGACCCATGATTGAGAAATAGTTCAGCTTATACTTGTAACGAGCAATCAAGCCTACTATAAGCAATGGAATGAACGTGATAAAGAAACCATAAATCACCCAACGCAAACCTGTGGCATTGAACACAGTTTCGGCAAAGTCGCCACCTGCAGCGATACCCACCGATGCAAGGAAGAGGCATATACCTATTTCACGCAACATGAGGCTCGCAGCCGATGATGTGTAGGTGACAAGTTTCACCTTGTAGCCGAAGCAGCTGATGAGGATTGCCATGATGAGCGGGCCACCTGCCAACCCCAGCTTCATCGGAACCGACATTCCCGGGAAGGCGATAGGTATCGAACCAAGGACAATACCAAGCAAAATACCAAAGAACATCGTGAACATATTGGGTTGGTTAAGACGCTTCACCGAGTTACCCATGCGTTCGGCAAGGCGGTTGATATCGTCGATATTGCCGACTACGGTCAGGCGGTCACCAATCTGCAATGCCAGGTTTGGATTGGCAAGCAGGTCAACACCCGCACGGTTTACACGTGTCACATTCAACTTGTAACCCATGTGCAAGCGCAGCGAACCGATTTTGCGACCCGAGTATTCGCTCTTTGTCACCAATATGCGGCGCGACACAGCAGGGCCGCTGGTCATGTTCCAGTCCATATCAATCTTATGGCCAATCACCGACTCATACACATGTTCTTCCTGTGCCGAAATCACTATCAGCAGCAAGTCGTCTTTCTCGATGAGCGTATCAGACTTGGGGATAATTATTTCACCCGTCGAAGCCTTTTTCATACGCGAAATCACATAGTTGCGGTCGATAACATCGTGAACCTGCTTCACTGTGTGATTGAAAATAAGCGCGTTGGTCACCTGCAACGTAATAACGTGAGGCTTGAGTTGGCTTTGTTCGTTCTCTTGGTCAAGGCTTTCCTGTTCCTTGTCAAGGCCAATGCGGAAAATCGCTTTCACCAGTATCATCGACAATATGATACCCAGCACGCCCAATGGATAGGCAGCTGCATAACCCATCGACATGCCTTGTATAGCCTCGGCAGCCGCTGCACCTTGCACCTCGGTAAGTGTCTGCTGTGCAGCACCGAGTCCAGGGGTATTGGTGACAGCACCCGATAACACACCCACCAAGTTGGTAATGCTTATACCGCCAAACCCGAAGTAAATGGCAAGGGCCACAACGATGTTAAGAACGATTATCAACACGGCAAGCCCGTTAAGGATAAGCCCTCCTTTCTTAAACGAGGAGAAAAATCCAGGGCCCACTTGCAAACCTATCGAGAAGATGAACAATATAAGTCCAAATTCCCTGATGAAATTAAGAATCTGCGGGTTAACCGACAGCTGCAAATGCCCTGCGAGGATACCCACGAAAAGCACAAAAGTCACTCCGAGCGAAATCCCGAAGATTTTGATCTTTCCCAAGATGACACCAAACGCTATCACCAGTGCATACAAAAATATGGCATGGGCGACAGAGTTGTTGTCGGTAATTAGTTCAATCAGCCAACTCATAAAAATTCTGAAAAGTTATTCGTTTATAAGAACGGGTGCAAAATTACTCTTTTATTTCCAAATTTTTGTAACACTATGATATTTTTCCCGCAATATTTACTCTTCTGTGGGTTTATAATCGGCTGCGAAGCATGGTTTGTGACCTATGTTGTAGTAATCAAGCCCAACCGATACCAAATCCTCGGGCTGGTAAATGTTGCGGCCATCTATCACCACATTTCCTGCCATGGCCTTTTTTATCACTTGCCACGACGGCAAGCGGAATTCTTCCCACTCGGTCACAACCACCAATGCATCGGCATCGTTGGCGGCATCATAG
Source organism: Candidatus Avimuribaculum pullicola (assembly GCA_018716295.1). GTDB lineage: Bacteria > Bacteroidota > Bacteroidia > Bacteroidales > Muribaculaceae > Avimuribaculum > Avimuribaculum pullicola. The sequence goes on from DVKC01000012.1 coordinate 98,885, forward strand.
ATGTCATTACAGTAAACGACTGGCTTGCCAGCAAGGCGGCGACGCGCTTCATCCATAGCCACAGGGTCGTAAACCTTGACTTTGCAACCGGCAGCCAACAGCGAATCGATTAGCACCAGCGATGGAGCTTCGCGCATATCGTCGGTCTTGGGCTTGAATGCAAGGCCCCACACAGCCACAGTCTTGTCTTTCAAGGCTTCTTCGCTGCCCATGACCTTCACCAGCTTGTTAAACAAAACTTGCTTCTGGCTCTCATTGACTGCTTCTACTGCCTCGATAATGCGCATGTGCATACCATGCTCGACTGCCGTGTGTGCAAGTGCTTTCACATCTTTCGGGAAACATGAGCCGCCATATCCGCAACCAGGATAAAGGAACTTGCTGCCTATGCGGCTGTCACTTCCTATCCCTTTGCGCACCATGCTCACATTTGCACCCACCAGCTCACACAAGTTGGCAATGTCGTTCATAAAGCTGATTCGGGTAGCCAGCATGGCATTGGCTGCATATTTGGTCATTTCGGCCGACGGTATATCCATAAATATCACCCTGAAGCTATTGAGCATGAATGGACGATACAAGCGGGCGAGCAATTTCTCGGCTTTTTCCGAGTCGGTACCCACCACAACCCGTTCAGGGCTCATGAAGTCTTTTATGGCGACACCTTCTTTTAAGAATTCGGGATTGGAGGCGACATCAAAATTGATGTCAACGCCACGGCGGTCAAGCTCCTCCTTTATCACTTGGCGCACCTTTTCGGCTGTTCCTACGGGAACAGTACTTTTCGTAACAACCACCAAGTAATGGTTCATGTTGCGACCTATGGTGTGCGCCACCTCAAGCACATACTTCAGGTCGGCGCTGCCGTCTTCGTCGGCAGGAGTTCCTACTGCCGAAAAAACTATTTCCACATCATCGAGCACGCTGGCAAGGTCGGTTGTAAATGCCAAACGCCCATTACGGCTGTTTCGCTCCACAATCTCGCCAAGCCCAGGCTCATAAATGGGCAATATACCTTTTTTTAAATTTTCGATTTTCACCTTGTCAACATCGACACAAGTGACCTTGACGCCAGTCTCGGCAAAACATGCCCCCGTGACAAGCCCTACATATCCGCTTCCTACAACTGCTATATGCATAACTTCACTTATTTTAATAAATTGCCACAAAATTAGTAATTAGCACCTTGATTACAAAGCACACAAACAAAAAAATAGAAACCGAAAACACAAACTTACACACAACTGCGCACACTTGCCACAACGGCAAATGTACGCAGCCACGCACTCAGCCGAGCATTCTCAATGCTCGCAATTTTTCATACTATTTTTTCCTAACATAGGCCATGCGCCAATGTACCAAATCATACTATATGCCTTGTAACCCAGGCTGATTAGCCAAAAGTCAATGCGCAAGCATACCGTAAACAAGGATTTACCTTGCCTACAGTTCACAAAAAATGCAATATGTCGTTATATAGTCCCATCTATGCAATTTTTTATCCGACACGGACACTGCTTGTTTCGCCATGGGCGACAAGCAATCCTTTTTTAACTGCAAGACGGGACGCAGAGATACTAGTTATTCAAATATAAAGGAAGAAGAGCCGTCCCACTACTTTCCCCACCACGTTCTACCATGCGGGAAATTGCCAAAGGTAGTGTAATCTTCCTTAAGGCGCACATACAGCGGCCTCTTTGCAATGGCAAAGATAGCAAAAAGGCATCAAACACACAACACACATTCCAATAAAAATCTACCAACTATCACGGCTCTTTCATTTAACCCAAAATCGTCATTAAAACAGGAGGGTGTGCCGAAACTCTTGAAAGTCATTGCAGGAAGGAAATAGACCCCAGCAATTGCCTGCCCAGGAGTGAAAAGTCAAAAACTGTCGCTATATTTGCACAATGGAATGCGACCGTGAAGCAACACCAAGCATTACCCGTTAAACGACAAAATATAATAGTTTCTCACATAACAATGAACAAAAACATCTTTACAACTATCGCCATGGCTGCGGTCATGGCAGTGGCGACATCGCCCGCCACCGATGCTTGCACCAACTTTGTAGCAGGCAAAAATGCCACCGCCGACGGCTCGACCATGGTAACTTACGCAGCCGACAGCCACACACTCTATGGATTTTTGCAACACTTACCTGCTGCCGACCACCCCGAAGGGGCTATGCGCGAAGTGCGCGAATGGGACACAGGCAAACCCTTGGGATATATCCCCGAAGTGCGCCACACCTACTCGGTAATCGGCAACATGAACGAACACCAGCTCACTATCGCCGAATCGACATGGGGCGGACGAGCCGAACTAATCGACACCACCGGCATCATCGACTACGGTAGCCTGATGTACATCGCCCTGCAACGCTGCAAAACAGCCCGCGAGGCCATAGCCACAATGACCAGCCTCGTGCAGGAATATGGATATTACAGTTCGGGCGAATCGTTCTCGATTGCCGACCCCGACGAAGTGTGGATAATGGACTTGATAGGGAAAGGCCCCGACGAGAAGGGTGCCGTGTGGGTGGCAGTGCGCATTCCCGATGATTGCATCGCAGGCCACGCCAACAATCCACGCATACACCGCTTCCCGCTCAATGACAAGGAAAACTGCATCTATTCAAGCGATATAATCACATTTGCCCGAGAGAAAGGATATTTCAATGGACGTGACGAAGAGTTTGACTTCGCCCTCGCATACGCCATACAAGACTTTTCGGCTCTGCGCGGTTGCGATGCACGCGTATGGGCGTTTTTCAACCACTGGGTGCCTGGAATGGACAATTACTTGCCATACATCAACGGGAAAAAAGATGCCGAGGTAATGCCATTGTACATGAAGCCCGAGCGGAAGTTGACCGTGCGCGACATGCAAGCAATGATGCGCGACCACTTTGAAGGCACGCCGTTCGACATGACCGTTGATGCCGGTGCAACCGAATGGTGGGGCGTACCCTACCGTTACCGCCCGATGGATTTCATCGTCGATGGCGTGACATATTCACAAGAACGTGCCACAGCTACACAACAGACTGGGTTTGTGTTCGTGTCGCAAATGCGCTCGTGGCTGCCCGATGCCGTGGGCGGCGTGCACTGGTTTGGCGTCGATGATGCCAATACTGCCGTTTTCGTACCCATGTATTGCTGCATGACACGAGTTCCGCACAGCTACGACGTGGCTACTGCCGACTTGTACACACTCAATTGGGAAGCCGCTTTCTGGGTCAACAACTGGGTGGCAAACCAGGCCTACAACCGCTATTCGCTGATGATAGGCGACATTTGCGCAGTGCGCAACTCGCTCGAAAACAGCTACACGGCGGCCCAACCCGACATTGAACGCATCGCCACCGAAAAATATGCACAATCGCCAGCCGAGGCCGTGGCAATGCTCACCGACTACTCATGCCGCATGGCCGACCAAGCAACGGCACGATACAAGCAATTGGGCGAATACTTGCTGGTAAAATTCCTTGACGGCAACGTCAAGAAAGAAAAAGACGGGAAATTCCTGCGCAACGAGTACGGCATGCCCGAAAACCCCAATTTCCCTGGTTACACGCCCGAATACTACCGCTCGGTAGTACGCTCTTCAGGCGACAGGCTACGTGTCATTCAACCCGAAGAATAGTTAAATCTCGCGTTATCATTAATTAAATACGTTAATTACTTTGCACACGACAAAAATATTTATTAGCCATTCATGGCAAATTGCATTTTTGTCAATATCTTTGTAAAGTGATTTAGTGTATTACGTAACGAGAAATCAAATAAAGGTTTAGAACTATGAAGATACAGAAATTTTTATCCTGGGCGGCATGCGCTGCCGGGTTGGTGTTGGCATCTTGCGCCGAGTCGCTCGATGAACCGCAACAACCTACAAGCGGAGAAGCAACAGAAATTACCGTTGTCGTCCCCAGTGGCACACGGTCGGTCACTGTTGCGTACCCCACCAATGGAGGCATGAAAAACCTCAACGTCCCTATCACACTCAACGACAACTACTCTGAACAATATGGCGCATCGGCCATCACCACTGGCAAGTTGGCATTGGCTTCGGCCGTTGCCACTTCGGTGAACATCTATGACGAGCAAGGCAACAAACTGGCACTCAATGTGCCTGTAAAAGGCATAGGCGATGCAACAGCCGCTGGCAATGCCACCATGCTCCCCGAAGATGCCGTGCACAACTACGTCACCGAAGATGCCAACCAGACATTCTACCACTCAAGCGGCGTGGCAATGTTTGACGACAGCTGGCCATTGACCTACACCGAGGACGAGGACTACAACGACGTAATCATCGACTACGACATCGAAACAAAATACGTCGATATGAGCATTATCCCCGACCAAGCTTGGCGTGAGCAAATCAAGGTGGTGATGCACCTGCGCTCAGTTGGCGGTGAATACCCGCGCTCGGCAGGATTATACCTCGAAAGCCTCGACACCAAGTACATCAAGAGTACCGAAGCCCGCCTCACCCTTGGCAACCACAACGAGGAAGATGCAGCCAAGATGGGCATCACATACAATGTTGACCTCAGTGGCGAACACCCGTTGATTGTCATCGACAACATCGACTGGCTCATGAGCGAAGAGGCAAGGACTGCCACCTACACCAACGAAAAAGACGGGCAACAATGGTATGTCAACCCGCGCGACCCGGCAAAGATTGTAACCAACAACAACCCGCTCGAATACACCGACATCGCAGCCAACACGTTCTACAACGTAAACCCAGGCATCATCAACACTGGCGGCGACCTGTTCACGCTCACTGTGATTTTCAAAGGTACCGACCGCAACGAATTGTCGATCGAGGAAGGACAAGAGCAAATCGACCACTTCATCAATGCCACAATGGATATCAACAAACAGAACTTCTTTATCGGCTGCTACAACCGCATCATAAAGAGGTCGTTTGAAATCCACATGAAAGGCTACAACCCGTCGCCCAACTACACGAGCTACGACTCAGAAAACGCACTTGGCGTAGCCAAGGACGCATCTACGACATATTGCGCAGCCGATGGCAGCGTGTATGGCTTCAAAGTGCCAGTCCTCACCCGCCACGCCTATGAAAAGAAGTCGTTCACCACGCTCTATCCCGAGTACAAAGGCTGGTTTGATAGCAACGGCGCAAGCAACACCGACTGGTACTTGCACCCCGACAAATCGACAAACTTCCTATGCTGCTGGTGGTAATTCCACCACACCACACAACGCGAGGCTGGCTCCCCCCGAGTCCAGCCTCGCGTCTTTTATCACCCCCACAAACAAGCCGCCATGATATGCCAAGAAGGTGTGGCATAATTGCAACATTGACATTGCAGCGGGTGCATCAAATTGGATAAATGCGGCAACTTCACTTACGATTTATAAGTTATAACAAACTTCATTTAACGGTGTAGAATTGTCCGGGAGGGGTAAAACTTTGCTTATCCGCAGGTGGAATGAACATGGTGCAGCCCTTCAGGGGTTACAGCTGTATTAACCAATCTAATGGCTGTGTCGCTATCACATACATTCTGTCAAGATTCTCAATGGCAAATTTGAGTTAAATATAGTGCAATCACTGTAACTTACATTTTGTAATGTAGTGCACTCCTATATATCTAATTCCGGCACACCCTCGCTACTGCCACAATGATTTCAGCCACCCAGCCTTTGTGCCTCTCATCGAGCCGCCATAATATGACGGCTCTACATGGGCTGGGGGGCTGGCCGGTCGTAGGCGGGTGTGCCTGGCTCGTTGCTCCGCTCTCGCCTGCTCACCCACTTACTCCTCTTTGCTCAACCAAGGTTGAATATGGAACGCACAATACTGGATGGTCGTGCGCCCATCACAAATGATTGAAGCTACAGGGCGAGGCGGAAGCCGAGGTCGCTGTAGCGGTAGTCAGGGGTGAAGTAGTCCCGAAACGACACCCGACAGTCCCTGGCGTCGTCGAGCCAGCTACCACCTCGGTACACGCGGTACGACCCACTATTAGGGCCTTTAGGGTTGGTTTGTGGCGAACTGCTATATGAGCCATACCAGTCCTGACACCATTCCCACACATTGCCGCTCATATCATATATGCCAAGCTCGTTGGGGAAACGTGTTCCCACCTTATGAGTAGTTCCATCACTGTTGCCGCTATACCATGCAACAAGGTCTAGGTCGTTGCTGCCAACATATTTGTAACCTTGCGACTTGTTGCCGCCTCGGGCGGCGTATTCCCATTCCGCCTCAGTGGGCAAGCGGTATGTCTTTCCTGTTGCGGCATTCAGCTTGCGCAAAAAAGTTTGCACATCGTCCCAGCTCACATTCTCAACTGGCAGATTGTCACCCTTGAAATCGCTCGGGTTGCTGCCCATCACGGCTTTCCACAGCCGCTGCGTGACAGGGAATTTGCCGATATAAAAGCTGTCCAGCGTCACCTTGTGCGCCGGTTTTTCATCGTCACAAGCATCACTACCCTGCTCGGGGGTCGCACCCATCGTGAATGTTCCGCCCTCGACAAGCACCATTTCTATTTCAGGTATTTCTATTGCCATATTATATTGATTTTAAGTATGTTATTATTATCCCAGCCCATGTAGAGCCGTCATATCATGGCGGCTCGCTACTGCCACAATGCAGCATCGAATTGCCTTTGTGCCTCTCATCGAGCCGCCGCAATGATTTATTTCAGCCACCCAGCCTTTGTGCCTCTCATCGAGCCGCCATGATATGACGGCTCTACATGGGCAAAGTTCTTATCAATTGTCAATTGCTGCTTGCAGCAATGCGGCTTTGCCGCAAGTTTCCTGCCACTCGTCCTCGGCAATGGAATTGGCGGTTATGCCACCGCCGACATATATGCAATAACGCTCGCCGTCAAACTCAAGCGAACGCAGGTTAACAAACAGGTTGAAACGCCCATCGGCTTCGACCGGGCCTATATAGCCACCATAGTAACGGCGGCTGTGGCCCTCCACCTCGCCAATCATCTTCACCGCCGCTTTCACGGGCATACCACCAAGCGCGGGCGTGGGGTGCAACGTGTTGCGCATACTATCGACTTGCGACGGACGCGACACCGTGCCCTCAAACTCGGTACACAAGTGTTCCACATTTCCAGCCAAATGGGTGCAAAGCATTCCTCGGGTGTATTCCATCTTCAAGCCTGTAAACTTGTCGGCGATGTAATCGGCCACGATGGCCTGTTCCTCCATCTCCTTCGCGCCCCAGTCGCCGGCAGCCCCGGCGGGACGAGTCCCCGCAAGAGCCATTGTGCGCAAGTGAGTGCCGTCATAGCTGAGGTAACGTTCGGGCGAAGCACCCATCCAAGCTCCAGTCGCCTCGCTGTTGAACACGAATACAAACGAGTCGGGACAACGATCGAGCAACCGCTTGAACACGTCGATCCACGCCATCGATGGCGACACCTCGTTGACAATCACCCGCGACAACACAACTTTCTGCAACTCGCCAGCCTGCAATGCACTTATGCAACGTGAGGCATTCTCCATATATTCCTCACGCGTGGTCGATTCCACCGTCACACGATGCAACGATGTCACGGGCAACGACGACACGGGCAATTTCATATATTTTTCGGCATCAAACTGTGCCGAGATAAAGTATGGCATACAATCGGGCTTCTCGACAAATGGTGTAATCATGAACCCCATCGGAGCACGCTGGTCGATAATCTGCGCACCGAAGTGCAATTGCTCATCGCCGGGCAGACGGTAGGCGTAAAACCGTGCCTTGTGCTTGATAGCCTTGTCGATAGCTTCAATGATGACTGTGTTATCCATTTTATTATCTATTTATTTTTCCTATTAATTCAAATGGCATGGCCTCGGTAATGGTCACGTTGGCAAACTGGCCGACCGCTATCCCGCCAGCCTTCTCCACAAGCACCTCGGGATCGACTTCGGGGGAGTCAAACTCGGTACGCCCAACGAAATAGTCGGGTTCTTCACGGTCGATGATTACCTTCATCGTCTGCCCCACCTTTGCCTCGTTCAGTTCAAGGGCAATCTCCTCCTGCATCTCCATGATTTCGGCAAGCCGTCGCTCCTTGACCTGCGGCGGCACTTCGTCGGGGAAATGCTGGGCGGCGTATGTGCCATCTTCCTCGCTGTAGGCAAAAGCTCCCATGCGGTCGAAACGCGCCTGGCGAACAAATTCCTTCAACTCTTCAAACTCGGCTTCACCCTCACCAGGGAATCCCACCATGAGCGTAGTGCGCAAGTGGATGCCAGGTACCTCACGGCGCATACGGGCTATGAGTTCAAGCGTTTCGGCACGGGTGATATGGCGGCGCATGTTGCCAAGTACCTTGTCATTGATATGCTGCAAGGCTATGTCGATGTAGCTGCACACGTTGCTACGGCTCGCCATGACTGGCAATATATCGTAAGGGAACTGGGCTGGATAGGCATAATGCAACCTTAACCACTCCACCCCCTCGATGTCGGCAAGGCGGTCGATTAGCTCGGCGAGCCGCTGGCTGCCATACAAGTCAAGCCCGTAGGACGACAAGTCTTGCGCGATGACGTTGAACTCCTTCACGCCCTGCGACACAAGCAGCCGCACCTCGGCTTCAAGCTCCTCGATAGGGACAGACTTGTGCCGCCCGGTGATGAGCGGAATAGCGCAAAAGGCGCAAAAGCGGTTGCACCCTTCCGAAATTTTCAGATAGGCGTAATGCCGCGGGGTGGTTATGCGGCGTTCGTATGGCTTGACGGTGGCTGGCACCGACGCGCCAAGGTCGGCGATGATGCGATCCCAGTCAAACTTGCCATAGAAACGGTCAACCTCGGGCAATTCCACCTGCAACTCGTCGAAATAACGTTGCGACAGACATCCCATCACAAATATACGAGAAATGCGCCCTTGCCGCTTGGCTTCGGCAAGTTCCAGGATTGTGTCGATCGATTCCTGCTTGGCATCGCCGATAAAACCGCACGTGTTGACAACGGCAATGTCGCCACACACGTCGTCACTATCATTCACCACCTCATAGCCGGCAGCCGCAAGGCGGTGTGACAACCGTTCGGTGTCAACCAAGTTTTTTGAACATCCCAGCGTGATAATGTCTATACGCCGTTTTCCACTCATTAGCATTCCTCCCCTTTCTGTTTCGGAAACTGTAGGTTACAAAAAATATATATAATTACGCACGGCAACAATTGCCGTCCGGGAAAAAGCAATTCTCAATCGCCAGCCCAGGCCGCAACACCCATACCGGCTCACACAGATGGCTGCCCTCGGGCATTACTTGCCGAATAGCGACCTCACAAACTCCTCCTTGCGGAATACTTGCAAGTCTTCCATTCCCTCGCCAAGCCCGATGTATTTCACAGGAATCTTGAACTGGTCGCTAATGCCTATCACCACGCCACCCTTGGCCGTGCCGTCGAGCTTGGTGATAGCCAACTCGTTGACTTCGGTCGCAGCCACAAACTGGCGGGCCTGCTCAAAGGCATTCTGCCCCGTCGAGCCATCAAGCACGAGCAATATTTCATGCGGGGCATCGGGAACTACACGGCGCATGACGTTCTTGATTTTCGTCAACTCGTCCATGAGCCCTTTCTTGTTGTGCAACCGTCCGGCAGTGTCGATGATTACCACGTCGGCACCATGAGCCTTGGCCGACGTTACAGTGTCGAAAGCCACCGATGCGGGGTCTGACCCCATTTTCTGCTTGACCACAGGCACACCCACGCGCTCGCCCCAAATGTCGAGTTGCTCGACTGCGGCGGCACGGAAAGTATCGGCAGCACCCAGCACCACGCTGTTGCCGGCTTTCTTGAACTGGTAGGCAAGCTTGCCGATGGTGGTGGTCTTGCCCACACCATTCACGCCCACCACCATTATCACGTATGGACGCTTGTCGGCTGGCACAGTGAAGTCTTCGCCAGTGTCTGTACCATTTTCGGCGAGCATTTCAGTAATTTCCTCGCATAGCAAGTCGTTAAGCTCGCCCATGCCTACATATTTGTCACGAGCCACACGTTTCTGTATGCGGTCAAGGATTTTGAGTGTAGTATCAACACCCACGTCGGAGGTTACAAACACCTCCTCAAGGTTGTCAAGCACATCATCGTCGATTTTCGACTTACCCGCAATAGCTCGCGCCAACTTTGAGAACACGCCTTGTTTGGTCTTGGCCAAACCTTTGTCGAGCGTTTCTTTCTTTTCTTTCGAGAAAAAACTAAATATGCCCATAATGCCCTTCTCTATTTTTTTTGCAAACTTAGGCAAAAATCTGCGATTTTCGTGCTGGCAAGGCAAAAAAAACGCAATACAAGCCGCTATTGCCTCTATAAGAGGTGTTTTGTGCATCATTTTGGCACATAACGTCCCTCTTCCCCGCCGAAGCCGCTCATCTATAAGTTTTGGGATTAGAGTCCAAAAACTTATAAAAAATGCAGAGTTTTGGGATTGCAATCCCAAAACTTTTCAAATACCGAATATTACCAAGTGGCAGCAACAGTGAGGGACGAAAGCACCCTGCGCCGAGAATTATCCTCGCTGCAAGCGGTCAAAGACCAATACCCCAAATACCTGCTCACCCTCGACGACGACCCCACCGCCGACTACGATGGCATAAAACGCATCAACGCCCTGCAATGGCTGCTCGGCAACAGCTGAAGTGCCCAATTCGATTTTTTTGCGTATTTACGCATTTTTCTCGATTACAGCAACTAAACCATCGCCAAGCAAAAAATCAAATATGTTCATTATCAATATACCTTCCTCATTTTGATGTGTAGGAGTCATTCCTCCCACTACTATAACTTTTGAAAATCCATCATTAATATGCAGCAATGAGTTCTGTTCTTGTGCGACTTTTTGTGGCGTAGGCATTTCTACTGCCGACTGTATGTAACACCGTCTAAATCCTCGATTACAAACAAAATCGACTTCAAAACTTTTTCGCACACTTTTCCCGTTCGCATCTTTACCATTGACCACAACTTGTCCGACATCAACCGATAAACCTCGCAACCGCAGTTCGTTGTACAGCATGTTTTCCATCAAATGTCCAGCATCGACTTGCCTGAAATTCAATCGGGCATTACGTAATCCAAGGTCTTCAAAATAATATTTGGCAGGAGTACCTATATACTTACGTCCTTTTATATCATAACGCACTGATTTCTCGACAAGGAAAGCATCTTGCAGAATATCTATATAATTTTTAATAGTTTCTGATGATATACTACTATTTTTCACCGATTTGAATGTATTTTGCAATTTCGATGGATTTGTCAGTGTCCCAATTGACGAAGCCAACGTATCAATCACTTCTTCCAAGTCGGCATCACGCCTTATGCTGTTACGCTCTTTTATATCACGTATATACGTACTTTCAAACAGATTTTTCAAATATTCTTCTTTTCCTTCGCGCGATGGCATCATAGCCACTTGCGGCAACCCTCCATAAGTCATATATTCAAGCAATGCATCTTCACGACTTGCCCCACCATAAACCGTCATGAACTCGCCGAAACTTAATGGCCTGACCCTGATTTCTTCGCCACGGCCACGAAACTCTGTTACTACATCTTTTGACAAGAAACGCGAATTGCTTCCAGTCACATACACATCGGCATTCGGCACTTTCAAGTAACTATTCAACACATCGGCAAACTCTGGCACATGCTGCACCTCATCAAGCAGAATATAATACATTTCATTGTCACACATCGACTTATCTATATAACCCAACAAAGCATCTGGATTTCTCAACTCCTTGTTGCGCCTATCCTCAAGATCCACCTTTATAATATGGGCATCATCAACACCGTTTTTTTTCAAATGGTCATAAAAGAGATTAAACAACAAAAACGATTTTCCACAACGCCTCAAGCCGGTGACAATCTTTATCATGCCATTATTCCGACTATTTAGCAACCTGTTCAAATAGTAATCGCGCTTTATTGCTGTCATATATTCGATTTTTTTGCGTATTTACGCATTTTTCTCGATTACAAATATCGGCAAATAAAACCACGCTCACAAGCCTCTACTCGATTTTTTTGCGTATTTACGCATTTTTCTCGATTAAGCTGGCTTTATGCCTCGCTTTGGCTATGACGCAATGGTTCATAGGAGCGGCAAGGTAATCACCACACATCACATAAGCATCACCAGGACACACATCCACGCAAAATTGGCAATAGTCATATTTACCACACTCTTTGAGATCTGAAATCTTCAACGACCGCCAATTATCAAGCCGACCGACCATATCCGTATCATCACATTCAGCATTGAAATTGCTGTTTACAACATACCGCTTCAACGGCTTTATGTCATCGACCTTGACATTTGCGAGTTTGTATGGCGCAGCTATACACGGGTACACATCGCCATTAGGAGAAATATAAAGTTGGTTGGTTTCGTCATAGCAGGGAGAACAAAAATCACCCTTGGCGATATTGCACACACCTCTAAGCTGTTTACGAAAATCAAGTGGGCTACCTGGTTGCAAAGCCAATTCCAGCAACTGCTCCTCGGTCAGGGCGTATTGTGTTACCGAGCCATCGTCCATCGACGGATAAATTGTAGCATTAATCATAGAATTGTCCGATATGGCGCACCCCTTATCGAACGTTTCTCGCCAATACTTATAATTTGGCTTCAGCAACGTATTCTTGTGGCAAGTTTTAATACTGCACTTTTTCAACCTTGCAAGTCCTGCAACAACCATGGCGTATGACCCTTTAACCGAAGAAACCTTATCGTGCACCTCACCACACGGGCCATACGAACTGACACAAACACTTGCTGGTTGCAATTCTGCCAACTTCCTCACATTACTATCAGTCAGCAACAACCCATTGGTATAAATTATCAAGGCAATATGCTTACTGCGAATATAGCGGCACAAATCGAAGAAATATTCTTTCGTCATAGCCTCGCCACCCGACAATACAATTCTGAACACTCCCAGATAGTCCAAGCAGTCAACCAATTCTATAGCTTGCCCGAAAGTGAATTCATCAAACGCATTATCATTCCTCAATCCATCATGAGAATGAGAATTATAACAATGAATGCACCGTGAATTGCACTTATTAGTCAAGTCCCAATGCACATCAAAAACGTACCCCTCTCGCTTAATCGCCTCACAAAAGCCACGAGGCAAGGCATCATAGCATTTCGTGTTGCCACTCGATTCATGCACTTGCACCCTACCATCAGCCTCAACCACATGCTCCGACTCCAGCAATGCCAATTCATGCAATTCACATCTGGCAATCTCGCCACATTTTGAAACCTTGTCCCAAGCCAAAGCGGCATTACCATCGAGCAAGTAATATTTCTCCATCTGCTGACGGTAAACCAATGTACACAGCCGTGAACCGAGCAAATAAGTCTTCCATGAAATCCATGGAAGTATATTACAGCTACATTTTACCAAACTGGCTTTCATAATCCTTCCTTAACAACGAATACACATCAATGTCGATATACTCGCCACCCTCGTATTCATATTGCGCCAACCGCCCCTCGTAATTATAACCAATCCCTTCTAATGAAGTTTTAGCATTACGGTTGCGGCTATCTACAAACGCCTGTATTCTATTTATCTCGGTCGTAGAAAATATATAGTCATAGAAAACCTTTGATATTGCCCTCGAAATGCCTTGCTTGCGATATTTCGGCAACAATATGCAATACGAATTAGCCCTGTGATGCCGTTCGTTCATATTGAACAGACCTATTTCCCCGCAATACTCCGACGTATCTGCCCTGCATATCACCTTATGCAACGACTTTCCTTCACTCATTGAAGCGACATAAGCACGTAGCAATTGCTCTGATTCCACAATCGATGCCGATGGCTCCATGCCATAATACCTCACCGACTCGGCATCGGAATGCACAGCATGGAAATAATCCAAATCACGCTCTACGACAATATCTCTCAATGTATAATGCATCACAACTATTCAGCCAAAAGTTTGTCGATAAATTCATCAGGATCACTCCACTTACCGCTTGCCACATCATACGTGCAATACCAAGGCTTGTCATATACACCACGCCCCATAGAGTCGGGACGGCAATCCTTACATATATGTCGGAACTCACAATCACGGCACTCCTTAACTTTCTCTTTGGAAAAATTAATTATCGAATTGTCGATAACCTCGGTCAACGAACGACCTCTCAAGTTGCCATGGCACAATCTTCGTTCCATCACACACGGATATACATTCATATCGCTGCCAATATACAAATAATTGGCAAAACAATATTCCGAATACGTACTCTTCAACGTTGCCTTCAAGTCATTGAATTTAAACGTGTCGAGCGTTATAAGTTTTTCACGCAAAAGCGACCTGTCGTAATGTGCAAGATTGCCTCTTCCAGTAAGGCGGATATAATCACGCCTGTAAGGGACACCAAAATCCAATTCCTTGCCCACATCAAGCCCTGCCACATATATACCAACATAGCGGAAACGTATGCCCAATTCCTGCAAATCACGCAACGTGGCAACACTCTTGTCATACGACCCTTTTACCTGTGTTATTTTTTCATGCTCCTCCTTGATAAAGGAGTGCAACGACATAGCTATGGTGCAATTTGGGAAATCCCTTTTTATGCGCTCCAAATGCCCTCGGTTATTAAGAGTGCCATTGAAAAACACCTCAAATTCCTTAAACGACTGTGAAGCATAAGCAAGCATCTTGAATAGCAACTCTTCTTTTATTACAAATGGCTCACCACCTATAAGTTGCACCGACTTCACCCCGATGCGTACAAGTTCATCCACCACATGCACAAAATCATCGTATGATAATTGTTTCTTCACACGATGTTCAGTTTCGTTATAGCAATGTACACACCTGAGGTTGCACTGGTTTGTCAATTCAATCCACGCATAATCTATATGGCGTGGGAAATTAAAAAGTTCCGTAATTTCGGCAATTGGTTTCGGCTCAACATCATCGGTTTCTTCTATCAAATCCAGCGACAATGCATCTGAAATGGTATCTTCATCGACCCGAACCCTATTTGCCAATTGCAACAATGCCGATGACACTTCCTTATCGACCCAATAATGCTTGTCATTGTTACAATCAAATATACTTGCCTTGCTCAAGCCTTCGACAATATATACACCGTCCTTTATATTATAATACATAAGCCGACAATCTTATAAAACTGTGCTACCATCACCTGCACAATAATTCAGGTTTCAACGGTAACTATCGTTATAAAAATTATAAACAATTATTTTTGAGCCTACCTCACATCATCGACTGGCGTGAGGTAGGCTCAAAATTGATAAAAAACTCGTTACTTAATATTGTTAACACGAGTGATGGGCGAACCTGGTCCAGCAATACATTCACCAGGGCAGCAACGATTCACGATGTGTGCAGTAGTTTCCTTTTTGCCATCGCACAAGAGCTGGAATTTGCTATTGGTTTTCATTGTACTAAGGTGTTTAGAATATTTCCTACTCTATTAAAGCTTTTCGGATTCCGCTTTCTTGCAGTATTAAAGTGATTTGAACTTACCTAACCAATGGTATTACTATAATACGTTATTCATGTTTATAATAGAGGTAAAACTTTTTAATTAGAAGTCCTATCACTACACGCCACAAAGATATGCAACAAAATGATTTATCCAAATATTTACATGCAAAAAAATGCAAAAAAGCACGATAAACAAGTCTAATATTATATCTGAGCTGGGCTACACAAAAATCGCCATTTTTTGCTACTTTTGTATTGCTGTAACATTAAATACCATCTTTGCATGAAAAAGACGATTATAAGCTGGATTACGATATTTGTGGGCTGCGCAATAATGGCTGCCGGATTTGTATTTTTCATCAACCCCTATGGATTAGTGCCTGGCGGTGTGTATGGCGCAAGCATCGTGCTGCAACGCATTTTCCCATCGATACAGGTCGGTACGTTCGGCTACATGCTCGATGTGCCGCTGCTCACACTCTCGGTGATATTGCTCGGCTCGAAACTCGGCGTGCGCACCATCGTGGCGGCCCTAACCACGCCTTTCATAATGAACGCCTTGGAGTGGATGGCATATCCCGACGAAGAAGCATTGCAAGCCCTCGACCCGGCACAATTGCTGGGCGGCACACTCGACTTGAGCCAGCACTTGATAGTGGCCACCATCATCGGTGCAGCCGTTATAGGCTTCGGCTGCGGACTCGTGGTGCGCAACCAGGCCACCACGGGCGGTAGCGACATAGTGGCCATGATATTGCAAAAGTATTGCCACCTGCGGTTCTCACGAGCTATCATGCTGGTCGATGGCGTGGTAGTGTGTTTCGGCCTCATAGTCATAGGTTTCGGCATTGGGAGCAACAATGTAGGGCAAGAACCTGCTATATACTTGTCGCTAT
Organism: Candidatus Avimuribaculum pullicola; assembly: GCA_018716295.1. GTDB lineage: Bacteria > Bacteroidota > Bacteroidia > Bacteroidales > Muribaculaceae > Avimuribaculum > Avimuribaculum pullicola. Next base: position 115,287 of record DVKC01000012.1, read on the forward strand.
ATTCGTTGCTGTCGATTTTCATCACTTCAAGAGTACTTGCATTTGTCATCAACGGCCCAAAAAACGACAAGCTGATGTTTGTAATCAGTGAAAAGCACCTTGGCGACCTGCGCGAATATATCATCAAGGACTTGGACCGCACAGCCACCTACATCAAGAGCAGCGGCTTGTACACTGGCAACGACAAGGAAATGCTTTTCCTTGTTGTGAGCTACAAAGAAGTTGACAACCTGAAACTCAAAATCAAGCAATCCGACCCGAGCGCATTTGTCGTTGTCACCGATGCCTACGACACCTACGGCGAAGGGTGGAAACCACTACCCTCGTCGAAAAACGACATTAACCCCGAGTGAAAACCGTTCTGGCTACCAACCAAAGATGTTGCGGGCTACCCACCACAGCACCACCACAGCAAATATTCCCCATATAGCAGCCTGGCTATTGAGGCGTATGTACAATGCGGGGCGACGCGTCCGCATAACCTCGGCATAGCAATACAGCACTATCACCGGCAGCGACAACACCATAAAAGCATTATAGTGCCACGCAGCCACTATGTCGCCATTAAGCAATGAATGGATAACGCGCTGGCTGCCGCACCCCGGGCACTTAAATCCTGTTAACATGTAAAATGGGCAACGGGGGAAAAACGCCGATTGCAACGGGTCGAATAGCAAATAAACTACCACTGCGGCAATCACAACGGTGACCACAACTATCGTAAACAGGTAACGCCTCATTGCCGTGACAATTTGTGCAAGTCCAACCTGAATTTTACCATAAACAGCAGTCCTGCAAGGAGCAAAGCCACCGCAAACGACAAGTAAATGCCCACTATTCCCAACCCACACGGGAAAGCAAACAAATAGCCGATGGGTAACCCTACTACCACGTATGCAATTATGGCAGTCAACATCATGGGGCGCACGTCGGTAATGCCTCGCAATGCGTTGGCGTAAGTCACCTGCAATGCGTCACCCACCTGGTAAAGCATCAATGGTGGTATAACCGTCAATGCTACTGCCACTACCTTGATATCGCTCGTGAACAACCTGATAACTGGTTCGCCTAAAAACAGGAATACCACACAAGCAATCGCGGCAAACAGCATGATAATGTGCAACCCCGCCACCGAACAACTGCGAATTTTGTCAATGTCGCCCGAACCGTAATAACCAGCTATCTTTATCGACATGCTTGCCCCAAGGCTATAATATACCATGAAGCCTATGGTACTTATGCTCAACATTATCTGATATGCGGCAAGTGGAATTTCACCAAGCCACCCTATCATAATCGATGCAAAAGAAAAGATACCAGTTTCAAGCCCCATTTGCACTGCTATGGGCCACGAAGTGCCAAATATAGCAGACACCGTAGCCATATCAGTCGCGCCACATCTTATCCCTTGCACATAGGCCGTGTAACGGTGCGAACGCGACAGTACCACCACGTAGGCCACTGCCATTGCCAGACGGGCAACAAGCGTGCTCAATCCAGCCCCGAGCAATCCCAGTTCGGGGAAGCCGAAATTACCATAAATTGTCAAATAATTAAGTATGATATTCAACACGTTGCCTCCAATGATTATCCACATCGATAGCCGCGTGTCGGAAATCCCGTCGGTAAACTGCCGCAATGTATTGACCAGCAACATCGGCACCATCGAGGCAAGCAAGACAAGGTAATAAGGCTTGATTAACGGTATCAGGTTGGACGGCTGCCCCATCTTCTCGACATTGAAATACACCAAAAGCATAGCCAGCCCAATGGCAATGCCAAACACCATGTTCAATACAACGGCATTCCTCACCGTAGCTCCCACCTTGAAGCGGTCGCCCTGTGCATTAGTAGCTCCAACAATTGGCGTAAGTCCGTATGAGAACCCCATGCACAGCACTGTCATGAAGTTCATCACATTGTTGACAAACGATGCTGCGGCAAGCGAGTCGGTAGAATAATGCCCCACCATGAACGTGTCGGCAAAGCCAGTCATTATCATGCCCAACTGCCCGAGCAGCAACGGCATTCCTAGTGTTATTATCGACTTGTAATGTTTCTTGTATAGTTCTATTTTCCTTTCCATTCCGGGCGCAAAATTAGCAAAACTGCGTTATTCACAAAACCTCGCTTGTTCAAAAAAATTGCCCTGCTACCATACGTTTTGTACGGCAGCAGGGCAACGTGTGATTTTCATATTGCCTGTGCGAGGCGAGCTAATCTACTTTTGAGCAACAATTAGGCTGACGCGCGTGTACACGCCTTCATATCGCACAAGCACGACTACCATGGCCTTGCCGCCAACCCATACACTGTTATTGAATTTGACTTGATTCCCTTGAATTTCAACTTCAAGATAATCACTTAGATTTGAATTTTCAATGTTATAAACCGAGTATTCCGCATCGATTTGTGTGCCTGCGGCAAATGAATACGTGGCCGATTCGTCATTGCCGTTTGTTTCTAATGCCACATCTATTGTAGCATCCCAGTCGGGCAGCCGGTCGGTCGATGGGAAACTCTCGGCGTATGACACTTTTGCTCCTATTATTTTATTGTCGCTGCCATAAATCCACGAGTCAACATAGGCTGTGTAAAAGTTTGAATTTATGGGAAATGCACGTTCCCCAGCCACAGTTACGACATCGCTGGCAAGTATGATTTGATAGTAATTGCCAGGAACCACAGCCACATCTTGCGCTATTTGCGACAAATTAGGATTCATGCCGAAACCGCCCTTGCTGCCCAAGGTCACAATGCCACAATCATTAGTCGTGAAGTTGTTTGCACTGTTGATATAAACGTCCGAACCTCCAATCGTGGTTTGCCCGTTGTCACTGTTCATCATGTTCACAGTGGTGGCATTAGTCGGAAATTGAGGCTCGTCGTCGCTACATGCCGATGCCGACACTAAAGCAATAATAAGGAAAGGAATAATAAATTTGTCCATATCCATACTTTTTTTCTCCTCCCATTGGCACCATGGGAATATTAAGTTTGTAAAACCAGGAACGTGTGCCATTCACAGCAACACACCAAATATGCGATGCCCGTAACGTTTCCCATTTACTCTGAACCAAGAACCGGCAACAGCCGATTTAAACACGAAATTAGGCTATTTAACCCGAAATACAAAACATTCAGCATACAAAAAACATGGTTCCTTCATTCTGCATAGCAATTACAGGCAGGCGGTTGTGTAGAACCGTGCATTTTCATGTCTTGCCATTGTTGGAAATGAAAATGGAACAAATTCACGGATAAATTTCAGATGCCATTTAAAAGAAATTTAGTATTTTTGCACTATTATGGATGAATTGTATTACGATGCCATCGATTTGCTCAAAAAAATGATAGGCATCCCGTCGCCAAGCCGCGAAGAACGCTGTGTGGCCGACATGCTCGAGAAGCAAATGGCCCAATGGAATCTTGCCCCCAAGAGGTGCGGTAACAACGTGTGGTGCGTGGCCGACGGATTTGACGGGCAACTACCTACCCTGCTGCTGAACAGCCACATCGACACAGTGCGTCCTGCCGACGGATGGACTTTTCCCCCGTTTGAGGCAACCACGACCGACGAAGAGCGCATCTATGGCCTTGGCAGCAACGATGCTGGTGCATCGGTGGTGTCGCTGCTTGCTGCATTCAGGTATCTCGCCGAGTGCGACCGTGCCTACAACCTTGTGTTCCTCGCTTCGTGCGAAGAGGAAGTGAGCGGACGCGGCGGCATCGAGATGGCATTGCCGCTATTGCCCAATATTGATGTGGCAATCGTGGGCGAACCCACTGCCATGCAACCTGCCATAGCCGAAAAAGGACTCATGGTGCTTGACGGAACAGTAAAAGGCGTTGCCGGCCATGCCGCACGCAACGAGGGCGAAAATGCCATATACAACGCCATTGAGGTCATTGGAGCATTGCGCTCGGTGAAATTTGAGAATCAATCCGAGTTGCTCGGCCCTGTAAAAGTGTCGGTGACACAAATCGAAGCTGGCCGCCAGCACAACGTAGTTCCCGACCTGTGCAAGATAGTGGTGGACGTGCGTACCACAGATGCCTACACCAATGCCGAAACACTTGAACTGTTGCAACAAGCAGCTGGCAGCAAGTGCGAGTTGGTGCCACGCTCATTGCGCCTTGCCCCATCGAGCATCGCCACGTCACACCCGTTGGTTGTACGCCTGGGCATTCTTGGGAAGCGGCATTTCGGCTCGCCCACGCTCAGCGACCAGGCACTCATGCCATTCCCTTCAATCAAACTCGGGCCTGGCGACTCGGCACGGTCGCACACTGCCGACGAATATATCTTGACGTGGGAAATACGTGATGCAATACACACCTACATTGCCCTGCTCGAAGGCTGCCACATAAAATAAATGTATAACGAATGGAAAAACTACTCGAATACATAGGCGTTGACATCAACCTGCCCATAGCCGACCCCACGTGGATATTTTTCCTCGTGCTGGCCATAATATTGTTTGCGCCTATCGTGTTTGAGAAATTGCGCATTCCACATATCATAGGCATGATACTGGCTGGCGTGCTGGTGGGCGAACACGGCTTCAACATATTGGTGCGCGACAGCAGCTTCGAGCTTTTCGGCCAAGTGGGGCTATACTACATCATGTTTCTCGCCGGGCTCGAAATGAACATGGAAGACTTCAAGAATATCCGTGTGAAGGCCACCGTGCTGGGTCTGCTGGCATTCATTATCCCAATGGCCATAGGCATCTGGACCAACTTGCACCTGCTCAACTACGGTCTAATCACTTCAATACTCCTGGCCAGCATGTATGCCTCGCACACACTCGTCGCCTATCCCATAGCGCAGCGTTACGGTGTCACTCGGCAACGGTCGGTGGGCATCGCTGTGGGCGGCACGGCGGTCACCGACACGCTCACACTGCTGGTGCTGGCCATCATAAGCGGCTTGTACAAGGGCGATGTGTCCGAAATGTTTTGGGTGTGGATGCTCGTGAAAGTAGTGCTGCTCGGAGTTGTAATTATGTACACGTTCCCACGCATAGGACGATGGTTCTTCCGCCGCTACAGCGATGGCGTGGTGCAATTCATCTTCGTGCTGGCAATGGTGTTCCTCGGTGCAGGACTTATGGCATTTGTCGGCATGGAAGGCATCTTGGGGGCTTTCCTTGTAGGGCTTGTGCTTAATCGCCTCATTCCACAAGTATCGCCACTTATGAACCACCTTGAATTTGTAGGCAACGCCCTGTTTATCCCTTATTTCTTGATAGGCGTGGGAATGCTCATCAATGTCGAAGTGCTATTCGGGCATATCGATTCCATAAAAGTGGCATTGGTGATGATTGTAGCAGCATTGGTTGGCAAGTGGATAGCTTCGTGGCTCACCCAGAAGTTGTTCCGCATGAGCAGCCTTGAAGGTTCCATGATGTATGGCATGAGCACGGCACAAGCTGCGGCCACACTTGCCGCCGTCATGGTGGGCTACAACATAATCATGCCCTCGGGCGAGCGACTGCTCAACGAAGACGTGCTCAATGGCACTATCTTGCTGATACTCGTCACTTGCATCGTCAGCTCATTCATCACCGAACATGCAGCCAAGCGCATGGCTATCGACGAGGCCACAGCTGCCGCCGACGACAAATCGCAGCAACAGCAAGAGCGGTTCTTGATTCCTGTGGCCAACCCAAGCACCATCGACACACTCATGAGCTTGGCGTTAGTGGTACGCAACCAGAAAGTGCGTGACAACTTGGTGGCACTCAGCGTAATCAACGACAACAACGATACCGTAAAGCTTGAGTTGCAGGCACGACGCAACTTGGAACGTGCCGCACAAATTGCCGCTTCGGCTGGCGTGGAACTGAAAACCGTGAGCCGGTTTGACCTGAACATCACCACCGGCATCAGGCATACGGCCAAGGAAAACAATGCCACAGCCATCATAATAGGGTTGCACTATAAAGCCAGCATTGTTGACTCGTTCTTTGGCAATATGACTGAGAACTTGTTGAAAAACACCTACCTGCAAGTGATGGTAGTGCGATTGCTCATGCCTGTAAACACGTTGCGGCGCATCGTTGTGGCTATACCGCCCAAAGCCGAATTTGAACAAGGCTTTGTGAAATGGGTTACACACATTTGCCGCATAAGCGCACAATTAGGCTGCCGCGTGTTCTTCTACGGGCAAGAACAGACACTTGGGTACATACGCGGCGTAATGGCAAAAAAGAAGCTTACCACAAGGGCGCGCTTCTTTAAAATGGATAGCTGGGACGACCTGCTAATGCTGTCAAACAGCGTCAACTACGACCACCTGTTTGTTATAGTGAGTGCAAGGCGCGGCTTCATATCATACGACAACTCGTTCGAGAAATTGCCAGCCCAGATTTCCAAGTATTTCAACAACAGCAGCATAATGGTGTTGTACCCCGAGCAGAAAGGCGATCCTATCGAATCACTGTCGTTCTCCAACCCTCATGGCATAGCCGAACCTAAATTCTACGACAAATTAAGTTCATGGCTGAAAAAAGTGGGCATGAAATTCAAGAAACCAAAGCCTGAACAAGAAACGACGCAAACCAATACCGACCCATCATAAAAACATGCGGCGGTGGCGAGGGCCATACGATACATGCAACCACGTGAAACCGTGCTCGTTGATTACTTGATCGACCGGAAGTTGCAACTGCCGCAACAATTCATACAACCGTCGATTCTCCTGGCAATTACCGCCTGTGATGTCGGCAGCTTCACCTGTAAGATGCTGGCTATGTGCCACCCCGCCAACAGCCCGGTTCAATGCAGGGCAACGGTAGCCACTGTTCACATAGATAGGCCTTCCATACGCTTCCCTTAATGGATCCAACACATAATCGACAAGCTGGCGCAACCGTTCCTCCACTTGTGGCGAAGGTGTATTGTCAATACCCAAACGGCGGGCAGTGTCAGACTTGACAAATTCTTTCAACGTAAAATGTTTCATGGCAATTTGATATTATTTTCTTTCAGCATTTTCAGCAATGAAGCAATAGTGCTGGCAGCTTCGTCAAAATTCCGCTGCTCCTTTTCCTCGGCTTTTTCATAGATGCTCTTCATTTCGATAATGGCAATGCCTATCGCTCCGACCAGCGTCAGCACTGGCAACAATGGCACAGCGGCATATCCACAAGCCACGCGCACATATACCACCGCCGCCATTTGCATAGCATCTATTACAGTGAGTGCGGCAAGTACGTTATAGTACGTGGCAAGTTTCTCCACCGTCCGCCGCAACGCCTTGCTACGGCGAGCCTCGCCACGACGGCGGGCTTTCCGCAAACCGCTCGCCAAGTCGGCAACCACGGCACACAGCACAAGCACATACTCCCCCACGGTAAATGCCAGGGCGAGCATCAATTGTGGCATTTGTTCTTTGATGGTATCAATCATGGCAACTTTTTTCTGACAAAGTTACCACCTCGCCATGCAGCCACGGACCATCAAAAAGCACAAGTTATATGCTCACCGAGAGAGTAGTGTAATACCCACCTCCTGCATAGCTATGCTCAAGCGTTATATAGCCCGTATTGTTGCCCCCATACCACATCACGCTGCGTGTTGCTCCATTGGTAGTCAATGATATTGGCGGGCCATAAGTACCACACAACAAGTTGTATGTCTGATTATAGCGTCCCATCGCCGCCGACACGCTGTAATATGAGAATTGCGCGCTCGACAAACGCCCGCTCGCATTACAATACAATGTAACAATAGGCCATGTGAGATTGAGCAACGACACATCGCTCAAATATATGGTATTGTCGGCATAGCCATCTATTACATAACCGTTCAACGACAAGAAGTCAAGAGCCGAACCATAGAGTGTGCCGAAAGTTATGCCGAGTATCGAACGTATGGCTGGTGCACCTACAAATGGGCGGTACCCTGGCGGTGGTGCCACAGGGCGTGGAGGCATAGGGCGCGGCACACGGTGGTAATGTGGCGGTGGAGGCGACGGCCTTCCCCAATTACGATGTGGCGCAGGACGGCGGCCAGGATGCTGGTGCGGCGGTGGCGGAGTATGATGTCCCCCAGGACGCTGTGGTTGCGAGGGCCGTGACGGACGTGGTTTATTAGATTGCGGCGGACGTGGTTGTTGCGGGCGACGATCACCACCACCAGGACGATGCTGCGGCTGACGGGCCGGCCGTTCCGTGTGATTTTGCCTGTTTCCACCTTGACGACCTTGCGACATCACGGGCATGGGTGCAGCCAGTGCCATAATCCACAATGCAAGTAATGCTATTCTCATTTTCGTTTTTTTCATATTGTCAATCAATGATTAGTTACTATATAGATTTACTGGCATAACAAAAGTTTAAACCTACAATGCAAAAAAAGCCAAAAACCGACATTAGCTCCGCCATAGAAACCTGTATAAGCGACTCCGCAAAAAAATCACGCACATTTTTAGCAACAATTTTAATGACATTAGTCACCATTTTCACGCAAATGACCACAAATTGCCCACATACGCAATATCCCGACTTGAAACATCATTATTTATAGATTAAATTTGTAACAGGTAAGGAGAACGACACGCTACGCCGAGTGCTATATTTAACAATGTGTTAAATTCCTTAAGTGATTGAAAATTAGCCCCACTTTAATCGGTTAGTGCCCGAGAGTGGGACTTTTTATTGTATCCCACCTTTAACAGTCTTGGCTGAAAAGCGCACCAATGAAAGAGCCTGAATAGTGTGACTAAAATTCAAATATTGGAAATTTTAAACGAGCCTATTATTCATAATATTGCATTTTTACACTAAATTTGCAAAAAAAGCACTACAATGATATTATCGATGACAGGATTTGGCAAAGCGTCGGTAGTCTATAAAAACAAAAAGATTACTGCCGAAATCAAATCCCTTAACAGCAAGCAATTAGACTTTGCAATACGTCTGCCACAGCAATATCGGGAAATTGAACTGGTATTACGAAACATGGTGGCAAAATTGCTCGAACGCGGCAAAGTCGATCTGTACGTTTACTCCGAAACCACCGAAGAAGCCGCACCAGCCATGCTCAATGTGCCACTGCTCACCACCTACATGAAGCAGTTGCAACAATTGTCGCAAACATTAGGCATTCCACAACCTCAAGACTGGCTGGCAACACTACTGAGGCTTCCCGATGCAATAAAAACCGACTCGGCAACCGCCGAAACAGATGAAGGAGAACTGGAAGCCATAAAACAAGCTGTGGAAAAAGCCACAACAGCCCTCATCGAATTCAGAACGCAAGAAGGCGACCGACTTGAGAAATTTTTCAAACAGAAAATCGAAAACATCAGGACACTGCTCGCCGATGTCGCTCAATATGAAGGAGAACGTGTTGCCAAAATCAAAGCTCGCATTCTCGATTCACTTTCCAAACTCGATGGCGTGGAATATGACCACAACCGTTTCGAGCAGGAGATGATTTTCTATATCGAGAAACTCGACATTAACGAGGAAAAACTGCGGTTGCAGAACCACCTCGACTATTTTATCGACACCCTCGACAACGGTCACGGACAAGGCAAAAAACTTGGGTTCATTTCCCAAGAAATGGGTAGGGAAATCAATACGCTCGGTTCTAAATCTAACCATGCCGAAATGCAAATCATCGTGGTGAAGATGAAAGACGAACTTGAGCAAATCAAAGAACAAGTATTCAACGTAATGTAGAAGAAGTTGCCAACCGTTATGAAAAAAGGAAAATTAGTGATTATCTCGGCACCATCGGGGTGTGGCAAGTCAACCATCATCAACGAAATAATCAAGAATTGCGATTTGAAGCTGGAATTTTCAATTTCGGCAACAACGCGCGAGCCACGACGTGGCGAGAAAAATGGCGTTAACTACTACTTCATGTCGGTTGACGACTTCAAACGCGCCATCGAGAACGACGAACTCATCGAGTATGAGGAAGTATATCCAGGCCGCTTCTATGGCACACCACGCAGCGAGATCGAGCGCATTCGCAACATGGGGCGCAACGTCATTCTCGACATCGATGTAATGGGCGGCATCAACGTCAAGCACAAATTTGGCGATGAAGCATTATCAATCTTTATCCAACCTCCAAGCATCGACACTCTGCGTCAACGCCTCGAATCTCGCGGCACCGAGTCGCCCGAAGCTATCACGCAACGTGTCGAAAAAGCTGGTTTCGAGATTGCCCAATCAGGCAAATTCGACAAGATTGTCGTAAACGACCGCCTCGATGTAGCTGTAAAAGAAACCGAAGAGCTGATAAAGGCTTTCATTAACGATTGAAAAAACGCCAGATGAAAATAGGCATTTTTGGAGGGTCATTCAATCCTATACACACAGGACACGCCATACTGGCCAACTATCTCGCAACCGAAACCGACCTTGATGCAGTGTGGCTCATGGTAGCCCCGCGCAACCCCATCAAGAGCGACTACGACCGTGCCTACGATCTGCACCGTCTGCGCATGACCGAGATGGTGACAAGCCGCATCGATGGTGCAATCACCTCGGGGCTTGAATTTTCACTCCCTTACCCATCCTACACCATCAACACACTGAACACACTGTCCGAGAAATTCCCCGACGACAGTTTTGTACTCGTCATCGGCGCCGACAACTGGTCGATTTTCAATCGATGGCGGTGCGCCGACGAGATTATTGCCCGTTTTGAAATATATGTATATCCTCGACGAGGTTACGAAATATCCATTCCCGATGAACTACAAGGGAAAGTCAAGGCTCTCAATTCACCATTAATCGAAATTTCGTCAACAATGGTGCGCGAGAAGTTGGCCCGCGGCGAAAACCTTTCGTTCTATTTGCCCGACGACGTTTACAAATATATCTTAAAACACAACTTATACACCTCAACAAAATGACCGAAAACAACAGCAGCCTCAATCCAAACAGCTTGGCATTCATAGCATTGGCCAACGAATACTGCCATGCATTAGAAAACATTTTTGACTATGACGACCGCCAGGCATTCATTGCCGAGATGCTACGGCTGCTACCGAGGCTATACATGTCGGCATCGGACATAAAAAACACCGACAACACCGACAGTTTCATCGACAGCTACCTCGACGAGAACGACTATGACACCGTGCGTGGCAACGTGAGCCGCATGATGGCCGACGAAGACATTTACCTCGAAGTGTTCATGGACGACATGAAATATTCCGACACACCCATCGGCACAAGTGTCAGCGAAAATCTTGCCGACATATATCAACCATTATACAACTTCGTGGCAACTGTGAAAGATGCCACCGACGACACTATCGCCGAAGCCATCATCGCCATCAAGGCCGACTTCGACACATATTGGGGGCAAACACTGTGCAATGTGCTGCGCGCCCTCCACTCGATTTACTACACCCGATAGCCCACAAATGGATATACAGCAAAAGACATGGGAAAAACAAAAGACGTAACCAACATACCAGTTGCAAAATATGACCAGTTACACGAGGTTATCGACATACAACCGATGATACGAGTAATCCGAGGCCAGCAAGTCATAATCGACAGAGATTTGGCTCAGTTGTATGGTGTGGAAACCAGAGCGTTGAATCAAGCTGTAAAACGCAATATCGAACGATTCCCCGATGACTTCATGTTTCAACTACGCAAAGAGGATGTTGAAATCTTGAAATCACAAAATGTGACTTCAAGTTGGGGAGGCGACAGAAAATTGCCCTACGCTTTCACCGAACAAGGTATCGCCATGCTTAGCTCTGTCTTGAAATCACAAACTGCTGTGGAGGTAAACATTCGCATCATGCGAGCCTTTGTGTCGATGCGCCGTTTCATCAACACCAATGCACAACTGTTCCAGCACCTTGAAACGATAGAATATCATCAGTTGGAAATGAAACAGCATCAAGAAATGACAGACAAACGCATTGACGAAGTTTTCAAACGGTTGGATGCAAATATTCCATCACAGCAGGGCATATTCTATGATGGGCAAGTATTTGACGCACACTGTTTTATATCTGATTTGATACGAAAGGCCAAGCGTTCAATCGTGCTGATAGATAACTATGTAGATGACACTGTACTTACATTGCTTGACAAAAGGGGAAACGGAGTTACAGCAACCATTTACACGCAACATATCAGCAAACAATTCCAGTTGGATGTTGACCGCCATAACGCACAATATCCTCGCATTGAAATACATAAATTCAACAAAGCACACGACCGCTTCTTGCTGGTTGACGATGAAGTTTACCACATCGGAGCTTCCATCAAAGATTTAGGTAAAAAGTGGTTTGGCTTCACCTTGATGCGCGACATCACGGCAACCGAGCTTATCACCAAAGTTAAAGAGTAATCTATATCTACTTGTACAACAAACCAATACATCCCCACCCGACACTTTAACACTCATATCATGGAGGCTACCTCCTCGTCGCCTACTTCACGTTCGCGCAGCGGCTTCTCAAGGATTCAGGGGGAACGCACCATCACGCGTCGAATGCATTCAGCCGACGCTTTCATATTTTGCCATGACCACATTTTTTAGTAAACCGCCGCCACTCCGCAGTGGTGACACCCAAAGTTAACCAATATTCCCTACCCCGCAATTTCCCAACCCACCACATTGCACACCCACCAGGGTACCACAGCACAATATACACTGGAGGCTGCCGGTTCCTCTGGAAAGATGGAAAACCGGCAGCCACCCATGTATATTACCGCCCACCTGTCGCGGGCACGTTTGCTATTAATCTATGCCCAGGTCTTTTGCCACTTGTGCTATCTTCTGCTCGGCACGCTCGTTGGTTGCATCATAATCGGCAGCCGATGCCAGCGTGTCGTGCACTTCGATATAGAACTTAATCTTAGGCTCTGTTCCCGATGGACGTACCGAAACCTTCGTGCCATCGGCTGTGAAATATTGCAGCACGTTAGAGGTAACAGGCATCACGAGCTTGGTCACTGTGCCAGTCTTGACATCTTTCTCTTCAAGCGAGCTGAAGTCCTTGATAGTCACGATAGGCGAGCCAGCCAATTCCTTAGGCGGATTGCTGCGCAAGCTCTTCATGATAGCCACAATCTCGTCGGCACCAGTCTTGCCCGGACGCACGAGCGAAACGCCCTTCTCCTTTGAGTAACCGTATGTCATGTAAATGTCGATAAGCATCTCGTTCATGTCCATACCTTTATCTTTGGCCCATGCGGCGATTTCGGCCATCAACGATATAGCCGATACCGAGTCTTTGTCGCGCACGAAGTCTTCGGCAAGGAATCCGTAGCTCTCCTCGCCACCACCTAAGTAGCGTTTCTTGCCCTCGTTTTCCTTCATCGTCGCAGCAATCCACTTAAAGCCGGTATATACATCATAGAGTTCCATGCCCTGCTTCTTGGCTATCGACTTAATGGTGTCGGTGGTAACGATGGTCTTTACGATATATTCGTTGCCAGTCAACTTGCCAAGCTCCTTGTTGCGGGCAATGAGGTAGTAAAGGAAAATCATCACTATCTGGTTGCCGTTGAGCAGTGCATATTCACCCTTCGTGTTCTTGATAACTACACCTATGCGGTCGGCATCGGGGTCCGAAGCCATCACGATGTCGGCATTCACTTCCTTGGCTTTCTCGATGGCCATTGCCATTGCCGAGGCATTCTCGGGATTTGGCGAATCTACTGTCGGGAAGTCGCCGCTCTGCACATCTTGTTCGGGCACATGTATCACGTTAGTGAAGCCCCAGTTGGCAAGCGAGCGCGGAATAAGGAATTTGCCTGTGCCGTGTATAGGCGTATAGACAATCTTCAAGTCGTGTTGACGGGCAATTACATCGGGGCTAAGCGACAAAGTCTTTATCTGGTCGATATATTGTGCATCGATGTTTTCACCAATTATTTCTATCAGGCTGTCGTCGCCTTGGAACTTGATTTGATCGACACTTGTAACTTTGTTGACATATTCGATAGTCTTTACATCATGCGGCGAAATCATTTGTGCGCCATCGTTCCAATAAGCCTTGTAGCCGTTATACTCCTTGGGGTTGTGCGAAGCCGTGATGATGACACCACTCTGGCAGCCCAGCAAGCGTATGGCAAACGACGTTTCGGGCGTAGGCCGTGGAGCGTCGAAAAGATATACCTTTATGCCATTTGCCGAGAAAATATCGGCAACGATTTTTGCAAACTTTGTACTATTGTTACGCACGTCACAACCTACAACCACCTTGATTTGGTCGAGATCGGCAAATGCATCTTTCAAGTAATTGGAAAGTCCTTGCGTAGCCATGCCCACGGTATAGATGTTCATGCGGTTGGAACCTACTCCCATGATGCCGCGCAACCCGCCTGTGCCAAATTCCAGGTCTTTGTAGAACGAGTCAACAAGCTCGGTCTTGTCGTCAGCTTCGAGCATTCGTTTAACCTCGGCTTGGGTTTCCTTGTCGTAACCGTCGGTCAGCCATGTTTGGGCTTTTGCGATTACCGTTTCCAGTAATTGGTTGTCTTCCATAATTAATTAGGTATTTTGATGTTAATGATTTTCTCGATACGTCGAAACAAAAATAAGAAATTTCCCACACGCTGCCAAATCTATTTCAGCCTAATGACAAAAATGTGATAAAAAAGTATCACCGCCGTTCATTACTGCGACACCTGCATCACACGGCATTTCAATCAAAGAAGCGTGTGAAGACGCGCGTCATGTTGATATGGTCGTCGGTCGAACCTGTTTCGCACACCGAGTGCATAGCCCACAGCGGATTACCCACATCCACTCCTTCTATGTCGATTTGTGAAGTGAGTATGTTGCCAAGCGTCGAGCCGCCGGCAACGTCGGAATGGTTCACAAAATATTGGTATGGCGAACCAGCTTCCTCGCACAGCGACCGGAATATGGCAGCCGACCGCGCATCGGTCATATACTTGCAGTTGGCATTGATTTTTATCACTGGCCCTCCGCCTATTGCCGGATGATTGGTCGGGTCGAATTTCTCGGGATAATTCGGGTGGAACGCATGGGCATTGTCGGCCGAAATCATGAACGACCGTGCTATGCCGCGCATGAATCCGTCGCGCGAGCTACCTTGTGCCATGTTCACCCGTTCTATTATATTGGCAAGCACGGGCGATGCCGCACCTTGCTTTGTGCCGCTGCCTGTTTCCTCGTTGTCAAAGATGGCGGCAATACGTGTCACACGTGTTCCTTGCCCTTCGATAATCGCCGTGATGGCGGCATGAACCATGCTCAGGTCGTCGATGCGTCCCGAGCATACAAACTCGCCGTTCAATCCCGCCACCGTGGCACGATGTGTGTCATACAGCATCAGGTCGAAGTCGAGAATTTTGTCGATGCCCACACCAAGTTCGCCGCCGATGATGTTGAGCAACAAGTTGTCCTTTTCGGCGGCATCGGTTATGCGTCCGAGCATGGGCAGCATATCCTTCTGCTTCGAGAGCGGATTGCCCTCGTTCACACTGCGGTTGAAGTGGATGGGCAGGTGCGGAATGACAAGCAACGGACGGTCCACCTTGACCAACTTCGTGACAGGGTGCAAGGCATCGCTACCACGCAGCAGCACACGCCCGGCCACCGATAACGGACGGTCAAACCATGTGTAGAGTATCGGGCCGCCATAAACCTCGGTGTTCAGTTTTACTACACCTCCTTCAGCCACAGTCGCGGCGTGAGGCTTGATGCGGAAGCACGGCGAATCGCTATGTGCAGCAATGATGCGCACCCCGGCATCGGCAACAGGTTCATCGCCGACAGTGAATGCAAATATCGCCGAATCGTTTTTTGTCGTGAAATATTTCCCTCTCGGGGCGAGGTTCCACTCGTCGGCAAGGTCTAACTCGGCAAAACCGGCCTCGACAAGCATCGCCTTAGCCGCCGCCACAGCATAAAAGTTGCAAGGGCTGCCGTCAAGGAAACCGAGCAACGATTCAATATGTCTGTCCATATAACTATCTTTTTTATGTTTTCTACAAAAATAATGTAACCACACCGAAGTGTAAACAAATCCACCCATTTTTTTTGCCACTGTACCACGGTCTTTTCATTTAAAGCAGCACTGGGTAGGCTGCCACATGGGTTAAATGAAGGAGCCGTGGACACTCCCCATCTGAACGGCCTCGACGTGCCATAGCACCAAACAGTTTTTAACATTATGGCAGCAACTGCGGCAAAAAAATTCATTAATTTGCTCACGCTAATAACACTTTTACCCCTAAAATTATATTTTTTGCATAATTAATTTGGTACATTTATGACAAATTTATACCTTTACGCCGAATTTACAATCATTATGCTAATTAATGACCCTGTACACGCCTCGATGGCGTTAAATTTCACTTTCAAGAAGTTGTTTTGATTTTTTTTGTTTAAAACATTGACAAAGAACTATCAAGCACTCGCATATTGTATGTAAAAAGTTACAACAATTTATAAGGTTGGATTTTCCATTTTATTTATCAATTTTTAATCATAGGACTACTTATGAGAATTTATTTTACTCTATCAATTTTAAGTTTGATGGCATCGTTTAGCCCGGTATTTGCACAAGACACCGAAGGCTATGTGACAACCATCCCATTCACCGAAACTTTCGACGACGAAAGCCACTACCTGCTCGGCGGTACACTCCCCGACGGCTGGGCTACCGTGTCGGCAACAAGTTCGGAATTTGCCACTTCTAACATCACCGACGCTTTCTCGGGCGAAAACTTCGCCATGAGCCAAGGTTTCTCTGGCGGCCGCCAAGATATGCTGTTTACACCGATGATGCAAATGGAAGCAGGCGTGGAATACACCATCTCGTTCCAAGTCACCAACTTTGGTTTCGGCTCTAACCGTAACCCGTCGTTCCGCATCGCCGCTTGCTCGGGGCAATCGACCGAAGAGACTACCGACTGGATTACCACCAATCAAACCATGAACTATGCCGAATGGACACAGATAGAACAGACATTCACTCCCGCCGAAAGCGGCGAATACTGCATCGCAGTGATTGTCACTGCCGGATTGTCGTCATCGGGAGCAGTGTGCATCGACGACTTCTCAATCAGCAGCAACGCCACCGACCCGGGTGACCCCGGCGAGGAATGGACTCCGTCGATACCATACAGCGAAGGCTTCGACGATGCTTCGCACTACAATGGCATCGACCTCCTGCCCATCGGCTGGTATTCAAGCGGCGAAGACACTTGGTTCACTGCCAGCAGCAACGCTCGTCCGGCAATTTCGGGCAGCTACTATATGGTGGCTCCATCCACAATCGTCAGCCCGCGCCAAGACATTGCCTACTCGCCGCTGCTCGAAATGGAAGCGGGCGTGGAATACACAGTTTCATTCTACCTATACATGCCAGGCAGCAGCGACGTGACCGACTCGTTCAAGTTCACCGTTGGGCAAGAACAATCCTACGACATGCACGAAACTGTGCTTGAAGAGGTCAACGCCCGCCTCAACGACTGGACACTGAAAACCTACACTTTCACGCCGCAGACTACAGGCCAATATTGCTTTGGCTTCTGGGCTTGCACCGAAGGAAGTTGGGGTGGCATCATCGCCGTTGAAAACTTCAGGCTGCACCGTACCGACCAAGCTGTTGCTCCCGAAGCTTCGTTCACTTTCGGCACGACACTCAATTCCATTTTCACCGGTCTTCAAACTGTGTTCCCATCGCAAGAGGTGAGATTAATCAACAACACCACCGATGCCGACAGTTATGAATGGAGCGTGAGCGGCTCGGCAACCATCTCCGATGCCACCGCCCCGGCACCGACCATCACATTCACCCAAGGCGGCAACTACACAGTGACACTGCGAGCTACCGGAAAAGGTGGAACAGACGAAGCAACTGGCTCGCTCAACATCACAATACCAACCACTGGCGAAGTGGACGCATTGCAAACCACATCTGACAGCGACCGCTTGTTCCAAGCCAGCGACAACCCTGTAATTCTCGAAGATGGCTCCGTGCTTGAAACTGGCACTCACAGTGTATATTACGATTACGTGGTGGGCGTAAACCCCTATTACCGTGCCGTAGCCGAACGATTTGAAGTTCCTGAATACTGCGAATTCGAAATATCAAGCGTCACCATCGACAATGCCTACTCATACCTATGGGCAGAACAAGTCCAAGTCGGTGAGGACGAAGATGGTAACCCCATCTACAGCACGTTTGACAAAGACAAGGAATTCACCCTCTACATATATCCCGAAAAAGACGGCAAGCCCGATGTGGCAAACCCAGCAGGACAGCAAACATTCAAAATCGAAGTGCTGCAGTTGGGCAACTACCCGCACTACGAGCGTGTTGGCCTCAACCTTGACTCCCCAATCACTGTCAAAGGCACATTCTATGTGGCACTTGAATTTGACGAGCTGCAAATCGAGTTGTGGGACCCTAACCAAACTACAATGCTCACTCGCTCGTTCATCGGCCTCGGCACTCGTGTACACAACAACGGCGAAACATCGCTCTATGTTCGTCCCGAAAAGAGCATCGACGGTAAAGAAATAGCTACTCCCGAATATTGCCGTGCCGACGAATTCCTTCCGGCATTGAAGGGATACAGCATGTACACATGCGTATGGCTCACCTACGGCGACATGACCCCGAGCACAGGTGTTGAAAACATTACAGACAACACTCAGGCAATCACGGTATATGCTTCGCTCGACGGCGACAACTTCAGACTCGTAGGCCTGCAAGACGGTTGCAACGTGAACGTGTATGCCATCAACGGTTCGCACATGTTCGCAGCCACCGCAACGGGCAACGAAATGATAATCCCTGCCAGCGGATGGACCAAGGGTGTATATGTAATCACTGCCGGCAACAACTCGATTAAAGTTATCAAGTAATATTCCACCATCGTAAAGAAGATGCCAACGTGCAACACTCTGTAATATCGCATGCCCGCATGCCACACAAGCATATTACTACTCAGGAGTGAAGCTGCACATTGGCATCTTCCTTTTACCCTTTACACTCTAATGATAAACAAATCAATTAAATACGCACTCATTCTATCGGCAATGGCCGGAATGTGCTCCACCGCACAAGCTGTGCCGGCATTCCCTGGCCGACTGCACTACACGCAGCCCGACGGAACTGTCGTCACATACTACCTGCGAGGCGACGAACACTGCCATTGGTTAGAAACTATCGACGGACACCTGCTGCAACGTGCAGCCGACGGCTACCTCAAATATGCCACCATCGACGGCGACTCGCTGCGCGCATCGGCACTGCCCTACACTGGCAACGATGCCGCCGCAATGGGCAAGATGAAACTGCTCTCACATAGCAATCTGCCCAAAGGCATCACCCCCAAGGCCGTAGGCGACCCGTCACTGAGCCACTCGCAATCATTCCCCACCACAGGCAACCGGCGGCTGTTGATGCTGCTCGTTGACTTTGCCGACACACAGACCATCATCCCATCGAGCGATTTCGACAACATGATGAATGCCAGCGGATACAACGGCATAGGCAGTTTCCGCGATTATTACTTAGAAAACTCCTACGGCGCACTCAATATAGAAACAACAGTCGTGGGATGGATAAAGTTGCCCTCAAATAAGTCGGCATACAGCACCACCGACATGACAGCACTCATAAGCGATGCCATCAACGCCATCAACGACGAAATCGACTTCACACAATTCGACAACGACGGCGACGGCATACTCGACGGCCTGTCAATCGTGCACCAGGGCTATGGACAAGAAGTGTCGGGCAGCTATAGCGACATTTGGTCGCACAGCGGCGACCTGCTATCCGAAGTGTATGCCGATGGCGTGAAAGTACAGACCTACACCATCCAGCCCGAATTGCTTAGCGATAACACACAGATGACCGTGGGCGTGTTTTGCCACGAATTC
The DNA here is from genome assembly GCA_018716295.1 of Candidatus Avimuribaculum pullicola. Lineage (GTDB taxonomy): Bacteria > Bacteroidota > Bacteroidia > Bacteroidales > Muribaculaceae > Avimuribaculum > Avimuribaculum pullicola. Next base: position 135,162 of record DVKC01000012.1, read on the forward strand.
GGCCACAACCTCGGCGCACCCGACTTCTACGATGCCAATTACGAACAAGACGGTTCGTTCATCGGCACTGGCGAATGGGATATAATGTCGGGCGGCAGCTGGAGCGAGCTCAACACACCCGGTGACTGCCCCACCCATTTCAATATGTGGCAGAAAATGCAATACGGCTGGGTTGAACCGCAATACCTCACCGAGAGTTGTTCGGTTACCGACATCCAGTCGGCCACAGAGCAGGCCGTGGGCTACATTATGAACACCCAGCGCGAGGGCGACTACTTCGTCATCGAAAACCGCACACAGACCAGCTTCGACCGCACCCTGCCCGGGAGCGGCATCATCATTTACCATGCCGACGAAAGCCGCATACGCTCGTCGCTGCAAACAAACACAGTAAACACCGACTATAACCAAGGCCTTTACACCGTGTGCGCTTCGGCAACAACCGACCCGGGCACGACACCGGCCTCCTATGGCGACATCGACAGCGACGGCGCACCATTCCCCGGAAGCTATGGCGTGACCGAGTTTTCCGATGCAACCACTCCATCGGCACACTCCAACGATGGCAAATATTCCTACATGGCACTGCGCAACATCGTGGCCGACGGGGGCACGGCTTCGTTTGACTTCGTGAAAGGCGAAACTCCTGCCACTGTACGCAACTTTTCGGCAACGGCGCAACGCGGCATCGTGACCCTTTCATGGGAAGCTCCCGAACAAGATGGCGTGCAGACCTACCGCATATTCCGCGACGACGTGCTAATACATGAAACGCGAGAATTGCAATATGTCGATAACGGATTGCTCTCAACCGTGGCAACCTACAAGGTCGATGTGCTGTACTCCAACGGGCTATATTCGCCTTTCGTTACGAGCAGCGTCCGTGTACCCGACAATAAAGTGACATCGGCTGCATCGACAACCAATAGCGACGGCGACGTGGAACTGACATGGCAACTCAACACCACGCTCACTCGCATAAACACCGACATCAACACAGCTGCCGAGAACGCCGAAATCACGAGTATCAACAGCACAGGCGAGGTGGTACTTGCCCACCGTTTCAGGGCGCAAGACCTGTCGGCCTACGTTGGCTACACTTTCAGCAGCATCTCGTTCTGGATGTTCTCAAGCTATCGCCAGGTGCCTTGTGCAATCAGGATTTACAGGGCTGCCGAGGGTGGCACTCCCGAGGTGGTGAGCGAACGCGACGCTGCCGACTATGCCGCAAGCCGTTGGAACCAACGCAACCTGCGCACCCCAGTGACCATCGAGAAGGGGTATGACTACTACGTGGCAATTGCCGCCAACTCGACATTGGGCTACGTCAGCGTGGCTTTCGACACTTCCACGCACGACGAAGGCCTCGGCGACCTTGCCTGCGTCGATGGCGAGTGGCAAAGCGAGCTGCTCGATGGTAACGTGCTGCTCTACGCCACGCTCACCCCGGCCGATGCCACGCAAAGTGACTTCGTGAATGGCGAACAACCAGCATTCGACGATGACTACGACCCTGTGGCCGATGCTTCGTTCCCCATCGGGTTCAATGTTTACCGCGACGGCGAATTGGTGGGCTTCACATCGTCGCGCATCTTCATCGACAACAACGTCGTGGCTGGCAACACTTACACCTACGGCATCGCTTGCCTCTACCAGGGCAACAATGAATCACGCCTCGTCGAAACGACTGTCAACGTAGGCTCTTCATCTGTGGACGATGCCTCATCGAGCGACGCATCGGTTGTGGCCAACGGCATGGCTATCGACATCACGTCGCCTACCGACGGCATGGCCGACATCTACACTACCGACGGCGTCAAAATAGCCTCCGCAGCCGTCGCGGCCAACAGCACTCAGTCAATCGGCATCGCCGACAAGGGCTTGTATATCGTCAAACTTTTCAACAAAAACGACATCTCAATCTATAAAATAATCATACGATAATGAACACATTATTCAAAAAATCATTCGTGGCACTGACCTGCGCTTGCACTGCAATCACAGCGGCAGCTACCGACTGGAACAGTCGCCCAGTGCCTACCCGTAACATAACGCCAAACATCGCCACCACGACAATAGCGCGCGAGCGCACGGCTCTACCACAAGCCAAGCAGCTCGATGCCGCTGGCAACACTGTCGCATGGAAAACCATCGTGCCACAATCCGAAGCAAGAGCCACCACTACGTTGCTCGCCGAAGACTTCAGCCTGATGACGGCTGGCGAGGTAGGCAACCCCGACATGACTAACATCATCGGTTCAGATGGCTACATCTACTATGACTATGTTCACACCTATGGCTGGGCTGCAATAAACGTGTTCCAAGCTGGCGGCTCATGCTACCTCGCCGATGGCACTACTGCATCTCTCAACACTCCCATTCTTGACCTGGCTGACGACAACGGCAATTTCACGGTAAACCTTTCGTTCAAGGCTCAATCTGCTTCCGACGAAATTTATATTTTGGCGGCAACTACAGCAGGCCCTGTTGACGGAGGCTACATTACCGCTGGCACCACCGATTGGCGTTCGGTTTCGCTGTCGTTCTCGGGCGGTGCGACGCAAACAATGATACAGTTCTACAGCAAATCACCTGTATATTTCGACGACATCTATATCACCCAACAAACCGACACTTCGACTCCCACAACTATCGACGCGCCGAGCAACTTGTCGGCAACCGACATCACCGGCACCAGTTTCACTGCCAACTGGAACGAAGTGACCACGGCCACCAACTACCTGCTCGATGTGTTCTACTACGGCACCGACAACACCAAGGAATACCTTTTGCAGGACTATGAAACAACGGCAACATCACACAATGTCGATGGACTTGACGCAAGCCACATCTACTACTTTACCGTGCAAGCCACCGATGGCACATTAGTTTCGGATGAGTCGGTACAGACCATCGTGAAAGAGCCGTCTGAAAGCGTGGGAACACCTACCGCACAACCTGCCACCGAAGTGACAGACAATGGCTTCCGCGCCAACTGGACAAATGCCGAAAATGCCGCTTGGTACACCCTCTACACATATAACTACCGCACCATCGCTGCTGACGGCAACTACGAAATCGAGAACGAGTCGTTCGACGGATTCACCGAAGGCACTACCGACGCTCCATTATACAATGGCATGGACCAAATACTCAACGGATACACCGTAAACCCCGACTGGGAAGCTGTCACCACGCTATATTGCAACGGAATGATTGGGCTGAAGAATTACTACAAGATTATGGACGTGTACTCAAGCCTGTACAGCCCGGTTTACTACACAAGCGGCAGCTCAATGGGTTCTGTGACGGTGAAAGTGACCGCATACCGTGATGCCGACTGCTCAAACTTCACCGAAATCGGCGTTGGTTGCATCGACGCCACCACGCAGACACCTACTTGGAAATCGGCAACCTTGTCAACCTCGCCGCAAGAATATGAATTCACATTCGATGCCCACGAGGTCTATTACCTTGCCATACAATTCAACGACCCCAACAACGCCGACTACGGGCAAACTGGCATCGTATGGATTGACAATGTGACCGTCACACAGCAATTCTCGGCTGGCGACCTGTTCAGCCGCATGTATTCGTGCGACAACGTGTATAGCGGAAACTCGTTCTACGTAGCCACACCCGCCGACAACAACGACTCGTATTCCTATTTTGTAATCGCAAACACCAATGGCGCAAATGGCTCTATTTACTCCGACCCGTCCAACGAAGTCGAAGTCCAGAGGCCTTCGAGCGGAACATCGATTGTCGTTGCCGGCACCGACGGCGCGAACATTCGTGGCATTCAAGGCGCGGCCGAAATAACACTCGACCAGGATGCTCGCATCGACGTGTACAACACCTGTGGAGCACTTGCAGCCTCGATTACCGGCAACAAAGGACTCAACAGCATCTCGCTCCCGGCTGGCTTCTACATCATCAAGGCCGGAACTACCACTGCCAAAGTCATTGTTAAGTAAGCACCACACTCAATCATCACATACAAAAGGGGCTGACCGTTTTCATTGGCCAGCTCCTTTTGTTTTTTATTCCACCCAATCTAATGCCGATTGGTGGTATATAAACTGCAAGCCTACTCGGGCATAAACTTCAACGCATTGCGCTCGGCCGACTCTATGCGGCGGTTGCGCCAGCAATTACGGCACAGCGACACATACTTGTCGTTACCACCTATTTCCACTTGGTCGCCATCGGTGACTATGTTGCCCGACTTGTCAATGCGTGCATTGACAATCGTTTTCCGTCCACACGAACAAGTACTTTTTATTTCCTCGATGCTGTCGGCTATCTCAAACAGGCGGCGCGAACCTTCAAACAAATGCGTCTGGAAATCGGTACGCAAGCCATAGCACACCACATTGCTGCCATAATCATCTACCACACGCGACAATTGGTCAACCTGCGCGGCAGTCAAGAACTGCGCTTCGTCGATAAGTATCCAGTCTTTCACTACAAGCGCATCTTCAAACAACCCTTTGGCCAATTCATACAAATCGGTATCGGGATATATCCACAGGCACTGCCGCTCAATTCCTATGCGCGAACGTATCACGCTATCGCTGTCACGATTGTCAATAATAGGCTTCAAGCACAGGTATTCCATGCCACGCTCTTCAAAGTTATATGCCTGCGTGAGCAACAATGCCGTCTTGGCCGACCCCATCGTGCCATATCTGAAGTACAATTTACCTATCCTGTTCATAATCAAAGCTTTTTCGTCACATTGCGGCTGAAAGAAAGCAACATTTACCCCTCATTCACGCTCCGCTATGCAAATTTAAGCAATATAAACAGAAACAAAGTGCAATTTTTTACACAAAAACTCTTGCAAAGTAAAAAATAATTCGTAACTTTGCACCGCAATTGAGCGATAAGGCATCAATCTGCACGGGGTGTAGCGCAGTCCGGTTAGCGCACCTGCTTTGGGAGCAGGGGGTCGCGAGTTCGAATCCCGCCACCCCGACAATAGTTAAAACGTTGGTTTTCAATAGGCAACTATCGAAAACCAACGCTTTTCCTTTATCCCCCCGCACAACATGGATAGGCAACAGTGTTCTCGGGGCAGTAGAAATTTAGTGGGGATTAATTTTCCAAATCCACAGGAATTCCGAACTTTGCCTTATGGAAAAGAATCAATTGGAAGTGCTTGCGCGTATCGTGCTGCCTTCAGAAATACTGGATCATTTTG
>DVKC01000003.1 GCA_018716295.1 Candidatus Avimuribaculum pullicola
ACCGCCGTTCCCCGTTTGCGGTTGCAAAGGTACTACCAAAATTCCCATTCCACCAAATTTTCCGACAACTTTTTTCAGAAAAATTTTGCACCATTTAACCAACTCCCTATCCCCCAACCATATACACCCCCCAAAATTTTCCTCTAAAATATGCCCTACAACATACTTTCACAGCAGTATCACACAAAACAACCTATTTTCTATAAACATTTTTTAACAATTTCACCATTATTTTCCAACCTATTCAAACCCATTTTTGCAGGGAACAAATAAATCGAACGTGAAAATTACTTTCGGTCGAGGCGGTAAACTATACGCTGAATCCCGTTTTCATAACGAGTACTACTGATGCGAAAACGCCCGACCTCGGCAGTATGCCCTACATGAGCACCCACACACAAGCATTCATCATAGTCCCCGATATGGACTATACGCACCATCTGCGTGGCATCAACAGGCAACCGCGAAAGGTCAAACCGTCCTTGCTGAAGTTTTCCGACCTCGGTAAATTCAAACGTAACTGGCATATCAGCCGCAATCACATCATTTACTCGCGCTTCGATAGCCTCCACTTCGACTGCCGAAAGTTGGGCTGGCAACAAATAATCACATTTTGACTTCTTGCGCTCAATATGTGAAGAACAAGCCCGCTGGCAACCAAACATTTTCACCATCGTTCCATTCAAAATATGCTCGGCAGTGTGCATCGGCGCAATTTCCTCGCCTCGAAATTTCTCGCTTGCTTCGTTTATTTCCATAATTAATATTACTTTTACATTTTATAAAAAAACGACCAACATGAACAATATATTATACTTGATACCCGCCCGTGGTGGAAGCAAAGGTATCCCAGGCAAGAACATCAAGCCTCTTGCAGGACGACCATTGATAGCATACAGCATAGAAGTAGCAAGACAAATAGCGGCGAACAAAGCCGACATCTGCATATCGACCAACGACCAGCAAATAGCCGCCGTCGCAGCATCAGAAGGTGTCGAAGTACCATTCATACGCCCCGAATGGCTTGCTACCGACACTTGCGGCACATACGAGGTGCTAATCCACGCCCTCGACTTCTACCAAGAACGAGGGAAGAAATATGATACGCTCGTATTACTACAACCCACATCGCCATTGCGCACTGCCGATGACGTGCTCGGAGCTCTGGCACTTTACACTCCCGACATCGACATGGTGGTATCGGTCAAAGAAGCAGCGACTAACCCTTATTACAATGCCTACGAAACCGATGCCAATGGCTTCTTGCACATATCGAAAGGCGACGGCCGCTACACTCGGCGACAAGATGCACCCAAGGTGTGGGAATACAACGGGGCAGTGTATGTGATAAACGTGGCATCGCTGCGACAAATGCGACTCGGCGAGTTCCGCCGCCGCCGTTGCTACGTGATGCCAGCAACACGCTCAATCGACCTTGACACTCCGTTAGACTGGATTATAGCTGAAACACTTATAAAAAACAACAAATTATGAAACCAACAATCGCAATAGGTGACATACACGGATTAGCAACATGGAAGACAATAGTAGAAAATCACCCCGAAAGCCGCATAATATTCCTCGGTGACTACTTAGACCCGTATATGTATATCCCTAACAAAGTGCTAATAAACAACTTACGAAACATAATCGATCTAAAAAAAGAACGTGCAGATGACGTAATACTGCTATTAGGCAACCACGATGTGCATTATTTCGTGGAAGATGCTCCCTCATGTACACGCCGCAACTACCAGATAGCACCCGAGGCGTTCAAAATATTCACAGAAAACCAAACGTTGTTCACCTATGCTTTTCAAGACGGGCAAACAATCTTCACCCATGCAGGCATTTCACAACAATGGTTTGACTTCGATTTCGGTGGCGACCCCAACAGCAATATTGCCGACCAAATAAACAATCCAGCCAACAAAGTGCGCCAAAACGCCATTTTCAGCATCGGCTACTTGCGTGGTGGAATGCGTAGCGACCGTGGCGGAATATTGTGGGCCGACATCGACGAACTCACCAATCCCCTACAAGGCTACACACAAGTAGTAGGACACAACCGCGTAGAGAAAATAACCGAACGCCAAGGTTCAACCCCCGATACAAAAATAATATTCTGCGACTGCCTTTTCAACGACTGCTACCTGCAACTGTAATAGAACAAAACTCAAACGGCCCCATTATACAATAAAAGCATCTGCTTGGAGGAGCAGATGCTTATCACCATCTTCCCGAACGGGAATTTATGATGGTTTTGTCGGTTCGTATCGGTTCGACATTCACATGTGTCCGCTTTACTCACGACATAGGGAAATTTAGACTAGATGATTTGAGAACAACGCTTTTACACGCTTGTTACAATCACGTTCACACGCGAACACAATGCAAATATAACGATATTTTGTATAAAAAAGTAATTTGCAAGTGATAAAATGGAAGCCAAAAGTTAAAACATGCTAATATATGTCGGGATAATGGGCTATTTACTTGTCGTTTAAGTTAATTATATGTTATTGAACACAAATCGCTGCATTCATTCAAAACATAACGGCACATCACAAATATGCACCGAAATGCCCAACGTTTCCAGTAAAATTTGTTACATTTAGAATAAAGAAGCTTGTTTAGATTTCCCGAAAATTGAAAATCTAAACAAGCTTTCATTGCACAGGAAAATCACATTTCACTGTGTCATGCAATATTGCTACTCGCGGAAATAGACGCGCTTGACGCGTTCGGAAATGGAGGTGAGTATTTCGTATGGAATAGTGCCTCGCACTTCGGCAAGCTGCGACACAGGGACGTGGCGACCGAAAATCTCAATTTGGTCACCTACCGAACATTGAGCATCGGTAACGTCGATCATACACACGTCCATACAAATGTTACCAACAGTGGGACACAATGTGCCATTGACGAGCATACTAATATTACCGTTGCCAAAATGCCGCACTATGCCATCGGCATAGCCCACTGGTATAGTAGCAATACGCGACTGCCGCGTAAGCACCCCCTTGCGACCATAACCAACAGTAGTGCCTGCCGGCCATTCCTTGATGGAAATAATCACCGAATAGAGCGACGACACAGGCACAAGGTCGGTCTTGCCATCGGTAGGCGAAACGCCATAAAGCCCGATGCCAAGCCGCACCATGTCGTACTGATGCTCGGGGAAACGTTGTATTCCTGCCGTGTTGAGTATGTGCCGCATAATCTTAAATTGCGGGAAAGCCGATTGCAAAATCTCGCAACATTCATCAAAATAGGCAAACTGCGCTTGCGTATATTCATCTTGCGCAGGTTCATCGGCCACACACAAGTGCGAGAACACCGATATTGGCCTTATCGCCCGCTGCTTACGCAGCAACGCCACCAAGTCGGGCAACTCTTCCTTGACAAACCCCAGACGGTGCATACCCGTGTCGAGCTTTATATGCACAGGATAGTCGGAAATGCCGAATTTGACTGCCTCACGTATAATCTTGCGACACTGCTCAAGGCTGAACACCTCGGGTTCAAGGCGATAAGAAAACATAGCCTTGTAATTGACAACCGTTGGATTTAGCACCATGATAGGCATGGTTATCCCCGACTTGCGCAAGTCAACCCCCTCATCGTGTACGGCCACGGCAAGGTAACTTGCTCCAGCATCTTGCAAAGTCTTGGCGAGGGCATAGGAACAACCAGCACCATATCCCGAAGCCTTCACCATACAAATTATCTTAGTTTCGGGCTTCAATTTTGAACGATAATACCTGTAGTTATGAGCCACGGCATCAAGATTTACCTCAAGCACAGTCTGGTGCTGCTTGGCTTCAAGCAAGTCGGCAATCAACTTGAAATCAAATTCTGGAGCACCTTTTATCAAAATAATCTCGTCCTCGAAGTCGCTTTGCGAAACATTTTCCAAGAAATCAGCCGTAGATGGGAAAAAGCGTGAATTTACATCGAAAAATCGTGAATTCTGGCACATCTCAGGGCCGATGCCAATGACACGGTTGACATGCTTCTGTTCAAGCAACTCGGCCACATAGCCATACAATTCATCGCGACTATAGGCCTCGTGCAGCACATCGGAAAGCACCACGGTCATCGACATATCGGGCTTTGCCCGACGTGCCATGAAGTCGATGGCAGGAGCCAGCGAATTAAAATCGCTTGTGTAGCTGTCAACAATTACAAGACAATTATTGATGCCTTCCATAACATTAAGCCGCGTTCCTACAGGTTTGAGCTTTGCCACACGCTGGGCAATCACCTCGGGCTTAATATGCAGATACAACATTACCGATATGCAATTTATCACATTCTCGATTTCGCTATCCTTTGTGAATGGAATATGTACCCTGTTTTCCAATCCGAGGAAAGAATAAACCACATCAGAACCTTTTTCACCTTTCACAATCGAAGTCACGGCAAGCGGACGGTCGGCATCGTGGCACGACCAGGCTATCTCCTGGGCAATGGCAAGAATCGGCATCACGGCATCGCGTATAAGCTTATAATCGGCACAATAAATAATGCAGTCACACGCCGTCAGCAGCTGGGTCTTCTCAGCTATCTTCTGCTGCATCGATTCAAACCCCTCGTTATGTTCATCGCCAAGATTGGTGATTATGCCCACCGTCGGACGTATCATCGACTGCAAGGCCACCATCTCGCCAGGTTGCGAAATTCCAGCCTCGATGATAGCCAGGTCGGTATTTTCATCAATTTCCCACAACGATAGCGGCACGCCTATCTGGGAATTGTAGCTACGTGGACTACGCACAATGTTATAATCGTCCTTGAGCAACTGGTACAGCCATTCTTTCACCGTCGTCTTTCCCTTGCTGCCTGTGATGGCAATGACAGGAATGTCGAAACGCCGGCGATGGTATGTAGCAATCGACTGCAACGCGGCACGGGCATTAGGCACGACAAGGAAATTGGCGTCGTCGAGCAATTCGGGAGGCACACACGTAATGTTGTCAACCACAAAGTTGCGCACGCCGCGTTCATAGAGCTGTGCGATGTAGCGATGACCATCGTTATTATTGGTGCGAATCGCAAAAAACAAAGTTTCGCCAGGATAAGTAAGCGAACGCGAGTCGGTGAGCAAATGGCTTATCTCGGCACTTTTGTCGCTCAACGTGTCTTGCGGGATACGCAAAATCGACGCAATTTCTTTAATAGGGTACTTCATATATTGTAACAACTTAAATAATCCAATTTTGCTATATGCGGCCACTGGCGTATAACCTCGGCAAGAGCCGATGCACATTTACGGCGGAATTGCGCGACGACATCGGCATTGGGATTGACAGGACGATGGGCAAGCATTCGCGACAAACGCTCACACTGCTCCACGCCCTGCCGCTCGACAGGAGCGAAAAAAGCCTCTTTGAACAGTGTCCATATATAATCAACAGCTAATTCCGAAGGGTGAGCCATATCGGCTGCATAAAAACGGTAGTCACGCAAGTCATCATTCAGGATTTCAAATGCCGGGAAATAGTAACAATAGCCAGCATTGGCCGATACCACAGTGTGCGTGGCTACTGTCAACAAGCTCTTGCTCAAGTGGTTCATGGCAAGGCCGTCGGCAAGATGCCTGATGGGGCTGACTGTGAAAACCACTTTTGCCGCAGGATTGAACTCATGTACCATGGTGGCTATCGAACCGATGGCACTTGTCAGCTCGTCGATGCTGCACAAGCTGCGCAAAAAACGGCTTGAAGGCAACTTGTGGCAGTTATTCACCACTTCGCCGCTATCGGCAAGCCGGTAAACAAATGATGTTCCCAATGTGACAAACAAGTGGCTGCAACTGGCAAGCTGCCCGCGCCCCTTGGCAAGGCTGGCATTCATAGCCTGGGCTGTGCCCTGAGCATCGACACCCGAGAACCTGGAATGAAACATGAAATGATTATACACCCCATTGGCAGCAAACAATTCGCTATCGGCTACCATACGGCCCGACACGAGCCATTCCACACACGATGACAATGACAATGGGTTATAAGTAGTGCCAAACGGATTGACCACAACATCTACCATTCCGTTGATGAGCCGCGCACCGATGTTGTCGGAAAAACACGATCCGAGCATCAACACGCCGTCGCTGTGCTTCAATGGCGGCATTACACACTTGGAAATATCTATTGCAGTCCTGAATTGCATCACACCGTTCCTCCTTGTATAGTGCAAATTTAACTCAAAACAGCCATTAGACCACAAAAGAGCCAAACAAAAATGTTTTCTTTAATCACTTTTTTACCAAGCTCGACCACACACGCAAAAAAATAGCGCAAAGTGCCTCACACATGCGCATACACCAACATATCGAACCTTGACGGAGAGGAGAAAATGGTCACAATGCACCACGTGGCATCACTGCACTCTCGCATTGTATTATTGAAATAGTTTAAAAATGATGTAGTAGTAATTAGTTATTAAGCTCTGTAGGAAAAACCTGATGCAAATATACTTTATTGAGCCGCACAAAGTAAAACAAAACAAGAATTATTTTGGCGAAAGTATAAAAATTAACTTGAATTTCCTTAAATTAATATCCCATTTAACATTTTGTGCAATACAAACACTGCTTCCCTGCCACAATTCATCAACAAGTCGATAATGCTCAATGATGGCACAAAACCATGCCTCTCGTCCCACACACTATAATAAGGGACATCGACAATACCATCATCGGCATCATGTTTCTTGCCGCCAATTCTGCCACGCAAGTCAATGGCACAACTCGACGACATCGCGGTACAATCGGCCACGGCAACCGTTATCGGCAAATCGAGGAAATCAACCACCATGCCATGCAAAGCGACATTAAAATCGACAAGCCACTTATAGTCGTGGTCATAAACCGCGCGCAAGTCGTCCTCGGCATACTCGAAAAAGGGAGCTTTGCCATAGGCCGAGAAAATCGCCCCCCAATGCACACGCCTCCAATCGCCGTGTGCCGAGATGCGCAAGTCGCGCACCAGCAAGCCACCAGCAGAATCGACATGCTCGACAGGCACAGTGAGCAATTGCAGCCCATTGGCACCCATTATGCGACAATGGTTGTGCATCCACGAGTGCCTACCTATGCGCTCGCCAGTGTCGATTATGGCATTGGCTCCAGCCCGCAACAAGGCAGCGTAATACCTCACGCTGCCCAAGTAGGCCGAACTGAAAAGCACCGCCTGTGAATGTTGATTATTTATCGGGGTTGGCATCTTTAAATAGGCGGTTCCATCGCACACCTTTATCCTTGTCGATAGATATGATTACAAACATCGGTGAACCCACAATGTGATCTTCGGGAACAAATCCCCAATAACGTGAGTCGGCCGACATGTCGCGATTGTCGCCCATCATCCAGTAATAGTCCATCTTGAACGTGTAACTTGTTGCCACGCTGCCATTGATGTAGATCTTGCCATCGCGCACTTCAAGGTCATTACCCTCATAATTCTTTATGGCACGTTCATATATAGGCAGGTTGTCGAGCGTCAAGTCGAGCTTCGCACCTTTCTTGGGAATCCACACTGGCCCATAATCGGCGCGTGTCCAACCATAATCATGACTGATGGGATAAACATTGATTACCTCGCGCACTGGCACAGGGACAACATTTATAACCCACGACAATTTCTTAAGTTTGTCGCGCATCTCGGCAGTCAACGGCAACTGGTAAACTGGCGGAACCGAACCGTTGGTATTTACGGTTAATCCTATGCTCATAGCCCCAAATTTCTCATTGGGCTGTGTGATAGGCACCATCAGTTGGTCGTCACGGCTTATGCCCAACCAGTCCCATGTAGCATCGTCGATGAAACGGCCATCGGTCTGCACGTAATAATTAAATTGCACATTCTTAGGCTCTTCGAGCGGTTTCCCATCGAGATATATGATATTGTCTTTTATCTGCAAAGTATTTCCCGGCAACCCGACACAACGCTTCACATAATTCTCGCGGCGGTCAACCGGACGATACACCACCTCGCCATACTCTTCCTTGTTGGCACGTATTGCCGCGCTACCCCCAGGCTCTATTTCGCACAGCGTGTAATAGTCGGGGTTTTGAACTTTCAATGCCACAGTGTCGCCAGCAGGGTAATTGAACACTACAATATCGTAAAGCTCCACATTGCGCCACCCTTTGAGCCTGTGATAGTCCCATTGCGGCCAGTCGAGATATGACTTGCAATTAAGCAACGGAATAGTATGCTGGGCCAGAGGGAAATGAATAGGCGTGTTGGGTACGCGCGGGCCATATATCATCTTGTTGACCCACAAGTAATCACCCACAAGCAATGTCTTTTCGAGCGAAGATGATGGAATCTGGTAGTTCTGCCCGACATATATAAAAATGAAATATACCAGCACCAAAGCGTAGATTATGGCATCGACCCACCCCATTACATACCTGACCACGGGATTTTTGCAACGCTTCCACCACGTCCAGGGTATATAACCAGTGAGGTATATATCGGCGAGCAACGGCAAGAATAGTATCACCCACCACGAACCGAGCCATATCACCCAAGCAATGAATAGGGCAGCCACGATGGCAAACCTTATCCACCGTGTGCGCTTGACGCGCATCAACCGTTGCCGCAACGAGCCTCCACGCTCCTCGGCAACCACCACGTTGCCCCTATTGTCACTATTATTATCCATTTTTACTGTTTTAAAATTTAAGCATGTCGTCCATTCCCAAGAACCCAGTCTTGTCGCTCACCCACTCGGCAGCCACCACGGCCCCAAGTGCAAATCCATCGCGGCTGAAAGCCTCGTGCGAAATGGTGATTTGGTCAACAGCCGATTTGTATCGTATTATATGTGTTCCCGGCACTTCGCCTGTACGCTCGTGCTCTATGCGTACCTCGCCAGCGGCAGGAGTGCCGCTCTCGGTCCAAGCCGTCTTGCGGTCGATATTGCATATAATACCGTTGGCCAGCGTTATGGCTGTGCCACTGGGATGGTCGAGCTTGTGGATATGATGTATTTCCTTCATCGACACATCATACTGGCCGAAACCGTTCATTATCCGTGCCAAGTATTTGTTGACAGCAAAGAAAATATTCACGCCGATACTGTAATTCGACGAATAAAAAAATGTGGCATTCTCATTGTTTTCAACCGCCTGGCGCAGCTGTGGAATGCGGTCGGTCCAGCCCGTGCTGCCCGATACCACTTTCACGCCCTGCTTGATAGCCCGCAAACAATTGTCGTAGGCAGTGGATGGCGTGGTAAATTCTATGGCCACATCGGCACTCTTGAACTGCTCGCTATCAAAATCACATTGGTTGTCCACATCTATGATGCTCACTATTTCATGGCCACGCTGCAAAGCAAACTTCTCAATGGCGTGCCCCATCTTCCCATATCCTATTAATGCTATTTTCATTGTCTTGTACAAAAAAATTGCGTCAGCAAAGTTAATGCAATACCTGCTAAGATGAAACAATATTGCCCGTTTTTCGGTATAATTAACGGCTCACGCGAAACTTGCATAACAAAAAGAGCGGTAACCCTGTGTGGGAAACCGCTCTTGAAACTGTGGTTGTCTTACGAGGATTCGAACCTCGACAGGCAGAACCAAAAACTGCAGTGCTACCATTACACCATAAGACAATCCTCTCAACCAAGACTCATCGTCCTAATTGCGGTGCAAAGTTAAGACAATTCCATGAATGCACCAAATTTTCGCGAAAAAATTTTATCTATTCGCGCAAAAAAATTGCCTCGGAGAGGCTTATAACTGTATCAATCAATCTAATGGCTGCATCGCTATCACATCTATTATGCCAAAATTTTCAATAAGTAGTGTACACTCATTTATCTAATTCGACACCCTCTCTTATAAAAAAACGCAAGGCTAACCTCACGGCCAGCCATGCGCTTCTTTTAATAAGGACTTCTATTAGACTATATTGGTGTTAATACCATTTTGGTCCTCCTATTATGTTTAACTCATTGTATGTGCCTTAGTCGAGCTCGTTGCCATTGATGGTAACTTCTACAGTTTCGCTCAATACCACGATACCCTCGATTGTGGCTGTCACTTTGACGTGGATTGTAACTGGGTTAGTCAAAGCCCAACCAACATTTTTATTATATACGAGGTTGCCATCGGCATCAACGTCAATCCTGCCGCCATAATCTTCTACCATGTCGAAGCTCCACTTAATGTCGTCGGCAGTCAACATATAATTGTTGGGGTTAATACCTCCATCAAACTTGAGTACAACTCCTCCAGTCTTCTCATCAATAATCCTGATACCTCTCTGTACATTAAGTGGATCTAAGTTACCATTCATATCGAACTGAGTTTCAAGCCTATCTTCTTCAATTTTCATAGACAACGGGCTGATGAAGTTGATAGTAAACGTGTCGGCAACACGGTCGGTTTCACCATTATCACGTGTCGAAAGCAGTTCGAGCGTGTAAGAAGTGGTTACACCAGCTACACCAATTGTGCTCGTGAATTCGATTTCTTGGTCAGTCCAGTCAGAACCAGTCAATTCGGCCTCTTTATATGTGGTAGCCGTGCTTACAGGAGCGTCTGCAAAGGCGAACTTATAAGTATGGTTGTTAACACCGGCTTGCGACAAGTCTGATATGTATGCTTGGTTCAATACTGCACCAAATACATAGTCGGTGTAGGCTGAAGCCGTAGTTGGGAGATAACCATTGATATTCCAGTTTTCGTTGACTACGACATCACTGTGGTCAAGTTCTATATCATCACAGTCATCAGTTACTTTGTAAGGAATATTCAAAACTACATCGGGATAAGCGTTTCCTACAACAGGTTTGTAAGTTACAGTTATCATGCCGAAACGTGCATGTTTTGCTTCATTCGATACAGGTACTTGATCATCAAACTCGATTGTTATGAAGCTTTCGGTTTCTAATGCATTTTGTGGGAACGAGTTGGCCAAATTTACAGTAATGCCTGGAACCTTGTCGGCTTCTGCAATAGTAACAGTAGCACCTGTAACTTCATTTGCACCAGTTACTGCAACGCCATTAGTAGCTGAATACGAAGCTGCAAATTGTACAGCCGACAAGCCTACCACGTCGTAAAGCTGTCTGTTGATTTGCTCCCATTCAAATGCAGATTCTGCAGTCTTTACACCATTGGCATCGGGCAGGTCACGATAAGTACGCTCGATAGTTGGAGCAGTAACAGTTACAGTTTCCATGCTGGTCTGTGTGATTTGCATCACGATATAGGCTGTTGCAAGAACAGTACCATTTACTTCTGCTTCAACCTTAACTACTGGCTTGCGACCAATAGCTGAAGCTCCTGTAGCAGACACAACGCCTTCCTCATCTATTGTAATGAAGCTGTTCTGATTCGTCTTGTCACCGCCAAATACTTCGTCATCATTACTAAATGTGTAAGTAACATCGAAATAATTGTCAACAACAAGGTTGTTGCAGTCTGTTCCTATTGTCTTTACCCATTCGTTAAGATTAACCGTAGTGCCAATGGCTATTGTGACATCGGCAGGGGTAGTTGTCACATCTATATCATCAAATTCGGTTTCGTATGCTTTCTTTACACCATTGTCATATATTGCATACTTGCTTGCCGAGTTATAGTCAATCTTAGCGTTGTCAGAAGTGATAACACGGTTGTTTTCATCATCATTAGCTCGCAACGCAAAAATCAATGCTTCGCTGCTTGGATTGTATCCGGCAGGAATTTCACCTACGTTTGCTACAACATTGAGTTCACCTGCACTTACAGTGTGGCTCTTGTAAGTGAGCAATGTCGAAAGGTCGTTCTTAGCCCTTGTTTCAGCAACTTTGCGGCCAACGAAGTCGAAGTCGATGCCAGTAAGGTCGGCGTTGCTCGGGTTAAGGCGATAAACGAGGTTCAGCTCATTGCTTGCAGCTATGATTTTACCATTCTTCTTCAACTGATAGTGTGTAACCACGCCCAAGCCATTGTCGATAGCATCGGGAACGAAAGTCATGCCTACGAGAGGTTCCGACAACTTGATGGTAACAGTGGTTGTTTCGCCTGTTTCGCTGTCTTTCACCTTCACGTTACAGAGAGTAAGGATTTGAGTGTCGGTGTCGAGCACGGCAGTGATAGTGCCTTCAGGCAGCCAAGGCAACCTTTCTGTGCCATTAGTGCCATCTTGCACTGTGTAAGAGATTTGAGTTTCGCCGTCGTTGGTGTAAACCACCTTAGCCCAGCAGCCAGTCTTCATGTCGGGCACGTAGTAAACGAGGTTGGCATCCTTGCCATCTTCACCGTCTTCACCATCCTTGCCGTCTTCGCCATCAGTACCATCTTGACCATCAGCACCGTTTTGGCCGCGAGCGATAACATCGGTCTTAACGCCGTCGATTACCCAGTAACCATCTTCGCTAATAGTGATAACTGTGCCATCGGCACCGTCAGCACCATCTTTGCCATCTTCACCATCAGCACCGGCAGGGCCTTGAGCTGCTTGGCCAGTATTCTGTCCGTCGATGTACCAGTAGCCGTCGCGGATTTCGATAGATGGAACATAGCCGTCCTTGCCATCTTGGCCATCGGCACCATCTTGTCCGGCAGCACCACGTGAAGGCATGCCAGTGTCAACGCCGTCGATAAACCAGTTGCCATTGTCACCAATCTCTACAACCGAACCCGGCGTGCCATCAACGCCATTTGTGCCGTTGGTAATGTTGTAAGTGTTGCCATCCGATGTGGTGATGGTAACACCATTGCTCGATGACG
>DVKC01000004.1 GCA_018716295.1 Candidatus Avimuribaculum pullicola
GGATCAGTATTAATTGAAAATGATATGATTATGAAAAAGATTTGTTTATTTATCATGTTGTCGCTCTGTTTTGCGACAGTATATGCAGGGTTTGACTTGCGGACAGCAATATCCTATATTGGTAAAAGTAATCTACCTTTTGATTTCACTAAGGAAGGTGATTTATATAGTAGTTATCGCATATATAATCCCAATAACGTTATTCCAGACAAAATATATGAAAATTTTCAATTGACGGAATATTTCAATGCGAGGGACAATATCGACACGGGACTGGACTTGTGCTTTACGTGCAAACTTGGCAGTGACCTTTATTTGTGCCTCATACGTGTGGGTGGGATAATTGAGCCAGCCACATACGTGCTCACAAGCGTAAATTCAAGTTATAAGGTCGTGCAGTCGCTGGAAGTGGGTGTAACTCTTGCAGGTTCTTATTTAAAGCAATTCAGGATAACTGACAACAGACAAGTGTATGTTTACCGCCTTGTTCCGACTTCCAATGCGTCGGTTTCTTTTCGTACTTTCAAGTCGGTGGAGGCCTACGTTACGGAAACGGTTTATACGATCGACATGGCGGGGCAGTTCATACTGACCACACCCGAGAAGCGTGTTTCCAGCACTCGCACATTCTCGCGCGACGAGCTCGAAAAGATGACACAGGACTTGTGGGAACTGCATTGACCAATGCAGGGACGCACGAGCCGTTCGTCCCTGTATTCATCATACATAATACCCCCCAGGCCGTAGAGCCGTCATACCATGGCGGCTCAATAACAGCCACAAGGCAATTCTTTGCGGCACCGTGGCAGTAACGAGCCGCCATGGTATGACGGCTCTACAACCTGGGGGGTAAAATGGGCTGTTTTAAGTGTTAAAATGCTTGACTTTGTTTTTTGGGTGTTGTAACTTTATCGCGTAAAAATAAGCATATATACTTACGCCGACTATGCCGACTAATGCCGACGGAAAAACGATTTAATAATGAAAAAGAAAAATCTATTTTTAAAATTTGTCACATTTGCGGCCGTGTTGATGGCTGCAAGTTGTGACGATGGTCTTGCCGACTTGCCTGTGGGGCAGGTCAAGAATGCGCTCACGGTCGATGAGGCCGAGGCGTATTTCGAACAGACGATGATGCAGGTGCCAGTCACTCGTGGCACTGAAACCAAGTTGCTTGTTCCCAATGATTTCACTCCCGAGTGGTCGCAGGGCGTGAGTACAAGCTATGGCAACGTGTCGTGCCTCAATGTGCCGATAAATTCATTTGTAAGTTACAAAGCAAGCTATAAGCAGAACGGTGATGACGAGGTGGTAAAAATAGCACAGAAGTTGATTGTGATAAAGAACACCGACACAGGCGAGAAAGCCCAGTTCTTGGTTTCGATAATACCATGTTATGGTTATGCAGCCGAACATCGTGGGGAAGACATTGCCGAACTGTTCGTGCAGGGTGGCAGCAAGAATGGCTTTTCGGGCATCGCGTTGTATATCGTTCCTGAAACCGGGGTCGTATTCCAGGTATCGACCTATATCAATGGCCGTCGCACGGCCTCGGCCAACTGTTACAGCGACGCAGCCACGAAAGCAAGGTTGACAAAGGCAGCCAAGCGGTTGAAGTTTTACGAAGTTGTACCCACCCGAGCTGGCGGCGAGGACATATTCGGGAACCCCATGTTGGGCGACTGGTTTGATGGGAGCTACTGGCTTCCCGAGATAACTGTCACGCCTGGCGGTAACAGTTCGGCCGACCATGGCGAGGGGGAATGGATTGGCAACGGTACCACCGACCCGATAGACCCGCCCAACACCAATCACGATGACCTGGATGACAACTGCAGCCACTGCCACGACGGCGAGCAGTGCGTCGGTAGTGGCGGAGTCGGGACAGCTTCTTCAGACGATGGAAACCAGCAAAATGGTAAATACAAAACAATTAAATTGAAATACGATGTTTCATTGTACCCTGGGTATAAGTCTGGCCAATGTAAAAATATTGCTGATGAAATAACTCGGCAGATATTGGGAGTTTCTGATGATTACTATATCGGTAACGTCACCAATAGAATAGATTTGTGCTTAGAGGACAATGAGCACAAAACACTGAATGTCGTTGGCGACCCTCAAGAAATAATCGACATAATCGCAAAGCATTTGGAGGCTGGCTGCCCAATTGTGGCAGGTGTCAATCATACTTTGGACTCTGGAATTAAAAATAAAAATAAAACAACAGATCATTTTATTGTAATATATGGTATGGGTTATGATGAAAATGATAGATTGTATTTCAATTATATTGAAACCGGACGTTACAAAGAACAAGCTAATCTGGCATGCGATGACTCATGGCGATTGTATTATTATACAGATACAGTAACTTTTAAGGGCAAAGGCGACAAATCATATACCATATTGCCAGGTATGATATTTGGTGACAGCTATAGCAAAAGAAAATATTACTACTTATCAGAAATAAGACCATATTTAAAATAAGATTATGAAAAAGATTTGTTTATTTATCATATTGTCGCTGTGTTTTGCGACAATACGTGCAGGATTTGATTTGCGGACTGCAATTCCGCTTGTCCAAACAGAAACATTGCCATTAGAGCTTGGTAATAATTCTGATTTTATTGCTGACCATCGTTTGGACAACCCTAATAATGCTATCCCTGACAAAATATATGAAAATTTTCAGTTGACTGAATATTTTAATGCGAGGGACAACATCGACACTGGGTTGGACTTGTGCTATACGTGCAGACTTGGTAGTGACCTTTATTTGTGTCTTATTCGCATTGGTGGGGTAATAGAGCCAGCAACATACGTACTCACAAGTGTTGATTACAATTACAGGGTTGTGCAATCGCTGGAAGTTGGTGTTACTCTCGCAAATTCGTATATAAAGCAATTCAAGATAAACGACAATCGAGAGGTTTATGTTTACCGTCTTGTGCCGACATCCAATGTATCAGTTTCATTTGATACGTTCAAGTCGGTGGAGGCCTACGTTACCGAAACAGTTTATACCATCGATATGGCAGGGCAGTTCATACTGACATCGCCCGAGAAGCGAGTTTCCAGCACTCGCACATTCTCTCGCGACGAGCTCGAAAAGATGACACAGGACTTGTGGGAGCTGTATTGATGTTCACTAAATGAATGCGCAAGCACATATAGCTAAACTGCCACGGGTGTCGAGTATCGACATTGCCGTGGCGGCTTTTGTATTGTGGCTGATGGTCGATGATTTGCTGCTGCAAGGCAGGGAATTTGAATTGTTTGCCTACCTTCGGTTGGTTGCGTTGCTGCTGTGCTATGTGGGGGTGAGGCTGCTGCGATGCCGTGCGGTAATCGTATTAGGCGCGGTGGCGGTGTGGACACTCGTCGAAGTCACTGTGGCACTGTTGCAGCTCGGCAGCATCATCGAGAGCAACCACCTTTTGTATGGCATGACAGGCACATTCGGCAACCCCGGGCCGTTGGGCGGCTTCGTAGCTATGGGAATAGTGGTGATGGCAGGGCTAATGGCTACTATGCGCAGCAAGGTGGCGGTTGCCGCTTTGGCTGTATTAACGAGCCTGACCGCTGTGGTGCTTGTGTGTGCCGATTCGCGGGCAGGGTGGCTTGCCACCACTGTCGGGATAGCTTACTTGTTCGGTCGATATATTGCAAGGGCTTGGAGGCGGATCCCGATATGGGGCAAATGCGTGGCATTAGTAGTGTCGGCGGGAGTGCTTGTGGCTGCTTACTTTTATAAAGAGAAGTCGGCAAATGGCCGCCTACTGATATGGCGCACGACAATCGACATGATAGCCGACAGCCCCCTGACTGGGCATGGGAGCGGCAGTCATGCCGAGCAATATATGTATTACCAGGCCAAGCATTTCGAGGCGAATCCCGAGTCGCCGCTTGCCGACCGCGCCGGCGTGGTTGACCGTTCGTTCAACGACCTGCTGCGTGTGTGGAGCGAGGGCGGGCTGGTGGCTTTGCTGATAGTAGTTTTCATCGTGTGCCACATAGATTGGCGGGCAAAAAGGTGGCAACATACCGTCAACGCGGCAATGTTGAGCATGGCCACATTCGCCATGTTTTCCTACCCGTCATATTTGCTACCGTTCCAGTTGGCATTTGCCGCATTGCTCGGTTGCGCCGCAAGTGGCAGGCATGGTGGCGGCAAGTGCAAAACAGCGGTTGCCGCATTGGCATTGGCGGCGTGTGCCGGCACGTTGGTGTATTGCCAGTGCCGTGTGAGCGATGCCGATGCACAGCTGCAGGAATTGATAGCAGGGCGTGAAGTCCATATCGACACAGATACCGAGGAGGCAATTTGTGCCACGCCGAGGTTGCTATCGACCTATGCCACGTATGCAGCGACGCACGGTGATGTGGAAATATTGGAGCTTGCGGCACGAAAATCGCCGTCGCCCGACCTGCTTTGCGACCTTGCCGTGTATAACGCCGCCGCTGGCGACCATGCCAATGCCGAAAGTTGGCTGCATACGGCACACTATATGGTGCCGGGCAAGATAAGACCGCAATATGAGCTGTACCGGCTGTATGTGGCCGAGGGCGACACTACACGGGCGAGGATGGTAGTTAAAAATGTGACAGGGAACAGCATTGACGCTAAAAGCAGTGCCGCGCTACGAATGATTGGAGAGATGAAACGATTTTACGAAAATACCACGGAATGATGCGGTTAGGTATCTTGACATTTATATTGTTGCTGCTGTCGTGCAGCCGCTATCCGAGCGAAGTGGAAAGTGCATTGCAGCAAGCGGGCGGAAACCGCGACAGCCTCGTGGCCGTGCTTGAGCATTACCGCGATGGCGACCCATTGAAATATGAGGCAGCATGCTTCTTGATAGCCAATATGCCATACCATGGCAGCAGCCATCGACTGGAAGTGCCTGTGCAATATGGCGCGTATTTCGCCCAGGTGGATTCGATATTGGAGGCAAATGCCGATGCGGTGAGCGACAACGACTTGAAACACGAGCTTGCCGTACAGTATGGGCGGTTGCCCGATGTGCAGACACTGGGCGGCTGTGCCGACTTGCAGTCGGTTGCCGCGTCTTACTTGATTACGTGCATCGACGAAGCTTTCGAGCGGTGGGAAAAATCGCCGTTGCTCGCTCCGCTCGGTTTCGATGAGTTTAAGGAATATGTGCTGCCCTACCGTACAGTAGCCGAACCGTTACCACCAATGAAAAGCGAATTGCGGCGTGAGATGTACGGGCTTATGTCGGCCGACGGAATGGAGAAGATTCGCAAACCTATCGAACGGTACAAGCAGCGGGCTATTGCCCAGAAAGAAATGAACCGTTATGTTGAAGCGCAGGCTCATGCAGGGATTTACGACATCTACCTGACGCTTTTCGTGGCCGATTGCAGCAACCTGTCGGCGACAACGTGCAACATATTCAGGGCTTGCGGCATTCCTGCGGTTTTTGAGTTCACACCCCAATGGACCGACCGCAGCAACCGCCACTTTTGGTGCGCCTCGCCCGACGAAGCAGGACATTTCCACCCCTATACCCCACCCTATAACAACCTGGACGAGGACTGGACGATAAATCTGAGGTATGCGGGCAAGGTGTATCGCGCGACGTTCGGGGCACAAGAAAATACTCCCTATTTCATCAAGCGAGAAAACGAAGCCGTGCCTGAAATTTTTGCCACTCCTTGCCTGATGGATGTCACCGACAATTACCACGAGTGCGCCGACGTGGAGTTGCCACTGCCGCCACGCTCAGCGGTCGGTAACATTGCCTACTTGGCATATTTCAATGTGCATAATGGCCTAAACCCTGTGGCTTGGGGCGTTGTCGATGACTGGACGCATACTGTGAAGTATGAAAAAGTACCATTGAATATGCTTTTCTTCCCTGTCTATATGACGCAAGATGGAAGCCTCGAAGCGTTTTATCCGCCATTCGTGGTCAGGGGCGAGGACTGTGAGTATGTCGTTGATACAATGTCGTGCAACCATGCGATGCCTGTGTCGATGCACTTGCTGCGTAAATTCCCGCATAAGCCGCACCTTGTGAAATATCGCGAAAACCTCAAAGGGGCAATGGTATTGGCATCGAACCAAGAATGCGGGGCGTATGACACGCTGTTTGCAATCCCCGATGCTCCACAACCTTGCTGGCAACGTTATACGTTTGCCAACAAGCGAACATATCGTTATTATAAAATTGTAACTGCCGATGGCAGCCCTATTGAAATCGCTGAATATGAATGGCTTTCGGACAGACAAGACTCAAGAGGGAGCAAGCCGAGCCAGTTGCCAGTTTTCAATGCCAGAGCGGCAGCAGACAGTGGAAAGTATGTGAAAGTGATGGGCAAGGCATTGGAGTCGGGACCGT
Source organism: Candidatus Avimuribaculum pullicola (assembly GCA_018716295.1). Classification (GTDB taxonomy): domain Bacteria; phylum Bacteroidota; class Bacteroidia; order Bacteroidales; family Muribaculaceae; genus Avimuribaculum; species Avimuribaculum pullicola. The sequence continues at coordinate 6,372 of DVKC01000004.1, forward strand.
TGTTCCGCTATTCGGTTGACGGCGACTTCGACACTTATGTCGAATCTCCCTGGGTGGGAATGCGCTTCGCGTCGCCGGTGTGCATAACTGGACTGCAAATATACCCTCGCAATGCACGAAACGGCATCGAGCCAGGCAACACCTACCAGCTGCTTTTTCACGACGGGAAGCGATGGGTCGTGCATTCGACTGTCAATCCGATGGCAAATTACATCGACGTACAGGGTGTGCCGAGTGGCACAGTGTACCTGTTGCGCAACCTTAGTTCAGGAAAAGAGGAACTGCCGTTTTTCTATATCGATGGCAAGCAAGTGTTCCTGAGCGACATGGCATTGCAGGGGCAATAAAGTCGTTGGAAATTTTACCCCAAATCGCTTTCTATGTTCAAAAGCAATTTGGGTTTAATAGCCAACCAACAGCCCTCTTCATGGGAATTGACAACACCTACAGCCTGAAGATAGGCATAAATAACGGTGCTACCGACGAACTTCATCCCTTTGCGCTTTAAATCCTTTGATATAGCATCCGACAGCGATGAAGAAGCAAGTCCTGTTTCAACAATCGTATTCCCATCTGTAAAGCTCCAAATGTAATTGCTGAACGACCCATATTCCATTTGTATTTCTTGGAATATCCGTGCATTTATTATAGCAGCTTCAATCTTCATGCGGTTGCGGACAATACTTTTGTCTTGCAACAGAGATTGGACTTTTACCTCATCATAAAGTGCTATGCGACAATAATCAAAGCCATCGAATGCCTCGCGGAAAGCCTCACGCTTATTCAGAATACACTCCCACGAAAGCCCGGCTTGAAACAATTCAAGCACGAGCATTTCAAAAAGTTTCTTGTCGTCATGTACGGGGACACCCCATTCATGGTCGTGGTAAGCCACATATAATGGATTACCCATGTTGCACCACCAGCACCGCTTAACGCCATTAAATTCAATATTTTGCACTGCAAAAAACGATTTTCGATTCAACCCTATGCTATTCCCGTCAATTCTATCTCGAATATGAGCGTGGAATTGCCAGGAATGCCTGGCTGTGAAAATTTCCCATAACCCATTTCCGCAGGTATATACACTTCCCACTTGTCGCCAACGCACATCTGTTGCAAGGCGATAATCCACCCTTCAATTAAATCACGCATACGGATAGCAAGCGGCACGCCACCACGGCTACTGTCAAACTGCTTGCCGTCAATAGTCCATCCGGTGTAATGCACCGTAATTACACTGTGCAACGTTGGATGCTTGCCATCATTCCGCCCTTCCGCGACGACTTTATAATAAATCCCCTTGGGAAGAGCCTTGACACCCACCTCTTGCGACTTTGCCGAAAGCCAGTTCCTGTTCATCTGCGCATATTCTCTCTTATTCATGAATTATCAATTAATAATGAACAACAAAAAGAAACACCGAAAGCGATGTTTCCTGTCACAAAAATAATGTTTATTCGGTAAAAACAAGCCTCCATCACACTTCAATTATCGCAATTTTATGAAAAGGTTTGCCTAGCTAACAAAATAAATTGCAAATTGGTACAAGCATATCCTCGTCGGGCCAATGAGGCACAAAGAAGATCGGCACGGGCTTACCACCGACACCCGACCAATCGACACGGCTCACCATGCGAATGTTTGGCGCACCGTAATCAAACGAACGTCCATACAGCAATATGGCACCGCGTTCGTTATCAATCGTCCAAAATCCACCACCATAAAGGCAATCCTCGTCGTATTCGAGCAAGTCTTTATGCCTATAAACACGTCCGAACTTCAATACGCCATCGTGATTGATTATAAATTTCTGATACATAATTCACTTGCTAACTACTTTTTTACGCTAAGGTAGCAAAAAATATGCTTTAATTCCAACCAGCCATACAAAAAAGCACAAAAAAAGGGCGGCTCACGCCGTCCCTTCGTTATGTGCATTTTTATGGATTAGATGCTTGCGCGTTTCAGTTCTTGAATTGCAGCTGCGTCCCGTCATAATCAATGACGATAGGCTTGTCGCGGTTCACCTTTTGTGCCAATATGTCTTTCGACAACTGGTTCAAGATGAGGCGATGTATAACCCTCTTGACAGGACGTGCGCCAAACTCAGGATCATAACCTTCCTTGGCAAGAAAATCGAGTGCTTTATCGGTAACTTCAAGATGTACACCGTTCTTTTCGAGCATACGTGCAACACTGTCGATTTGCAGCTTGACAATTTGCTTTATTTCACTCTCATTGAGCGGGGTGAACATTATGATTTCGTCGATACGGTTCAAGAACTCGGGCCTTACATTCTGTTTCAGGAGTTCAAGCACTTCGTTCTTGGTGCTTTCAATCACCTCGTTGCGGTTGGCATCAGTCAACTTCGACATACGTTCACGTATCAAGTCCGACCCTATGTTAGAAGTCATGATGATAATCGTGTTCTTGAAGTTTACCAATCGTCCCTTGTTATCAGTAAGCCGACCATCATCGAGTACCTGCAACAAAATGTTGAACACATCGGGGTGAGCCTTTTCGATTTCGTCGAAAAGCACAACCGAGTATGGTTTGCGCCTTACAGCCTCGGTCAACTGGCCACCTTCTTCATAACCCACGTATCCCGGAGGCGCACCGACGAGCCGCGACACAGTGTGCTTCTCTTGATACTCGCTCATGTCGATACGTGTCATCATGTTCTCATTGTCAAACAAGTATTCGGCCAATGCCTTGGCAAGTTCAGTCTTGCCCACACCCGTCGTACCAAGGAATATGAATGAACCTATCGGGCGGCGCGGGTCGTTAAGCCCGGCACGGCTGCGCCTTACAGCATCGGCAATAGCGGTAATGGCATCTTGCTGCCCCACGACACGCTTGTGCAACTCATCTTCAAGGTGCAACAGTTTGTCTTTCTCGCTCTGCACCATCTTGGTGACAGGGATACCAGTCCAGCGCGACACTACACCGGCAATATCGTCGGCATCGACCTCTTCTTTAATCAGAGCCTTGTCGCCCTGCATTGCTTTCAGTTTTTCCTGTATGGCCTTGTTCTCGTCCTCCTTTTGCTTTATGCGGGAATAACGTATCTCGGCCACACGGGCATAATCACCTTCGCGCTCGGCTTTTTGAGCTTCAAAGTTCAGTTGCTCGATGTCGATTTTGTTCTGCTGTATGCGGTTAATCAGTTCTTTCTCCGATTTCCATTTGGCAGTGTAGTCGCTTTCCTGGTCACGCAACTCGGCCAGCTCCTTTTCGATATGCTTGATCTGATCGTTGTCGCCCTCGCGCTTGATGGCCTCGCGCTCAATCTCAAGTTGTGAAATCTTGCGCCTTATTTCATCAATCACTTGTGGCACCGAGTCAATCTCAAGCCTCAATTTTGCAGCAGCCTCATCTATAAGGTCAATGGCCTTGTCGGGCAAGAAACGGTCGGTGATATACCGCTCCGACAATTGCACGGCAGCAATAATCGCCTCATCACGAATACGCACCTTGTGGTGGTTCTCATAACGCTCTTTCAAGCCTCGCAATATGGCAATGGCACTTTCCTCGTCGGGCTCGTCCACCATCACCTTTTGGAAACGGCGTTCAAGAGCCTTGTCTTTTTCAAAATACTTTTGATATTCATCAAGTGTTGTCGCACCTATACTGCGCAACTCACCACGGGCAAGTGCAGGCTTCAAGATATTGGCTGCATCCATGGCACCTTCGCCCTTGCCGGCCCCCACAAGTGTGTGTATTTCATCGATGAACAGTATGATATCGCCATCCGATTGGATAACCTCGTTGACAATGGCTTTCAACCGTTCCTCAAACTCGCCTTTATACTTGGCACCAGCAACCAATGCGCCCATATCAAGCGAATACACTTGCTTGCGCTTCAAGTTTTCAGGGACATCGCCACGAACTATACGTTGTGCCAAACCTTCAGCTATGGCAGTCTTACCCGTACCAGGTTCACCTATCAACATAGGGTTGTTCTTGGTTCGGCGGCTCAAAATCTGAAGTACACGACGTATTTCATCGTCACGCCCTATCACAGGGTCAAGTTTGCCCTGACGTGCGCGCTCGTTAAGGTTTATCGCATATTTGCTAAGCGCGTTATACTGGTCTTCAGCACTTTGCTCAGTAGCCTTTTTGCCCTTGCGCAACTCATCAATGGCAAGTGTCAAATCTTTTTCATTAACACCAGCGTCTTTCAGCATGGTAGATACCGTGTTGTTGCCTTGTAAAATACCTACGAGCATAGTTTCGAGCGTCACATACTCGTCACCCCTCTTCTTAGAGTAGTCGTATGCTTTGTCCAAGGCAGCATTAGCGGCTTGGCTCAAATAAGGCTCGGCATTCGACACCTTCGGGAAAGTCGAGATTTCACGGTCGAGTTGCTGCTCAACAAACGTTTCATTAACCGACAATTTCTGGAAGATGAATTTAACCACCGATCCGCCTTCACTGAGAATACCCTTGAGCAAGTGTGCTGGTTCGATGGCTTGATTGCCATTGCGCCGAGCTATTTCCACTGCCTTCTGGATAGCCTCTTGTGACTTGATTGTAAAATTGTTGAAATTCATAATTCTATATTGTTTTTTTATTTTTTCATAATCTACGCCTATAAAAATGCAACATCTATACCATCGCCCTTGTACAGCCTTTCTGGCAGCAAATGAGCTGCAATCTGACAAATTTGTCACAATCAGCAGCCATTTTTCTGTAATTTGGGTAGTACATGTTACGCAGCAACAATGTAATTTTACAACCGTAAAATATATATCAACATGAAACGAATGACACTATTATTTGCAGCAATAGCCATATCGAGCATTGCTGCAATGGCACAAGGCAAAACACTTGTGGCATACTTCTCGGCCACAGGCAACACACAACGTGTGGCAAAACAAGTCGCAACCATCACAGGCGGCGAATTATATGAAATCACACCAGCCGAAAAATACACTTCGGCCGACCTCGACTGGCACGACAACAAGTCACGCAGCAGCGTGGAAATGAACGACAAGTCGGCTCGCCCAGCCATAATTGCCGACTTGGAAAATGCCGATAGCTATGACACTATTTTCATCGGCTACCCTATATGGTGGAACGAAGCACCACGCATAATCAACACATTTATCGAAAAATACAGCTTTGCCGGGAAACGTGTAATTCCGTTCGCCACATCAGGCGGCAGCTCAATTAGCAACTCTGCCACACAACTACGCCGTTCATACCCCGACATCGACTGGGGCGAAGCATTGCTATTGAACCGTGCCACAAACGATGACATAAAAAACTGGATAAAACGTCAACAATAAAACCCACTTAATCATGAGAAAGAACTTCGGAGCAAAACCACTATCCTATCCACAACCCGTGCTTATCATTGCCACGTATGGCGAAGATGGCACTCCCGACGCCATGAATGCGGCTTGGGGTGGAATTAGCGAAATGAACCAAATCAGCATTTGCCTAAGTGCTGGTCACAAAACAGTAAAAAACCTGCTAAAGCGGAAAGCATTCACCGTGAGCATGGGCGAAGCATCACAAGTCGTAGCCTGCGACTATGTGGGAATAGTTTCGGGCAACAACGTTGCCGACAAGTTTGCCCGAGCTGGCTTCCATGCCACACCATCGCAGACTGTCGATGCACCACTTATCGACGAGCTATCAGTAGCCCTCGAATGCCGCCTCATCGACTACAATCCCGAAACCTGCATTCTGCGTGGCGAAATAGTCAACGTGAGCGTTGACGAGCGCGTCCTCGACGATGGCGGCAACGTTGATCCAGCCAAAGTCGGCCCCATCACATTCGACCCATTCAACAACACCTACCTCGCCATCGGCCCTAAAGTTGCCGACGCATTCTCAGTCGGCAAGCAACTGAAATAACCCCTACTCCCCCCAAAAACAGAGCCAGCCCAAGACTCCCTCGGCTGGCTCTATTCTTACCCGTAATACACCGCCAGCACTGTCGTATATAGAACAAATCATGACTCATAAAATAATACACGGTTGATATTGCATTTTCGGTGCTTTTTGGACGGCAAATTTCGTTTTGAAAGAAAAAAAACTTAAATTTGTAACATCATATCTGGCCATTGCGATTTCCATGCCGCACTGGGCCAGCAATAACTTTCAAAAAAATCCCTGCATTATGGCAAACGACCAGGAAGGAAAAAAGGCATCGCGCAAGAAGAAAGAAATGGAAAGTCAAGTGATTGACTTTTTCAACCGAGAAGAAAATATACCTTATAATTACAAACAGGTGTCGGCTGCAATTGGGGCCGAAACTCCCAAACAACGAGCTCTTGTGGTGGAAGTGCTCGAAGAACTTGCCCTTGAAGGAATGCTCATTGAGGTCAACCCGGGACGGTTCAAGTCAAAATCACGCGGCAACGTGGCAACTGGCACTTTCGTGCGGCGAAGCAATGGCAAAAACAGCGTCATTCTCGACCAAGAGGGCGAAGCAATATTTGTAGCCGAACGCAACTCGATGCATGCCCTTAACGGCGACCGTGTGCAAGTACACATATCGGCACAACGCCGCGGTTTCGAGCCTGAAGCCGAGGTGATTGAAATCATCGAAAAAAAGAAACAAGTATTCATCGGCACACTGCAAGTCGAAAAATACTTTGCACACCTTATAACCGATAGCAAATACCTCGCAACCGACATTCTTATCCCGCTCGACAAGTTGAAAGGTGGCAAACAGGGCGACAAGGCCGTGGCCAAGATTATCGACTGGCCCGACGATGCCAACAGCCCCGTAGGTGAAATAATCGACATCTTGGGTGCCGCAGGTGAAAACAACGCCGAAATCCACGCCATCCTCGCCGAATACGGATTGCCATATCGTTACCCCGAGGAGGTAGAGAAAGCCGCCAACGAAATCGATGCTACAATCACTCCCGAAATCATTGCCGCACGCAAGGACATGCGCGATGTGGTTACATTCACTATCGACCCCAAGGATGCCAAAGACTTTGACGACGCATTGTCGTTACAGAAACTTCCCAACGGGAATTGGCAAGTGGGCATACACATCGCCGACGTGTCACACTACGTAACCCCAGGGTCTATTATCGACCGCGAAGCCTACAACCGCGCCACATCGGTTTATCTGGTCGATCGCACAGTGCCAATGTTACCCGAACGGCTATGTAACGAAATATGCTCGCTGCGCCCCGACGAGGAGAAACTCGCATACTCTTGCATTGTAGAAATGGACGATGATGCCAACGTCCTCAACACCGAGATTTGCCACACAGTAATACGAAGCAACCGCCGATTCACCTACGAGGAGGCACAAGAAGTCATCGAAACCGGCAAAGGCGATTATGCCGACGAAATACTCGCTCTCGACCGCCTCGCCAAAATTTTGCGCCGACAACGATACGAAAACGGAGCTGTTGACTTCGATCGCTTCGAAGTGCGTTTCGACATCGACGAACAGGGTAAACCTATCGATGTCTATTTCAAAGTATCGAAAGATGCCAACAAACTCATCGAGGAATTCATGCTGCTGGCCAACAAGAAAGTCGCCGAAAGCATCGGCAAAGTGCCAAACAGCAAAAAAGCAAAAACATTCGTTTACCGAATACACGACAAACCAATGGAGGAACGCCTCGACAACTTTGCCGAAATAGTGCGCTCCTTCGGACGAAAAATCAAAACCTCTGGCACAGCATCAGAAGTCAACAAATCACTCAACAAGTTGCTCAACGACATTAAGGGTGCGCCCGAAGAAAACATGTTGTCGATGCTTGCCATACGCTCAATGGCAAAAGCCATATATTCAACCGTCAACATTGGCCACTATGGGCTGGCATTTGACTACTACACTCATTTCACTTCACCCATACGACGCTACCCCGACGTAATGGTACATCGCTTGCTCGATCGCTACAAAGCCGGAGGACGAAGTGCCAACCAGGAAAAAGTGGAAGAACAATGCAAGCACTCAAGCGAAATGGAGCAGTTGGCAGCACAGGCCGAACGCGCCTCGATAAAATACAAGCAAGTTGAATTCATGGGCGAACGCTTGGGCAAAGTATATGAAGGTACAATCTCGGGCGTAACCGAATGGGGCTTGTATGTAGAAATCGACGAAAACAAGTGCGAAGGCTTGGTGCCGATACGCGACCTTGAAGACGACTACTACGAATTTGACGAGAAGAATTATTGCCTCATCGGCCGCCGACAAAAGAAGCGTTATCGTCTGGGCGACCACGTGACAGTACAAATAGCTCGTGCCGACCTGGTGAAAAAGCAGCTCGACATGGCTCTCATCGACGAGAAACACCCTGTCGGCACACACCACATCGACTCAGCTCCAATCACTGTTTCATCCACATCGCGGCGCAAAGAATCACGGCGCGACAAGAAACGCGACGAATATGAGAGCTTCAACGGTGGCGGCAGAAGTCAAAAGCACCTGAAACACGGGAGCAAAAAGAAAGATCAAAAAAAGCGACCCAAACGCCGATGACGACAAATTTTATTTAAAGATTTTTTTCTTTAATTTTTGCAGTAACGGCGAAATGCAATAATTTTGCATTAAGAATTGTTTTGGATTTTTACAAAACAACACCTGTCAAAGCACTGCACGATGTCATTTAAAATCAAATATTCTAATAACATAAATCAAATTTATTAACACTTAATTCAGAACTACTATGTGGTTAACAAATTCGTCCGTAGGCAGGAAAATGGTGATGGGTATCACCGGGCTTTTCCTCGTCCTATTCGTAACCTTCCACGTGCTGATGAACGCTGTGGCGTTATTCTCTCCCGAAGGGTATAACGCTGTGTGCCGCTTCCTCGGTGCCAACTGGTATGCGATTCTCGGTACGCTCGTACTTGCTGCCGGCTTCGTAATTCACATCATCTACTCATTTTGGCTCACACTGCAAAACCGCCGCGCTCGTGGCAACGACGCTTACCAAGTGAGCAAGCGTCCTGCCAATGTAGAATGGGCTTCGCAAAACATGCTCGTGCTGGGCATAATCGTAGTGTGCTTCATGATTCTCCACTTGGTGCAATTCTGGGCAAAGATGCAATTGCCCGAACTCATCGACGGACACCTCGAAGAAGAAGGTATGCATTTCATCGAAACGACATTTGCCGAGCCTTGGGTGTTGCCTGTTTACCTTATTGGGTTCATTGCTTTGTGGTTCCACATGACCCACGGTTTCTGGAGCGCATTCCAGTCACTCGGTGCCAACAACAGCATCTGGTTAGAGCGTTTGAAAGCTACTTCCAACGTTTGGGCTACAGTCGTATGCCTGCTTTTTGCCATTGAAGCTATTTGGTTTACATTTATGTTGTAATTTCCCTACATGGCAAAGTAATAAACCTCTTTAAAACTTCAATACTGAAATGGAAGATATTAAGAAAGATAAAAATAATGCCGCTCAAACGGTCCTCGATTCAAAAATTCCTGAAGGCCCTATAGCGGAAAAATGGACTAACTACAAGGCCCATCAAAAGCTCGTCAACCCAGCCAACAAACGCCGTCTTGACATCATCGTTGTCGGCACAGGTCTTGCTGGCGCATCGGCTGCCTCCACTCTTGCCGAAATGGGATTCAACGTACTTAACTTCTGCATACAAGACTCGCCACGCCGCGCACACTCTATCGCAGCCCAAGGCGGTATCAATGCAGCCAAGAACTACCAAAATGATGGCGACTCGGTTTACCGCTTGTTCTACGACACTGTAAAAGGTGGTGACTACCGCGCCCGCGAAGCCAATGTTTACCGCCTTGCCGAAGTTTCAAATGCCATCATCGACCAATGCGTGGCACAAGGCGTACCTTTCGCTCGTGAATATGGTGGCACACTCGCCAACCGCTCATTCGGTGGTGCCCAAGTATCTCGTACATTCTATGCCAAGGGGCAGACTGGCCAACAGTTGCTGCTCGGCGCATATTCGTCGCTCAACCGCCAGATACAAATGGGCAAGGTTAAGAGTTTCAACCGCTATGAAATGCACGATGTCGTAATCATCGATGGCCGCGCACGTGGTATCATAGCCCGCAACCTTGTCACTGGCAAGCTCGAACGCTTCGCCGCACACGCAGTGGTAATCGCCACTGGTGGATATGGCAACACCTACTTCCTCTCAACCAACGCAATGGCTTGCAACTGTAGTGCTGCTATGGCATGCTACCGCAAAGGCGCATTCTTCGCCAACCCAGCATTCGTGCAAATCCACCCGACTTGTATCCCTGTCCACGGCGACAAACAGTCGAAACTGACACTTATGTCTGAATCGTTGCGTAACGACGGTCGTATATGGGTTCCCAAGAAACTCGAAGACGCCAAGGCACTGCAAGAAGGTCGCAAAAAAGGTAGCGACATTCCCGAGGAAGACCGCGACTACTATCTCGAACGCCGTTACCCAGCATTCGGTAACCTCGTGCCTCGCGATGTAGCTTCACGTGCAGCCAAGGAACGTTGCGACAAGGGCTTCGGCGTAAACAATACTGGTCTTGCCGTATTCCTCGACTTCTCCGAAAGTATCGAACGCCTTGGAATTGACACCGTTCGCCAACGTTACGGAAACCTCTTCGACATGTACGAAGAAATCACCGACGTAAACCCAGGTGAATTGGCTCGCTCTATCAATGGCAAGGACTATTACAACCCGATGATGATCTACCCTGCTATCCACTACACTATGGGCGGTATCTGGGTTGACTATGAATTGCAAACGACTGTTAAGGGCTTGTTCGCAATCGGCGAATGCAACTTCTCTGACCACGGTGCCAACCGCCTCGGTGCATCGGCACTTATGCAAGGTCTTGCCGACGGATACTTCGTATTGCCATATACCATCCAGAACTACCTGGCCGACCAAATCACCGTGCCCAAATTCAGCACCAACACTCCTGAATTTGACAAGGCCGAAAAAGAAGTACAAGCCAAGATTGACCACTTGATGAACATCAAGGGCAAACGTTCGGTTGACTCAATACACAAGGAACTCGGTCACATCATGTGGGAATATGTAGGTATGGGCCGCACTAAAGAAGGTCTTGAAAAGGCTTTGAAACTGCTCAAGGACATTCGCAAAGAGTTTGAAACCAATTTGTTCATTCCAGGGTCTAAAGAGGGCATGAACATTGAACTCGACAAGGCTTTCCGCCTCAACGACTTCATCACAATGGGCGAACTTATCGCTTACGATGCACTCAACCGCAACGAAAGCTGCGGCGGTCACTTCCGCGAAGAATACCAGACTGCCGAAGGTGAGGCAAAACGCGACGATGAAAACTACTTCTACGTTTCGTGCTGGAAATACAACGGCTCAGACGAAGTGGCACCTACACTCATCAAAGAACCGTTGCACTACGAAGCCATTAAGGTTCAAACCCGTAACTACAAGTCTTAATCTTTTAAACACAGTATCTAAACAATGGAATCAAATATAAGTTTCACTCTCAAAGTTTGGCGTCAAGCCGGACCGAAAGAACAAGGCGGGTTCAAGGAATATTCAATGAAAGACATACCCACCGACACTTCTTTCCTTGAAATGCTTGATATCCTTAATGAGCAGTTGGTTGAGAAAGGCGAAGAACCTATAGCTTTTGACCATGACTGCCGCGAAGGCATCTGCGGTATGTGTTCACTTTATATCAACGGACACCCACACGGCCCCGCAACTGGTGCCACCACTTGCCAGCTCTATATGCGCCGTTTCCACGATGGCGAAACCATCACCGTTGAACCATGGCGCTCGGCTGCATTCCCTATCATCAAAGACCTCATGGTTGACCGCAACGCATTCGACAAGATTCAACAAGCTGGCGGTTACGTTTCGTTCAACTGCGGTGGAGCACAAGATGCAAATGCCATCCTTATCCCAAAGACCGATGCCGACGAAGCAATGGACTCGGCCACTTGCATCGGCTGTGGTGCATGCGTGGCAGCTTGCAAAAACGGTTCGGCAATGCTCTTCGTTTCGGCCAAGGTTAGCCAATTCGCACTGCTCCCGCAAGGTCGCGCCGAAGCTGCTCGCCGTGTGAAAGCAATGGTAAGCAAGATGGACGAACTGGGATTCGGCAACTGCACCAACACAGGTGCTTGCGCAGCCGAATGCCCCAAGAACATCAAGCTAAGCAACATTGCCCGACTCAACCGCGAGTTCCTCTGCGCAAAGTTCAAAGACTAATCACACACTTTACAAACCACAAAAATGGCGTATCGCATTCAACGGTACGCCATTTTTTTGTACCATCATTATCCAATCCGAAAAAATATCGGGTAGTCCGAAAGACCATTTGCGGGAAACAAAGTACAAACCTTATACTCTGATGTATATAAATAACCTACTTGCACGATTACCAATCGTGTGGTGATATAATCATTAATTGTACAACTTACCAAGCTATCTGAACTGCTTTTCCTACATAATGAACCAGCTTCTCTGACTGACCTTTTTATCGGGGGAATAATAGACAACTAAACAAAGAATGACCGTGGTGCGTTAGAATGAGTCACACCACGGTCACTTACAATATCAAGAAATACGTGAGTTCGGGATAAGCTTGGGTTAAAAAAGGACTAATTGGGGAGTGTTTTCGATATGGACGGGCAGGGCTTCAGGCTTGTTGTCGAAGAAACAATATGCGGTGAGGGCCGAACAAATGTTCATTA
>DVKC01000005.1 GCA_018716295.1 Candidatus Avimuribaculum pullicola
AGCCTTTTATTGCTATATTTGATATGATTTAAAGCATTATTTTTTGTTTTCATCCCCATCGGAGCAAAATATACATAACAAAATTACTCCAAATGCCAAATTGCCAATGGCAAACAGAACAGTTTCCATAAAATATGCTACTGAATGAACCATGAATATTCGCACTCCCCATGCAATGCTTTATTCAGTCCATCTGCAAGCTGGGTGACATTATAAGCCCTGTCCAGAAAGTTGTCTATGTAGGATGACTTGTTAGCTCCGGTGAGTAGATTGTACACATTCCACATGGATATTTCCCCTTGATTGTCAGGAAGAGAAAAGTTATCATCATTGTAAAATGATTTAGCCACAATGCTTGCTTGGGTATCAGTCATGAGCATTTGAGGAAGTTTTTTCTTCTGCGCAGGTGGAAGATATTGGTACAATCTGCTCTTGCCCAAAAACTGTGCAAATTGCTGCTCTGTCATATAGCTGTCCTTGAAAGCACCCATATAATAAAGGTGTTTGGCTGCATTGTAATCTTGAAAAAGCTGAATGGCTGCATTCAACAGCCCATGCACATCTATCACCTTTAATTCAGACTTGAAACCATCTGTAGACACACACATATTGCAGCATACCATATTCTTGAAACCTATGAAGATTTTGAATTTCTCCATGCCTTTCTTGCTATAAAGGTTCTCATGGTTATATGCCCTGACACCACCTATTGTAAGGTTGAGCCTGTTGCCCATTATATCCTCGTGGATAGTGGGAACTTCAAAGCAGAACATCATCCTTTCATAGTAGATGGTCTTATCCTCCTCCAATAAATCCTTTTCTGATAAATCTAAAATTATCAGTTGGATTTGGTAAATAGAAATGATTTCTCTTTACAAGAGGTTGTTCTTGAATACATCTATAGCCAACAAATCTACTCCTTTTTAATCTTGGATAGAAATAGTTGCAGATATATTCTTCTGATACACCTGTTAAAGATGATAACTGTGAAATAGTAATATCTGTGTGCAGAATATTACTATTCATTTGATAAGAGGTTGATAGATACATACCTGCAAGCAGATACAGGTCTTTAGGCTTGAATAAACCAGTGGCATTAATAGGAAATGGGGTATAATCCTTTCTTGCCACAATCAAATTTGGATTTCTTTCTTCCATAATTAAATTATTTAGCTGTTAAACAATTAATTATGGGTCAAAAATGCCTACATACTAAATATCTACTTATTTATTATTTAGTACATAATTAGTAACAGGGTGATTTTGACCCTAAATCGGAAATAAGAAAATTTGATTGTTTGATTAAGGATTGTTGATTGCAAAATTACAAAAGACTTTTTGAATGCAAAATTTCTGATGAATAATTCTACAAATTTTCCATTGCCTTGTCAATTTGGCTGTTTTCAAAGCCATCCAAATAGATTTGAGTGACTTTTTCAGAGCTATGTCCTAATGATTCGCAGATAATGGAGGTGGCTACACCTGCCCTTTTTAAGACTGTTGCGTAAGAATGCCTTGCAACATAGGTTGTAAGCTTGATGGGTATATGCAACTCTTCTCCAATGGCTTTCAATGCCTTGTTTACTTTTGTGATAACCTTGTGAAGCCTGTTTAATCTTTGTTGCTCTGTTTTATGCTTGGTAGTGAGGATAGGAAAAAGATATGGACTGTTTTTCTTTTCATACTCCTTCAAGACCACAATAGCCCTTTCCTGCATAGGTAGATTTATTAGTTTGGATGTCTTTCTTCTGTTGTAAATCAATCTGTTATTCAATACATTCTTTTCTGTCAGATATGCCATATCAACAAAATTTATACCTCCCATAAAATAAGAGAATGTAAATAAATGAACCGCCAGTTTACAATAGAAGTCTTTTCCTGTGATATTGTAATTCACAACAGATAATATTTCCTCTTTGGTCAAAGCTCTTTTGGCTGTATCTTGATGAAGTTTTGATACCTTGAACTTCTTGAATGGGTAATTTTCGGGTTTTACCAACTCCATATTCATAGCCAAGTTGAATATCATTCTGATGTTCCTGAACCTTATTCCAATGGTGTTTTCAGATTTACCCTGCTTCCTTAGCCATGTTTCATATCTTTTCAACCAATTACAATCTATGTCTGAAAAAGGAATATCCAAATGTCTGTTGAATTTAATTAATGAATTATAGGTCTGTTGGATAGATAGTCTGTAACCTGTTCTTTTCTCTTCTTCAAGACAATGAATGTGTCGCTTGAATAATTCTCCAACTGTAATAGTTTTGTTTAGATTAGATTAGATACTTTCTCTACAAGAGTGGTGGCAGAATACTCCTTATCTTCTGACTTCAGCTCTACTATCTTGTTCTTCACTTCACTTATCTTGTTGGCTATGAGCTTTTCAAGCAGTTCTCTATTAGGACAGGTGGATTTAGGCTGGTTCTTTTCAAAGTCCCAATGCTCTGCTTTGGTAGAAACACCAAGGTTGATATACCTTGTCTTTCTGTCTTTACATACTTTAATCTTTAGAGGTAACTCTCCATTTTTCAATGGTTTGTACTTGTAGCAAATTACATCTACTGTAGTCATTGCGGTTAAAACATTGGAGAAAACATTTCCCTGTTTTACCCTGCATTTCAACCATATCAGAGCATAAAAAAGAGAGCTACATTGCTGTAACTCTCTGATTTACAGTGGTACCACCAGGAATCGAACCGGGGACACAAGGATTGTCAGTCCTTTGCTCTACCAACTGAGCTATGGCACCGTTGTTGCTTATTTGCGAGTGCAAAGTTAATGCGGTTTTTTGAAACTTGCAAATTTTTCAATGCAATTTTTCAAAAATAGTGCATTTTTTATTTCGTTTAGCCTTGGAATGGCACTTGTGGGGGCTGTTTCAATGGCTTGGAGCGGGTGCGTTGGTGGTTGGTAGGCCTTTCGAGGCTCGTAGCTTCTCCGAGTCCATCCATATATATAGCTTGTCGCTGGGGCGAATTTTCTCGTTGACTTGTATTGAGAAGTGGTCGCCTTTCACGGCGCGTGGTACGGGTTTCAGCCCGACGCGGATTTCTTCGACTGTCATGGGTATTGCGCCTGTCGTAGGGCCAATGATGATGATTTCGTCGCCCACGTTGAGTTCCCCAGCTTCCATGACAAATTCTGCCACTTTGATATTTGAGAAATACCGCACGCCTTTTGCGGCATATATCTTGGTGCGCGTGGCCGATGAACCATATTTCGATGTCCACTCACCGAGCCGTTGCCCGAGGTAGTATCCGTTCCAGAAACCGCGGTTGAAGATTTTTTCAAGGCGTTTGTCCCACGCGGCGATTTTGTCGTCGCCAAATGTGCCATCGAGGTATGCATTTATTGCTTCGTTGTAGCATCCCACTGCTTCGCGCACATATTCGGGGCCACGGGCGCGCCCTTCGATTTTGAACACACGCACTCCGGCATCAATCACCTTGTTGATAAAATGAATGGTTTTCAAGTCTTTGGGCGACATTATATATTGGTTTTCTATGGCAAGTTCATCGCCAGTTTCGCGGTCGCGCACGGTGTAGCTGCGGCGGCATATCTGTCGGCAAGCTCCGCGGTTGGCCGACGCGCCAGTTTCGTGCAGACTCAGGTAGCATTTTCCCGACACGGCCATACATAGGGCACCGTGGCAGAACATCTCGATTCGCACCCGCTTGCCGTGAGGCCCGCAAATGTCACCATCGTTGATTGCCTGTGATATTTTGCCCACTTGGTCGAGGTTCAACTCGCGGGCAAGCACCATCACGTCGGCATATTGTGCATAGAATTTCACTGCCTCGCTGTTGGCCACGTTCACCTGGGTGGAAATATGCACTTCTACGCCCACCGAACGGGCATAAAGTATAGTGGCCATGTCGGAAGCGATGATTGCCGACACACCTGAGTCGCGGGCAGCATCGACGATGCTGTGCATCAATGGAATATCTTCGTCATATACCACTGTGTTGACTGTCAGGTAGCTTTTCATG
Source organism: Candidatus Avimuribaculum pullicola (assembly GCA_018716295.1). GTDB lineage: Bacteria > Bacteroidota > Bacteroidia > Bacteroidales > Muribaculaceae > Avimuribaculum > Avimuribaculum pullicola. Next base: position 3,990 of record DVKC01000005.1, read on the forward strand.
CCATGTTCCTTGCAGAATGCTACGATTTGTGCCAAGTCTTCGGTGGTGAAGTTTACCGACGACTTGTCGCGCATATTCAGTCCACCTATGCCGAAATATACAGCATCGGCACCGCCTTGCACGGCAGCGGCCAGCGACTCATACGAGCCGACAGGAGCCATTATTTCAAAGTCGTTTCTTTCCATGATGTGTGTGCATTGTCGAGTGCAAAATTATAAGCACTTTGGTTATTAAGCAAATTTCGGGCATAAAACGGTGCTGGTTTGGTGGTGCAAAAAAATGTTGTATTGGCCAGACAATATCGTGATAAATCGTATATTTGCCATGTATATAAAAATTTTTACAGTATATGAAACTTTACAAATTAATGATTATGGCATTGGGTATCGCAAGTGTAATGACTGGTTGCGGCTCGGCTACGACATCGCAAGGCGAAGCAGCATCGACAGCAACGACTGTTGACACTGGTCGTGTAGTGATAGAGAATATTATGGCTCGCCGCAGCGTTAGGCAATACAAGGATTATCCGGTGGGCCGTGACACGGTGCAACTGCTGCTTGAATGTGGCATCAATGCTCCAAACGGCATGAACAAGCAGCCGTGGGCTGTGCGTGTGGTTGACAATCCCGAGTATATCAACGGAGTTACCGAAGTGTTCAAGAAAATCAATCCCAAGATGGCTGCCGACCCGGGGTTCAAGAATATGTTCCGTAATGCGCCGACTGTGATATTTGTGGCAAACGACCCTACATCGTCTTCGTCGCAAATCGATTGTGGACTGCTTGGCGAGAATATAATGCTTGCTGCCCAGGCCATGGGACTTGGTACCTGCTGCCTTGGAAGTTCGGCGGCATTCATACAGAATGTTCCCGAAGCTGCCGAATATCTTGAGAAGCTTGACTTGCCCGAAGGCCACAAATTGCTTTACTGCATTGCTGTCGGTTATCCCGATGAAGCTCCGGCTGCAAAAGAGCGCGATGCTTCAAAAGTGAAATTTATTGATTGATGACCAGTTTTCACTCTTGGAGGGCATATATAACAAGTAGCTTCGGAAATGACATGCACCAATAGCTGTGGTGCGTCATCTCCGAAGCTGTGTTTTATAGAAGGGCAGCTACTGAAATCTAACTTATCGCGCTACGCCCTCTTTTAACTTTTGTATGAAAAATTGGCAAGTTAGTCTGATATTGATGAGCCACTTGAATACAATACGCCATCTTCATTTACGTCAAGGAAGTAAACACGGCGGGCAAGACGTGGATTGGTGTTGAGGTAGTTTTCAAATTTTGTCACATCGACCGAATGATTAAATTCCACAGCGATTGGGGTTGAGAGTTTAACCGTTTTGTCGTCATAAATTGTGTATAACCTTACTGTTGGCTTTACATACAAGTCGATTTCACCGCTTTCAGGCAGTGGTGTTGCATTTCGTGCTGGCGACAAGTGAATGGTAGCATTCTCGGGCTGTTCGTCTGCCGTGAATGCAACGCTGTCTTTCCACAGGGTTGTTGTAAGTGGTGTTGATATTTCTTTCCCGTCGTTGCCAGTATATACAACTTCGGCATCGATGTATTGGAGCAATTCATCGTTTACTTCTACTTGGTAAGCTACCATCCAGCCCATTACGCTTGGTGCTTCTGGTTCGGGTTCTGGTTCGGGGGTGTCGTCGTCAGAGCAAGAAGTTGTAACAAGTGGCAACATTGCCATTGCAGCAAGTAATGCCGCAGTTCTAAAGAATTTTTTTAACATAACTTTTGTTTTTTAAGTGAGTAAAAGAGTCCGCCCTGTTTATGGTGTTGCAGGGCGGGCTTGTGTAATGTTTATTGTTATTAATTATTTGTTCAGTTTTGCTTGAATTGCAGCACTCTCGGCCTCATATCCAGGTTTGTTGAGCAGGGCAAACATATTTTTCTTGTATGCTTCTACTCCAGGTTGGTTAAACGGATTTACATCGAGAATGTAGCCGCTGATGCCGCAAGCTTTCTCAAAGAAGTAAATCAATTCGCCGAGGTATTGCTCGGTGAGTTCGGGGATAGTAATCAAGATGTTGGGTACGTTGCCATCGACGTGTGCGAGTTGGGTGCCCAATTCGGCCATCTTGTTAACCTCGTCAACGCGGCGTCCGGCGATATAGTTCAATCCATCGAGGTTGGCTTCGTCCGAAGGGATGACCTCGGTATATTTCACGTCGCCTACCGAGATTACAGTTTCGAAGATTGTGCGTTCGCCATCTTGTATCCATTGTCCCATTGAGTGCAGGTCGGTGGTGTTGTCAACAGCAGCCGGGAAGATGCCTTTTCCGTCCTTGCCCTCGCTCTCGCCGTAAAGTTGCTTCCACCATTCGGCGAAATAGTGCAATTTGGGGTTGAAGTTGACAAGTATTTCAATCTTCTTGCCAGTGCGGTAGAGTGCGTTGCGCGTCATGGCGTATGTTTCGGCGATGTTGCCGGCGGCGGCAGTTGCGATTTCCATCGATTTGGCTCCGGCCACCAATGCTTTGATGTCGTATCCGGCTACTGCTATCGGCAGCAATCCCACTGGGGTGAGTACCGAGAAACGACCGCCCACATTGTCCTCGATTACAAATGTCTTGTAGCCCTCTTCGGTGGCAAGCTTGCGCAATGCACCCTTGTGAGCATCGGTGATTGCTACGATATGAGCTGCGGCAAACGACTTGCCCTCTTGCGTTTCGAGCATCTCGCGGAGCATTCGGAATGCGATAGCTGGTTCGGTGGTTGTTCCCGACTTGGAAATCACAATGATACCGAATTTCTTGCCGGCAAGAAGCCCTTTAAGCTCATGCAGGTAGTCCTCGCCGATGTTTTGTCCGGCAAATACCACGCGCGGCCCGTTGGCTGGCTTGTAGGCGGCAAAAGAGTCGCTAAGTGCTTCAATGACGGCTTTTGCACCGAGGTAGCTACCGCCGATGCCTATTGCTACAACATATTCACAGTCGGCAAATTTTTTTGCCGTTGCATTGATGTCGTCAAGTAGGGCTTCGGGTGTTTCGCTTGGCAGGTGTAGCCAGCCAAGGAAGTCATTACCTGCGCCAGTGCCATTGTGCAATTTCTCCATTGCACTGTTGGCTGCGGCTTGCAAACTGTTGATGTCGTTCTCAGAGATTACCCCGAGCACGTTGCGATTAATAACTTGAATCGTTTTCATCTCTATGTTTTATTTAAAATTCCAAGCGTCTTTTTTGGTTAATTTTCGCCGTGGCTGTCATTTTCATGCCGTGGGAATACAAGCACCAGCACGAAGTATAGGAGTATGGCCACTGCCATGCCTTTCACCCCGAGTGTGGCAATCGATGCTACTGTGCCCACTATGAGCAGGTAGCGGTGTAAGTTGCCGCGTAATCCATAATGCTTGAACTTTAGTGAGAACATGCGCAGCCTCGACACCATGGCGTAGCTGAGCACAACAATGGCGGCGAGGATAATATATTCTCCTGCGGCTGTAGCCGGGCAGGAATAGAAATAGTCGCAAAATCCTATCCAGAATATGGCGTTGGCGGGAATGGGCAGGCCTACGAACGACGATGCCTGTGTGGCATCGGTGTTGAAGCGGGCGAGCCTTACCGCGCCAAACACGGCTACTGCCAGGGCGCAATAGGCGACCCATGATGATGGGTATAATTCACGTGTCATGAAAAACAAGATGAGCGACGGTGCAAGACCGAAACTCACGCAGTCGGACAGTGAGTCGAGTTCTTTCCCGATGGGTGAAACGGCATTGAGCAACCGCGCCACGAAACCGTCGAAAAAGTCAAAGACTGCGGCCATTGCTATCATGATGAATGCCATTTGGTAGCACATCAGCCCGGTGTCGCCGCATTGCTGGCTACCGAATGATGCCAATATGCAAGCCACGCTGCCCGACAGCATGTTGAGGCAGGTGATGGCGTTGGGTATATTGTTCTTGATCGATTTAAGTAGTTCCATTATGATTGAAGTTTTTCATCGTTGCCTTTCAGGCGGGCAACCTGGGTGATGCCTCCCACCGTCTTGTCGCCCAGTTTTACCATGATTTCGGCATTGAGTGGCAAGAAGATATCCACACGTGAGCCAAATTTGATAAAGCCTATGTGGTGGTCAAGCGTCACATAGTCGCCTGGTTCGGCGTATGTGACTATGCGCCGTGCAATGGCACCGGCAATCTGCCGCATGAGTATCTCGTCGCCGTTCTTGGCACGTATCACTATTGCCGAGCGTTCGTTTTCGTTGCTCGACTTTGGCAGATAGGCTGCCATAAACCGGCCTGAATGGTGCTTTACATACTCCACCCGGCCTTCAACCGATGGCCAGTTGGCGTGCACGTTGAATATCGACATGAAAATCGACAGCTGTATGACGTTGCGGTGCAAATATTCGTCTTCATATACTTCTTCGAGGGCAACCACAGTGCCGTCGGCCGATGCAACGACAGCCGTGTCGGCATCGCCCTTAAAACGGCGACGCGGACTACGGAAAAAGTTCACTGCCAGCAGGTACATTATGGCGGAGATTGCAATGAATATCGATGGTATTATCTTGTATTCAATGAATACCCATGCCGAGATGTTTATAACCAGCAGGATGAACAACAGTGCCAATAGTATGTTAAGCCCCTCGCGGTGTATTTTGACTTTCATTTGTTTTCTTGCTCAATGTGCTAAGAAACCGTAAATTATGCAAATGACGGCAACGATAGCTCATTTGCAAGTACAAAGTTATGATATTTTTAAAAATAATGCAAATGCCCAGTGGTTTTGCTCGCTGTAAATCCTCAATGTTTAAGCAGTATCTCGGTGAGTGCGCGCACGCCGTCGGTGGCTTTTTCCCTGATTACTGTCACAGGGAGTGTGCCGGTGTCGGCTGGGTTGGGGTCGATGTAATAGATGGGCGTGCCGCGCCTGACGTATGAAATGAGGCTCGCTGCGGGATAAACTACGAGCGAAGTGCCTATGACAACGAATATGTCGGCTTCGCTGGCAAGTTGGGCGGCGGCATCAAAGTTGGGAACGGCTTCCTGGAAGAAAACAATGTGCGGGCGCACTGGGTCGCCATATTTGTCGCGGGTGGCAAGCGATGTTTCAAGGTTTCCGCCAGTCACATCGCGCACGTCGTATATGCGCTCGGGGTGCGTCATCGAGCGCACTTTCATCAACTCGCCATGCAAGTGCAATACGTGTGAGCTGCCAGCGCGTTCGTGCAGGTCATCGACATTCTGTGTGATTACCCGCACATCGAAATGTTGTTCAAGTTCTTTTAGCCCGTAGTGGGCAGCATTGGGTTGGCATTCAACAAGTTGTTTACGGCGTTCGTTGTAGAACTGGTGTATCAATGCCGGGTTTTGCCTGAAGCCGGCTGCGCTGGCCACCTGCATCACCGGGTATTTGTCCCACAAGCCGTCGGCATCGCGGAATGTTGACAGGCCGCTTTCGGCGCTTATGCCCGCTCCAGTGGAAACTACTAATTTTTTCATATCAGTATCACAAGGTTATTTTTGTTTGAATAGCAAATTTAATATTTTTTATTCTAAATATCACTCGCATAATTGCTTTTAACTCTACCTTTGCACTTGCTTAACGGCGGCAGTGGGCTATTGGGGGCTTGATGCTGTTGTGGCACATATAATTACGTAATTACAAAAGTTTGAAAATGGATAAATTGAGCTACGCCTTAGGCATAAGCATGGGCAATAATTTCATGCGTTCGGGCATAGAGAAATTAGATTACAGCGATTTTGCCGCTGGTGTAAAAGCCGCTTATGAAAGTGACTATTCGCAAATGACTACCGACACGGCAAAGCGTGTGGTAAACGAATTTTTTGCAATGATGGAAGAACGCATCAAGGATGTAAACAAGAAGGCTGGGGAACAATATCTTGCCGAGAATGCCAAGCGTCCCGAAGTGCGCACTACTGCCAGCGGGTTGCAGTATGAGATAATAAAGGAAGGTGAAGGTGCATCGCCGAAACCCAATGACGCGGTGACCGTGCATTACACTGGAGCACTGATCGACGGGCGAGTGTTTGACAGCTCGGTAGAGCGTGGCGAGCCTGCGACATTTGGTGTGACGCAAGTGATTCCTGGCTGGGTCGAGGCATTGCAGATGATGAAACCGGGTGCCGAGTGGCGCATATTTGTACCGTCGAACCTTGCATACGGCCCGCAAGGGGCAGGTGGCATCATTGGCCCTAACATGACACTTATTTTCGACATCAAGTTAATCAAAGTGAACTAAATAACTTAATCAAATCAAAAATAAACGATGAAAAAAATTTCTATTTTGGCAGCTGCCGCCGTTGTCGCAGTGTCGGCAATGGTGAGCTGCAATGGCAGCATCGACAGTGGGAAACCTACCAATTCGCTCGACACTCTGAGCATTGCAATGGGTGAAATGTATGGCTATGGCTGGTCGCAACAAGTGGCAAAGACCGACACGGCTTTTGATAAGAATGAATTCATGCGCGGCTTTGAAATGGCTATCAATGTGGATACAGCCAATGATAGCTACCGCCAAGGAATGATGCTTGGTGCCCAACTCATCGAAATGGTGAAAGGGTTGAAGGAACAGAACCAAGTGCAACTCAACACCTACTTGCTTGTTGCAGAATTCAAGAGGGCATTCATGAGCGACTCTACTGTCAACTTGATGATGCTGCAAGGTAATGTGAACATGCTCATGCAGGCCGAAATGCGTGCCGTGAAAGAGCGTGACCCGCAAGCTATAGAAAATGCCGAGGCTGGAAAGAAATTTATTGAAGACCTTGTTAAGAACGATCCCGATGTGGTTGTTACCGAGAGCGGTCTTGCCTACAAGGTGGTAAAACCAGGTAACGGCAAGAAGTTCGCCGAGAGCGACCGCATCATGACAAGGTATAAAGGTAGCAAGATTGATGGTACCGTATTTGACCAAACCAAGGACAAGGAAACTCGCTCAATGAGTCCGCGTGGCGTTGTTCCCGGTTTCAAGGAAGGCTTGTTGCTGATGAGCCCGGGTGCTTCTTATATCCTTTATATCCCAGGCGACCTTGCATACGGTGTTGATGGGCGTTCTCCGAAAATCGGCCCTAACGAATTGCTTATCTTCGAGGTTGAAACTGTGGGTGTTGAACCTGCCAAGAAGAAGTAAACGAAATTGATTGAATTTTGCGGTTGCTGCACGGGTGTCACCCGAGGCGGCAACCGCTTTCTTTTTTCATAATGTCGTGATTAAACGTGCAAAAAGAGTTAAAATGACACAAAAGTTAGTCATTATGACATTAAGATGCAGCTTTTGTTGAAAAAATGCCATATATTTGCAATATGGTTTAATAGAAAGGACAATGGAGAAGATAGACAATCTCGATCGCAAGATATTACAGATAATTATGAGGAACGCCCGCATTCCGTCAAAAGATGTCGCTGTGGAATGTGGCGTTTCACGTGCTGCAATCCATCAGCGCATTCAGCGCATGATTGACATGAATGTTATCACAGGGTCGGGTTACAACGTCGATCCCAGGGTGCTTGGTTATGCCACATGCACTTACATCGGCGTGAAGCTTGAGCGCGGTTCGATGTACCGCGATGTGGTGCCCGAATTGGAAAAGATACGCGAAGTGGTGGAATGCCATTTCACCACAGGGCCTTACACTATGCTTATCAAGCTCTATGCCCGCGACAACCAGCACTTGATGGAACTGCTTAACGACAAGATACAGCATATTGCCGGTGTCACAGCCACCGAAACTCTTATATCGCTCGAAATGAGCATTAACCGTGAAATACCTGTAAACTTCGACGTGGAAGATAAAGAATAACATCACTACACAATTATGCACGTGTAAGTGTGGTTTTTAGGGTTGGGGAGGATACACAAGTATGCTCTCCTTTTTTTGCTGTTTTGTGGTTATGCGAGGCTCAAGCCGAGTTTTTGCACCATATTGCGCACTTGAGGGTTGCGTTGCACCATGTCTTCGATAATCTCGCGCGAAGTCCAGAATTTTTTGTTAGTCCCCTGCACTTCCGACACTTTAATGTCGATTGCCACCATGTCGTTGTCTAAGCGTTGACGCAGGAATTCTACAATCTCAGTTTGCCGCGTTTTTATAAACTCCACTTGCCCCACATTTTCTACTTGTATCTCATATAGCGTGTCGTTGATGCGGGTGGGTTGTGCTGCACGCATCGTGTTGATGATGACTTTCTCGGTCGGGTGCTTTTCGATGTATTCGTTCCAAGCTGCAAGCATCTGCTCATGGGTGAACGCCGACAATCGGCGTTGTTGTGTCGGGGCATGGGTTTCGGTGCTATTTGCTGTTTGCTGGGTTTGTGCCGTGTTGTTTATCATTATCCGTGGCATGTTGCTATGTGCTGGCGGGCTTGCAGGTTTGGTCGGGCGTGGGGTATATGCCACTTTGGGGTCGGCAGTGGTGGAGATTGGTTGCTGTGCTTGTGTCGCTGCGGCTGTTGGTGCAGGTGTCGTGTTGCTGTGGCGCGGCGTGGCTGTGGCGGGCGATGCTGCCGGGCTTCGCTGTTGGGTGGCTTGTGCTGTTGTTTGCTGTGTTTGTGCCGGTTTGGGTTGTCCGCCGCCACTTGTGGGCGGATTGCTGGGTTGCTCAAGCAATCGGCATATTTTTATTAACGTCAGTTCTACAATGAATTGCTTATTTGATGCCGTGCGGTAGTTCAGGTCGCACGTGTTGCACAAGTCCATTGCCATGTAATAAAACTTAGGATGGAACTTGGCTGCCTCGCTTATGAAGCGGGCTGCCACGTCGGTTCCCATGTCAAGCAATTTGTGGGTCTGCGGCGTTGAGGCTACCATCATGTCGCGTATGTGCTGTGCAAGACCGTTGATAAAAAACAGCGAGTCAAAACCCTTGTCGCGTATCTCCTTGTATATGAGCAGAGCCTCGGTGACGTTGCAGGTGCGGAATGCCTCCATGAGCCTGAAGTAATAGTCGTGGTCGAGGACGTTGAGGTTTTCGATAGTCGAGGCATACGTGATGTTGCCGGCCGACGATGCTGCCACTTGGTCGAATATCGACAGGGCATCGCGCATTGCGCCATCGGCTTTTTGGGCTATCACGTTCAGCGCGGCAGGTTCGGCGGTTATGCCCTCATTGCCGGCGATATACTTTAATTGTTCAACGATGTCGGGTATGGTAATGCGCGTGAAGTCATAAATCTGGCATCGCGACAGTATCGTTGGCAATATCTTGTGCTTCTCGGTGGTGGCAAGTATGAAAATGACATGCGATGGTGGCTCTTCGAGTGTCTTGAGAAAGGCATTGAATGCCGCGGCCGAGAGCATGTGCACCTCGTCGATGATAAACACGCGGTAGCGGCCTATTTGCGGCGGTATGCGCACCTGCTCGATGAGGTTGCGTATGTCGTCAACCGAGTTGTTCGATGCCGCGTCGAGTTCCACGATGTTGAGCGACCGTTGCTGGTTGAAAGCAACACACGACTCGCATTGGTTGCAGGCCTCGCCGTCGGCGGTGGGGTGGAGGCAGTTGATTGTCTTGGCAAAGATGCGGGCGCATGATGTCTTTCCCACACCTCGCGGGCCGCAGAAAAGGTAGGCGTGAGCCAAGTGGCCAGAGTCGATTGCCGACTTAAGCGTGTGGGTGAGCGACTGTTGGCCTACCACCGATTTGAAGGTCGTGGGCCTGTACTTGCGTGCTGATACTATGTATTGTTCCATTGATTGCTAACGAAATAGTGCAATCACAAATTTAGGCAAAATCTGCGGAAAAACCACGCCAAAGGTGCATATTAAACAAAAATCGTTGACAATCAGCAATTACATGCAGACAATTGTGCAGATGGGGTGTATCAAAATTGCAAATATATTCACTTTGTTGTAGAGCCGTCATACCATGACGGCTCGATGACAGCCCGAATGCAACAGTAATATGTTGTAAATGTGGCAGTAACGAGGGTGTATCAAAATGCAGATTTGTTGTAGAGCCGTGGCGTGCCGCGGCTCAATTTTTTGCCGCAATGCAAACAATTGGCATTCAGTTTATTCCAATTCGCACAAACGAGCCGCGGCACGCCACGGCTCTACAACAAATCTTACCAGATAATAATAAAAAACGCAAGGCTAACCTCACGGCCAGCCATGCGCTTCTTTTAATAAGGACTTCTATTAGACTATATTGGTGTTAATACCATTTTGGTCCTCCTATGTTTAACTCATTGTATGTGCCTCGCTTATTCTTCTTTAGCTGGCTTGATGGTAATGTCTGCAACATCAGTAACCACCGAAATACCAGCAACCGAAGCTGTAACACGTACTTGCACTGTTGCAGGGAGGGTGTAGACGATGCCTGTGCCAGTGTAGTTGAGCTTACCGGTTTCTTCGTTCAGGTAAAGGGCGCTACCCCAGTCATCGAGCAATTCAAACTTGTAAGTTATCTCTCCCTCTTCTACGCCCCATTCGTTATCATCATTAAACGCACCCTTGGCAACGAGTGTCACGCCGCGACCGTATTTATCCTTGATATTGATTGCCGCTTTGACATCAACTTCAGGGAATGTGTTTCCAGCGAACGTTGTTTCAATCTTTTCGAACGTCATTTCGAGCGGATCGACGAAGTTGATTGTGAAGTTGTAGGTCACATCGCAAAGTTCACCGTTATCACGAGTGCTTACCATTTCGATTGCGTAAGAAGTGGTTACAGGCTTGTTGTCGTCTGTTACACCATTGATTTGACCGTTGAATGCGATATGTGCATTCTCAAAGTCGCTACCGTTGGTGATTTCAGCTTGGTCAACAGTAGTTTTAGTCGTGCCAGCGAACTTGAAGGTGTAAGTGTGGTTTTCCATCGGTTTGCTACCTTGGGCGAATGCATCATTCAGTTTTGTACCGAATGTGAAGTTACCATCGCCACCATTGCCGTTAATATCCCATACGTTGTTCTTGACAAGGCTGCTGTAGCTGAATTGCTGTTCTTTGCAGTTGTCTGTCACGGTGTAAGGAATTACAAGGATTACGGCAGGATAAGCGTTGGCTACCTTTGGCTTGTAGGTCAATGTCACCTTGCCATAGTTCTTGTATTCGCTGCCACGCGATATAGGTATCTGGGTATTGAAATCGATAGTGAGGAAGTCGGCTGTCGATACTTGGTCGGTCGGGAATGAGCCGCTCAAATTAGCGAATACGCCAGGAACTTGCTCTTCTGTACCAGCGGCTGCGTCAGCTGTACCGATGATTTCAGGTTTGTTTTCGTAAGCTGCTGCGAACTGGGCTGCCGACATATCGAGTGCATCGTAGATTTCCTTGTTGATTTGTTCCCATTCGAACGGTACGAAGTTATCGTCGATGTCATCATCGTAAACGTCTATCTGGCTATAGATTACGTTGATAGGATCGGCAGTAACGGTGATGTCGTTGATGCTGCTCGAAACAATCTGCATAACGATATAGGCAGTAGCGATTACAGTGCCGTTAACCTCGGCTTCAACCTTGAACACTGGTTTGCGGCCAAGTGCCGAAGCACCAGCAGAAACAGATACCACGCCATTCTCGTCGAGGTCAACGAAGCTGTTTTGTACTGTGCCAGTTCCGTCCTTAACCTCGGTTTCGCTGAATTTGTAGGTGATGTCGAAGCCAGTTTCGTCAACAGCTACCATTTCGGGCAAGAGGTTGGTGGCGATAGTTTGTACACAGTCGTTGAGGTCAACGGTTGTGCCACGTACCAAGTTCACCTGCGTTGCGGTTTCGTCGGTTATAACCTTGGGCTCCTCGGTTGGATAAGCCTCGGCCGTTTTTGTGGTTACTGCCTCTTCACCTTCGGTAGTGTAGATGGCATACTTCTTCATGTCGTATGCTTCGAGCTTGGCGTAGTCCGAAGTGATGACGCGGTTGTTTTCGCCTGTTGCTTGCAATGCGAAAATCAGGTCTTCGTTGTTTGCGTCATACTCTTCCTCGCTGGGCAATTCGTTCACAGTAGCTACGGCTGTGATTACACCGGGATAATTAGCATTGTCTATTTCGTTTCTTTCCCAAGTGAGCAAATCGTAGCGGTCGTTCTTGGCTGCGCGAGTTTCTACCTGACGGTTAACAAACTCCCAATCCTCGATGCCGCTCAGGTCGGCGTTGCTCGGGTTGAGGCGATAAACGAGGTTGAGTTCGTTGCTTGCCACAAGCAGGTCTTCGTCTTCCCATGTTGCGTTAACAGCCTTGTCTTCGTTGAAATACAAGCGATACTTGTAAACCACGCCCATGCCGTGGTTCATCACATCGGGAACGAATGCGAGGCCTACGAGCGGTTCGGTCAGCTTGATGGTCACAGTGGTTGCTTCGCCTGTTTCGCTGTCTTTCACGTTACAGAGAGTAAGGATCTGAGTGTCGGTGTTGAGCACGGCAGTGATAGTACCTTCAGGCAGCCAAGGCAACCTTTCTGTGCCATTAGTGCCATCTTGCACTGTGTAAGAGATTTGAGTTTCGCCGTCGTTGGTGTAAACCACCTTGGCCCAGCACTTGCTTTCCATGTCGGGTACGTAGTAAACGAGGTTGGCATCCTTGCCATCTTCGCCGTCTTGACCATCCTGACCGTCTTTGCCATCTTCACCATCAGCACCGTCCTGGCCATCTTGTCCGTTTTGACCGCGAGCGATAACGTCGGTCTTAACGCCGTCGATTACCCAATAGCCGTCTTCGCTAATAGTGATAACTGTGCCATCAGCACCGTCTTGACCATCTTGTCCGTCTTTGCCATCTTCACCATCAGCGCCATCTTGACCATCAGCACCGGCAGGGCCTTGGGCTGCTTGGCCAGTGTTCTGTCCGTCGATGTACCAGTAGCCGTCGCGAATTTCGATAGATGGAACATAGCCGTCCTTGCCATCTTGGCCATCTTGACCATCGGCACCGTCTTGCCCGGTAGCACCACGTGAAGGCATGCCAGTGTCAACGCCGTTGATAAACCAGTTGCCATTGTCACCAATCTCTACAACCGAACCCGGCGTGCCATCAACGCCATTTGTGCCGTTGGTAATGTTGTAAGTGTTGCCATCCGATGTGGTGATGGTAACACCATTGCTCGATGACG